>NZ_JAVWVO010000002.1:213475-419915 GCF_036666595.1 Acinetobacter sp. | reverse complement strand
AGAAGAATCATAGAGTAAATCTAAAAATAGATAAAACAGTTTGTTTTTATTTTAATAATCGGTTTTATAGATTTAAATATATTCATCATAAAAAGTCCCACTAAACGCAGGACTTTAAATGAAGTAAAAGCTTAAGATTCACTCTGCATTCGCTGTTCAATTCTTAAAGTTCTGGCTTTTAACTGACGCGTTAGACCAAACAACACAAGACTCAGCACTGCCATCAGTAACATCAAGATAAGCGAAAAGAACTGCATGACCGTAGTAAACTGCGCTGCTTGCTGAACTTGTTTTTCTACACTTTCAGCCATCGGCGTGAGTGTTTTGCCATAGAGTTGATGTTGCATCGTCCATAACTGTTCAGGCTTAAACCCATATTCAATAAAATGTGAATCATTTTTTTCTGCTTGGACCAGAGCAAGCACATGCGGAATTGCTGCATTTTTATCGACAGGTTGGTGTAACAATGCCGTCTGCGCAAGCAAATAATGTTTTACAGGTATTTGTATTTTCGACTGCTGCAAATACTGCGCTATTTCACTTTGCTGAATGTTTTTATCGTAGTGTACGATTCGGTGAAAAGCCTCGCTTTCATCATCTTTTAAATCATATTGCACATAGGTCAGACCTGACCAAAGCAGAATAAAGGCAATCAGCCATGCCACAAACTTCAGTATAAAAGATTGAAAACGTACATAGAAAAAATGAATTTTCCGTGCATAGTGCACCAGTACGAATGCACCAACAAAAGACACCATGATCTTGAGCACAAGCCAACCAAACCATGACAGCAAATTCAGAAAATAATCTGGCTGATGTCCTAGTGATGCGAGATTTTCATCGACACTCATGGGCATATGCAGTTGCTGTATTTCAGTGCTCAGTCCAAAAAAACTATAGACAAAATCAGGTTGTAGAAAATAACTAATGCTCGAGGCAATAAACAAGGCAGCACTCAACATACACCATAAACTCAGTTTACGTTGACGTTGTTTAAGTGCAACCACGCCTTGTTCAATGTGCTGAGGCTGAACAACATACTCATCTAAGGAAGGCAAATGCTTCTCCTCTATCGACCACCCAACTCGGCATTAAGATGGTGTCGTACGATTAGAACTCGAGTCTAAAACCAATTGATTCAAATTGTCCTGCAAACTACGCAACCGTGTGGTTGCTTCCGCACGTTTCTGCATCCCTTCTTTTTGTATTTGAATCACATCATTTACTGTTTTAATGAGGGTGTTTTGTACATGTTCAAGCGTCTCAATATCAATCACTGAACGTTGATTTGCTTTCGCTGTATCTACTGAGTTTTGATGTAACAAATCAGCATTGCGCTTCAATAAGTCATTGGTCGCATCGTCAATGGTATTGGCCAACTGCACACTATTCTTCTGCTCATTTAAAGAAATCGCCAAACTAATTTGGTTTTTCCATGCAGGCAATGTGATGTTTTTAATGGCATAAAACTTATCGACCAACATCAAATTATTAGACTGGATAATACGAATCATCGGTAATGTTTGCATGGCTGATTGTTGTAAAACCTGCAAATCACTCACGCGTTTTTCCAAATTATTGGCTAAATGATTGAGGTCGTAAACTCTCTGCGTCGTGGTTTGATCTTGTGCCTGCGAAGTCAGCGTTGAGATTTCCTGCTGAATTTCATCCTGTTTCAACTTACCTGCTGCGATATAGACACCCAGCTGTTTATATTCACTTTGCACACCATTAAACATCCGATCTAGTGTATCAACACGTGCTTTTAAACCAGACTGCGATTTCTCAATTTCTTTCACCAAAGTATCAATCTGCTCTTTGGTGGTATTAAAGTGCATATCAATATTATTCTTTGCCCCTTTAATTTTGTTCATCAAACCACCGAAGAAACCTGAATTTTTCTTTTTATTTAAGATACTTGAGGTATTGAGTTGTTGTGCGACTTGTACCACCTGATTCAGCTTTTGCCCTGTTTCATCCAAGTCCTTATTTTGAACCAAATTAAGCAATTCATCTGTATATCCAGAGGTTTGTGTCGCAATATTTTTACCATACTCCGCTACGGCGTTATGGTTGATTTCTGCCAACTCTTTCCGTGCTGCCAAGACCGCATTGAAGTCATCTTGTTGCAAACCAATTTCTTGCAAATTTAACTGTTGAAACTTATGTTCAATCACTTCGGTGGTTGGCTCTACCACAAGACTGTTTTGTTCTGAGTTGGTCATAATTCACCTAATCTATTTCTTAAAGTGTTGGTTTCTGTAGTGATTTTTTTAAGGTATGAATCAATTTTTCACGGCTATTATCGAGCTTTTCCAGTTCAATTGTCGAGCTTGATTGCTGCGATTGTTTGACATGATATTGCCATGCTGGGATCAAGACCTGCTGTGCTTCTTTAAAACGATCTAACAAACTCAATGAAAGCTGCTGAGACAATTGCATTTGAGTAATTGCAATATCATTACTGCTTTGCAAAGTTTGTAAGCTATTTATTTTCTTCGATAAACGTTCTGCAAAGTTATCTAAAGGATGTGCATTCTTCACAAATTTAGGATATTCCAGTAAAAATGCTTCAGCCGCAGATATATATTTGGCCATTTGCTCACGTAAACCAGTAAGCTGCTGATAACGTGCTTGCGACTTTTGAATTTCGATTTGTAATTTCTGACTGAGATGATTAGCTCGATCCAACAGCTGATCCAGTTTTTTATAGTACTCAACTTGGGTCGAACCATATTCAATATCAATTCCCAGCCACTTTTGCAGCCCATTAAATTTACGCTTTTTCAGGTATTTTTTTGAGTCAGCCAATGACTGGATCAGTTGCTCAATAGTTTGACTCAACTGTAAAGTGAGCTGCGGGTCTATCCCGTTAAGCAACACAGACTGTGCTTGAATGACACTATCTGCATAATGATTAAGACGATATTGATCGTTCAGCAACGGAACCAAATCATTACGCTGGATACTTAAAAGTTCATCTGAATTGACTGGTATATCCCTTAAAGGAACAAGAACGTCAATTTGTGCCATAGTGCTTTAACCCAATAAAGAAATTGAATAAAATCATTTTTATAGTACAGCTTTTATGTCAAATAACATGTAGATTTTTGCAAAAATGCTGTGAAAACCTTTTATCTTGATCTGGCTAATCATCGCTTCTGTTTCCCACAAAATGATATCTATTTAGAATTATGATCATTCGCCTTCAGCACATCATTCGTTATAGTTTAGGTTTCTGCATTGCATTAACCTTACTTATCAGTGTTGGTGCGCACTATAAAGCAAAACACATTCACGAAACATTTTTAGAGCATGATCCGAGCCAATTACAACAAGTGAGTGGCACACTGCTAGGGAATGAAACAGCCGTCCAACTTTATCAAAAAAATCAAGCACCCTATAACTTAAACAGCTTGGGGAAAACGCACTTTTTGGTCGGTATCTTTAGCCAGAACCAAGGTCGAATTCAAACGGTTTGGTGTGATCGTTGACCAGACGCACCACTTAAAACCTCCTCCGACACAGCCCCGAAAAATCCAATGAAAAAAATGAATTTGCCAATTCGCTATTTTCATACTTGCCAATGGCTTTTCGATGCAATGCAGTTCCCTTTAGATATTACCGCTTGGACAGGGCAACCCATCACTTATCTAAAAAGCCATCAAGATATTTTGTATGCATTAAATGTAAATGGGAAAAAGATTTTCGGCTATGAACAAGCCTATCAACAATATAAACAACTCTATCTAGATGAAATTAAAAATCGCAATCAATCAGCACTCTATTTTTTTGTTTTCTTTTGTATTACAGTCATTTATTTTAGAAAACGCATATTTGAAGTCATAAAAAAGCCATGATCAACATGGCTTTAAAATGGGATGTTTAGACATTATAAATAATCGCCTTCACGCTCAGGTTGATAAACCACTTTTTCAATTTTGACTTTCATCATTTGACCATCTGGCTGCGGCCATTCAATTTCTTGACCTTCTGCTAAGCCCAGAATTGCTGCACCAATTGGGGCTACAACATTGACCTGTCCCTTCTCGCCTTTAAAATCATGCGGATAAACCAAGGTAATTTCAGATGCTTCCTTAGATGGTGCAATGGTCAGTAAAACTTTTGCATTCATCGTTACCACATTGGCAGGCATATCTTGTGGAGCAACAACATCGGCGCGGGCCAATTCTTCTTCAAGCAACTGCATGGTCGGTGTAAGTTTAGGCTGATGTTCTAACATCGTTTCTAAACGATGAAGATCCTGCTCAGAAATGATAATTGCTGGGTTTGCCATGTGCTGCATTCCTATTTGAATACGGTATGAATAAAATTCTTATTAAAAATAATTTATTAGCCTATAACTTCTGTTATATCAGAAATGCAGTCTAAATTACATTTCAACTGATTTTTGATTTTTTAATGCTATAAAAAAAGCCCCCTTGAGGGGGCTTTCTCAAGTCAGAACTTAGTTTGCGTAAACAGGAAATTTCGCACAAACAGCTTCAACTTTCGCTTTAACAGCGTTAATCACAGCTTCATCACCTTTGCTGTCTAAGATATCAGCGATCCAGCCAGCAAGTTCACGCACTTCAGCTTCGCCGAAACCACGAGTCGTCACAGCTGGTGTACCAATACGGATACCAGAAGTCACAAACGGTGAGCGTGGGTCATTTGGTACAGCATTTTTGTTCACAGTAATATGAGCTGCACCTAACCATGCATCTGCTTCTTTACCTGTTACATCTTGCTTAATAAGAGATAACAAGAACAAGTGGTTTTCTGTACCACCAGAAACGATGTCATAACCACGAGCAATCAGAACTTCAGCCATTGCTTGAGCGTTCTTCACCACTTGTTGTTGGTAAACTTTGTATTCAGGAGCCATTGCTTCTTTAAAGCAAATTGCTTTAGCCGCTACAGCATGAACCAATGGACCACCTTGGTTACCAGGGAATACCGCTGATTGTAATTTTTTCTCAATTTCTTCGTTTGCTTTCGCAAGGATTAAACCTGAACGTGGGCCACGAAGTGTTTTGTGTGTAGTGGTTGTTGTTACGTCAGCAATTTGAACTGGGCTTGGGTAAACACCAGCAGCAACTAGACCAGCAACGTGAGCCATATCTACAAATAGGTAAGCACCAACTTTATCCGCGATGTCACGGAAACGCTGCCAATCTACAATTTGGCTATAAGCAGAGAAACCAGCTACGATCATACGTGGCTTGTGCTCAATTGCTAAACGTTCAACTTCTTCGTAATCAATCTCGCCAGTTTCAGGGTTTAAACCGTACTGAATTGCGTTATATGTTTTACCAGAAAAACTTACTTTCGCACCGTGAGTCAAGTGACCACCGTGAGCCAAACTCATACCCAAAACAGTGTCGCCTGGGTTAAGAAGGGCTAAGTAAACAGCAGAGTTTGCTTGTGAACCCGCGTGTGGTTGAACGTTTGCGTAATCTGCACCGAAAAGCTCTTTAGCACGGTCAATCGCTAATTGTTCAATCACGTCTACATATTCACAACCGCCGTAGTAGCGTTTGCCTGGGTAGCCTTCAGCATATTTGTTTGTAAGTTTTGAACCTTGTGCTTCCATTACTGCTGGAGAGCAATAGTTTTCAGAAGCAATCAGTTCGATGTGCGCTTCTTGGCGAGCATCTTCATTTGTGATTGCTTGCGCGATTTCTGGATCAAATTCAGCAATTGAGATATTGGCAAACATTAGCGAGGTCCTATGAAATTAGGGCTTTTAAGCCGTGCTAAGATTGGCGCGTATTGTAGCATGAAGTTTATAAATTTCGAGAACGAACTTTACGCAGTTTTAAATAAAAAATCGCTCATGAAGCAGAACTCCATGAGCGATTTGGGTCAAAGCAAATTACTGAATTGGCATGAGAGTTTTGACATCATCAACAATATCATCGATATTTTCACTAAACGATGTGGTATGGGTCCATTTCGTCGTTTCACTGTCATCAGTCACATAACGAATATTGTTTCCAGCTTGAGACGCACCAGCATATAAAATATTCGTTATCGCTCTTGGAACAGTCGTGTCATTGGTGCCTTGATACATAATAATTGGCGCTGTTTGTTTGACCTTCAAAGGCTGCGATGTGTTATCTAAAAAGTTTTTTATGACTGGCACATCAAGAAATCCTACTTTTGGGTAATATCCATTTAATGTGTTATATGTATTCGCAAAAATATTCATTTCCGTATAATAATTTACCAAAACGGTTCCTGAACATGCCGATTCAGCTGTTCGTGCAATACGGGCAGCTTCAGACTCAAACACTTGCCCGTACAAAGTTATATTGGGCGGATTCTGCATACCTGAGGTGATGAGTGCAGCATAGGTATTCAGTGAAGTATAAGTAGCTACCTGTTGAGTTGCTGGCAAATTTGCAACACTTGCAGCACCCGCTTGAAAGATCGTTTTTAAATTAGACGCAGGTGCAATCGCAACTGTCCCTTTATAATCTAACTGCGCGCGACTTTGATATTCACCAGCACCTAAAGCAGCATGACCACCCTGTGAGTGTCCAACCGTCACCCAGTTTTTTGAAACCGATTTACCTTGCTTAGTTAAGTAGTCACGTGTTGCAACTACAGCATCTGTAATCGAAAAAGCTTCACTTTTTAAATTAAGATAAGGATGGGCTTCTGTACCACTTGGCTCTCCTAGTCCTTCGTAATCAGGAGCAACAACGACATATCCCGCGCTAAGCAAATCATTAATCATCGATTTTACATCGGGATCCATAGAAGATTTACTTGGCGCGCAAATATCAGCAACACCAGTAGTACCATGTGCCCACACCACTATTGGCCAACCTTTCGCGGGAGCTACTGTTTTAGGGGTAAAAAGCAATGCTGTTGCGCGAGTTTCTTTATTGTCCTGACCCAGCATTTTATAAGTCATGATCACACTTTCAGCAGCGGTAGCTGACATATCTGTAGCTGTATATGCTGTTGGTGTAGTTACGACTGGATTAACAATATTGTTTTTAGGAATCCCGTCATCTACACCAACAGAAGTTGAACCGCCATCCTCTCCTCCACAGGCTGTTAAAACAAGCACAGAACTACTGACGAACACGGCCAATATATGTTTTTTCATCTTAAAATTCCTTAATGACATTTTTTATTGTTGTAACGATTCAAATCACTTGAATACATTAATGATTTACGCCTCAAAATGACACATGGCAAGACCATTTACGAGAATGATACAAAGTGAACATTGTCTGCAAATGTGCACTCACCATTGTTATAAAAACTAGTAGTTTGGAGTTTAAAATAAAGCCTGATCCTACAACTGCATTCAGGTGCTGAACACTCTCCTAGTCTTTGTTTGAGCTGAATCCCAAAGAATTATTTTTATTTTAAGCAATCATTTTCCTTTCAATCTGCCTAAATGCATTGATCAATCCACTCCTGACTTCCCCTTACTCAATAAAGCCTGATCTCTAATCACCTAGGCTCACCAGATGATTTAAACAACATCACCGCACAAAATAAGCAAATAAACCACAAATCCAGCTGTCGTGGGCTGTCTTGATAGTCTTGAAAATGATAAATTTATTTAGCTTTTAATTTTCGGATATGCACATGCAAGCCATTATTCTCGACACAGAAACCCATACCTTAAATGGTCAACCTATTGAGATTGCATATGCACCGATTGAAATTGCAAATGGCAAATTAAGCCTAGACAAAAGCCAAGTATTTGATCAGCTCTATACCGCCGATGAACCGATCTCATTCGCAGCGATGGCTGTGCATCATATTTTAGAGTCAGACCTCGTTGGGAAGCCTCACTATACGACCTTTAAACTCCCTGCCGAAACGCAGTACATCATTGGTCATAATATTGATTATGATATTCGTGCTATCGAAAAATGTGGTGTCGAAACTTCTCATATTAAAGCGATTTGTACACTCGCCCTTGCACGTTTGGTCTGGCCTGATGCTGAAGCCCACAACATTTCAGCACTCATTTATATGATTTCAAAAGGCAGTGAAAAAGCCCGTGAAATGATTAAAAAGGCTCATCGTGCCGATATGGATATTATTTTAACGGCCAATATTTTAATGCATGTGGTTCATCAATTAAAAATAAACAGCATGGAGCAATTATTTGCTGTCTCTGAAGATGCTCGTATTCCGCGAGTCATTAATTTTGGCAAGCATCGCGGAACAGCGATTGCCGAACTCCCTGCTGACTATATTCAGTGGTTAATGCGTCAAGATGAACTCGATCCGTACTTACGTAAAGCTTTAGAAAATACGAGCATTAAAACACTGTAAAATGTATTGTCATAAATTCTTAATATTGTTGTAATTTTCACCCTGTATGTTCAGCCTTAATTTATTTGTTCGGGGGAGTAAATTAAGGTATGAATCATTATCAAAAAACAGCATTGGGTTTAGATGCTCTACAACAACGTCATATCCCACTCAATGCGCGTCAAAGACGACTTTTGGTTTTAATTGGTACAGAAGATTTTGAACAATTGGCTGACCAGTTCAAACAACGCATCGCAACGCCTGAAATCCTCGAACAATTAATTGAATTGGGTTTAATTCATTCCACACAAACAGCTCACGTCTCTAGCCCAATAGAGCCTCTATCCGAATCTCAACCACCTGCCTCACTACTAGAAAATAGTCAAAATAGCGTCAATCCAATAGATTTAGACAGCACAGCGCAGACTCCTGCACCACCTGCTCCTACACAAAGCCCAGCCCCACCACTTAAAGCTTATAGCTTTGAAGAAACACGCGATTTGATGATGAGCTTATTACAACGTTATTGTGGCTTAATGGCAAAACAACTCATTCTTCAAATTCAATCGGCGACAGACTTACACAGTCTCAAACGCTGCCAAATGCAATGGATTACAACGTTACAGGAAAGTCGAATAGAACCCACAGCACTCAATCAACACTTACAACAAATCAATCATTCACTGTTGCGTTTGCAGGCAGCTTAAAGAAATAAACTGAATGGATAATTGAGTCTTTTTCGGTCTTAGTTAAGATTTAAAGACTACGAGTTTGGTTAGCAATCTATTGTTTTATTATTCAGGCAATAAATCTTAATGTCTTTCATCGACTTTTTCAGACTTTGGCACAATGGTTACTCGAACTATTCATCAAACAGCTTGATAAATAAGGACTATATGTGAAGTGATATGCTGATTTTATTTTATGACCTTCAATATAATCGCTCAAAAAATTTATCCCTTATATTCTTCGATGGGCTAACTTAACTTGATATAGATCGCCCATAAAAAACCCATGTAAACATGGGCTTTTTTCAATAGGGATTAATCAACAACTCGGTATATATTTTCCGTTTGCCGACTTTCAAATAACAGTTCAATACTCGGTAAAATCACTTCACCATCAACAACGATATGTTCAATTCGTTTAAACAAATCCAAACGTTCTGCTTCGGAGTTTTCAGGTACTTGCCTTAACTGGGCCTTTACATTATACGTTTGGCTATATTGGTCTTTTACCTTTACATCTACAAGCTGAGTCATGGTCATTTTCCTTTTCTTTTTTTAGCTCTGCTTAATCTTATAGCACAAGTTTTTTCCAACACCGCCCTTCGAGTTGTTAGAATTTATCGCAATGTTAATTTATATAAATATTTTCAAAATCAGGACTATAAATCATAAACTTAAATCAAATATGCTTAACAACCGAGATACATAGTCATATATTTTTTACATAAAAAAAGCTCGCATTGCTGCGAGCTTTTCTATGTTGGAAGGCTAGTGCTGATTTATTGTTTGAACATTTCGTTCCAAACTCAACGAGCTGTCATTGATCCGTCCAACTACATCGTAGCGTCTTAGTTATCGACCTACTGTAAGTACAATATAAAAGCATTTTTCACTCTCGACAAGAGCCTATGACATTTCGAAACAACTGTACAAATAAAAGCCAATTGATATTTTTTAAAAATAAGAGACCATACTGAAAGGCAAAATCGAGATAACATCTCAGCGTTAAATCAAGTAAAATCGCGCATTCAGCTTATGAGTTTTTTTCCATGTTAGTTCAATTGATTTTGAGTGATTTATATCGGTATTGTGGCAATACGAAATTAAGTTCATTTCTCAAAACTTATTTGTTTAATCGTGGTTTTAACTTTAGCGTTTGGTTACGTCTTTCGGCTTCAAAATCGTGGATCGGCAAACTGGCCTACCCTATTTTTTATTATAAGAAAAAGAAATACGGGATCGATATCCACTGCACCACAAAAATTGGCTATGGCTTGTTCATCGGTCATGGGGGACCTTTGATTGTCAACCCAACGACTGTGATTGGAAACAATGTCAACCTTTCTCAGTTTACAACGATTGGTGCCAATGGCGGTCGTCAGGCCGCTGTAATTGGCGACAATGTATATATTGGCCCAAATGTCTGTATTATCGACCATGTTAAAATTGGCGATAACACCACCATCGGTGCAGGTAGTGTGGTCACCAAAGATATTCCTGATAATGCAACAGCTGTAGGTAATTATGCAAAAGTCATTCATTATAATAATGCTGGAAATTCAGTAAATAAACGCTGGCTAAATGGAAAATAAAACAACATCAGCATAATTTAATCAATTTAGTGCTCTATGAGTGAAATAAAAATTAACAAATTTTATACTCCGTAAATTTTAAGACATAATATGTGGCTATTGTATTTCAAATGCCGATGAATAGGAGAAATTAGGTTAGGGTAAATCTTCGTTTTTGTTCTATGAGTAAAATAGAGGTACATCATGACCACTATCAATATTTCAGACATTAAAGAACATTCTAGTGTAATTGCCGCATGTGGCACTAAAGTTGGAGTTGTTGACCATATAGAAGGTAAAGAGATCAAACTGACCAAACATGGCGATGGCAAACACCATATTATCCCGAGTGCATGGGTGAGAGAAATTCGAGAAGATCAGGTCATGTTAAGCAAAGATGCCCAAGAAATTAAAGATAATTGGATTGAGGCCTAGACCCAAAAAACTGCCAAGCTACCAGCCTTTGGGCTGGTACTGCATATGATATACACACTAAGGAGATACACAGCACATCATCTACATCCATCTAGCTAAGCTTGATGAATATTGACCTATAGCAAAAGTATAAAAATCACTCAATGACAATATTCTTAATCTTTAAAAGGATTTGAAACTTTATCTTTAATACTTAACCAAACCAAGAAAGCCATAATAAATAAAAGTAATCCAATCACGATAAAGAATGTTTCACCCACAACGAAGCCTGTAACAAGTGCCCCTAACCCGATGAATGATAATAAAGTAATCAATGCAATGCCAAAGACATGCATGTTTTTCTCCAATGGTTAAAATAAGAAAGAGCTCATTATTGCGTTTAGGCATGTCAATTTAATGTTGTTTTCATTAAACTTTAATAGTGCTTTTGATTAATTATGCGCTATTGTGTGCTATTCATATTATCTTAATGAAAACTAATGTAATTTTTATAGAAAAATTACATATATATTAATCTGAAGTTTCTCTATACTTAGAAAATACCAGCAAGTAAATTCGATCAATTTTCACCCGGATTAATTTCAATCATGAGAATTGAGCTTCTATAGGCATCACAACAAAACTTTAAAAATCCGTTCTTGTCTTGGGGGCATGAGTGATCAAGAAATCTGTTTTTCATCGTTTAGATTTACAAAAACTTATTTTGATTTTAATTATTGGCTGTGTCTCAAGCTTGTTTCTAATTTCAATTTTTGTATTGAACTATGTCATCAAAGAACAGTTAACCGAAAACTCTTTAGCTGCCAATCAACGCTATGCCTCAAAAATTGCATTTAGTACCGATAAATATTTTGAAAGTATGTTGAGTGAACTACGCTATAGCGCTCAAATTGTTGGTCAAGATTTTTCCAATCAGCAGGTTTTAAAATCTGAAGTTACACGTCTTAAAGGTCAATCACAAAAATTTAACTCCATCACGATTATCGATAAGAATGCTTTTATTTTGGAGTATTCACCCCAGACCATACATGTTGATCCAAAAAAACAATATAGAACTCCAGGTATTACCGAAGCGTTAAAGCTCAAAAAGACTTATATTTCCTCTCCATACAAAGGCTTGTCAAACAATTTAATTGTGCTGATTGCCCAGCCTATTTTTAATCGTAAAAATGAATTCCTCGGTATCGTGACGGGTTCGATTTATTTAAATAAAGAAAACTTGGTGAGTGAACTGTTAGCCACCACATATTCTTATAAGAAAAGCTATACTTATGTTGTTGATAATAAAAACAAGATCATCTTCCATCCAGATAAAACCCGCCTTGGAGATTCATTAAAAAATAATACCGGAATGCAATATATTACCTCCCACCCCACAGGCAAGATTGCACTGGTCAATAGCAAAGGGATCGAAAATCTAGTAGGATTTGCGGCAATTCCAAGCGTGAATTGGATTGTGGTGTCACAACAACCAACCTTAGAATTATTAAGCCAAGCCAATTCGATCATCGTTAAAGTAACACTGGCTATGCTCGGCTTCTATTTGCTTTTGTTCATTTTTGTATGGAAGCTTTCTTACTGGATTTCGTCTCCACTCAATAAGCTTGCACAAATGGCCAGTATGTTAACTCGCCCAAATATTGATCAAGACATTAAAAATATCGATCCATGGTATTTTGAGGCTTTACGCTTTCGCACCGCTCTCTTGCTCAGCTCCAAACATTTTAAAGATGAAATTGCGGAGCTTAAACAACACGTGAACACCGATCCGCTGACAGGACTTTATAACCGCCGCGGTATGAAACTGTTTTTAAATGAATTAGAAGCAACCAATACACCTTTTTCGGTACTGACATTGGACATTGATCACTTTAAAGCGGTTAATGATAGCTATGGGCATGATCAAGGTGATCACGTGTTGAAAAAGTTGGCTTCTCATATGAAAAGTAACTTTCGTCAACATGATGTGTGCTGCCGTGTCGGTGGAGAAGAATTTATTGTCTTTGTGGTGCACGAAGATCCAAAGATTGCCTATATAGCAGCTGAACGACTTCGTAAAACAGTAGCACAAAGCTATATTGACCCAATTGGCACGATCACGGTTTCAATTGGTATCGCCTCGTGGCCTCAAGACTCAGAAAATATTCAAGATGTAATTAAATTGGCAGATCAAAAACTCTATCAAGCCAAGAATGATGGTCGAAATTGTATCCGTTCGACATCATCGGACTGATATAACTTTCATTAAATATAAAATTAAGCCAAATCCTTCAGTACTTTCAGATCCATCTGTTCAAAAATGAAAAGGCCTAAAATGGCCCTTTTCATTCAAGATGATAAACTCATATTTTTTAAGTTCTATCATCTAGTTCACTCTGTTTTTCTAGTTCTGCATCATTTAACAACTGCCCCGTATGTTGTGGCTTAATCAAGGGTGCAGTAGGTCGTGGGTTGCGCTGCGTATATTGTATACCTATGCCCGCTTTGACATCATCAGCGGCAACTTCGGTTTCAAAACGTTGATTATCTAAAGCTCGGATATCATCACTCACCTGCTGAATTTCATCCTGATTTGCACCCAGTTGCTGCAAGGCCATTTGACCTAAAGCCAATGCAGACTCAAAGGTTTCTCGAACCATCAGGCTCACATTTTGCTTAGACAAATACAGCGCGTGTTCACGGTCATAGGAACGAACAATCAACTTAGCCAAAGGAAATTCAGCATTCACTAATTCTACAATTTTATTAATCGTTTCTTTGTGGTCGACACAGACTAAAATTGCTTCTGCGGTATCTGCCCCTGAAGCATGTAAAATATCTAAACGACATCCATCGCCATAGTAGACATCAAAACCAAATTTTTCTGCATTTTGGATCATGTTGACGTCATTATCAATAATCGTCACATCCACACTACGTGCCAATAACAGCTGACTGGCCACTTGACCAAAGCGACCAAAACCAATCATCAGCACTTTACCCGTTAAGCCATCAGCAACCCTGACCTGATCGAGTGAACTTTCATTCTGTTCAAGGGTAAAGCGTTTAAACAACACCCCAATGATTGGCGTCAACACCATAGACAATACGACAATCGCGGTTAAATTCGACTTGATGGTATTGTCAATAATTTGAGCTGTCGTCGCAGCACTAAACAATACAAAAGCAAACTCGCCCCCCTGCGCCATCAGTAAGGCTCGCTCTAAAGCTTCGGGATGATTACTCTTGGTCAAACGTGCGACTACATAAATCATCAGTGCTTTGGTCAACATCAACGCAATTACACCACTGACAATCAGTGGCCAATTTTGCCTGACCACTGCCAAGTCCAAAGACATCCCGACGCCCAAGAAGAATAAGCCGAGTAATAAGCTGCGGAAGGGTTCAATATCCGCTTCAATTTGGTGACGGAAAGTCGATTCGGACAGTAACACTCCTGCTAGAAATGCACCCAGTGCCATGGATAAACCACTGAGTTGCATCAGTAATGCCGCACCCAATACCACCAACAATGCCGCAGCAGTCATCACTTCACGCGCTTTAGCAGCAGCTAAAATTTTAAATAATGGATTGAGTAACCAATGCCCTGCAACAATTAATCCAGCGATGGCCAACAGTCCAATACCAATCCCTTGTAAATCGATAGATGAGCTTTCCGCTGCTTGATTGGGTGCCATAAATGCAACCAATGCCAATAAGGGAACGATCAATAAGTCTTCAAACAATAAGATCGCCACGATCTTTTGACCACGTCGTTGATGCAGCTCTCCACGATCATTTAACAGTTGCATCACTATCGCAGTCGACGTCAGAACAAAGCCCGCAGCACCAATGAACGCTATTTTCCAGCTAAAGCCAAACAACATGCCCATACCCGTTAAGGCAATGACCGAAATAAGGATTTGCAAACTGCCCAAGCCAAAAATCTCTTTCCGCAAACTCCATAAGTGCGAAGGCTGCATCTCCAATCCGATGATAAAGAGGTACATCACGATGCCGAGTTCAGCAATATGTAAGATGGCTGTCGGATTGTTAAAAAAGGCAAAACCAAACGGCCCAATAATCAATCCAGCAATTAAGTAGCCTAATATCGAACCTAGACCAATACGTTTAAAAATAGGGACGGCAATGACCGCTGCACTCAACAGTACAACAGGCCCAACCAGTCCTAGTGAATCTACTTCTGCACTCATCTTGTTCCCATCTTGGTTGTTGGCAATCCATGCCATTTTCACGCTATTTTAATTTTATTCACTAAGGTCTCGCCTGTACGGAGAGGACGTCTCATCGGTGATCTTTTCGTTCTCGATTTCCGAAGACTTATCATCAACACTCAACATGCTGCGAATTTAAGCATCGCTTGACCTATCTATGTTTAAAACTATATACAGCATTGTTGCTATACAGCAAGATTTTATTCGAGGAATAAAAAACACATCACTACTTATGAACAGAAGATAATCAAGACCAGATTTTTATAAAAGATAGGTACTTAACAATAGTGTTTAGTAAGATTCTATCGTCAAAGATGAATTGTATCTATGATGATATAGAGATGACATTCGGAATTTTTACTCCATCAAAATAAAATTGGACGTCATATGTTCAAGCATATTTTCTCGCCCCAGCCACACAGATAATGGCTGCCAAAGTGACGACCAACATCATCCAACTCACGCTTTCATGTAGTAATAGTGCGGCCAGTGCAAGTCCCATAAAGGGTTGGAATAATTGCAGTTGACCAACAGAGGCAATACCACCTTGTGCTAATCCTCGATACCAAAACACAAAACCCAGCAACATACTAAAGACAGAAACATAAGCCAGTCCTATCCATGCCGCTGGACTGACATGCTGAAATGACATAGGCATGCTCAATAATGCGATCGGCAACATCACAGGTAACGAGAGCAGTAAAGCCCAACTAATGACTTGCCAACCGCCCAATGTTCGTGAAAGTTTTGCTCCTTCTGCATAGCCTAGTCCGCATAGAATAATTGCTGCCAACATGTATAAATCACCTTTCCATGCAGTACTCGTCTCTCCAAGTGCAGCATAGCCTGCTACAAAAATGGCTCCCAGCACTGAAAACAACCAAAAAAGTGGCTTGGGCCGTTCACCTCCGCGTAGAACTGCAAAAATTGCAGTACTGATAGGTAATAATCCTAAGAAAACAATGGAATGTGCAGAACTTACATGCTGTAGAGCCAAAGCGGTTAAGAGTGGAAATCCGATGACCACGCCCAATGCACTGACCGAAAGTGCAGGTATGTTTGCAGCGGCCGGGCGTGCTTGGCGAAGTAACACCAGAAAAAACAATCCTAATAGCGCTGCAATTGTGGCCCGTGCACTGGTTAAAAAGATGGGGCTAAAATCTGCAACGGCGACCCGTGTTGCAGGCAAAGAACCCGCAAAAATAGCGACACCGATTAATCCGTTTACCCAGCCGCTGGTTGCCTGTTTCATGGCCTGATTCTCTTATCGTTAATCGCTCAAGTTGAACATAGACCACATGTTTGAATCGAGATACAATCCAATACAATAAATAAAAACTGTTATGTATAAAAAACCCATACAGTTTAGGAGGAATGGAATGCGCAGCCAAACTCGAATTGATGCAGTCATGGATGAAATTAAACTCAAAATTAGCTCACGTACCTATCTCCCCAGTCATCGCCTTCCCTCTGTACGCCAACAAGCACGTACATTGCAGGTCTCTGTTTCAACCGTTGTCGAAGCCTATGAACGTTTAATGGCCGAAGGCATCATTCTTTCTAAACCCGGATCAGGCTTTTATGTGTCTGGCCCCGTCGCACCACTGGCTTTAGCCCAAATGGGGCCTAAGCTCGATAGAGAGGTCGATCCTTTATGGGTCTCTCGACAAGCCTTGGATACAGATCACAGCACACTCAAACCGGGTTGCGGCTGGTTACCACCCGAATGGTTATATGAGACAGGTGTTCGACGTGCTCTGCGGAGCATGGCAAAAGCAGATAGCTTAGAACTGGTGGAATATGCAACACCAGCAGGACATCCTGAACTGCGACAATTAATCTCTCGTCGTTTAACTCATATTGGCGTTGAAGCTTCTCCTGAACACATCATGCTCACCGAGTCTGGCACACAAGCAATTGATTTGATCTGTCGTTTTTTATTAGAAGCTGGCGATACTGTCATTGTCGATGACCCCTGCTATTTTAATTTTCATGCCCTACTCAAAGCTCATCGCATCAATATTGTGAGTGTACCGTATACCCCCCATGGCCCAGATTTGGAGATCTTTCAGTCTGTTTTAGCTGAACACTCACCACGGCTGTATATCACCAACTCAGGCATACACAACCCAACTGGCGCAGTGCTTTCTCCCGTTACGGCGCATCGCTTACTTAAACTGGTCGATCAAACCAATTTAGTCATTGTGGAAGATGATATTTTTGCCGACTTTGAACATACCCCTGCCCCAAGACTGGCTGCTTTTGATGGACTCAATCGTGTCATTCAAGTTAGTAGTTTTTCAAAAACGATTTCAGCCTCTTTGCGCTGTGGCTATATCGTGGCCAAAAATGAGTGGATTGAAAATCTAACCGATTTAAAGATCGCCACGTCTTTTGGTGGCGGCCGACTTGCCGCCGATATGGTGCTGATTGCTTTAAAAGACAGTGGATATCGTAAGCATATGGAAACGGTGCGCTTACGCCTTGCCCATGAAATGCAAAAGGTCATCACTCAGCTCGAAGCTTTGAATATTCAACCGTGGCTGGTCCCACAAGCGGGCATATTCCTCTGGTGTAAACTTCCCGACGGTTTCGATGCTGCGCTCATTGCGCGAGAGTGTTTAAAACACGGCGTTGTTTTAGCACCAGGAAATGCGTTTAGCCAATCCTTAAATGCACAGAATTTCTTACGCTTCAATGTCGCACAATCGGCAGATCCGCGTATTTTCGAAACGCTCAAAAATGTGTTCGCTCAACAGCAAAACTCAACATAATAAAAGCCTCTACTTCAATATCTTTCTAGTTGAATGGCTTATGAACAATACTCGTCGCGTTGATGCTCAATTAAAGAAAGCGCGGCATTCCATGCTTTCAGCATCACCATTTCAATCAATTCACTTTCAAACTGTTGAGCCGTATGTTGACGTACAGCTTCAGACGGAAGATGAAGCTCTGCTCCTCCCGCCATCGCCTTAATCTGCGCTTGGCATGCGCGTTCAAGGAAATAGATCTCGTGAAAAGCACGTTGAATTGAATCCCCTGTCGATAGCAAACCATGATTACGTAAAATCATGACTCGGTTGTGCCCCAAGTCTTTCACGAGACGCTCACGCTCTTCGGTCAATAACGCTACCCCTTCATATTCGTGATAGCTGACTTTGTTATAAAACTTTAAAGCATGCTGAGACAAAGGCAATAAACCCTGTTTTTGTGCAGACACTGCAATGCCATCTGCGGTATGCGTATGAATCACGCAGTGCACATCTTTGAGTGCATCATGGATCGCAGAGTGAATCACAAAACCTGCGGTATTGACCAATTTCCCCTGATCATAATCCGCAATAATATTGCCTGCATAATCAATTTTAACCAAATGCGAAGCCGTCATTTTTTCAAAGGGAATGCCATATTGATTAATCAGAAAATGACCGTCTTCGTCGGGTACGCGTAGACTAATATGCGTATCAATTAAATCGGTCATGCGGAAATGTGCAATTAGACGGTACAACCCCGCAAGCTGACAACGCGCATCCCATTCTTTCTCGGACACGACATCTTTTAGACTTTTCATCGCATGTAAACTGGTCATTTGTTATCCCTATTATCTCTATCCATAAAGTTGACATTGAGCTTGAAGGAAAAAGCTCAACCCTGCTTAAGTCCTTCTCTCAACATAAACTGATTCTTCGTAAAATAGCGAAACCTGTCTTGAATGATTCTGCTATTTCCGTGTGCTATCAAGCAACTTAACACGCTATGACCTAGATGGTGTTTTAATGGACTCATTCACGAAGATGGTTTTTCCTTTCAGCATAGAGGGTGCAAAATCAGCCATACTGCGTAGAGTCCGAGTGAAATGCGCCTGATCGGCAAAACCCGCTTCCAAGGCAATATCAATCAAACTCCGACCTGCTGCCCAGAGTTTGATGGCATAGCGGATACGCAACCAAAGAATGTAGCGCCGCATGGAAATCCCTAGTTGTTGGCTAAACAAGTGCATCAGCCTCGACTCAGACAGTCCCGTATATGCAGCAACCTGAGCTACTGTAGGAATCTGCTGAGGTAAGAGTTGTTGAATATAACGACAGGCTTGTAAAACGCGGGCATCCCATGGCAATACCTGCAACGGATTTGGGTTTAACGTCGACAGTAGTGCTAAGACCAATTGTTTAGCTTCATCAGGAGTGAGTTGCCCAGCGATCAACTTTTGAAACTGTGAATGAAACGCAGCGAGACAAGCGGCAGGTAAAGAACAAATTTGTTCGCCATTCAGCAATGGATACAAATGTCCATAAAGTGCATGATCAGGATCAATCATGAGCGCAAAATAAGGCTGATGTTCTGAATCAGTACTGTGCATCACATTGGGTGCCATCACCACAATATCGTGATAACGACGTACTTGGTCGTCTAAAGTGATCGCAAAAGGTGTTCCCAAGCCAATTTGTAAAAGTGCTGGAAAATGGGCATGGGCATTATTCAACTGCTCATGAGTCACATACAAAATGACACCATCCCAAGTGTAAATTTTACTTTGATGCACTAACCCTAAACTCCCATCCTTGCTTTGCGATAGCATATTCGTTCAAGACCATCTTTGGTTTGCTGTTTAAAACTACGCCTGATAAACACTAAAGGAGTAGGACATGTTACAGAATACCCAAACCCAAATTAAAAACAATATGCAAGATTTGGTGAATAATGCTCATCTTTCTTCTGCATTGGTTGCAAGCCCTGCTGTGCAAATTAAAGGAAGTGATGGTCGTTATAAAACCTTAAAAGAATTCTATCCCTTCTATCTTTCTCAACATGAAGACCCTACTTGTCGACGTTTACACTTTGTGGGAACCACCTGTGTGATCGGGATTACTGCGGCTGCAGCGATGACCAAAAATGCAAAACTACTCTGGGCTTTGCCTGTGGTGGGTTATGGATTTGCTTGGGTCGGTCATTTCTTTTTTGAACATAACAAACCAGCCACATTTACCTATCCGTTTTACAGTTTCGTTTGTGACTTTAAAATGTATAAAGATATTTTATTAAAACGCGTCGATTGGTAAATAAAAATGCGACTGTCTTATATATTTATAGGGCAGTCCGTTTGATCGAAATCTGACGATTAGTGCTAAGGTTATGCACCACAAACTCTCTATAAGAGCGACACTCCTTAATCACATCCAACCAAGCCATCTACTTAGGCTGCATCAACGTCACTATATACGGCGTCATCATCTACTCTAATGCAAGGCACTCATTTCTCACTGGCTCAATTTATAAAATAAGTCCTTACTTTTGACCGAAAATCCCCCCTTGAATGCTCAATTACAACCCTACTCTCCAATTCTTTTCAGTGATTAACTTGAGCTTGGACACCACTGTTTTAAAGGCTGAGTGACTTTTATCAAGTTACTCCACACTAAAACATAGTGCCAAGAAGACAAACAATAGCGATTACAAGTCAAAAAATTCTCAAGGACGATTTACATGAAACTCAGCCTATTGGTGATTGGCGTATTTGGAATATCCTCTTGCAGCTTGATCCATGCATCCGCTCTGGATCAATCCGGCCAGTCGATTCTGCCCTTTTTAGAAACAGGACATTATGCTGAAGCCAGCATTGCCAGCGTAGATCCAGACATTTCGGGGAAAATTCGCAACCGACCAGATTTAGTCAGTGATGTGACGAATCTCAATACTGGTAATATGGGAAATAGCTTTCAATATTACAACGCCGCCTTAAAACTACAGCTAACCGAAGACGTCAGTTTTGGCCTTTTGTACGATCAACCATTCGGTGCCGACATTCACTATCCGCTGCAATCCAATAATACATTTTCAGATAATGAGTTCAGCCAACAAGGCACTTCTGTAAACGTGGATACCCACAATATCAGTATGCTTCTCGGTATCAGTCCATTCATAAACTTTCAACTTTACGGCGGTGCAGTTTATCAATCGGTAGAAGGTGATGTCTCACTCCGAGGAAATGCCTATGGCCCTCTTTTTAATGGATATGATGCGAAATTTAAAGAAGACCATGCAGTGGGTTGGTTAACAGGTTTAAGTTATCAAAAGCCGGAGATTGCCTTAAAAGCAGCCATCACCTATCGTTCTAAAATCGATCATAAGCTGCAAGTCACGGAAACGGTCTTTGGTGAACCTTTAGAAGCTACACTTCCACAGAAAACAAAAATTTCTACGCCACAATCCGTCAATCTCGATATTCAAACAGGGATCGCTTCAAATACCCTCGCCTATGCCAATCTGCGCTGGGTTAACTGGAAAGAGTTTAAAATTCGCCCGACCCAGTTTGGTGCTTTGACCGAATACATCTCTTCGATCATCAGTGACGGTACTTATGTCGATGGCTTTGATTTAGACAGCTACCAGCACGATCAGTGGACAACAACACTAGGGATTGGACACCAATTCACCCCAAAATGGAGTGCATCAACAGAAATCAGCTGGGACTCTGGCACAGGTGATCCTGCATCTAATTTAAACCCAACAAAAGGCTCTTGGGGACTTGGTTTCGGTGCACAATTTAACCCTACACCCCATTACTTTATTGCAGGTGGAATCAAATATTTTTGGCTCGGTGATGTTGTTGCAGAAGATGGAACTTACCATCTGCCTATATCTGGTATTCAATCCACAGCAGAGCAAGCAGATTTTAAGAATAGTAGCGCCATCGCCTATGGTTTAAAAATGGGTTATCGATTCTAACTTTATGAAGTCCATAAAATAAAAGCCACCCGATTGAGTGGCTTTTATTATTCTCGAAAAGTTTGCCATGTTTCAAAAGCATGCTGTTTATACAGTTTTAATTCTGAAAACTGAGGAAGAATCGCTTCACTTTGTGTGGGTCTTAAAAACACAAAGTCATCCACTTGAATATCGCAATCCTTAGGAATATTGACCAACTCTTGATTACTGCTCCGCCCATACAATAGATGCGGACGGCACTGATGGGGATAAACATAATCCGCCAGCCAATAGCCACCATAAATAAACAGTGCTTTCGATTTATGCGGTAATTTATTCAATAAAGACATTGCAGGTAACTGTGCAAAAGGCAGAACTTTCAACACCGGAGTCGCAATCCATAATGCTGGCTGTAAAGGCTTCAATGATTCACTTTCAAAGTCGCTGGGTTTAAGCAGCATCGAACCAAAAGACAGATCATTACAAACGCTCTCTGAGACATGAAAAGTAAAAGTCGGACTACCCCCACCATTAAAACAAAGATCACTGTTCCAAAGTGCTGGAAACTGCATTTGAATGACCTTTTGATAATTTAAATAAATCTGCTGCGATTCTTGATAGGCCTGATCTGGATTTTTGATGATTGATGGTATTTTAGTGACATGTGCATCGTAGCCCATCAAGCCTGATAGTTTTAAATATTGTGGATATTTCTGAATCACGCTTAACATTTCAGCGAATTGCGTTTCAGACTGCACCCCACCCCGATGTAAACCCACATCAATTTCAATATTCACCTGCAGACTTATGGCATAGTCTTTGGCTATCTCTAAATATTGCAACAGCCGTTCTTTGGTATCGATTAACCATTGGATATTTGCCTTTGTCCACGCTGAGTTTTGTGCATAAAAAGCACGAGCTGCCTGGGCAGGCATGGGCTTCCCCAACAACAGATCAACTGCGGTGAAATTTTCTAATATCAACTGGATATGTGGCACATGAAAGACCATAAAACGCTGTGTATTCAATTTCTCCGACAGCAGCTGGAGTAAATCGAGGCTGGCCAACGATTTAACCACTAAACGCGGTTTTAACTGTTCCGCCTGAATGAGCTTCGTTTGAATATATTGGAGGTTCTGTTGTAATGCAGCGTCATCCACAATCAGTTGGGGTGTCGCAATCCCTTGTGTTTTCAAGTCTGAATTGAGTGTTTTAAAATAATGATCCAACATTCTTTTTGTCCTGTTCTGAATAAAAGCGGCCAACTTAAACCAGCTTACTAAGCGTATGACCTATTGCTAAAAGCCATGAACCTGAAATATGGTCAAGTCATGATCTGGCTTGCGCTTAACTAACCATCCTATCTATCACGTACAGCCTTACACTTTGGCCATATCCTACCCACCACTAATCATCCCAAAAACAACTGCTCTACATAAGGATTCAAAAACTTTCGCTCAGGGTCCAGCTGCTGACGCAATGCAAGAAAATCGTCCCACTTTGGATATAAACTTCGAAGCTGCGTTGCCGTCATACTGTGCATTTTTCCCCAATGGGGCCGTCCCTTATATTTCTGAAAAATAGGCTCCACAATATCAAAAATTAATCGTGGGTCTTGTTTATGATATTGATGTACCGATATCGAAATGGAGTCTTGCTGATAAAACGGGCTGATCCAAATATCATCCCCTTTGACAAAACGAAACTCGAGCGGAAAAAAAGTCGCAACCTTATGTTGTCGCAATGCCGCTAATACCTCTTCTAAGCAATCCAAACCGCCATCGACAGGAATCTGATACTCCATTTCATTAAATTTGGTATTACGTACTGTTGGAAATATTTTACTCGACCAATCCACAGCCGTTGTTGGTTTAACAAATGTTCCTAACAGTTTTTGCACATAAGGATTCAAGGACGGAACGTTTTTGATCAACTCAGAGCAGACCGTTAACAACGTATCCTCCGACGGATAGCTTTCTTTACGGGGTTGTGGCTCTTCATCTGTTTCATCTAAGGTTTTCAACATCAGTTTTTCAGCATGTGAAAAAACAAAACATTCAATATGTCGATGCTGATGCTTCCATTGCTGAATAAACTGCATCATGTCTGCTACTGTACAAAGCTGAATGTGTTCCTTCAGTTTAAAGCGCGGACGATTTTGCATGGTAATTTTGGTCAAAATACCCAAACTACCTAATGAAACACGTCCTGCCGCAAAGATTTCTGGATTTTCGGTGCGACTACAGTTGAGAATTTCACCTGAAGCAGTTAATAACTCAAAATCTTCCACATAAGCTGAAATACAGTGCAAATCTGCACCCGTACCATGTGTTCCTGTTGAGACAGCACCCGCAAGGCTCTGCTGGTCAATATCGCCTTGGTTCATTAAAGCTTGATTGATGGGTTCTAGATACTGATCCAAATTGTACAATCGAGTCCCTGCATAAAGACTGCACCGACTGTGCGCTGTATCAGATGAGGACACACCAGAAATTTGGTTCAATGACACCAAAGTCGCATTGGTACATACTAGGGGGGTAAAGGAATGTCCTGCCCCCACAACCCGTATTTTCGGGTGACTTTGTACAATATGCTGTAACTCCAATACATTGTCAGGGCGCAAAATGTGTTGTGGATGAGCCTGTTGAAACCCTGACCAGTTCGACCAGGTATATGTCTCTTGAGTTTTCATGGATGATTCACTCCACATTCGCACAGTAAATATACTTTACTCAGCTGACTCATTTGATTTTCTTGCTTTGTCCAATCCTTTGGCTTCATTTGGTTTTCCTTTCATCACTATGTGGAATTGATCTGCGCTTTGGCATATTGAAAGTTAAACAAAATTATGAGATACCCAAAAGGGTTGAATGATCGCTATTCAGGGGGGCAAAACGGACTTATGCCTAAACAGTCGAATTACACCGTTCATACACGGCAATATATCCCACCTACAATATTGGCTGGACTGCTGCATTATGCAGAACAGCAGCATTGGGATTACAGCACGTGGTTTCAGCATTCAGGTGTGAATATCAATCAAATCCAGCAAGCACATGGTTATGTGAGTTTTACTCAGTTATGTCATGTTATTCAGAATGCCTTGGTTTCGAGCCAGCAACCTAGCTTAGGCTTAAAAATTGGCAGTAGTGAAGGCTTGATTTCAATGGGTATTTTAGGTTTTGCCATGCAATCCTGTAAAACTGTAGCGGATGCCTTAGAGATTGCCCTGCGTTACCATCAAGTTTCGGGCAGTGTTTTAAACTTAAACTTTACAATTTCTGAGGAAAGCGTTGAATTAGAGTTCATCGAAAATATTACACCGACAAACCTCAAAATATTTTTCTGTGATGAACTGCTAAGTAGCATCATGGCCTGCCTCAATGCCATGCTAGGCGATCATCAAGATATTATTCAGTTAGAGCTGAGTTATTCTCCGACCACGGATCTTGCCGAATACCAAAAAATTATCCCCTGTCCGATTCGGTTTAATGCAGACAGAAATGTCATTCGATTTAAACGACGTATGCTAGAGCGCCCACTCAAAACTTATAGCCCTGCCAACTATGCAACTGCCATCCAGATTTGTGAACGTGCACAGCAAGAAATTGATCAGCTCAATGGTGCACAATATGCATACTTATTAGAACAGCTCATCAATCAGCACCTTCCTGTGCGCTTTGATATGCAACTCGCATCAGATTATTTACAAATGAGTGAGCGTCATCTTCGACGCTCCTTATTGCTAGAAGGCATTAGTTTTCAGCAAATTCGACAGACCGTGTTAGAGCGAAAAGCGAAACAGATGCTTGAAAATAATCTCTCCATTGGGGACATTAGCCAAGCTTTAGGTTTTAGTGAAGTACGTGAATTTCGTCGGGCATTTAAACGCTGGACAGGTCAAGCGCCATCTGTTTATAAAAATGGCACCGAATGATCCTAAGCTGATATGGAAGCCTTTTTTCTGTTTTAATTCGTTCTCTATTGAAAAGTTGAAGCTGAAATGTGTTCGATTAAAGCAACCAAACTGCTTCGGTCAGCTGCTTAATTTCATCTATATCATGGCTGACATACAACATCGGGATATGGGTTTCATGTTGGACGGTTTGAAAAAAAGGAAGGATTTCCTGTTTATGTGCAGCGTCTAACGCAGATAAGGGTTCATCTAATAATAATAAATTTGGCGAATACAACAGTGCCCGACCCAATGCAACTCGCTGCTTTTCACCACCTGAAAGCTTCGTCGGCATACGACTGAGTAAATGATTAAGTTTAAGCAGTTCAATAATATATTCAGGATCAAAACGTCGGCTTTCAGGCCGAATGCGCTTATAGCCAAACAATAAATTTTGCATCACCGTCATATGTGGAAACAGTTGTGCATCCTGAAAAACCAAACCAACATGACGTTGCTGTACATTTAAATTGATCTTATTTTCAGCATCGAACCATGTCTGATGATTGATTTTAATCCAGCCATTGACTGGAGTGTTGAGTCCTGCAATGGCATGCAAAATACTGGTTTTTCCTGAGCCTGACGCTCCAAATAAACCAACGACATGATGTTCAGATGAAAATGTCTGATCGAGTTTAAATTTGCCTAAATTTAACTGAATATGACAGTCAATCATCGTGTTAATGCCCCCGTTTGTTTTTCTGATAGCGATGGAACCACTGGGCAAACCATAAAGCCAAAAATGCCACAGTTAATGACAGAATAATCAGTCGCCAGACCGCCTGTTCTGTGTCGGGTTGCTGCATCAGGCTATACATGGCCAAGGGCAAGGTTCTGGTCTCCCCTGCAATATTACCGACAAAGGTAATGGTTGCGCCAAACTCGCCCAAACTGCGACAAAAACATAAAATCGCTCCCACCAATATGCCACTGCTAGCTAAAGGCAAAGTGACATAAAAAAAAGTGCCCAAGGAAGAAGCACCTAGCGTTTTCGCCGCCATTTCTAGCCGTTGATCCACCAACTCTATGGCCAAACGAATCGATTGAACCAAGAGTGGAAAGCCCATCACGGCTGAGGCCAAAACTGCGCCTTTCCAATTAAATGCAAAATTGAGTCCTAAAGGCTCAAGATACTTACCCAGTATCCCGTTTCCGCCAAAAACCTGTAACAACAAATATCCCGGCACCACAGGCGGCAGCACCAGAGGTAGAAAAATAAAGGTTTCAAATAAGGATTTGCCAAAAAACTCTTTACGTGCCAAAACCCAACCCACTACCAACGCAGGGATCAGGCTAAATGCCAAACAGGTTGCAGCCACTTGGCAGGATAACTTGAGTACCTCTATTTCTTCAGCCGATAAAGAAAACATCATCACTTAGCAGTAGATAAAACGGTAAAGCCATATTTTTTAAAGATTGCATGTGCTTGTTTACTTTGTACAAACTGATAAAACGCTAGCGCATCTGGATTATTTTTGACAAGACCTAAAGGATAAACAATCGGGGTATGGGTGCTGATAGGGAAAACGCCAACGACAGTGACATCTTTACTGATGGCAGCATCGGTTGCATAGACAATACCAAGCTGACATTCGCCACGCGCTACAAAGTTGAGCGCAGCCCTGACATCTTCAGTTTCAACCAATCTTGGTTCAAGTTTTGACCACCACCCCAATGCGGTCAGCGCCTGTTTCCCATATTTTCCTACAGGAACACTTTTGGTGTCACCTGTACAAAGCTTGCCCTGAAAGGCAGTAGAAGGATCAAAACTTTTATCCATTTTTATTTTGACGGGCTTAGCTTTGGGCGAAATCAGAACCAGACGATTACCCAATAAATTCACACGTTTATTCGGTACAATTAACTTTTTATTTTGCAGATAATTCATCCATTGTTCATCTGCCGAAATAAAAACATCCGCAGGTGCACCGGCTTCAATTTGCTTAGCCAAAGTCGACGACCCAGCATAAGAGGTTTTCACGTGTACTCTTTTTTGTTGTTCAAATATTGCATCGACATCTGCTATAGCATTGGTCAAGCTGGCTGCTGCATAAACGGTAATAGCTTGCTCTGCATGTACCTGTACCTGTACCCCAAGAGTCAAACCACAACATAACATCGCATATTGCATGCACTTATTCTTAAAATTGAGCGTCACCATGTTCCCCTTAAGCATTATAAATTGACCGATATGTTTTCAAAAATATATGGATACATAAGCAACGTCAATTCCAGAAACAGATTATTTATCGTTCAAGTTAAAGTGTTTGTATCTTAATCACGTGACTGATACTGCTCTTGCAATTTAGTCAGTAGAAATAAGAGCTTTGATAAACATAGGAAGCATATTCACGTAAGCAATTACTGGGTGCGAAAAGGATTCGCTGACCTGACTAGATTATTGTTTCAGGTGTTGAGCTAGTTCTGCAAAATCCTGCTCAATCGCAACACGTGCTTTTATTTCCATCTGTCTAAATTGACTTAAAATACTTTCGCCCAAGTCCGTGAGTTTTGCCCCACCCCCATGCGTTCCACCTTTTTGAGTTTCGACCAATCCTGACTGAAAGCTATGATTCATGGTTTCAACCAACTGCCATGCACGGCGGTAGCTCATATTCATACTTTTTGCAGCTTGAGAAATTGAGCCAGTACGTCGAATTTCTTCCAATAACTCGGCCTTACCTGGCCCAAAGGCAATGTCTTGATTGAGAAGTATTCTGAGCTGTAATTTTAATTTGACGTCCTGCATACATTCACTCAAATAAAGACCTGTCATCGACACAGATGACCTAAAGAAAAACCTTTTACTTTTTATACAGCAAAATTTTAAATATCAAGTATATAAAACAAAACCATTACCGCGGCAAAAACTCGCTAAGGTCAAACCTGACTGCTTTGCCATATTAATCGCCATACTGGTTGGAGCTGAAATACACGCCAGCAAGGCAATATTCAGTTGAGTACACTTACGAATCAACTCATAACTGGCGCGGCTGGTCATCACGACAAAACCTTGATTTACATCATAATGATGTTCTGCAATATAACCCAATAGTTTATCTAAAGCATTGTGTCGGCCCACATCTTCAAACAAAGCCACTATTTCCCCCGCTTGAACCCATGCAGCCGCATGTGCACCGCCCGTCATTTGGGTGATTTTTTGACGTGCTTTAAGTTGGGCAATGGCATGCGGAATTTGAGCCAACCATGACTCAGTAACTTGCGTGGTAATTTGAGGTAAATCCAAATGAAGCTGCTGTAAACTTTCAATTCCACAGAGCCCACAACCCGTGCGTCCAACCATCATCCGCCGATGTTGTTTGAGCGCCATAAAGGCCCGAGTAGAAATTTTCATTTCGACTTGAATCCCAAATTCCGTTTCGTGTATGTCTAAAGAATAAAGCTCTTTCAAACTCGTCAAAATACCTTCAGACAAGCTAAAACCTTTGGCAAAGACTTCAATATCTGCTGGCGTCGCCATCATGACTGCATGGGAAATCCCATTATAAACTAAGGCAATAGGATATTCTTGCACTACAAAATCAGATTGTTCAACAGCTCTATTTTCACTTAAACGTTGAATATCAACAGTTTCATACCCCAGAGAACTCAACTTAGACGCCCGAATATCCATAATAATTTTCCAACCTTCCCTAAACACTAAACCCTTCAATCATGAAAAAAATGACACCTCCAAATCAGGTGCCATTTCAGCATTAAATCAACTAACCTCTCGATTCACGATCTGATTGGCGTCTTCAGGATCAACCGCTTGTGCCAAGTTAAAATGTTCAGGTGCTTGGCCAACATGTAAAATCACAGGCACGCTTTTCGACGCAGGTATTTTGGCGTATTTATCATGGCTACTGAGCGCAACCAATGGATTGGTTTCCGGATAATAGGCTGCAAGGCTACCCCGTGGAATGTTATACGGTACGATACGGAAGCTTTGAACCACACGTTTAACACCATCCGAATAGATACTTTCGATATCCACCCATTGATCTGCAACAAAACCAGCCGCAGCGATATCTTCTGCATTCATAAACAAAACACGGCGCTGACCAAATACCCCACGATAACGGTCATCGAGTCCATACAAGGTTGTGTTGTATTGGTCATGAGAACGTGTAGTCATTAGGGTATAGACTTTTGCCCCTGTATATTGTTCAGCGTATTTATTCTCTTTATCAGCATACACTTCAGCCAACGGCGTAATTAAAAACTGTGCCTTGCCTGCTGGCGTATTCCACACATGCTGATTGGCTGGATGCTCTAAGTGAAAACCACCCAGCTGATAGACACGTGCATTGAAATCATGGAATTCATCAAATACGTCTTCAATCGAATCGCGAATACGGTCATAGCTTTCTACATACCATTTCCACTTGATATCACTCTCTGGCAAGACGGCTGCCGCCATACGTGCCACAATGTCAGGCTCTGAAAGTAGATTCTTAGAAGCAGGCTCATTACGCCCTGCTGAAAGATGCACATTACTCATGGAATCTTCAACGCTCACTGCCTGCGGCCCATGCTGTTGCATATCAACTTCGGTACGGCCCAAACAGGGTAAAAGTAATGCCTCTTTACCACAAACCAAATGGCTACGATTCAGCTTGGTTGCAATCTGTACCGTCAAATCACAACGACGTAAGCCTTCTTGTGTATACGGTGTATCTGGAGTGGCAACAGCAAAATTGCCGCCCAAACCAATAAAGACTTTTACATCACCTTCATACATCGCCTTAATGGTATCCACCACCCCAAAACCATGATGTCGTGGCGACTTAATGCCAAAAACTCGATCAATATTGTCGAGTAATTTAGGGCTTGGTAATTCATTAATCCCCATAGTTCGGTCGCCTTGCACATTACTGTGCCCGCGAATCGGAGCTAAACCTGCCCCTGGACGACCAATATGCCCTCTTGCCAACATTAAGTTCGCCAGCATATGTACATTCGCAGTCCCGTGTCGATGCTGTGTAATCCCCATGCCCCAACAGAAAATGGCCGTTTTGGCATCCAAATACATTTTAGATAAAGATTCTAAATGCTCAGGGCTAAGTCCCGTATGTGCATGAATATCGGACCACGCAGTACGATCCACTTCTTCCATCATGGCATCGAAACCAACCGTGTTCATCTCAATAAATGAACGATCAAATACGCTCTTTTTCCCGGCTGCCAGTGCTTCAATATCCCATTCACGTAGATGTTTTAGCATCCCGAACATGAGTGCATAGTCACCTCCCACATTGGGTTGAAAATAATAACGACTAATGGGCGTACTGCCATTGGTCATCATCTCAACAGGCGCTTGCGGATCTTGGAAACGTTCTAAACCACGTTCTTTTAAGGGGTTAATTGCAACAATATTGCCACCACGGCGCGACACTTCACGTAAAGTCCCCAACATCCGCGGATGGTTGGTGCCCGGATTATGCCCAAAACTGAAAATCGCATCGGCACTGTCAAAATCTTCCAAAGTGACTGTGCCCTTACCGAGTCCAATCGAATCCAATAATCCTACACTAGTGGTTTCATGGCACATATTGGAACAGTCTGGGAAGTTATTGGTTCCGTAAGCTCTGACAAAGAGTTGATACAGAAAAGCCGCTTCATTACTGGCACGACCCGAAGTATAAAATGCTGCTTGATCTGGATTATCCAAGGCATGTAAATGTTTTGCAATTAAGGCAAAAGCATCATCCCATGAGATGGGTACATATTTATCGGTTGCGCTGTCATAGCGCATTGGGTCGGTTAGGCGACCTGAATCCTCAAGCAAGAAATCACTTTGCTCAGACAGCCAGCTGACTGTATGGGTCGCAAAAAATTCAGGCGTAACACGTTTTGAAGTGGCTTCAAAGGCAACGGCTTTCGCACCATTTTCACAAAAGTTAAAGGCATGCGCATCTTTTTTTTCAGGCCATGCACAGCCTGGACAGTCGAAACCTGTGGGTTGGTTAATATTGAGAAGCGTAATCGCACCTTTTTTGAAAACTTCCTGTCTTTTCAAGTTTCTTGCAACACTTAATAATGCGCCCCAACCACCCGCAGGATTGGTATAAGGCTCTATTCGTGCATAGCTGGTTTCTTCATCGTCATGCTTTTTTTCTTCAGTGTTTTCCATCTCACCGCCCTCAATAATTGTCTTCGGTAAAAAGTTCTGCAATGATCAATTCACTGTTCGCTTTGCTCAAAGCATTTGCAAGCGATTTGGATTTCTCATCCCTTTTTTGTTGTCTATTTCTTATTCACCATGCCCGCATTTCTTGGCACAATTCCAAAAACACTTTTGATCAAAAATATCACCCTTTTGGCATGCAATTTCAATAGATGAATTATTACAAAAGGCAAAGACTTGATGGATCGTGTTCGAGGAACACCCACTCAATTTTTGGAAATGAACGAACTAAACAGCTTCAAGACTCCGTTTGATCTTTGAAATAAAACATTTCATACTCTTCTTATAAAAACTAAATCGTATGTAAATACGAAGTGGAGCGACTATGGACGGTTCGACTACTACGCCCTTAGAACATATGTCAGCGCAACTGATCGATCAATTTGGCCGTCATAAACATAAACTCCGAATCTCTCTGACAGATCGCTGTAACTTTCGTTGTAGTTATTGCATGCCCGATATACCTGAATGGTTGGCCAAAAAGGACATCTTAAGCTTTGAAGAGCTGTTAACATTTTGTGAAATGATGGTCAGTTTAGGTATTCGGCACATTCGCTTAACAGGTGGCGAGCCTTTGATGCGTCAAGGCGTGGTCAATTTTATTGATGCTTTAAATCGGCTCAAGGTACAGGGCTTAGAACGTATTTCCATGACCAGTAATGCTTTCTATTTAAACAAGTATGCACGAGCGCTAAAAGAAGCGGGACTAGATGATCTCAATATCAGTCTCGATAGCATTCATACAGACACGTTTATGAACATGACCAAACGTCCGATAGCACCTGTTCTCGAAGGCATTGCAGCCGCACAACAAGCCAATCTGCCGATAAAATTGAACTGTGTTTTAGTCGCAGGACAAAATGATCATGAAGTGCTTGAACTGACCCAATGGGCTTATCAACAGAAGATCGCATTACGTTTTATTGAATATATGCCTTTAGATCAACCTGAGCACTGGCAGCCTCAAAAAGTCATCACTGAAGATGACATTATCCAAACACTTAATCCTCATTTTCAGATTCAGAAACAAGCCAGACAACATGACCCTGCAACCATTTATCTGCTTAATGATCAGTACACATTAGGCATTATTTCCACCATCAGCAAACCGTTCTGTCAAAGCTGCGACCGTTTACGTATCACTGCAACGGGAGAGCTTTTTACCTGTTTATTTGCCAATAGGGGAACACCGCTGCGTCATTTACTTCAACAAAAAGATTCCGCTTTATTACAAGCCCAGATTCTCAATGCTGTGTGGCATAAAAAAGCAGGGTTTATTGAACATCAACATGCCCCAACGCGCAAAATCAGTATGCATGCCATAGGGGGGTAATCAACTGGTTAATTTTGAGTTTGTCAGTCATTCGACTGTATCCGCTTTTATTTTTGTGTTATCTAAATACGTCATAAACTTTTTCTCTTGATTGAACAGTTTCACTTTAGATCAACACTTCAATGTTTCGGAATACTTTATGAAAAACGTTGGCATGAAGCCAGAAAGCTATCGCGTTGCAACTGCAAGCTCTGAACTGCTTGCCCCTGCACATTGTTTACAACTTCTTGCCGACGGCAATACCGAAAAAGGTGATGCTCTCAAAACAGCCCGCATTGCTGGAATTTTAGCCGCAAAACGTACCGATGAACTGATTCCGCTGTGCCACCCCCTGCCTATTTACCGTGCCGATGTTGATTTTGAACTGCTTGTCGACCGTGTGGTTATTCGTGCAACCGTTGAAACGATTGGGCCGACAGGTGTAGAAATGGAAGCGTTAACCGCTGCCAGTATTGCGGCTCTTACCATTTACGACATGCTCAAACCCCATTGCGAACCGCATGAGCTGATCATTCAGCAATGTAAACTCGATCTGAAAAAAGGCGGAAAATCGCACTTTAAACGTCATTTGCGTCAGCCTGTTTCTGCGGCAGTACTGGTTCTGTCGGATACCGTTGCCGCAGGTCGTAAACCCGATACAGCTGGCCGTTCTGTCGTCGAGACCTTAACCGAAGCAGGTTTTGATCCGATTCATTATCAAATTTTACCTGATGAAGCCGATCAGTTAAAAGCATTGGTCTTAGAGCTCACCCAATCTTATGCCTGTATTATTACTGTGGGTGGAACAGGCATCGGCAAGCGTGACATTACAGTAGACACACTTGAGCCTTTACTTGAACGTGAGCTCAACGGGCTGATGGAAGCCGCACGTGCTTTCGGACAAAAACGTACCCCCTATGCTGCGATGTCACGTGGCGTTGCAGGTTTTATCGATCGTTCATTGGTGATTACCCTGCCGGGCAGCCGTGGCGGTGCAAGTGAATCTATGGCAGCCATTTTACCTGCTTTGGTTCATATTTTTGATGTCTGCCGTGATCTACCCCATCCGGGAGGTTATGAATGAGTTGCTCTGGCGTTGGTTTAATTACACTCGATCAAGCTCTTGAACACTATAGCGCCGTCCAAACATTGCCTGTCGTTACTTTGCCTTTAGTACAGGCACATCGATATGTTTTTGCGGCAGATGTTTTATCAACAGTTGCCTTGCCTCTATTTACCCAAAGTGCGGTTGACGGCTATGCGCTGCGCTCTGAAGACTTGCAAGCTGGAATTACTCGCTTTGAATTGGTTGGTGAAATTCGTGCAGGTGTTGAAGAACATATTGAGATTCAAGCAGGACAAACCGTGCGTATTTTTACTGGGGGCAAACTACCAAACTCAGCAGATACTGTGGCTCGACAGGAAATTATCACGCGTAGCCATGATCAAGCGACTCTAACTCAAGCTTTGGACAAAGGCGCAGACATTCGTTATCAAGGTGAGGAGTTATCCGTCGGGACAACACTTGCGCAACAAGGCCAGCGTTTAGGCAGCGGTTTAATTGCGGCACTCAGTATGGCGGGTGTTCAGCATGTCGAGGTTTATCGCCAACCTAAAATTGCAGTGCTTATTACTGGTGATGAAGTCAGTACGCAACTGGACAATGAATCTAAAGTGTTCGATGCCAATGCGCCAATGATCCTCACTTGGCTCAAAGAACACGGTTTTGCTGAAGTCCATTTAGAGCATGTGATTGATGATGAGAAGATACTCACACAAGCGCTCTCGAATGCCATGAATCATTATGACGTGGTCATTAGCACAGGCGGTGTTTCGGTTGGCGATTATGACTTGATTCGACCTGTTTCAATGGCTTTAGGTGCAACAGAGATTTTCTGGCAAGTTGCACAAAAACCGGGTAAACCACTGTATTTTGCTGAATATCAAACAGACAGTCATCATTCTTATTTGATTGGCTTGCCTGGGAACCCTGCTGCTGTACTCACCTGTCTTGCTGTACATGTATCGACACTATTGGCCGCTTTACAGGGAGTTACGTCTCCTGCACCTGCTTGGAAAAAAGCTCGCTTCAGCGACAGCATCAAACAAGACAGCCGTGAACAACTGGTTCGAATGGTATTAGATGTCAATGAGTTTGGACAATTAACCGTTTCCAAACTCGGCAAACAACAATCCCACATGCTCAGTAACTTAAATCGAGCCAATAGTATAGTTCGAATCCCTGCTCGATCTGATGCCCCTGTAACATTGGACTATGTCGATTTCATCTCACTCTAAGAACATAGATTGGATAGTGATCCAAACCAAATGCTTTTTTGCAAACGGTCTAAGGCTTGGACAGCTTTGTCGTAGACCGTACATCTCAATATTGAACGATCATTATTGATATCCTTACACACGGATGTTAGGTCAAAATCATGCAAAACTACCCAGCAACAGCACTGGTGATTTTAGCGGGTGGTAAAGCCACACGAATGAATGGGGTCAATAAGCTTTTGCAAAGATTTGACCATGAAGTGCAGTTGTTAAAAATAATTAATGCCTTTCAAGGCTACGTACAGGAAATATGGATCAATAGTCATCGCGATTATGCGCAATATAGTGAGTTGATTCCTGATATTCGCTGCTTCAAAGATAATAGTGCCGGTTTTTTAGGGCCTTTAATCGGTATGCAAACGGCATGGTCATATGTGCGAGCTGATTATATTTTATTTATTCCGTGTGATATTACCGACATTCCACAAGATATATTACCGCGCCTGCATCACACATTAGAACAACATCCGCACTCTTCTGTTGTCTACCCGAATATCAATGGACAAGCGCTCTATCCTTTTTGCTTGTTAAAACGCAATAGCCTAGAAACCTTAAATAAGCATTTACACCAACAACAATTCAGCTTAAAACGCTGTTTCAACGATCTGTTGCCACAAATAGTAGATATTCAAAACTCACGTTTGACTTACCATAGCCTCAATTCATTTGAAGAAGTACTCGCTTACCAAAAGTCATTAGGCTCTTTGGGGCGACCTTGATCCATATAATTAACTTCTTATTGGGTAGCCCATACTTTGATTCGCAATAATTTTAAGTTTAGCGGTAGTTCTTGCTGTTTTTTTCACTCTATTCCCCATGAGTATTATATTGAAATAAATATCTTGTGCTTTTTACGTTGATTTTGATTTTGTACTTTTTAAAATACTGTAATAAATAAATATCGGTAAAACTGAAATAAATTTGGACAAGATGAAAGAAAATAGAGATTGAAACTGTATTTTTTAATATATTTTAGATAACTTCGGAAGGTATGTAATAAGAAAATGGTGCGCTCAGCGGGACTCGAACCCACGCCACAGGCTTCGGAGACCTGTACTCTATCCAGTTGAGCTATGAGCGCGCGAGCACATCATATCAAAAAAAATCACAAGGTAAAGCATCTATCTAGCTTAGAGTGATTTTCCTGCTTATGCTTTATACAATGTTCCATATCTGCAACACAGAATTGCGAGTAGATTACTTGGTTTATTAGGCATAATCGCTCACAATAGTGCCACTATTAATCATTCGAGAATTTCATGACTGATGCATTGACGTTAAGAGATTTGTCCAAAACCTATAAAAATGGGTTTCAGGCCTTAAAAGGCATCGATTTAACTGTTCCTGAAGGTGAGTTCTATGCCCTTCTTGGACCAAATGGTGCAGGCAAATCTACAACGATTGGTATTATCAGCTCATTGACCAAGAAAACCTCAGGCACTGTCGAAATTTTTGGACATAATCTCGACACGCACCCCTCTCAAGCCAAACAGTGCTTAGGGGTTGTACCTCAAGAGTTTAACTTCGGTCAGTTTGAAAAAACCTTCGATATCTTAGTCACACAAGCCGGCTATTATGGTATTCCTAAAAAAATTGCGGAAGTTCGAGCCGAAGAATATTTAGAAAAACTCGGCTTATGGGAAAAACGCGGCGTTCAAGCCCGTATGCTTTCAGGCGGTATGAAACGCCGCCTGATGATTGCCCGTGCCATGATGCATGAACCAAAACTCCTTATTTTAGATGAACCCACAGCAGGGGTTGATATTGAGCTACGTCGTTCGATGTGGGACTTCCTCACAGAAATGAACAATAAAGGCACATCGATCATTTTAACCACACACTATTTAGAAGAAGCGGAAATGCTGTGTCGTCGAATTGCCATTATTGACCGTGGTGTGATTAAAGAAGATACCAGCATGAAAAATTTCCTCAATCAGCTCAATGAGGAAACCTTTATTTTTGATTTAGCTGCACCGATTGAGCCGATTCATATCGACATCATTGGAGTTCGTTTCCATTTAGTCGATGCCGTGACTTTAGAAGTGACCATGGATAGAGCGCATACCCTCAATGACTTATTTCAATTGCTTGAATCACAAGGAATCCAAGTCCGCAGTATGCGAAACAAATCCAACCGTTTAGAAGAACTGTTTGTGAAGATGGTCGAAAAAAATCTCGAAGGAACTACGCCATGAACTTAAATCAACTTAGCGTAGCTTTATATACTCTAGTGCATAAAGAAATTCGCCGCTTTATGCGCATCTGGCCTCAAACCTTGCTTCCACCTGCCATTACCATGAGTTTGTACTTTGTGATATTTGGCAATTTGGTCGGTTCTCGTATTGGTGAGATGGGCGGATTTAGCTATATGCAGTTCATCGTGCCTGGACTGATTATGATGGCGGTGATTACCAACAGTTATGCTAACGTTTCTTCAAGCTTTTTTAGTGCCAAATTTCAAAAAAGTATTGAAGAGCTGATCATGAGTCCTGTACCTTTGCATGCCATTTTATGGGGCTTTGTCTTAGGCGGTGTGTGTCGTGGGGTCTTGGTCGGTATCATTGTGACAGCCATGAGTTTATTTTTTACTGACCTTTATATTACCAATTGGTTTGTTACTATTTACACCGTCTTGGTCACCTCGTTCTTATTTTCACTGGGTGGTTTTATCAATGCGGTGTATGCCAAATCTTTTGATGACATCTCCATCATCCCAACCTTTGTGCTGACGCCTTTAACTTATTTAGGTGGCGTATTTTATGCCATTTCAGCACTCAGCCCTTTTTGGCAAAATTTATCGTTGATCAATCCAATTGTATATATGGTCAATGCTTTTCGTTTCGGCATCTTAGGTCATAGCGATGTTAACGTCGTCGTCTCCCTGTCTGTTATGACCATATGCTGTGCAGTGCTTTATGGCATTGCTTACTATTTACTTTCTCGTGGTTCAGGAATGCGTGAATAATGAGTGTAGAACATTCTCTTTTGGGTAAAGACACCAATTACCCTACAACTTATCAACCCGATATTCTTTTTCCCATTGCCCGTGCTACAGCACGTGAGCACTATGCACATGTTGAAGGTATTCAACAGGGTAAAGACTGGTGGCATATTTTTGAAATTTCTTGGTTAAATCACCATGGTGTTCCGCAAGTTGCCATTGGTCGTATCAGTCTGCCTGCCACCTCGCCCAACCTCATTGAGTCAAAGTCATTAAAGCTTTACTTTAATAGCATGAACTTTACTCAGTTTGAGTCTAAAGCGGCATTTAAAGCAACGGTTGAGCAGGATTTATCTGTAGCCGCTGGCGCAGATGTGAATATTGATCTTTTCCATGTCGATGACGTGGAAATTAGTCAACCTGAAGGTATCTGTATAGATGAACTGATTCCGACCCAATTGGAAAATCACCCCAATGCTAATCTGTTGGCATTAGATGATGCTGCGGAAGGTGTTGAAGTACAGATTTACTCACATTTACTCAGAAGTAACTGTCCGGTCACTGGACAACCTGATTGGGGCACGGTATTTATCCGATATAAAGGTAAAAAGCCTTGTTATAACAGCATACTGGCTTATATTATCTCTTATCGTCAGCACAACGGTTTTCACGAACAATGTGTGGAACAAATATTTGCCGATATTTGGCAAAATTTGAAACCTGAAAAGCTGATGGTGTACGCAGCTTATACACGCCGTGGTGGTTTAGACATTAACCCTTGTCGTGTGTCAGATGTGTCATGGATGCCCCGCCCAATTCGATTGGCGCGACAATAAAATAAAGAACATTGAGGTTAATACACGATGCCATTTTTTGGTTTTATTCCATCGACTGAACTTTTACAGACTATTCAAACTGCTCAGCAGAAGAAAGACTCAAGTGAACCTTTATATCCACTTCGAGATAAAACAGCACTCCTCATCAATGATGAAATTATTGATGCCATTTTGACTGAGTTAGTTCGCCGTTTTCCACCGAGTGATAAACGTGACACAGCCGAGAAGCTGGCTGGCTATATTAAGTCAACAGTTGCGGTTTTGTTGAAGCAGCTTTTAGGCAAATCATCGAATGATGTGGTTCAAGCATCGATTCAGTTTTCTGAAAAAAGCTTGTTTAAAGATGCTGAAGGTCAGTTCCGTGTGGGTGAAGCGTTAGATGCAAACTTAGTGACCAGCCTCAAATATAACTATGCTGAAATTAAAGCAGGCAATGAAGTAGATAAAGCCGCGTTAACCGAACTGTATAAACAGTTTGCTGAAGCGACTGTACGCCACTTTATGAATGACTTTAATAAAACCCTCGATTTGGGCATGATTAAGCGTAAAGCGGCCGATATCGGTTCTGTAGCTGTCATTAAAGCAGTGCATATTGCTGCCAATAAAATCATCCCCAATCTAACCAAAGATGAACTTTTAGCTTTAGCTGAATATCACGACACCTTATTTCATGCTTAAGTACTAAAAGTCTTCAAGACTTTTCAGATCAAAATGACTCTACTTGTGTAGGGTCATTTTTGTTTCTAAGCTGTGATTTCTTGCTCTTTATATAGAGCTATATATAAAGGCTATATATAAGCTAAGACCAGATCTTTTTGTCATTGTCACTAGACTCTAAACACTACAATTTTAATTGCTTCTACATATGAAAGACTTTTATATCAGTCAGTAAAACTTGACTTATATAGTCACGTAAATACTCTGCCTAAAAATCTGCGCCATTTTGAATAATCTGTCCTTTATATAGGCTGAGTTTGTCTTTTTTTGTATACCTATTTGCCCGCTTCAGTACAGACAATGTTATCTTAAAGCCTATTCACGCTAGACTCCGTTCACAAGAATTTCGACATAACAGAAACGCGAACTATGGGCATTCCCCTATTCGCTTTGCTCCACTGCCAATAACGACTCTGGAAATTAGACTTCTATGTTAAATTTAAACTTTTATAACAAAGTTAAACGTTTACCTTTATTGATTGGCGCTTTGTCGATCACCAGTTTTTGCCAAGCAAACGATTTTGCTTCCCATCCTGACTATTTCAGCTTTAAACAAAAAACCATGCAGAATTATGGTCTGTCTGCTGAGCAAGTTGATTGGGCGATGAGTGGTTCTAAAAATGTACCCAACATCATCAACATTATGAACCGCCCTGGTGAAAGTAAACCGTGGTACGAATATAAAACCAACTTTATGGCAGAAAGTACCATTCAACGTGGTGTCCGTTTCAAAGCACAGTACGCAGATACTTTAAATCGCGCCGAACAACAATTTGGTGTTCCGCAATCAGTCATTCTCGGCATTTTAGGGGTAGAAACGGGTTTTGGGACGAACAAAGGTAATTTTGTTACCCGTGATGCTTTAGCAACTTTAGGTTTTGGTTACGAACGTCGTAAGCAATATTTCCAAGATGAACTCAGTGCTTTAATCGCATGGAGCTATAAAGATGGCGTGCCAACCAACTCAGTTGTAGGTTCATATGCAGGTGCAGTTGGCTACCCACAATTTATGCCAAGCAACATTCCAAAGTTTGGTGTGGATTATGACAGCAATGGTCATGTCGATTTACGAAATTCAGCAGTCGATGCGATTGGTTCAATTGCCAACTATTTAGCAAATCATGGCTGGCAACGTAATCAGCCGATTGGATTCGCAGCACGCTATAGTGGCTCAAATCCTGAATCGGTCATCGCCAAAGATTTAACTTTACCGACACCTTATGGCGTTTTAAAAAATCAGGGCATTCAACCGACCAATCCGATTGTCAAAATCGATGATTTAGATATGGTGAATGTGATCCAACTACAGGAAAATTATGGGCAAAGTTATTACATCACTTACCCTAACTTTCAGGTGATTACGACCTATAACAAGAGCCGTATGTATGCGACTGCAGTGTGGCAATTAGGGGCTGAAATTGCTAGCCGATAGGGCTAGCTTTTTACTCAAGCTTGAGATGTCAATAAAAAAATAGTTTAAAATGATGTAAATTTCGGCATTTTTCACACCTTGTTACAATATTGATTATTTTTTAATCAAAAAATGTTCAGTTTATGTAGTTTTTATCATTATTTTAATTAAACACTAGACATGCTTATGGCTGCATGAATATTATCCATTTCGTCAAATGTTGTTGCAAAAGTGAATTAACAGGCAAGTTTTTTTATCTTTCAACCACTTAGTTTAAAGAAAAAAGTATTGTCTTTTGGAGTTTATAAATGCAGTCTTCACTTAAATATATACTGGCCATTGCCTCGACCATCGCGCTGAGCCAATCGCAAGCAGAGATGGTTCAGTCATCATTTACCAATGATAACGATAACTCTCGCCTAGCTGCGCGTGTCTTGAATAAAGATGCTCAAGGCTTCAACTCACACTTCTCAAATTTAAATAGCCTTTCAATCACTGAACGTTCAGGCGATAAAATTCGTCGCGAAACAATCGCTGCAAAAATTGAGATCCCTGAAGAAGAGCCTTCAGTGATTGAAAAGTTAAATACTGTTGCATCAAATACAGTACGTAAGTTTAGTCAAACGGGCATGGCGTCTTGGTATGGTCGTCAGTTCCACGGTCGTAAAACAGCAAGCGGTGAAACATTCGATATGAATGCATTAACTGCAGCTCACCGTAGCTTGCCGCTAAACTGCTTTATTCGTGTAACGAATAAAACCAATGGTAAAAGTGTTGTGGTTAAAGTAAATGACCGCGGCCCATTCCACGGTAACCGTGTACTCGATCTTTCTTATGGTGCTGCTAAGCAACTAGGTATTACCAATGCAGGTACTGCGAAAGTCAGCATTGAACGTATTGATGGACCAAACTCTTAAGACTCGTCCCTACAACACGCATTTGACAGCAAAGCCACAGTAATGTGGTTTTTTTAATGCCCCATATTTACATAACACCCAATAGAGCGATCTCCATCACTTGCCTATCCCAGATGCTCAGTTTGAATAAAATAAAAAATAATTGATCCGATTTTTTAGCTTAGTGCGCCCACAATTTTTGCAGCATTGGAAGACTATCTGAACTAAGTGTTTTCACAGCTCATTCTTATCTGATCAAAGCCAATTTTTCTGCCTACCCTGAACTGTAGTTTTCTGCATTCGTCAAATTAGAATGATTTTAGGAATTACCTAGTAAATTAAGCGCCATTTTTGCGATATTAGATTCACTATTGCCCTGCTTGTTTTTGTATAATTAGGGCAGTTTTATGAACCAAAACTCAAAAGAAAACCTTCTTATTTCTTCAAAGTTCTCAAACCCTGCCTCATTTGCTCTATTTTCAACTTTTTTAGTTCCCCAATCAAAGCTACGCCAATTTGATAGACATAGAAAAAATCGCAAAAGGTGAGCATTTAGGGCAACACAAATTTAAAAGCAATGAAAAAGATCGGGCTCTCGCACTTTTTCATGCTTTTTTCGGTATTTTATGGGCCTATTTGCTGATGAAATGCTAGAAATCGAATAACAGATTCAGACCGTAAAAAAATCCTAAACTCAGCAAAATACTGAGCAATAATTTTCTCGTCAAAAGAGTGATTAACAGCGTAAAAATTGCACCATAAAAATAGCTATTTTCAAATATCCCTTTCCAGTGCCCACCTTCAAAAAAAACCAGTGGCAAACAAATCGAAACCATCAGACAAGGCGCCGCATATTTCAGCATGCGTGTCGCAAATTTAGGCAGCCGAATTTGAGTTTTTGGTTCTAAAAATAAATACCGATTAAAAAAAGTCACACAGGTCAAACTCAAAACAAATAACCAGGTCATGTTTTAGTCCTCCGCTTGATCAAAAAACGCAGCAACCCACATCCCACTAAACCCAGCCAGCAAAATAGCTGATCCGAGTTCTAACCAACTCAAAATCAGCACCATGATCGAGGAACTCACAACACCATAAATTGCGGCTTTATTGTGAATCAGCATCACTGCCATAACCAAGAACACCACCACAATTGAAAATTCCAAGTGGAGATTTGAAAGATCAGGCACATTATTCGCAAGAAAAATACCCATTAAACTAAACAGCACCCAACTGACATAAAAGCTGAATCCTGCACCTAACATATAGGCATAAGACAGCTTTTCCTTCAGCATCGCGGTGGCGTAGAGCTCATCGGTCAGTAAAAAACCGATACTCAGTCTTCTTTTCAGTGACCACGGCTTCACCTCTTCTCTTAGACTCAGTGCATAAATAAAGTGCTGGCTGGTGAGGAAAAACACGGTGATCAGAATACTCAGTAAAGATGCACCCGTCATGAGCATACTCAAACTGACCAATTGTGCCGCACCTGCAAACACTAACGCTGACATGCCTACAGCTTGCATGACACTCAGGCCCGCATTAATCGCTGCTGAGCCTGCCAATATTCCCCATGGAATAACGGCGACTGAAAGCGGCAACATATCCTGTACGCCACGGAAAAAACCTAAACTGTTTTGTTGGATCAATTGCGACTGCACAGCAGACTCCATTTTTCAATTCGCTAGAGTCAATATGCGGCATACCTTAGATAGCTTTCTTGTATGAAATTGCTGTTATTTTAAATTTTATGTGCCAGATATTGCGCAGGCGTACAACCCAATGACTTTTTAAAATGACGAGTGTAATGGCTTTGATCAGAGAAACCACAGAGTTGCGCGACTGTCGCAATCTCGCAGCCTTGTTTAAGTAAATACAAAGACTTACGTAAACGAAATTGCACCAACCATGCATGAGGTGGAAGTCCAGTAAACTTTTTAAATTGACGTAGTAAATGCCATGGGCTCATCCCGACGACAGCGGCGAGTTCGGCCAATTGATGCTCTCTTTCAGGTTCCGCAGCAAGTAGTTCTTGTACCAAGACCACTTTACGCTGCGCTTCAGGCAAGTCTTTTAATATTTTTTTAGATTGATTATAACGACTTAATAAATAAGCCAAAGTTGAAATATATAAGCTCTGTTTAAACAGTGTATTTTTTGGCTGTAGCAACAAATCGAATAGTAAATTCAATTGTTCCGCTAATCCTTCATCATGAACTACAGCTTGCGGAAACCATGGCATAGTACCGGCTTCATGAAAAAAATCTTGACTCACTTCTTGAATCATTTCAGGGGTCGGATAAATTGCCCGATAACACCAACCAGTTTCAACAGCAGAAGAACCCGTATGTACTTCATCAGCATTCACTAAAATAATATCGCCTTGCGGCGCAATATGCTGATTTCCTGTGCGTAAAAAAGACTGCGCACCTTCATCAATTAAACCAATACAGTAGCCTTCATGGGTATGTTTTGAAAACTGCGTATGTTGATAGGAGGCTTTTAACATTTCAAGACCATCAAGTTCTTGAACATGATGGTAATTTACAAATTCACTAGGTCTGATTTCGTGCATGAGTTGGCCTCTCCTGAACACTCAGCATACTGCGATTCAGCAAAACGTATAGAACAAAATTGCTCTACTACTGATAGGTTTTTCCTTGGTGTTTTAACCAACCACCTTCATGGCGCTGTTGTGGGTCGTGATGTGTCCAGTGGATCACCCCGCCTTTTTCACTATATTCGTATTCACCATTGAAACCAACGGTATCGCCTTTTTGTAGGCGTTCAATACGTGGTGCTAAATCAATATTATGTGCAATCAAAACCGTCATTGCATTAGAAAGTTCTACAATAAATTTTTGATGACGAGTACCGTCATTATCATCTTTAAGCACAGCCACAACACGCCCTTGTGATTGAACTTGAATATTACTTTTCCGACTTTGAAACGCTTGGGCAATTTTTGTTGTGCCATCAAGCACTTGATTTTGCGGTTGGCTGGTCTGTGTAGAGGGCTCTACCGCGACTGATGGTGTCGATGTTTGTAATTGATTTTCTTGAAGATCGATTCCGAAATATGCAGCAATCAAAAGTACGATCACCGCACCAATACTCAGGTTGGTTTTGTTGGCCACTTATCTACTTCCTCGTTTTATTTTTATTAATTGTATAAAAAAAGCCCCAAAGGGGCTTTTTTTACTCAAAATAATTTTTCAATTATTTTGCAGCAGCTTGAGCAGCAGCAACTTCTTCAGCGAAAGAAAGTTCAACTTTTTTCTCAATACCTTCACCCACTTCAAAGCGAGCGAATTGAACAACTGTAGTACCAGTTGCTTTAAGAACGTCAGCAACTTTCTTGTCGTTGTCGATTACGTACATTTGACGATCAAGCGCAACTTCGTTCAAGTATTTCTCAACTGAACCAGTGACCATTTTCTCAACGATGTTTGCAGGCTTACCAGATTCGATTGCTTTAGCTTCAGCAATTTCTTTCTCTTTAGCGATAAGTTCAGCAGATACACCTTCAGCAGAGATAGCAACTGGGTTGAACGCAGCAACGTGCATTGCAATACCTTTACCAGTCGCAGCATCACCTGTGTAAGATACAACAACACCGATTTTTAAACCGTGTTTGTAAACTGCAAGGTTTTCGCCTTCAATGATTTGAGCACGACGAACTTGGATGTTTTCACCGATTTTTTGAACAAGAGCAATACGCGCTTCTTCTACAGTTGCACCATCTTCAAGTTTCAATTCAGCAATTTTAGCAGCATCAGTTTCGCCAGCAGCTAACGCAGCAGCAGCAACTTGAGCAGAGAAACCAGCAAAGTTTTCGTCTTTAGCAACGAAGTCAGTTTGGCAGTTTACTTCTAAAAGAAGCGCTTTGTTACCGTCTTGAGCGATAGTGATTGCGCCATCAGCTGCAATGTTACCCGCTTTTTTAGCCGCTTTAGCTTGACCAGATTTACGAAGGTTATCAATCGCTAATTCGATGTCACCATTCGCTTCTGTTAATGCTTTTTTACATTCCATCATTGCAAGACCAGTACGATCGCGCAATTCTTTAACCATGCTTGCTGTAACTGCAGTCATGTCAATCTCCTAAATACGGTAGAAAATGAATTCTTTTTAGAACAGAAACGGCCCAGAGCTGTCTCTTGGGCCGTCTGCATACATGACGCTTACTTTGCCACCATCACATGTCGCAAAAATGACAAGCTTACGTCAAACGCATTAAGCCTCAGGAGCTTCTTTAGCTTCTTCAACTTTAGCTTGTGCATTTGCTTGTGATTGAGCATATTCTTTACCAGCAAGAATCGCATCAGCCATAGCAGAAGCATACAAAGTAACTGCACGGATCGCATCGTCATTACCCGGGATAACGTAGTCTACGTTGTCTGGGTTAGAGTTTGTATCAACGATACCGATTACAGGAATACCAAGGTTTTTAGCTTCTTTAATTGCAATTGCTTCGTGATCAACGTCGATTACGAATAATGCGTCAGGTAAACCACCCATGTTCTTAACGCCGCCTAAAGCGCGTTCAAGTTTTTCCATCTCACGAGTACGCTCTAAAGCTTCACGTTTAGTAAGCTTAGCGAAAGTACCATCTTGAGATTGAGTTTGAAGGTCTTTAAGACGGTTGATAGATTGGCGAAGTGTTTTCCAGTTCGTCAACATACCACCTAACCAACGGTGATCAACATATGGTTGACCAGCACGTTGTGCTTGTTCACGGATGATGTTAGAAGCAGCACGTTTCGTACCAACAAACAATACTTTATTCTTTTTGCTAGCAAGGTTGTTAACAAAGTTCAAAGCATCATTTAACGCAGGAACAGTGTGCTCAAGGTTGATGATGTGAATTTTGTTACGCGCACCAAAGATGTATTGACGCATCTTTGGGTTCCAGAAACGTGTTTGGTGACCGAAGTGTGCGCCTGCTTGAAGAAGGTCGCGCATGCTTACGTTGTAATCTGCCATTTTCTTTACCTTAAAGTTTGGGTTAGGCCTCCATATATCCGCATCCTCCACCCTAACGGGCACCCAGAGAAATGTGTCGATATATGTGCGGATTTTATTGCCCCATCGCACAAAGCCCGTGAAATTTATTCACGAAAAAGCATTTGATAAAATGGGCGGCTATTTATACCATAGTCACACACAAATTTCCAAAAGTTTTTAGAGATCATGAACAGTACTTACGAAGCACCCCGTCGACTCATCAAAAGCGCTGAAGACATCGAAAAGATGCGTGTGGCTGGACGACTGGCGGCTGAAGTTTTGGATATGATCAAGCCACATATTAAACCAGGTGTGACTACACTTGAGTTAGATACGATTTGTCACGATTATATTGTCAATAAACAAGACGCGATTCCAGCATGTTTAGGTTACGGTGCAGCACCGGGTCGCCCTGCTTTCCAACATGTGATTTGTACTTCTGTAAACCATGTGGTCTGTCACGGCATTCCTTCAGATGCAAAAGTGTTGAAAAAAGGCGATATTTTAAATATTGATGTGACGGTCATTAAAGATGGTTTCCACGGCGATACCAACATGATGTACATCGTCGGTGGCGAGACTTCTATTCTCGCGAATCGTTTATGTAAAGTGGCACAAGAAGCGATGTACCGTGGAATAGCAACAGTGAAGCCAGGTTCAACCATTGGCGACATTGGTCATGCCATTCAACAATATGTCGAATCGGAACGTTTTGGTGTCGTGCGTGAATACTGTGGTCACGGTATTGGAACTGTGTTCCATGACGAACCTCAAGTCTTACACTATGGTCAACCAAACTCAGGCATGATCTTAGAAGAAGGCATGACCTTTACCATTGAGCCAATGGTCAATGGTGGTGACTGGAAAACTAAATTATTGGGCGATAAATGGACGGTAGTGACGAAAGACCATAGCTTGTCTGCACAGTATGAACATACATTATTAGTCACTAAAAATGGGGTTGAAGTTTTAACTGCACGTCCTGAAGAAGATTTATCACGCTTTCAGTCTTAATTGCTGTCATTGGCATGAAGTATGATGCCATCTGTCAAAAAGACCACCTTGAGGTGGTCTTTTTTATGACTAAGCAAATATTGAATTTTAAATTTATTCTTTATTTTACAAATAGCTATAATCAAAAAGCACTCAACAGTATCGCTCTATTACATTCATTCATCTGTAACAAAAATTGCAAGCAAGTAACACGATCACACAAAACGGGTTTTGACATTCACAAATGTCAAAAACACATGTCCTTCAAAAACAACAGCTTTATCGTAGCAGTAACCTTAATAATACGCTCTATAAAAACGAATAGCTAATTTGGACATGGAGTCCCAGAATGAAAAAAACATTGCTTTGTGTAGCAACGTCTATTGCTGCTTTACCTATGCTCACACATGCAGATTCACCTTATTTTAGTCTACAAGATGGTGATGGATTTAAACGCTTTTCTGTATCGGTCGGTGCTTTACACGTCATGCCACAAGGTAAAGCTCAACCTTTCCGAGTTAACACCTCTGTTAAAGAAGGCGAAGTAGCCAAAAATGGTGATATTAAAGTCGACACTGTCTTAAATAATCTAAATGAAGATGTTGACCAAAGATTATTAGCCGATGCACTCAAAGTATTGGGGTTTGTAACAGGAGGGAATCTCAGTTCAGGTTTAAGTGGCTCATCCACTATAAGCGGCCTTGAAAGCTGGGATAACCCTGGTACGGGTTTAGAAGCCGATGATGTCACCACATTGGGCATCATGACCAACTACTTCTTTACCGACAATATTTCTTTTGAGATGAAAGCCGGTATTCCACCTAAAGTCGACTTACAAGGCAAAGGAAAAATTTATGCACCCTTCGCCGCAGTTGCGACGCCACAAATTGGCAACCTACCCTTAGAATTTTTAAATATTGACTTAAAAAATAATATTTTCATTACCGACTTAGAAGCACATGGCCCTGCGGCATCTGCACGTGCATGGACACCTGCTTTCGAGTTCCAATATCACTTTGGTAAAACAGGAGTAAATAAATTCCGCCCCTATGTCGGTGTTGGAATGATGTATGCCTACTTTAATGAGCTGGAAATTAACCCACAAACGGAAAAAGACTTGATTGCGGCAGGTCATATGATTGCCAATATTAAAGAAGGAAATGCAGGTGCAGCACTTGAGGGGAAAAAGAGTTCAGCCAATCCTAAAGTTAAGCTAGAAGCAACCGATGCCTTCGCGCCTGTTGCAACTGTCGGTTTCACCTACGACTTTAATGATAAATGGTTTGCTGTCGGCTCTGTGTCCTACGCCCATCTAAAAAATGAAACTACGATCACCGTCAAAGATGCTACGCACGGTGAACTGATCAAATCCACAGCTGATATTGAAATTAACCCAATTCTTGCTTATGCAGGTGTCGGCTACCGGTTCTAAGCTTCAAACAACTACCAAAAAGACGACACCAAGTCGTCTTTTTTCATGAATATTCATTGTTTTTATTGATCAAATAGTCAATTTTTTATCATCGCTTTCAGCAAATAATTCACTTAATATAGCGAACTCTAAGCTCATTTTTTGGTTGAAATATGTCAGAAACTCATTTTTCCAAACCGCTGATTTATATGCTCATTGGAAGTGCAATAATTCTGGCATTATCACTGGGTGTCCGACATGGCTTTGGACTCTACCTTGTGCCTATGAGTGATGAGTTTGGCTGGGGACATAATGTTTTTAGTCTAGCGATTGCGATGCAAAACCTGATTTGGGGCGCTGCGCAGCCCTTTACAGGCGCATTAGCAGATAAATATGGCTCTAAAATCGTGGTTGCCGTCGGTGGTGTGTTGTATACCATCGGTTTGCTGCTCATGGCAGTCAGCTCTACGGGTTGGTTACTCAACTTAAGTGTCGGTCTTATTTTGGGCCTAGCATTATCTGCCACCTCTTTCTCTGTATTGTTATCTGCGGTGGGTCGTGCTGCACCGCCTGAAAAACGTAGCCTTGCTATGGGTATTGCCAGTGCAGCGGGTTCTTTTGGGCAGTTCATTATGCTGCCGTCAACCTTACTGCTGTTACAAAACTTTGGCTGGTCTGCGGCGTTGGTCGTTAGTGCAATTTTAATTGCGATGATTGTTCCACTGGCCTGGATGCTCAAAGCCCCGGCCTTTGTTGTACCGAATGCGTCAACCAATCAAGTTCAGCTCAGTTTTAAAGATATTTTAGTCATTGCGAAAAACCATAAACCATTTTGGTTCCTATCACTTGGTTTTTTGGTGTGTGGCTTCCAAGTAGTCTTTATAGGTATCCATTTACCTGGCTATTTGATTGACCATGGTTTTAATGCAACCACAGGAACCGTTTTCTTAGCTTTGGTCGGTTTATTTAATATCGTTGGTACTTACACTGCGGGCTGGCTAGGTGGGAAATATTCTAAACCAATGTTGCTGATGGGCTTATATGGGCTCAGAGGCATTGCAATTATTGCCTTTTTAATGCTCCCATTGAGCACAGTCACCATCTATAGCTTTGGTGTAGTGATGGGTTTATTATGGTTATCTACAGTGCCTTTAACCAACGGTATTGTGGCCAATATGTTTGGTATTAAATATCTGAGCATGCTGAGTGGCATCGTGTTCTTTACCCATCAAGTTGGTTCATTTTTCGGTGGATGGCTGGGTGGTGTGAACCATGATGTGACAGGCAATTATGACTTGATTTGGCTGTTCTCTATTATTCTGAGTGTTTTTGGCGTACTGGTACATTTCTTTGTCGATGAGAAGGCAGTTGTCCATGACTAATTCATTTCTATGGCTCAAGTGTGGTATCGGCATTAGCATCGTTGCTTTGTTTGCTCTAGCAATTAGCCTTTGGCTGAATACGCCGGACCTGTTTGAGTATTTTAATCAGGCATTTTGCGCACATTAAATCTGCATATTTTTAGCTATATATTTCATTATAAAAGAAAAGCAACACAATCATTAGCTTAGTATTTTTTAAATTTTTTCATAAGTTTAGAACTTCTTTTAATTTTAAGATTACACATATTTTGATTACATTTTCTCTAGACCCCATATCTAGAGAAAATAATCAAAATGACCGCATTAACCCAACTTTCACAAGCGATTCATGATGCCCCGCGTTGGCATCAACCTGAACAATTTCAAAATCCAGAAGAAATTCAAATTATCCCACTGGCGCAAGAAGCCTTAGGTGCTGTGGTTTTTGGTTTAGATGCCCGTAAAGCCCAAGCAGGAGAAACCATCTATCGCTTGAAACAAGCTTTGGCTGAACATCTAATTTTAATTTTTAAAAACCAAACTTTGGATGATCTGCAATATTTAGCCTTTGCCAGCTATTTTGGTTCTATTTTCCGCCCAAGTGCAGATAATCCTGTGCTTGCTAGCCAGACTGAGACTGGTGTTCCACCCGATGTGGTTCCTGTTTCCAATGCGGTCGGTCAAGGCGACTATACTGGTCATGGCGAACTCACCCCACATGCCGATCACCAGTGGACACCTCTTCCCTCTTTTGGCTCTCTGCTCTATGCCCTTGAGCTTCCTCAAGACGGCGGACAAACCTCTTGGTTCAATACCATCAAAGCCTATGATGCGCTTCCCTATGACGTCAAAAAGCAGATCGACCAGCTACAGCTGATTACTTATAACCCATTCGTCCGTGCACAAAGTAATACAGGCAATACGGGTTATGGAGACAGCCCTTATTATCGCTTTAAAGATCAACCCATTTTAGGGCATGCCTATCCGCATCCCTTAGTCCGCACACATCCAGAATCTGGGCGTAAAGCGCTTTGGCTCAATACCCGTTCGGAAGTTGAATTACTCAATGTCGATGATACCGAAGGCAGTGAACTGATTGCTGCACTTCGTACGCACATCCTCAAACCTGAGTTTCGCTATGAACATCACTGGGAAACCGGAGATATTGTATTTTGGGATAATCAGGTGACACTACATTCACGTCGTCCCTTTCCTGTCGATCAACGTCGCTTACTCAAACGTATTAGTCTTGCAGGTGGGCGTCCGTACTAGGCGACAAATAAAGTGAATAATTCATTGGCATGACACCAAAATGTCACGATTGTTTTAGATAATCTGTTAAAAAACCAATAAAAAAAGCCCATCAAACAATGTACGACTGATCAGTAAATGCATTTCAATAGAATGCATTTACTGTTGGGCTATTCTCAACGGAGTCTCACTGTTTTAAATCAAATTTATGAACTTCGTTCTGTTCTTTTATTTAGCCAAATGAGAAGCCAAGCTTCGCAAGGAAAGCATTTGTCATCCACAAAACCTGTTCACTTGCTTCGTTTGAACAACTTTTGTTAGAACACAGCCCAAGCCAAAAGTTAGGCAGGTTGAGGATGACGCTTCCGCGTATCTAATAAATTTTAAAAGAAAATGCCAGTCCGTTTCTTAACTGACTGGCATTACAACTTTTAAGTTAGCTTTTCTGGCTCTATGGCTTAAGCATTTCGTTTCGCAAAGTCATCCATAAAATTCACTAGGGCTTGCACGCCTTCTAGAGGAACCGCGTTATAAATACTTGCGCGCATCCCACCAACTGAGCGGTGACCCGCAAGGTTCAACAAATGGTTTTCTTCAGCTTCTTTCAGGAAAAGTTTTTCCAAATCTGGATTCGCCAAAGTAAACGGCACATTCATAATTGAACGGTTTTGCACAGCAATTGGGTTTGCATAAAAATCGCTTGCATCGATATAACCATAAAGCAGTTTCGCCTTTTCAAGGTTCACTTTATGAATCGCTTCAACACCGCCTTGTTCAAGCAACCATTCAAATACCAGACCGGATAAGTACCACGCATAGGTCGACGGTGTATTAACCATCGAATCATTCTTCGCTTGTGAAGCGTATTTCAAGATGCTTGGAATTTCAGGTTTGGCTTGATCTAACAGATCTTCACGAACAATAACCAAGGTTAAACCCGCTGGGCCAATGTTCTTTTGTGCGCCTGCATAGATGATACCAAATTTAGTCACATCAACAGGTGCAGACAAAATACTTGAAGACAAGTCCGCAACCAATGGCGCATTGGTTTCTGGAATAGCCGAAAACTGAAGACCACCAATCGTTTCATTATCTACATAATGCACATAAGCTGCATCTTGAGATAAGTTCCAAGTGCTTGAGTCTGCAATGGCAAGTTTTCCATCAATTTGCGTACCCGCTTCAATGACGTTGATATCACCATAGCGCTGCGCTTCTTTCAGTGCTTTCTCAGACCAAATTCCAGTATGGATATAATCCGCTTTGCTGTTTTTACCCAACAAATTTAAAGGAATCGCGGAGAACTGAAGTGAAGCACCACCTTGAAGGAACAAGACTTTATAGTTCTCTGGAATGTTCATGAGTTTACGTAAATCTGCTTCTGCTTTTTCAGCCACAGCAACATAGTCTTTACTACGGTGACTCATTTCCATGATGGAAAGACCCTTGCCTTGCCAATCAAGCATTTCAGCTTGTGCTTTTTCTAAAACGGCAGTAGGTAATGCAGCAGGACCAGCACAGAAGTTGTACGCGCGCATGATTTTTCCTTTCAAAGTGAAACACAATAAAATGATGGCATTTAACCACAGATAGCCAGTGCTTGCAGTAAATTCAACTGAAAATATTTCAATGTAATCTCACCTTTACAGTCAAAAACTCAATCAAGATCAACGATCCAGTTTTAACTCAGCATTCCTCAATCAATTACAGCAGCGCTTTCCCATTCACCTAAACTCAAACGAAAGCATTTCCTTTGCTTAAAAATGTCGCTAATCTATTGATATACATTTGCAAATTAAACAATTCAGTAACTGAGTCAACATTCAGAACAATTAGATTATGCGTATAATGTGCAAAAACATAGAAAAGAGTCGTGCTCATGCCACTAAGACTATTCAACATGCTTAATACACCAGCCAACAAATTCTTATTGCGTACGTCACTGCCATCAATCTTGTCATTAAGCATGTTCAGTCTCAGCCTCGGAATCAGCTCGACAACTTTTGCTGCATCTATCAGCTATCAACAAGCTGAGCAAAATGTGTTACAAGACTCGTATAGCACACAGGCCACCCAAGCCTTACAACAAGCTTCAAAACTAGAAGCTGAAGCGGTCAAGGGTTTGGGGCTACCCCGTATCGATCTGAACGTACGTGCTTATGCTTTTCATAATGAGCTCGATGTACCTCTTGGTGCACTCAAAAATAATTTAGAAAAAACACTGACTGATGGTGTAGCCACGAAAATTGATGAGTGGCAAAACGCCTATCCAAATTTGGGCGATTTAAGTGGTTTAGAGCAAGGAATTGATCAAACCATCCACAAAGGTGTCGGGCTTATTCCGAATAGCTCGCAAATCACCTTAGAAGATCAAGTCATACGCCCGACGATTTCTGCAATGATGCCACTTTATACAGGTGGGTTAACCTCAAGTGCGAAACAAGTCGCCAATATCAAAGCCAAACGTAGCGAACTCAACAGCAAACAACAGCAAGACTTACAACGCTTTGAGCTGATTCAAGCTTATTTCAATGTCCAACTGCAAAAACAGTTACTCGCATCTAGCCAATATAATTGGCATGCAATGCAAAAACACTATGACAATGCACTTAAACTCGAACAACAGGGCTTTATTAGTAAAGGCCAGCGCATGCAGTTTGAAGTCGCAAAAAACAATGCACAGCGCAGTCAGCAAGCCAGTCAGGCCAATTTAAAAGCCAGTTTATTTCAACTGAATAACCTTTTACAAAGCAGCCAAATAACTGAACTCACCACACCACTCTTTATTAACAGTACCCAAAACCAAGATCTGAATACCCTACTCAAGTCATATGCAGATCAATCGGCCTTAGTACAAAAACTGCAAATGGACACTCAACTGGCACAAGCCAATGTCACGGCACAAAACGCCGCCAAGAAACCCCATATTTTTGCCTTTGGTGAATACAGTCTGGACGATAAAAACAACTGGATCGTTGGATTAGCCGCACAGTACAATCTATTCTCAGGCATTGATAAAAACAAAAATGTCCAAGCAGCAGAGTTACAACGCTACGCTTCTGAACTGATGACAGCACGGACCAAACAAGAAATTGAAAATGTGATTTATAAATCCTATAGCGAAGCCACCACAGCGCAGCAAAGTGATCTGTTGTTACAGCAAAATATAAAAGCAGCGCAAGAAAATTTACGTATACAAGAATTGTCCTTTAAAGAAGAGATGGGAACGGCGACCCAAGTGATTGATGCACAAAATATGCTCAGCGCTTTAAAAGCAGAATCAGCACTGAATGCCTATAAATATGTCATGTCACTGGCAACGCTTCTACAAAGTCATGGTTCGATCCATCAGTTCCAAACCTATCTTCTGCAACCCAATACACGATTTATTCGTTAATTCTTTGATGAGAGCCATTTAATGAATCAAGATCAAAACCAATCTGATCCGCAAAAACCTGAAAAACAAGAAGATCAAGCGGTGCCATCAACAGAGGAATTAACCACAAATGATACTCAAGAACAGGCACAGACTGAGAGCGAACAGACTAAGCCAGCATCAGCCAATACCAACACCGAGCAAAAGTCCAAAGCGATCAAGCTGATTGGGGGGCTTGCTCTTATTATTCTATTTATCGTGATTGCTTTTGGACTGTGGAAGGCCTATCAACCGAAAACGGTTGAAATCCAAGGTCGGGTTGAGGCAGAAACGATCCATGTCAGTACCAAAGTGCCGAGTCGAATTGATGAGATTTATGTACATGACGGACAGAAGATCAGCAAAAACCAAGAACTCGTTCGACTGTATAGCCCTGAAGTCAATGCCAAAAAACAGCAAGCACTGGCCAGCTTACAGGCGGCTTTAGCACTCCAGTCCACCGCTGACCGTGGTTCTCAGGAAGAAAATATTGCGAGTTTATACGCTAACTGGCAAGCATTGAAAGCACAGCAAACTTTGGCACAAACCACCTATCAACGTGGTGCAAACTTGTACCAACAAGGTGTCATCTCACGCCAACGTCGCGATGAAATGCATGCTGCGGCGCAATCAGCTGCTCAAATGACAGAAGCCGCATATCAACAATATGCTCGGGCTGAACGTGGCAGCACCCCACAGCAAAAAAGTTCAGCAGATGCGCAAGTGCAAATTGCAAAAGCAGCTGTTGCTGAAGTCAATGCACTTGAAGCTGAAACCAAACTACTCTCACCCATTGACGGTACCGTCTCTAAAACTTATGGCAAACCCTCTGAATTGGTAGCGATCGGTGTACCGATTGTGAGTATTATTCAAGACCGTGAACTTTGGGTATCACTGAATATTCGTGAAGACCAATACGCCAACATCTATCAGGCAAAACAAATTGAAGGCTTTATTCCAGCCTTAAACCTGCATACCAACTTTAATATTAAGAACATTGATGCCGAAGGCGAATTTGCCACCATTAAGACCACACGCCAAACAGGGGGCTATGACATTCGTAGCTTTAAAGTTCATTTGACGCCTGCGCAAGCCATTCCAGACCTAAAAGTTGGCATGAGTGTGTTGTTTAAAGTCAAAGAGAGCAAATAATGCTAAGGGGACTACTGCGGGAACTGAACTATTTACTCAAACATAAGTGGGATCTATGTTTAGTCACGCTTGCCCCACTGTTTATTATCGTACTGTTTTCCAGCATGTTTGCCCAAGGTAAACCCGAACATTTGCCTATTGCGATTATTGATCAGGACCAAAGTGAGCTAAGCCAAAACATACAGCGCTACTTAAGACTCAACCATACTTTAGATGTCGCCATCGTCAGTGATCAAAATACCGAAGTTGAAAAGTTGCTGAACCAAACCAAAGTTTGGGGTTACGTCAGTATTCCCCATGGTGCTGAACAACGTTTTGTTCAAGCTAAAGATGCTGAAATCAGCATTGCCTATAACCAAAGTTACTTTAGTGTAGGTAACACCATTTCATCAGCCATGTTACTCAGCACAGTTGAAGCCATGGCAGACTATGCTGGTGAAAGTTATTTAGAAAATACTATTCCTTATTTAGATGTACCTACGCCACACGTTAAAATTTCGACCTTATACAACCCAAATTTGAGTTATGAGTTCTATTTAGAACCCTTTATGATTCCTGCAATTTTGCATTTACTGCTCTGCTGCTGTGTCGCATTTTCAGTCGGTCAGGAATTTAAGTTTGATACAACACAAAACTGGCTAAGCAATCAATCTGCTTTTAAAGCTATCCTCTCTAAGAATCTGACCTATGTACTTATTTTTAGCTTATGGACATGGGCATGGATGTTTTGGCTGATTGAGATTCGCGGTTGGTTTGTTGCAGGTCAGCTTTGGTTGATCATGTTGGCACAGCTTTTATTTTATAGTGCCTATGCCTTGATCAGTAGCACCATTGTTTTAGCCACCAATAACTTATCCAAAACCTTTGGGTTAATTGCTGTGTATGGCGGTTCATCGCTCAGTTTTGCAGGAGTGACCCTCCCCTTAAATAACGCACCACTGTTTACCAAATTTTGGGCCAATATTATCCCTTACACACCCTATGCAAAATTACAAACCGAACAATGGGTCATTGGTAGCCCAATCAGTTCATCCCTTTTGCCTTTACTCATACTTATCCTCTATGTGGTCTTTTACACAGCGACCTCTGTCCTGCTCCTCAAAAAACGAATCAAAGGAGCCGCGTCATGAAGTCATTTTTGCACTATTACCTCAAGACATTTAAAGACATCATCGCCAATCAGTCGATTTTAACCACACTCATTCTCTCGGTGATTTTCTATAGTATTTTCTATCCGACTGCCTACAAAGCCCAACAAGCAGAAGCTTTGCCCATTGTGATTGTGGATGAAGAACAAAGTATCGTGACCAATAACATCATTCAGCACGTTGCGCTCAGTCCAAATGTTGAAGTGAAAGCTGTGACAGGCAATTTCCTCGATGCTGAAAATATGATTAAACAACAGCAAGCCGATGGTATTTTGCTCTTACCCGAAAATCTTTCCAACAGTCTTCGGCATGGCGAAGTCGGTGGGATTGGGCTGTATCTCAGCGCGGCAAACTTTTTAAAAACCAAGCAAATTGGACTAGGTCTCGCTACCTCAATTGAAAATGCTGTACGCGAGCACGTGGAAAAATTTGGTAATATTTCGCACTTTTCTCCAGCCATTTCCATTCATCAAACACCGCTTTTTAACACCATGTCGGGTTATGGCAGTTATATTTTCCCCGCCATTGCTCCGCTGATTATTCATCAAACCATCGTGCTCGGTTTAGGGATGTTATTGGCCGGATACCGCGAACAGAAATGGCGACCAACGACAACGGAATTTTTTGCGATTTTTTGTGCCATTCTGACCATTGGTATACTCGGTTGTTTATATTTATTTGGCTTTATTTATTGGTTAAATGACTACCCACATGGGGGAAATTTTAGTGGCATGTTACTGGCCGTGCCGATTTTTATAGGCTGTATCGTGGCTTTAGGCATGTTGATTTCCACATTTTTCGATATGCCTGAACGTGCAGGACATGTCATTGTATTTACCTCTATTCCGCTATTTCTACTTTCAGGAACAGCATGGCCACACGCCGCAATGCCCGCTTGGATGCAATACTTGGGCAATATTTTGCCATCGACCCAAGGGATTCAAATGTTTATTCAACTGAACCAAATGGGTGTACCAACTGCACTTATTCTGCCGAAACTACTGTATCTCTTTGTGTTTGGTATAGCTTGCGCAGCATTTGCTTATTGGCGTCTCAAGCATCGCTAAATTTTGAAACTTATTTTATAGCAATCCCACCAATTTAATCCGTTGAAGCCCCATAAAGTTTGACATCAAAGCTGCGAATTTTTGTGCTTCCGCCGGCTTTGTCAAAACCAACATCGTATTGAACTAGGTTTTTATTGCTATAAGCATACTCATAGGTAACTGCATACAAACTTGGTTTTTCCGTCGATTTTTCAATGTGTTTCGATACAATTTTTTGAGTCGTTATGGCTTGTTTAGGAATCGATTTTGCAAATTTTCGCATGTCTTTTTCATGAGTTTTAAATTCACGCTGTAACTCTGGCTCAAAATAAGTATAGAGCTGCGGAAAATCCCCCTGAGTAAAGGCTTGATAAGCTTGCTGAGCTACTTGCTCTTGAGCAGGACTCGGATTTGGGATCGAATCCAATGCCTGTTGTCCCAATTTATCACATGCTGTTAAAGCCAACGCACAACTCAAAACCAGTAATTTTGCTTTCATAAAATCTTCTCCGCCACTAGGTCATCGCCAATATGAAAAAGGACGCCGAAGCGCCCTTTTCTTTTTCATTCAGTTAGTCTTCGTTCGATGTATTGGTATCTGCTGTATTTTCAGATGCATCTACATTTACTTCGTCAACTACAGTTTCTTCAGTTGTTTCAATAGAAGCATCTAAAATATCATCTTCGACTTCAACTGCTTCAACAGCAACGACACCGACCAAGATTTCTTCATTACCTAAACGAATCAGACGCACACCTTGTGCATTACGACCCGTTCTAGCAACTTCAGAGGCACGAGTACGAACTAAAGTACCGCCATCAGAAATTAACATCAACTCTTTAGATTCATCAATGGCAACCGCACCTACCAACTCACCGTTACGTTCAGATGTTTTGATTGCAATAACACCTTTACCACCACGTTTCTTGGTTGGGAAGTCATCCACTGGCGTACGTTTCCCATAACCATTTGCAGAAGCACACAGTACTTCGCCAGTTTCAGGTACAACAACTAATGAAACAATACGGCTCGCCACATTTAAATCATAAGATTCTTCATCATCTGAATCTGTGTCGGTTTCAACATCATCTTCAGCCTGAGCCGCAGCTAAAGTGACGCGCATACCACGCACCCCTTTTGCAGTACGTCCCATCACACGTGCATCAGTTTCAGAGAAGCGAATTGCCTTACCTTCATTTGAGAACAACATGATTTGCTGTTCGCCATCGGTAATTGCAACACCAATCAAGGTATCTTCTTCTTTTAGCTCAATCGCACGTAAGCCGTTTGAACGAACATTACTAAATTGTTCTAATTCAACACGTTTGACCGTACCAGATGCAGTTGCCATGAATACAAAGAAGTTCTTACGCATTTTCTCTGCAAGATCAGCAAATTCAGCAACTGTTTCATTGTCCAAATCTGTTGTTGAAAGCTCAACACCCAACTCTTTCAATTGCTTACGTAATGCATCAGAGAGTTCATCTGCATCTTCAGCCAACTCATCGAATGAAGCTTTTAACGCTTCATAATGCGCGTCGATAATACTATTTTCACGTAATGTCGCGACATTGCTACGCACAAAGTTTTTGAACTCAGCTAAGCGTTCTTTAAATTTTTTCGGCGCATCAATCACAGGAAGAATTGCTGTGATTGTCTCATCGGCATCCAGTGGCAATAAGTTCACCATTGGGCGACCTTTTGAACCACGCGATGCTTGAGGCACTTCAAACACTCTCAGGCGATAGACTTTACCAACATTGGTAAAGCACAACACTGTGGCATGGTTAGAGGTCACAATCAGATGCTGGATATAGTCATCTTCTTTCATCGATGTCGCAGATTTACCACGTCCACCACGACGCTGCGCAGCATAGTCTGAAAGTGGTTGAGTTTTCGCATAACCTGTTTTTGAAACAGTCAGTACCACTTGCTCTTCAGGAATTAAATCTTCACGAGAGAAGTCAATACGAGACTCAACAATTGCGGTACGACGAGCATCGCCGTATTGTTGCAAAATTAAAGCTAATTCTTCTTTAATCACTGCCATCAATAAATTGAAGTCATTTAAAATCGCTGTGAGTTCAGCAATTTGACCTAAAATTTCAGTATATTCAGCTTGTAACTTGTCTTGTTCAAGACCCGTTAAACGGTGCAAACGAAGCTCAAGAATCGCACCGACTTGCGCAGGCGATAAACGATAAATCTGACCATCTAAACCAAACGGGCGGCTTGGATCTTCACCTTCAATTTCGTCGGGACGTACAGAAACAGAACCTGCTTTTTCAAGCAATGCAATTACATTCCCTGCTGCCCACTCACCTGCTTGTAAACGCTCACGTGCCTCAGCGGGGTTTGCAGAAGTTTTAATGGTTTCAATGATCGCATCAATATTTGCTAATGCTACCGTCAAACCTTCTAAAATATGACCACGTTCACGTGCTTTGCGCAATTCAAACATGGTACGACGCGTCACTACTTCTTGGCGGTGACGAATAAATGCCGCAACAATGTCTTTCAAGTTCATTAACTTTGGCTGGCCGTTGTCTAAGCACACCATGTTAATGCTGAAAGAGTTTTCCAACTGCGTGTTTTGGAATAAGTTATTCACCACAACTTCAGCGTTTTCACCACGCTTTAAGTCAATGGCAATACGCATCCCATCTTTGTCAGATTCGTCACGTAGCTCAGAAATACCTTCCAGTTTTTTCTCTTTCACCAACTCAGCGATACGTTCAATCGTTCTTGCTTTGTTGACTTGATATGGAATTTCTGTGAAAACGATCGTGGTACGACCTGTTTTTTGGTCTTCTTCAAAATGGTACTTACCACGAATATGCAAACGACCTTTACCTGTACGGTAAGCATCAACAATGCCCGCTTTACCGTAAATAATGCCACCTGTAGGAAAGTCTGGACCCGAAATATATTCCATCAATCCTTCAATTGAAATATTTGGGTTTTCAGCATAGGCCAAACAAGCGTTCACTACTTCAGTCATGTTGTGCGGCGCCATATTGGTCGCCATACCCACAGCAATACCTGTAGTACCGTTAATCAGTAAGTTCGGAATACGCGTTGGCATCACTTGCGGAATACGTTCAGAACCGTCGTAGTTGTCTTCCCAATCCACCGTATCTTTTTCAAGATCGGCAAGGATTTCATGAGTCAACTTGCGCATACGAACTTCGGTATAACGCATCGCAGCTGCACTATCGCCATCGACCGAACCAAAGTTCCCCTGACCATCAACCAATTGATAACGCAAGCTAAAGTCTTGAGCCATACGAACAATGGTTTCATAAACAGCAGAATCACCATGTGGGTGATATTTACCGATCACATCACCAACCACGCGGGCAGACTTTTTATAAGCTTTGTTGTAGTCATTACCCAATTCGTGCATTGCATAAAGCACACGACGATGAACAGGTTTTAGACCATCTCGAACATCTGGCAAAGCACGAGAAACAATCACGCTCATTGCATAGTCAAGATACGAGTTCTTGAGTTCATCCTCAATCGCAATCGGTCTGATTTCCGATACGCTCATGCATACTCCTTATTCTACAAACGTAAAACCGCTTGCATTTATATGTCGTAAAACTTGCAAAATTATTAGTTCAAAATACTGAACTAAAAACTGAAATATAGCCGCAAATTATAGCATAAACACTCTGATTTTTGTGTCACGTCACCCCAGTTAATCTCGTTAATTTTCTTTAATTTAGGGGTTATTTTTTACACATGTATAGGATGTACATTTACAGCTCCATCACATTCCCTATTAACATTGCATAAAATGCAAAAAAGCCCTCATTTTTGAGAGCTTTAAGTCATGTCTTGCCTATCTTTGGACTTAACGATCAATGTCCCGCTTCTCGCGCTGCATAATGTGAAATGCAACCATAAACAAACCCAGTATTAAAGGAAACTCATACAGCTCCTCCATAAGGTCTTTATAAGCAATCTGATGTAAGAAAATTCCACCATAAATGCGGCTGTGCTCAATGCCGTCAGAAATAATCAATCCCAATACCGTGAGCAGCATTGCCCAAGCAGGAATCGTCATACTCTTCATTTTTATCGCAATCTCATCGCGCAGTGGTTTAACCAACAACATAAATACGACTGAACCAATCAAAACCACTGAGATGCTACGAAAATATACTTTTGGGACTTCGGGAAAATAGTCTCTGCCCCAACTGGTGCTACGCCCAAATAGAAGCAACCACCACAGTACAGCCCAGATCCAAAAATACTTTTTACCCTCAGGAAGGCGCATCGGTTGCATGTAAAAATAACTAAATACAGCAAATATCAACAAAAGTAGCGCTTGAATATTTTCCACACCACGTACAACAGCACCTTCTAAAAGTGGTAACTGTAGATCAGCTAAAAATGGAAAGATTAAACACAGAACAGTAAGGATCAGAACAGACCAAGATACACGAGTATCAATCAGCAAGATTACAACTCCCAACTTAACAAAAAAAATTTTATGTAAGTTAAGCTTAAAAATGAATGGAAAATAGTATCATAAATCTGAATATTCAGATGCACACCCAGCTTAAGAAATGCTTAAATTTTCATTATTATTTGCAGAATACAATGATTTAAAATAACAAAATAAATATCGAGTGATTTGATTTCTTATAATATTGAGAATGATTTACGCGCATAAAAAAACGCTCCTGCACATGGCAGTTAAGCATTACTTAAACTGCTTGCACAAAAGCGTTTTTTTGAAACGTTGTCAGGAATTAGATTTTAGATACTAACTCTGGAACAACGGTATTCAAATCACCTACTAACCAGTAGTCAGCAACTGCATTGATAGGTGCTTCTTCGTCTTTGTTGATCGCAACGATCACTTTAGAGTCTTTCATACCTGCCAAGTGCTGGATCGCACCAGAGATACCTACAGCGATATACAGATCAGGCGCAACAATTTTACCTGTTTGGCCTACTTGCATGTCGTTTGGAACGAAACCAGCGTCAACCGCAGCACGTGATGCACCTTGAGCAGCGCCCAATTTGTCAGCCAATGGATCAAGAACAGTATGGTAGTTCTCACCTGAACCCACACCACGACCACCTGAAACCACGATACGCGCAGCAGTTAATTCTGGGCGTTCAGATTTCACGATCTCTTCAGCAACAAACTTAGAGATACCAGCATCTTTTGCTTCGCTTACAGCTTCAACCGCAGCAGAACCACCTTCAGCAGCGACAGGGTCAAATGCTGTACCACGTACAGTACCAACAATGATTGCTTCATCAGACTGAACTGTTGCAATCGCGTTACCTGCATAGATTGGACGCTTGAACGTATTTGCAGATTCAACAGCAATAATGTCTGTAATCATGCTGACATCAAGAAGTGCAGCCACACGTGGAAGAATGTTCTTACCCGTTGTAGTTGATGCAGCCAATACGTGTTTGAAACCACCTTTAGCAATATCTGCAACCAAAGCTGCAACGTTTTCAGCCAATTGGTTTGCGTAAACTGCGTTGTCAGCAAGTAATACTTTGCTTACACCCGCAACTTTTGCAGCAGCATCAGCAACAGCTTGCGCGCCAGAACCAGCAACTAATACAGTGATATCACCACCGATTTTTTGAGCTGCAGCAACAACGTTTAAAGTTGCACCATTTAGTGCTTTGTTGTCGTGCTCAGCGATAACTAAAATACTCATGATTTTATCCTTCTGTATTAGATCACTTTCGCTTCATTTTTTAGTTTTTCTACAAGTTCGTCTACAGACTTCACTTGTACGCCAGCTTTACGTTCAGCAGGCGCTTCAACTTTAACTGTTTTAAGTTTAGTTGTCGTAGAAACACCAAAATCAGCAGGTGACTTCGTATCCAGCGGTTTTTTACGCGCTTTCATGATGTTTGGAAGAGCTGCATAACGTGGCTCGTTCAAACGTAAGTCAGTGGTGATGATCGCTGGAAGTGCAAGTTCAACAGTTTGTAAACCACCGTCGATTTCACGAGTTACTTGTACTTTGTCGCCATCAACTTTAACTTCAGAAGCAAAAGTACCTTGACCTGCACCTAGAAGCGCACCAAGCATTTGGCCGACTTGGTTAGAGTCATCATCAATTGCTTGTTTACCAAGAAGAATCAACTGAGGTTGTTCAGCGTCAACAACGCCTTTCAACACTTTCGCAATTTCTAAAGCACCCAGTTGGCTGTCATCAGCTTCAACTAAAATACCGCGGTCAGCACCAAGCGCCATTGCAGAACGGATTTGCTCTTGCGCTTCTTTAGGACCAATAGAAACAACGATGATTTCTGAAACAGTTCCTTTTTCTTTTAAGCGAACCGCTTCTTCCACTGCGATTTCACAGAATGGGTTAATTGACATTTTAACGTTGGTTAAGTCAACACCACTGTTGTCCGGCTTAACGCGAACTTTAACGTTGGCATCAACCACACGTTTTACAGCAACAAGAGCCTTCATGTAATCCTCGGCTGTTTTAGCAAATGTAAATGTTGAGAAAAGTTAGTTTAACTCTTCACTTAAATTTTTTTAGGTGCCCTATCTTGCAATGTGTACGGCATTTCGGTCAAGTCACAATTCACCAAAGAGCTGTAAAAATGCGTAAATTTAGCTGAACGACGCGTTCATACTTTTTTGTACGCACTATATTTGCACAAAATCGCACTCAGATTAAGTTATGATTTTTATTATATTTTTATCTGATTTACATTATTCAAAGATTTGATTTCTTTTCTCTAATATTCACCATCAAATAGATTATTGACTGTCTGTTCACATCTTTATCAGGCTTCACAAATCTGTCATTTAAGATAGATCACACAGCCTTAGATTCAAATACTCATTATTTTAGACATACGATGACACAATATTGCTGCTTTATTAGGCGATCTTAAAAACTTCCTCAAAAAAAAGCATGCCATTCTGACATGCTTCTCTGAGTTTAATTGGCAATCAGCCATGTCGCGGCCAATGCCAGCAAACCACCTGAAGTACCATCAATCCATTTTTGCTTACGTTCATCTATTGGGGACTTCTGTGTCAGTTTTGCAAAAACCAGACTCAAACTACAGTAGACCACAAAAATCATCGCGATAAAGAGTAAAGATAAAATCAAACCTTGACTGACAGTGTTGGCAGATTTATCGATAAATTGCGGCAAGATTGCAAAATAGATAAGCATACCTTTGGGATTTAACAGTGCGGTAAAAAAGCCCTTTTTGATCGGGTTATTTTCCGTTTTTCGGTCTAGTTGCAATTTTTTAGTGCTAAAAACCGACTTTAATAAGCCAAAGGCCAAATACAACAAATATGCAATACCCAGCCAGCGGATGGTTTCAAACAAAAGCGGGAAAGACACAATAATGGCAGCAATACCCAAAGCCACTAAAATTGAATGTAGTAAATAGCCTGTACATACGCCGATAGTCGCCATCATGCCTGCTTTTGCATCTTTGCCCATAACTTGAGACAGAATAAATAACATATCTGGCCCAGGTGTAAAAATTAGTGGCAGCACGGTCAGTGCAAAGAGTACATATACAGACATTTCCTTTCCCCTTTCATCCATTAGAAAGTGAAAATTAGTATGTGCGAAATAATACAAAATTGGCTTTCAATTTATTCTATAATAAAACGTATTTTTCAAATTATATTCTAAGATATGAAACAATCACCAAAGTCTGTGCGCATAAAACTTGACCGTATTGATAAAAATATCATTCGCCACTTACAAGACAATGGCCGTATTCAAAATAATGACTTAGCACGAGAAATCGGTCTATCACCGTCTTCATGCCTAAGACGCGTCAAACTATTAGAAGAAGCAGGTGTTATTCAAAATTATACCACAGTGGTCGATCCACAAAAAATTGGCCTTCAACTGATTCTGTTCTCACGTATTTGGCTGGTCGGCCAAGATGCCGAAACCATCGACACCTTTATTGAAGCCATGAAAGAGCTCCCTCAAGTCATGGAATGCTACATTATTTTAGGAGAATGCGATGCAATGCTAAAAGTCGTGGTACCCGATTTAGAAAGCTATCGTGAATTCCAATCCACACATTTGACCAAAAAAAATGGCATTACCAGTGTCAAAACAGACTTGCCAAGTCAAATCATTAAACAAAGTTTCCAACTCCCGCTTGATGAAATCTAATGTCAGTGCATTTCAAGTTTGTGATAGAAACGGCACGTTTACGTCTAAGAGCTTGGCGCGTAGATGACTTTCCTGCATTTGCGCAGTTAAATGCCGATGCCCAAGTGATGCGTTATTTTCCTCGTCCACTCACACAAACAGAAAGCGATACCCTTGCGCAAACGTTTCAGCAATTCATCAATCAAAATGGTTGGGGCTTTTGGGCAGTCGAACTGAAGCATAGTCAGGAGTTCATTGGATTTACAGGCTTACATGCTCAACCTGAGTGCTTTGATTTTTCTCCCTGTGTCGAAATTGGTTGGCGATTGGACTCGAAGTTTTGGCATCAGGGTTATGCCACAGAAGCTGCACAGGCTTGTCTATATTTTGCTTTTTCGGTTTTAAACTTGGATGAAGTTGTTGCTTTTACCGCAGTTCAAAATAGGGCTTCTGAAGCGGCAATGAAACGTCTCGGTATGCAACATCGTGGCTATTTTAATCATCCGAAACTCGACCAAAATAGCCCACTGCTTCGACATACACTATATGCCATTAAGCCAACTGACTTTCTAAAAAATCACGATGAATATGACTTAAATCAATCAATTCATATTGTCCAAGATTAAAAAGTTTCCAGACTTCAAGAAAGTCATCTTTCAAATCAATGCTATTTGAGGGCTGTGCAGTCACTTGCCACTGTAAATCGGAAATCCATAAATAGTATTGCCCAGTCTCTGCATTAAAAGCCTGAACTTTACCTGCCGCATTGACGCCTTGAACAAATGCATTTTCAGGCAGTACAGGTTCAATATTGGCTAAACTAATTTCAACAAAGTGTTTGACCTGACGCAAACCATAGCCCGCAAAAATTTCTTTTTGCGCGGAGCTGAGTTGATCATACTTTGCTTGTATATCTGAAATCATATACTGACCTATTTTCACATTTGTCATCTTCAATATAAGCTTAAATCTACCGTTTCATTAAACTGGAACATTAAGCCCATCCTCTTTTAAGTTTATACTCTATTTTTTGCCGATTTATTATTCTACAAAAGTTCATAATCACACTTTTTCTAACAAAAGTGAGCGATCATTACTACTTATTGATCAAGTTGATTAAAGCAAGAATAATGCCGAATCTCATAGACCGCCCTAGTGCGTACATGCGTACAATAGTTATCTACGGATGTGTTTACGCCGTTTGTTCTGACCTTTGGCATTTAACCTAAAACACAGCGCTATAGTGCATGCATTATGTGACACTATTTTTAAAGTATGTATGAACTAAGTTTTCACCTTTTGCTGTGCTCGTGGATGCGTCTGATCATACACTTGAGCCAGTCTGTCAAAATCGACATGGGTATAAATTTGGGTGGTACTTAAGTTACTGTGGCCTAACATTTCCTGCACTGCACGCAAGTCACCACTGTTTGACAGCATGTGACTAGCAAAACAATGACGGAGTAAGTGCGGATGCAGATCAATATTTACGCCTGCACGCTGTGCTTGAAACTTGACCCGATTTTCAATCTGACGCATCCCCAAAGGATTACCCTTTTGAGTAATAAAAACTTGTGCGTCGGGAACAAAATCACCATTCCATAGTGGATAAATGCTCAACCATTTCATTACCGCATCTTTAGCCTTAGAACCAAAAGGCACAACCCGAGTTTTATTGCCTTTCCCTGTAATACGCAGTAACTGTCGGTTAAAGTCGATATCTTTAATTCTTAAGCCCTGCACTTCCGCTAAGCGTAATCCACTGGCATAAAGCAGCTCAAGCAAAGCTTTATCCCGATACCACATTTGCTGTTCGACTTCTTTCTCAGGCAAGGCCTGATCCAAAATTTGATTGATGGTTTCAATATCCACTAGACCTGGTAAAGGACGAGGTTTACGTTTGAGTTGAAAGTCATCGGCAGGATTAAAAGCCAAATGTTGCCCCTGCTCAGCCCATTTCATAAACTGACGAATAGAAGACAACATCCGCTGTAGACTACTGGAGCTCAACTGTTGATGTTCAACTTTTTGTGCAATAAATTCGCGTAAATCAGTGGCTTCAACATCGCCCAACTCAAGCTTTTTCTGTTCGCAAAACAACAGAAAATCAGACACATCTCGTTCATAAGCCTGCAAAGTATGGGCAGACTGATTTTGTATTCCTCGTTGTTTTAACCACATCGCGAGTAGTTGCATCGGCTCAAAAGTCACAAGTCAGCCTCTATAGTTCTATTAGGTGAAAGATTGATTGGCTTTTACATAGTAGCACTGTCTTAGCTCGTTATATGTCTATTTCATTTTTCATAAAAAAAGCACTGACGAATCAGTGCTTCTTATGTAAGGCTAAACTTAGTTTTGATAGTAACTCAGATCAATGCGTCCTTCGTAGACATTTGAGGTTGGACCCGTCATCCAAACGACATCACCTTCACGCCATTCAATATGTAACTTACCACCTGCCAGTTCAATCTCAACAGATGAATCGAGTAAACCACGGCGCATACCTGAAATCGCAGCCGCACAAGCTCCTGTCCCACAGGCCAAAGTTTCGCCCACACCCCGTTCAAACACACGTAAGCGCGCATGCTTTTCATCAATGATTTGCATAAACCCTGCATTCACACGCTGTGGAAAACGTTCATGCGATTCAACCTGAGGGCCTAAACGCGCAACATCAGCTGTAATCACGTCGGGAACGATAGTAACTGCATGGGGGTTGCCCATATTGACCACATCAATGGTCAATTGCTCATTGTTCGCCAAAGCAATGTCATACAAAGCTTCTGGTGCATCCGCAATAAATGGAATTTCCTGCGGTAAGAATTTTGGATAGCCCATATTTACACGTACCCAGCCATTTTGACCGAGTTCGGGTTCCACAATCCCAGCCTTGGTTTGCACTTTAATCTTGGTCTTTGTAGTGAGCTGACGCTCATGTACAAAACGTGCAAAGCAGCGCACACCATTACCACATTGTTCAACTTCAGAACCATCAGCATTGAAAATACGGTATTTGAAGTCGACATTGGGTAAATCAGGTGGCTCAACAATCAACAACTGATCAAAACCAATGCCGAAATGGCGATCCGCCAAGCGCTGAATCGTGACAGTATCAAGGAATGCTCTTTGGCTGATTAAATCAACCACCATAAAGTCATTGCCTAGACCATGCATTTTGGTAAATTCTAATAACATCTTGAATTATCCTTCAGGCAATAAACGTTCTTTGTCCCAAAGCGACTCAATGGTTTCACGCTCACGAATCAAATGTGCGTTTTCACCATCCACCATCACTTCAGCGGCACGACCTCGACTGTTGTAATTTGAACTCATGACAAAACCATAAGCACCAGCACCCAATACAGCCAGTACGTCATTTTCTTTGAGTGCAAGCACACGCTCTTTACCTAAGAAATCACCTGTTTCACAAATCGCACCAACCACATCCCACTCTTTTGCCTCGACATCTGAGCGCGGTGTAACGGGCTGAATATCCATCCATGCTTCATACAGTGCAGGACGAATCAAGTCGTTCATGGCTGCGTCAATAATCGCAAAGTTACGGTGAATAGTCGGTTTGAGCAAATCAACTTTCGTCAGGAGTACCCCTGCATTTGCCGAAATACTACGTCCCGGTTCCATATACACTTTCAAACCCAATTTTTCTAAAGCGGGCTTCATTGCATTAGCATATTCAAAAACGGTAGGCGGCACTTCATCTTTATAGGTCACGCCTAAACCACCACCAATATCGATGTGTTTCAGCTGAATACCCATGGTTTTCAGCTGGTCAATCATCACAATCACGCGATCTAGCGCATCCACAAAAGGCTGTGTTTCGGTCAGTTGGGAACCAATATGGCAGTCGATACCAATAATGTCTAAATTCGGCAGTGTTGCAGCATATTGATAGGTTTCAAACACCGTATCTGACGGAATCCCAAATTTATTTTCTTTCAAGCCTGTTGAAATGTAAGGATGCGTTTTCGCATCTACATCTGGATTGACGCGCAATGAAATTGGCGCTTTTTTACCGAGCTTCGCGGCAACTTTTTGAATACGATCCAGTTCTGCATGAGACTCGACATTGAAGCATGCAATACCCACTTCTAATGCTTTTTGAACATCAACCTCAGTTTTACCTAAACCCGAAAAGACAATTTTAGAAGCATCGCCACCCGCTTTTAGTACACGAGCCAGTTCTCCACCGGTCACAATATCAAAACCAGCACCGAGCTTCGCAAGGACATTCAATACCGCAATGTTTGAGTTCGACTTGACCGCAAAGCAAATTTGATGATCGATAAAGTCAAAAGCACGATCCATCTCTGTAAAGTGTTTTTCAAAAGTCGCTTTTGAATAAACATACAGTGGTGTACCAAATTGCTGCGCAAGCTGTTGCAGCGAGCATTGCTCAGCGTGCAAAACCCCATGATTGCGGGTAAAACTCATGAATGTATCCTTTCTATGAAGCGTTTAAGGTATTAAGGCTGATTGGTTTCAACTGAAGGTGCAGCAAACTCTTGCTTAACGGGCGCTGTATCTTCCTTTTGTGCAGACGGCTTAGATGCTGCGTCTTTATAAAGCAAATATTTCGCTCGCTTGTCGTAGTTTGGATCATTTGGCATATGTAATGTACCAGACTGACCACAACCGACGAATGCAGTACTCATCACCAAGACACTGATGCAGCAAATGACAGAACGCATCTGATCACCTATTTGATATTTTGAAGAAGTATAACCTGATCAACATGCATGACCAAACCACTAAGCGCTAAAGATTATAGTGAGTTAAAAAAAAACGCCAGTTAAAGACTGGCGTTTTTTTAAATGGTATCGATTATTTATGTTTCGGTTTGTAGAAACCAAAATAACCAATAATCAAAATGATGAACCAAATCGGACTCACCATTAAAGCTTTCATGGTGTCGGCTTCTAGTGACAGCACATAGATCACGCCAATGAAGAAAACGATCACAAACCAACAGGTAAAGAGACCACCCGGTAGTTTAAAAGTCGATTTTGCATGTAACTCTGGACGTGTTTTGTAATACACAATGTAGCTCCAGATAATCATAATCCAGACGCAGATAAACAAAATCGTCGACAGTGTGGTTGCCAACGTAAAGGCTTCAACGGTATTCGGTACAAAGTACTGCAGTGCAGCACCTAACAGTAAACAAATTGCTGAAAAGTACAACGCATTTGCAGGAACAGCACGCTTGTTTAAATGACCAAATGCTTTTGGTCCTTGATCTTCACGCGACAAACCAAACAACATACGCGACGTTGAAAACACCCCACTGTTCATTGATGACATCACAGAAGACAACACCACCAAGTTCATGATGATTGCTGCTGCTGCAATACCCGCTTGACTAAACAAGTTCACAAAAGGGGAAACCGCAGGGTCAATCGTATTCCATGGCGTTACTGACATTACAATTACTAAAGACAGCACATAGAAAATAATGATACGAATGGGAATTGAGTTCACCGCTTTTGGCAAGTTCTTTTCTGGGTCTTTGGTTTCAGCAGCTGTGGTACCCACCAGTTCTACACCCACAAAGGCAAAGATCGCAATTTGGAAACCAGCAAGGAAGCCCGTCACGCCTGTTGGGAACATCCCGCCATGTGACCAAAGATGGGTAAAGGATGCGATTTCACCTGTTGTCGAAGTGAACCCCGTAAAGATCATCCATAAACCGACACCAATCAACACCACAATGGCAATAATCTTAATCAGTGCAAACCAGAACTCCAGCTCACCAAACAGTTTCACCGTGACCAAGTTCAAGCCCATGATGAACACAATGGCCGCAACACTGATCATCACCCCTTCCCCAGGTGTGAACGGCATCCCTCCATTAAAGAACTGGAGGTAATAAATAATCGCGGATAAATCCGCGATACCAATCGTGATCCAACATAACCAATAGGTCCAGCCAACAAAATAACCAGCCCACGGTCCAATCAAATCAGTAGAGAAATCGATAAACGATTTGTACTTTAAATTAGACAGCAGTAATTCGCCAAGCGCACGCATGACCAAAAACACCATAAAACCAATAATCATGTAAATGATTAAAATAGATGGCCCAGCGAGACTAATCGTCTTCCCCGACCCCATAAATAAACCCGTACCAATCGCACCGCCAATTGCAATGAGTTGTAAGTGGCGGTTGGATAAACTCCGTTTTAAATCACCTTGTTCAGAGGTCGATTCTGTATTTTCTAAACTCATTCTTGATGTCATCTTTTATGTCCAGTCGCCAAAATTACCCGAAAAGAACAAAAAAATAAAAAAAAAATTGTATTAATCTATATTTTCAACATCTTTTGAAAAGTTGATTAATTTTTCTTATATTTAATCCGACAAACCACAAGCAAAAGCCCCTGCTGAAAAAAACAGCAAAATACTTGTCAAAAAATAAATTCCATGTAACAAATACAACAAGACTAAAAATCAATAAAAAATCGTGCAGGAAGCATGACTGTGGCATATCAATTGCTTAATAAAACTCAAAATTTTTCTAGAAATTTCAAGTTTTAAAACATAGAGGACTAAAACAAGAATGAATACACAAAATTTACAAACGTTTATGGAAACCATCAGTGGTTGGGTCTGGGGACCCTATATGTTGGTCCTCATTGTCGGAACAGGGATATTCCTCACACTACGCTTATTTTTCTGGCAAATCCGCATGTTGCCTCTGGCCTTTAAACAAGTCTTTGGCAAACATGACCAAGCACATTCTCATACCGGAGATATCTCCCATTTTGCATCCCTCATGACAGCACTCTCTGCCACCATTGGTACCGGTAATATCGCGGGTGTTGCCACCGCTTGTGTCCTTGGGGGGCCAGGTGCAGTGTTTTGGATGTGGATGACCGCCCTGTTCGGTATGGCAACCAAATATGGGGAAGGCGTACTGGCGGTTAAATACCGAATCAAAAATGAAAAAGGTGAAATGTCTGGCGGTCCAATGTACTACATTGAACGCGGCCTAAAATGGAAATGGTTAGCACTGATTTTTGCGCTGTTTGGTACATTGGCGTCTTTTGGGATTGGCAGTTCAGTACAATCCAACACAGTTGCACTCGCTGTTGAAAATAGTACGGGAGTTGCAACATGGATCACCGGTATTGTCATTACCGTATTCTCCGCTTTGGTTATTTTAGGCGGAATTAAGTCTATTTCTAAAGCCGCTTCTTTCATCGTTCCGATTATGGCAATTGGCTATGTCCTCGGTGGTCTCATTATTATCTTCAACCACCTTGAACTCGTCATGCCTGCACTTGAACTGATTTTCCGTGATGCCTTTACTGGTGAAGCAGTAGCAGGTGGTGCAATTGGTGCAGTCATTCGTTACGGTGTCGCTCGTGGCGTCTTCTCAAATGAAGCTGGGATGGGTTCAGCACCCATTGCCGCCGCTGCTGCAAAAACTGACCACCCTGCACGTCAAGGCTTAGTCTCAATGACAGGTACATTTATCGATACCATTATCGTATGTAGTATCACAGGGATAGTCTTGGTCATGGGCTTTATCATGGCGGGCAATAGTTTTGGTGGCGAAACAGGCGCGGTATTAACCACCCATATTTTTGACCAATTACTGCCGGGTGTAGGGGGCTGGATCGTAACTTTTGGTATTGTGTTCTTCGCGTACTCCACCATTTTAGGTTGGTGCTATTACGGCGAAAAATGCTGTACGTATTTACTCGGTGAAAAGTATGTTCTGCTGTACCGTCTCATTTACATCGCGTCAGTCTTTATTGGTTGCGTAGCATCACTTGATTTAGTCTGGCTATTTGCCGACACCTTTAATGGTTTAATGGCGGTTCCAAACTTAATTGCCTTGTTATTGCTGTCGACAGTGATTGTGAAAGAGTCACGTGATTTTGTCGAAAAACGTAAATCAGGTGAGTTGTACTAAGGCTATTTTCAAAGCACATTTTTTAAAATCTGCAATAGTTAAGCCACCTTCGGGTGGCTTTTTGATTCAGAGCATTCATTTCAAATCCAATCCTCTGTATGCTGTTGAACCATCGAATACTCCAAATAGTGCATCAAATAAAGCATGGCAAAAGCAAAAAGTGTTTACCGCTGTGAACAATGTGGCGCTGACCATTCAAAATGGGCGGGTCAATGTTCTGAATGTGGAGAATGGAATAGTCTGGTTGAAGTCAATATTGCACCTGCAGTCACACATCGTGCGCAGCCCAAAATGGGGGGCGGCTATGCAGGTCAAGCTGCTGCTATTAGCACCTTAAATCAAATTTCAGTTTCACATGAGACTCGATTGGCTACAGGAATTGGTGAGTTTGATCGTGTGCTTGGCGGTGGTCTCGTCACGGGTTCCGTGGTACTGATTGGCGGTGATCCGGGCATCGGAAAATCGACCATTTTATTGCAAACGGCAACGCATATGGCCGCAGCCAACAGTGCGGCATTGTATGTCACAGGTGAAGAATCACTCTCTCAAGTGGCTTTGCGTGCAAATCGTCTTGATCTGCCCACAGATAAACTCAAAGTCATGGCAGAAACCTGTGTCGAGCGGATATGTGAAATGCTTGCTCACGAACGCCCTGCCGTGGCAATTTTAGATTCCATTCAGACCCTGTATACCGAAACACTCCAGTCAGCGCCGGGCGGTGTTTCTCAAATTCGCGAGTCCGCAGCTTTACTGACACGTTTTGCTAAAAATAGTGGTACAGCCTTGTTCATCGTCGGACACGTCACCAAAGAAGGGGCACTGGCTGGTCCGCGTGTGCTTGAACATATGGTCGACTGTGTTCTGTACTTTGAAGGTCAGTCCGACTCACGTTATCGGATGATTCGTGCCGTTAAAAACCGTTTTGGTGCAGTCAATGAACTCGGGGTTTTTGGCATGACTGATAAAGGCTTAAGAGAAGTGGCGAATCCTTCTGCCATTTTCTTAAGCCGTTATGATGAAGCAATTGCAGGCTCAATCGTGATGATCAGCCGTGAAGGTACACGTCCTCTCTTGGTTGAGGTTCAAGCTTTGGTGGATGATGCACATGGTCAACCGCGTCGAGTCGCCTTAGGTTTAGAACAAAACCGTTTAAATATGCTTTTGGCGGTGATGCATCGCCATGGTGGCGTGCAAACATCTGGACAAGATGTCTATGTCAACGTTGTCGGTGGTTTAAAAATCACGGAAACAGGCTCTGACTTGGCCGTCTTATTGGCCTGTGCCTCTAGTCTGCGAGGTAAAGCGCTGCCACAACAACTGGCTGTTTTTGGTGAAGTAGGACTCTCTGGGGAAATTCGCCCAGTCCCCAATGGACAGGAACGCTTAAAAGAAGCTATTAAACATGGTTTTAAATACATTATTCTACCGCGTGGCAACGCACCGCAAAAAGACATTGCAGGGGTTAAGGTAATCGCTGTGGCACGCTTACATGAGGCACTCACTGAAGCCATGAGCTTAAGTGACGAACTCAACTAAGCTAAATTCCATCTATTTGAATTTCTCATAAAATAAACACGTTTTTTATTGAAATTTAGGATGAAAGACTGCATAAAGGTAGAGTTAAAATTTATTTTTTATAGAGTAGGAAAATTTGATGGAAGTTCGACAGCGTGGTTTGATTGCTGGTTTTTTAACAGCGGCTCTTTTAGTTGCACCCTTAGCCGCAGAAGCTAAACGTGCAGGTGGTGGTAAAAGCCACGGCATGAGCCGTCAAGCTGCACCAACTCAGTCTTATCAACAACCTCGTCAAGCAGCTCCAGCTCAACAACCTACCGCGCCTGCTACAGCTCCAGCTAAATCTGGTCCAGGCGTCGGCGGTATGGTTGCGGCTGGTGTAGCGGGTGCTGCAATTGGTGCTGTTGCTGCAAATGCATTGGCAGATGATAACTCTGCTTCTCAAGCGCAAGCACAGGAAGACAAAGGTGGTATTCCAAGCTGGATTTGGATCCTTCTTGCCGCTGCTGTTGCCTTCTTCATTTTCCGTAAAATGGGCGCAAAAAAAAAAGTAGCAGCTAATCCCTATGCGCCAAACAATGGTTCACCCCAACCACCGTTTGGCCAACAAGCTGCACCACGTACATCAAATGACAATAGCAATATTTTTGGTCAGTCTGTAGGTGGTTCAGCTCCTGCACCACAAAACAATGCACCTTTTGGCGCTGCCTATACCAATAGTGGTAGTCAGCTGCCAGACGGTACAGAACCTGCAGCTTTCTTACGTATTGCTCGTCAACGTTTCAATCATATTCAATCGATGAACACGGCAAGTAACATTTCTGAAATTCAACGTTACTTAACACCTGATCTTTACCAGTCTATGTATCAAGACATTATGGCGAATCAAGATCAAGATGTAGCTGAGTTTTCAAACCTTAATGCGATGGTTGCGAACTCTGCGACAGAAAATGGCCAATACGTGGTTAGCGTACGTTTTACTGGTACAGTAAGTGAAGACCTCAACAGCTTACCGCAACCTTTTGCTGAAGTTTGGCACTTTGTAAAACCTGCGGGTTCTACCCAAGACTGGCTCGTTGCGGGTATCCAGCAAGAAGCGTAATTTCCAGATATAAAAAAACAGCGACTTCGGTTGCTGTTTTTTTGTGCCTGATCAATCCTCCTGTCGATTCAAGCTAGTCATCAGCGCCTCGCTTAAACAAAAACAGCATTCAAAACGATAACAGCCAATGGTTTTTTTAAAAGTTAAGCTCAACATTTCCTAAGTAAAACCTATCATCGATGTTAAATAAGAATCACACGAAAAGACTGCACAATGCATCCTGAGTCATACACCTTCTTTTAGCTTAGACCTACACTTCCACTCCACATAAGTTAATCGCGTTATTCATGCTTGATGCGAATGGGCAAGATCTAAAAATAAGTGAGCTTTGATTTTCGACTAAAACTGAGATCATCATTTACCAATCTTAGGCATTTAAAATGCACTAGGTTTTCTATTGATCATGCTCTGCATTTAATATTCACACTGTAAATCATCTACTCATAAAAAATGCCTCTATAAAAGAGGCATTTTTATTTACGTTCTTAAGTCTTATTCAGGTAATGGTATAAATTGAGAGTCTTGATTTTGCTCTTTTCTTTCCCCAACAACCACAGCCACATCTAAAGGTTTGCCATCGCGCTCAAGTGAAATCTGAATGGTGCTATTTGGCGGTTGTAGAGCCACAAAATTAATCAAATGTGAGGTTGAAGTAATCACTTCATCATTCACTTTCACAATCTTGTCGCCTTTCTTTAAACCAGCTTTTGCAGCAGGTCCCGTTTTTAATACGTCCGCGACAACCACACCAGGCCCTTTAGGCTCTAAGATATTGACTTGTTCAACAGGCAGTAAACTGATACCCAACCAACCACGTACCACACGGCCGTCTTTAAGAATAGAGTTTAGTACTTGTTGGCAAATTCTTGCAGGAATGGCGAAACCAATACCTAAAGACCCACCTGATTGAGAGAAAATCGCAGTATTAACCCCAATCAAATTACCCGCCACATCAATCAAAGCACCACCAGAATTACCGGGATTAATCGCAGCATCGGTTTGAATAAAGTCTTCATAAGTGTTAATCCCTAGGTCAGAGCGACCAGTAGCAGAAACAATACCCTGTGTAACCGTTTGTCCCACACCAAATGGGTTACCAATGGCCAAGACCACATCACCCACTTCGTTGCCACTGAGCTTAAAGGGTAAAACAGGCAGATTCGCCAGCTCAATTTTAATCACAGCCAAATCGGTATCGGGGTCTGTACCAATCACTTTTGCCACTGCACGACGGCCATCTTGTAATGCCACAACAATTTGATCGGCTTGAGCAATCACATGGTTATTTGTCAAAATATAACCATCAGGACGAACAATCACACCTGAGCCCAAACTGTTTTCATTTTTATTTTGGCTAAACTGATCCGGAATTTGATTGCCAAAAAATTCACGGAACGCAGGATCATTGAGCAATGGATGGTCAAGTTGTTTGACTTTTTGCGTGGTAAAAATATTCACTACTGCTGGCGCAGCCACTTTCACGGCAGCGCTATAAGAAACCACCCCACCGGTACGTGTGGTGTTAATTAAAGGCTCTACCTTTTCAGCAGGCATCTTAATCCCATCGGACGCCACAGGCGCTTTTGGTTTTTGATACTGCTGCCAAGCAAAAAATCCAGCAATGACTAAAATGAGTAATACCCAAGGTAACCAGGAAAAGGTCCTGCGCACGATTTCACCCTCTAAAATGTTTTAATTCATTGATGACTAAGTAATTTATGCCTATTGTAAAGCGAAATTCAAGCCGAAGCACAAAAATAAGCAAGAGTTTTGTCATGCTTTAGTTACAATAAACAATAGGTTCCGATGTAATCAATTTAAAAGAGTTTTTAAGTCGATATGGCAAAATTACAAGACATTATCCAATGGTGTGACCAAACCCTCAAATCACCTGAGTTTAAGGACTATGCACCGAATGGCCTTCAAATTGAAGGTAAAACCGAAGTGCGTAAAATTTTAGCTGCGGTGACTGCATCACAAGATGCCATAGATGCCGCGATCCGAGAAAATGCGGATCTATTACTGGTGCATCATGGTTATTTTTGGAAAGGTGAAGCCTACCCCATCACAGGTATGCGCGGTAGACGGATCAAGAGTCTGATTCAAGATGACATTTCTTTGTTGGCATACCACCTCCCCCTCGATAGCCATCCAAGTCTTGGAAATAATGCAGCGATTGCAGATTTGCTCGAACTGGAACGTATTGAAGCGCTTGACCCATCTGAGCGTCATCCTATTGGCAATATTGGTTATTTAAACCAGCCCGTGCCTGTGGAAGAGTTTAAAAAGTTTGTGTCTGAGAAATTAAAGTTTAATGTCACCCATCTTCCAGCGGACAAGACCATGATTGAAAAAGTCGGTTTTTGTACTGGGGGTGCACAAGATTTTATTGTAAAAGCCGCTGAACAAAGCTGTGATGCCTATATTTCAGGCGAAGTCAGTGAACGTACCTTCTATGAAGCCAAAGAATTAGGCGTACATTATTTTGCTTGCGGACATCATGCGACTGAACGCTATGGCGTGCAGCGATTAGGTCAAGCCATTTCAGAACAATTTGATATTGAATATGTTTATTTCGAGTTAAATAACCCGATCTAAGCAATCACTGGGATGCGACTCCTTTCATCCCAGTCCTTTCAATGCGCTTACATCGCATGGCATCCAACATCACCTCCATTAAGCAAATGATTAATTTCTAAAACATTATTCCTAGCCTTTCGTATTTTTAAATTAAAACATAGCATCAGCTCAAAAATTCTGTGCATCTCATCTTTGTTATACCTGCTGAACTTCCAACCCAATATGAACAATAAAACTTACGACGCGCCACCCAAAATTGCAAATAATAAACATATTGATTCTCATTAACTTTTAAGTGGATAATAAAACTGCTTTGAAAAATCCCAATAAAACAATTTTGATGATTAAAGGAATCAAACACATGGCTTATTCTTTACCCGCTCTTCCTTATGCCTATGATGCACTCGAACCCAATATTGATGCGAAAACGATGGAAATTCACCACAGTAAACACCATCAAACCTACATCAATAACATTAATGGCGGGATTGCAGGCACAGAATGGGAAAAACTGTCTGTGGAAGATTTGGTTGCCAAAGTCAATGAAGTCCCTACTGATCTTAAAAATATGGTGATCAATAATGCAGGGGGTCATGCCAATCACTCACTCTTTTGGACTGTCATGAGTCCACAAGGTGGTGGACAACCGACTGGGGCTGTGGCAAAGGCTATTGATGAGCAACTCGATGGTTTTGATGCTTTTAAAGAGGCATTTACCAAAGCCGCGATTAGCCGTTTTGGCAGTGGTTGGGCATGGCTGAGCGTGACACCTGAACGCAACCTGATTGTTGAAAGCAGTGCAAATCAGGATTCCCCACTGATGTACGGTCACACCCCTATTCTCGGTTTAGATGTATGGGAACATGCTTATTACCTAAAATACCAAAACCGCCGTCCTGAATATATTAATGCCTTTTATAATGTGGTCGATTGGGATGAAGTAAATCGCCGTTACCATGCTGCGTTGCAGACTAAAAAATAATCACCCACCTCAATCCACCTAGCGCTTAGAGTCTTTTAAAATGAACATATTCTGTACAAAAGACTCTAACGATATCTTGTGTATCGTATATGTCTCCTTGCGAAGTTTTTTGCATATTTTGTGTATTAAAAGACTGCCCTATTGTCTATAGAATCATTTACAATAAATGCACTTAAAGTAAAACCCAGCAAATCTGCAAGGAATGAAACATGACAACCATTACTTTACCTGCACTTCCATATGGCTACGAAGATCTTGCTCCGCACATCAGCAAAGAAACTTTAGAATTCCACCACGATAAACACCACAATACTTATGTTGTTAACCTAAACAACCTAATCAAGGGTACTGACCTTGAAGGCAAAACTTTAGAAGAAATCATCGCAGCTTCTGCTGGTGATGCATCTAAAGCAGGTATCTTCAATAACGCAGCACAAGTTTGGAACCACACATTCTATTGGAACTGTATGGCTAAAAACGGTGGTGGTAAAGCAACAGGTGCTTTAGCTGCTAAAATTGATGAAGCATTCGGTTCTTACGAAAAATTTGCTGAAGAATTTGCTGCTGCGGCAACAACTCAATTCGGTTCAGGTTGGGCTTGGTTAGTTGCTGACGAAGTAAATGGCAACCTTTCTATCCTTAAAACTTCAAATGCAGACACTCCACTTGCACATGGTAAAGTCGCAGTGTTAACCATTGACGTTTGGGAACATGCTTACTACATCGACTTCCGTAATGCGCGTCCTGTTTACATCAAAACTTTCCTTGAAAGCCTTGTAAACTGGGATTATGCAAACGCGAAATATGCAGGTGAAGCTGCTGGCGTTGAAAAATAAGATTCGTCTTGTTTAAAAAACCGCTCTTTTTGAGCGGTTTTTTTGTTTTTGCTGCCTAAACGCATATTTATAAAGCAAACAATTCATTTCTCAATATTTTTTGCTTGACCCATTTTCCTTTCCTCCCTAAAATGCGCATCAGATTCTCCAATAGCTCAGTCGGTAGAGCGACGGACTGTTAATCCGCAGGTCCCTGGTTCGAGCCCAGGTTGGAGAGCCACTATTCTTCCATAGCTCAGTCGGTAGAGCGACGGACTGTTAATCCGCAGGTCCCTGGTTCGAGCCCAGGTGGAAGAGCCAAGATTCTAAAAAGCCCAAGCATCGTGACTTGGGCTTTTTTTATCGCTCATTGTTTTGATCCACACCCTGTACTATTCTGTTATACAGCCATGACACATCAAACTGATTATAAAAAAAACATTTAATCCAAAATTCGACTTTTTTTAGCATTGTAACTTGACCGATGTGTAATTTTCTCTATACTGCATTTCAGATTCTCCAATAGCTCAGTCGGTAGAGCGACGGACTGTTAATCCGCAGGTCCCTGGTTCGAGCCCAGGTTGGAGAGCCAAATTTTAAAAAGCCCAAGCATTATAACTTGGGCTTTTTCTATCTATAAAAACACATTCACCCATAAGTAAAACCAATCTTTCAAAATCCCTCCAAAGCAGCTTTCCATACAGGCTCTTCTCAGCTTTAATCTCCCAAATAGCTCCATGGAAAACCAAAAAGACTGAATCAAATCGCATCAATAAAAGCTAAACCGTTTATTTTTAAATCATTTAAAGCAGATTATATAAAAATATCAGGTCAAAGACTTGACCCTTTGGGCTTTGCCACATAGAATGCGTGCAGATTCTCCAATAGCTCAGTCGGTAGAGCGACGGACTGTTAATCCGCAGGTCCCTGGTTCGAGCCCAGGTTGGAGAGCCAAAATTCTAAAAACCCACTCCATTCGAGTGGGTTTTTTCTTTGCGCTAGAAAATATTGTGTTCGATCTGAGTCAAATCATCTTTTTTATCATCGGCTGCTTCGCCACTATTACGTTAGTGATGATGGTCTACCCTGACCTGTTTCGCCGTAAGCAAAAGTTTTATGCCAAACACGTCATTACGCCGTTTGAACGTAAAATGTTTATTCGCTTAAAAGAAGCCTTTCCGCGCCATCATGTTCTAGCTCAAGTTTCATTTAGTTCGCTGATTACCAGTGATCACTATAAAATACGGGCCAAATTTAACCGTAAAGTCACCGACTTCGTTTTATTAGATGAACAATTAGCGGTCGTTGTGATTATTGAACTCGATGATCCTTCCCATATCGGCAAAGAACAAGAAGATGCAGAACGTGATGCCATGCTCAATGAAGCAGGTTACATCGTTCTGCGTTTTACAGAAATTCCAAGCATTCGCCAACTGCACAAACACATTGGTATCACACCTGCAATGCGTGCTTGAATTATTTTGAAACCGCGCTGCTCGCTTCCTGCTGTGTGAATTGCTTTTCGGCAGCCAACTTTTCTTGAATACGCTGCTGTTGTTCTTCTTTAATACGCTGATATTCCGCTTGGTTTTTTGCATCGCTTTTTACCGCTAAAAAAGCAATCCCTAAAATAAGCAATGGAATCACAATACCAAGACTCGCCAGAAACATCACTTTCGGCGTTAGTTTTTTAGTTGATTTCGTCATAGCCAGCCTATTTCCAATATCTAGATTTTGATGGGCACATACTATAACAAAAAAAGAGCCTCAATCATGAGGCTCTGTCTTCAGTATAAATGTTTAATTTAATGCCAGTTAGGGTGCTATACCTGTACAGTTTTCGTTCTGGCTCGCATCCTTTTGCGCATCAGTTAACACAATACCCGTACCCGCAGCCATATTGGTCTGAATAAAGTCTACAGCCTCCGCATTCCGACAAACTATGGCTTGGGTATGAGATGCACCTATAACTGGATCAAGTGTCACATTTGGTGAACCCAATGTTTTCAAGTTTGCAACCAAAGCTTGGGTAATTGGATAGGGTACATTTGTATCTGCTGTGCCTTGTATTACATAGACTGGTTTATCAATTCGTTTAGTCCCAGGCTGACTACTGATTAAGAAGTTTTTTACGGTTTCATTGGTCGCAAACACACTAGTATCTAAACCAGGATAATCCATGACTTTTTTATCAGGATTTGCTGTCATAAACTGAATAATATCGTCTTTAAACTTATTAATTAAGCTTAGACTTGGGTCATTATCATTGTCTAAACACAGACCATTATCCCCTGTTGAACCTTCTGCAAACTCAGCCAAAGATTTGGCACGTGATTGGAAAATATCTTGATAACTAAATCGCGGCTCATACGCTTTAATACCTACCCCTGTTAATGCTGCATAAGCCAATAAAGTTGCATAAGAATCAACAGAAGTACGTGCAGCTAGTGGGATATTATATTGTATTTCCTGCGCCTCAATGCTAGACAAGGCAGCTGGTGCAACCTCTAAAATAATTTTACCCAAACTCGAAGCTGGCGCACCCGCCACAGCACCTTTATAGGTTGCATCTGTATTTGCATATTCTGCGGTCGCTAACGAGGCATGTCCACCTTGGGATTGTCCTGCCGACATCCACGCACCATTCAACTGCTTACCATAATGATCTTTTGCCGCTTGCACAGCTGAAAGCGCTGACTTCGCAGCACTAGATAAGTTTAAATATGGATGAATCCCTGGCGTGCCCAAACCTTCATAATCTGGCGCAATAACCACATAGCCAGCAGCCAGTAGACTATCTGCTAAAATTTTAAAACGCGGGTGAATCATATTATTACTTGGTGCACAACTATCACCAACCCCAACCGTACCGTGCTCCCAAACCACTACGCGATAACCATCTGTAGGCGGTGCTACTTTAGGGAACATCACCAGCGCCGTTGCTTTTGCGGTCTGACCTTTAACATTTTCCATGTTATACGTCATTACCTTAATAGAAGCTGCAGTGGTTAATGTGTCTTCTGAATAGGCACTTTCAGAAACATAGGTCTGTTTTTGATTTGAAGCGGGCGAATCATCATCGTCATTACAAGCAGTTAAAGACAGCATTGAAACAGCAACTGTAAGGGCTAATGCTATTTTCGAGCGTTTCATAAAATATCCTTTTATTCATTGTTTTTTTAAGCATGAAACTACATGCTGTTTTATTAAGACATAAAAAAAGCGCCCTGTATAGGACGCTTTTCAACCAAACAATCACTTTAAATAATTAATTCTAAAAAGATTCCAGTAAAAATAATAAATCCCACCCAACGATTGTGACGGAATGCCCAAAAACAACGCTGCGGATCTCTGTCTTTGGTTTTGGACCATTGATAAATAAAATCAGCCACCACAACAAGCAATGCGATTAAACCCAATGGCATCAATAAATTTTCAAGGTAAAGCGCCGTACCGATCAAAACCACGCTCATCACCTGTAAAAGTGCAATGATTTGAATATCAAAACGACCAAACAAAATGGCTGTCGACTTCACCCCAATTTTTAAATCATATTCACGGTCGGTAATCGCATATTGAGTATCGTACGCCACAGTCCAAGCCAGATTGCCAAAATACAGCAACCAACAGGTTAAATCTAATGGCTTACCCATAGCCGTAAAGGACATCGGAATTCCCCACGAAAAAGCCATGCCCAAAACAACCTGAGGCAAATGGGTATAGCGCTTCATGAAAGGATATATAAAAGCGAGAAAAAGCCCACCTAAAGCACAATAAAACGTTGCAATCGGTAGAAACAACAACATACACGCACTGGCAAAGACTAAAGCTAGAAACACATAAATGGCTTCTCTGGCCGTGATAATCCCTGTTGCTAAAGGCCGCGTTTTCGTGCGCTCTACATGCGCATCGACCTTACGATCAGCAAAATCATTAATTGCACACCCAGCCGCACGCATAAATATCGTGCCAAGTACCATCGGAATCAGAATACCAATTGGCGGTATACCCTCTGCGGCAATCCACAGTGCCCACATGGTAGGCCAGAACACCAATTCTGTACCAATAGGCTTATCAAAACGACATAAGTAATAATAGGCTTCTAAACGTTCACGCCAAGTAATTTGATGCGCAGTTGTCATGACTGTCCTTCAGATGCTGAATTCTGCTTTTGCAAAAATTGCTCAAAACTTGCTAAAAAGGTTTCTTGAACAATAAACTTGCAGCCGTGCCAAGTATAACAGCTCTGTCTAGTCCAGCCATCTTCTAGCCAGATCACACGACGTTCACATGCTGGATTGGTGCGCTGAAACAAGAACCAGCCAATCGGTTTTTTACCAATATGTTTAAAAAGCCGTGCACGGCCTTGCAAACTTAAGATCGGGAAAATGCTTTTGGCTTTGATCCAAGGCTCTGCATCACTGCCATATAAAAAACTTTCTCGCACCCATGACGTATGCTGAAACGGCATGTCCATCCATTTTGCATCGATGAACTGAAGACGCTGAAAATGTTCTTTGGTCGGTTGAACCCTAAACGCCCCATCAGCCAAATCTGTCAGTTGCTGAGTAAGTGAACCTGAAGCATATAACCATGTTTTCAGTTCAGCTGGAATCTGCTGCATAAGCCTACCTGTACCATTGATTTACTGTGCGCTTAAACGCTTTTTGAGTTATGAAGAATGTATTTGATTGTAAGATCAATCTTTAGCAATTATCTGTTTTTGCAATGGTTTCAAATTTACCTTGCGGAGTTTTCACCAAAATAAAGCCTTCCGCACTCAAGTAAAAACTTTGAGGATAATCATAATCCAGTGCCAACTCTGGGCTTTTCAATGCAACAAATTCTGCCTGCTTATAACCTTCAGGGGTGCGACCAACTTCGATATAAGTCACCATAGAAAAATTTAGCTTAAAACCTTTATCGTGATCTTTAGGGTCAATCCACGGATAAAAACTGGTGTGCTTCTTACGCTGTGCCATTGCTCTCATCAATTTTTTTCAAGTTAAACAGATGATACAAAAAAACCCGCGACTAGCGCGGGTTTTTTACAGTGAAATTCAGTTCAGAATTACAAGCTGTAGTACATATCAAATTCAACTGGGTGAGTTGTCGTGTTCAAACGACGCACTTCTTCAGTTTTAAGTTCGATATATGCATCAAGCATTTCTTTAGTGAATACACCACCTTTAAGAAGGAACTCATGATCCGCTTGAAGCGCTTCAAGAGCCATATCTAGGCTGTGCGCAACTGTAGGGATTTTCGCTTCTTCTTCAGGAGGAAGGTCGTATAAGTTTTTGTCAGCTGCTTCACCTGGGTGAATCTTGTTTTGGATACCATCAAGACCCGCCATTAACAATGCAGCGAAACCTAGGTACGGGTTCATCATTGGATCTGGGAAGCGAGCTTCGATACGTTTGCCTTTAGGGCTAGAAACGTAAGGAATACGGATAGAAGCAGAACGGTTACGTGCTGAGTAAGCCAACATAATCGGTGCTTCGAAGTGTGGAACTAAACGCTTGTACGAGTTTGTAGAAGGGTTCGTAATTGCGTTCAATGCACGAGCGTGTTTGATTACACCACCGATGAAGTAAAGCGCCATTTCTGACAAACCAGCGTATTCATCACCAGCAAACAAGTTCTTGCCATCTTTAGAGATTGACATGTGAACGTGCATACCAGAACCGTTATCACCAACCATTGGCTTAGGCATGAAAGTCGCAGTTTTAGCATATTGGTGCGCAACGTTCCAAACAGCATATTTGAACTGTTGTACTTCGTCTGCTTTACGAACCATTGTGTTGAAGCTTACACCAATTTCTAACTGGCAAGATGCAACTTCGTGGTGGTGTACTTCTACACGACCTGGACCCATGATGTCTTCAATACGCGCACACATATCTGCACGCATGTCATGTGAAGAGTCAACTGGTGGAACTGGGAAGTAACCACCTTTAACACGTGGACGGTGACCAGAGTTTCCGCCTTCATAGTCTTTGTTTGTTGACCAAGCAGCTTCTTCAGCAATCAATGTATGGCGCGCGCCAGACATATCGATTTCCCATTTTACTTCGTCAAATACGAAGAATTCTGGTTCTGGACCAAAGAATGCAGTATCACCAATACCTGTAGATTTTAGGTATTCTTCAGCACGGCGAGCAATCGAACGTGGGTCACGGTCATAACCCTGACCTGTTGATGGCTCAATAACGTCACAAGTAACAACTACTGTCGGCTCAGCGAAGAACGGGTCGATAAAACCAGTTGCAGCATCTGGGCGTAAGATCATGTCAGATGCTTCAATGCCTTTCCAACCTGCAATAGAAGAACCATCAAACATTTTACCGTCTTCAAAAGTATCTTCGTCGATAGTATCTGCTGGGTAAGTTACGTGTTGTTCTTTACCCTTAGTATCCGTAAAACGGAAATCGACCCATTTTGCGCCACTTTCTTGGATGAGTTGTAGGACCTTGTTCGCCATGCTCATTTTGCTCCGATGAATTTTTGTTGCACTCTTTAGTGCGTGTTAGTAGTTGGTTGTTCTAAAGCAATTACCGTACCAACTTTAAAAAGCTTAGCTAAAATGTTGAATTCATTATCAGAATAACAGTTTTAAGCTGTTTGCTTTGGCTCTATTATACTGAGCTAAAAAGTAAATGCACCATATTCAAGCATGCTTCTTCACATTTAATCTAAAAGATTTTGAGTGTGGATCATAATGGTGCATTTTTAAATTTCACTGTGCAATTTCCACTCATTTTTTATAAATTAGAGCGCTGTTTAAGCTGTTATTTTCGCCTTGATTTGACCTCAACACCTCATATCACGGCAGACGATATACCTAAAACCAAATATAAATAATATAAACAACTGTTTTTATTTAATATTATAAAAAATTAAAACTTCACAATTCAAACTGATATAAAGCAGAAATCTCAGATGTGACTAAGCAAATAAAGATGCTCTGTTTTGGTGACATTTGGGGAGTTTTTGGCTCACAGCATCAGGAGATATTCTTTTATATGCATTGAATGTGCATGCTTGATACCATTTAGACATAATCCGCGAGATTTCTCGTTTGGATTTGAATCTGAGATATTCATAAACTCTATATCTGTTAGTAACAAAACCCATTGTATTTTTTAGACCTGCGAAAAAATGTCACGCCCTAGCTGAGTATTTTTTGCTATGATAATTTCGGTTTTGTGCCTCCATTCAAGTCATTGAATGAGAAAAATAATTTACTTATAGCTTTATAATGTAATCGCACGAATACCACGGGACTCTTCTAGCACATTTATGTGCATAAATTTCAATAGGTTAAGCTCATGCTTTTAATGATCGACAACTATGACTCTTTTACATACAACATCGTCCAGTATTTTGGCGAGTTAAATCAAGAAGTAAAAGTAGTGCGTAATGATGCCGTGACATTGGAAGATATTGAGCGATGGCAACCTAAGTATCTTGTGATTGGCCCTGGTCCATGCTCACCTTCGGAAGCAGGAATTTCTATTCCAGCCATTCAGCATTTTGCTGGAAAAATTCCATTATTAGGGGTGTGCTTAGGACATCAGGCCATTGGTCAGGCTTTTGGCGGCGAAATCATTCGTGCCAAAAAAGTGATGCATGGTCGTTTGTCTGACATGCACCACTCGAATAAAGGCATTTTTAGTAATCTCCCTTCTCCGTTTTCAGCAACGCGTTATCACTCACTGGTGATTGATCAAGAAAGCTTGCCTGAATGCTTAGAAGTGACTTGCTGGACCAATGAAGCAGATGGCTCAATTGAAGAAATCATGGGTGTAAAGCATAAGACGCTTGCCGTTGAAGGCGTGCAATTTCACCCTGAATCAATCTTGAGTCAGCATGGCCATCGAATCTTTAAGAACTTTTTAGAAATTTACGCATAAATGAGTGCAGTGAAAAATGAATATGCAACAAGCTTTAAATAACATCACTAAAAATATTGAGTTGACGCAAGCGCAAATGGAAGACGTCATGCGCACCATCATGAATGGTGAAGCAACAGATGCTCAAATTGGTGCACTGATGATGGGTCTCCGCTTAAAAGGCGAAAGTATTGATGAAATTACCGCAGCAGCTCGTGTCATGCGCGAGTTTGCCATCAAAATTGATGTCAGTGATGTGCCTTATTTAGTCGACATCGTCGGTACAGGTGGTGACGGACAGAACTTATTTAACGTCTCGACTGCATCTGCTTTTGTGATTGCAGCTGCAGGTGCAACCATTGCTAAACATGGTAACCGTGGTGTTTCAACCAAATCAGGTTCCTCGGACTTGTTAGAACAAGCAGGCATCCAACTTGACTTAAACATGCAACAAACTGAACGTTGTATTCGTGAAATGGGCGTCGGTTTCTTATTTGCACCGAATCATCACAAAGCCATGAAGTATGCGGTAGGCCCACGTCGTGAATTAGGCATTCGCAGTATTTTCAATTTACTTGGCCCGCTTACGAATCCGGCTGGGGTCAAACGTCTAGTGATTGGGGTGTTTTCGACTGAATTATGCCGTCCTATTGCAGAAGTGATGAAACAACTGGGGGCAGAACATGTCATGGTGGTTCATTCTAAAGATGGTTTAGATGAAATTAGCCTTGCATCAAGTACCTATGTGGCTGAACTCAAAAATGGTGAAGTCACCGAATGGGAGATTCAACCTGAAGATGTTGGGATCGAATCGCAAACTTTAACTGGTTTAATCATTCAAGATTCTGCTGAAAGTTTAAGCCTAATTAAAGATGCCTTAGGTAAAAACAAATCCGATAAAGGCGAAAAAGCAGCCACTATGATTGCTTTAAATGCAGGTGCCGGTTTATATGTCTCTGGACTTTGTACCAGTTATAAACAAGGCGTGGCTTTAGCACATGACATCATCTACGGCGGACAAGCCTTAGAAAAGATGAGCATCCTTGCTGAATTCAGCAAAACCCTTAAACAATACGACGCTTGATAGACAGGATTTTGTCATGGTAGATATCGCAAATACGATTTTAGGCAAAATTGTGGATCGCAAGCAAGAAGAGTTTGCTGCACGCCTCAAACTACGTAGCTATAAAAATGTTGAAGAATGGGCACTTGAGGCAACTCCTGTGCGTAGTTTTGCAAAATCTTTACTGAGCAAACAACCGGGTGTAATCGCTGAAATTAAAAAAGCATCACCATCTAAAGGCATCATTCGTGAAAACTTTGATCCTGCTGAAATCGCGCAGCAATACGAAGCCGCAGGTGCAGCATGTTTATCGGTTTTAACCGATGTCGATTTTTTCCAAGGTGCCGATGAAAATATTCAAATTGCACGTTCTCACTGTGCCCTGCCTGCATTACGTAAAGACTTTCTGATTGACCCTTATGGGGTGATTGAAGCACGTGCTTTACACGCGGACTGTATTCTTCTGATTGTGGCCTGCTTGTCCGATCAACAACTCGAAGAAATGTCTAAAACGGCTTTTGAGCAGAATTTAGATGTCTTGGTTGAAGTACACGATGAAGCAGAACTTGAACGTGCTTTGCGTCTATCTGAGCGTTGCGTATTGGGTGTCAATAACCGTAACTTAAAAACCTTTGATGTTGACTTAAACACCTCGATTCGTTTGAAAAAACTGCTTGAACCGTCTCGTCTACTGGTCACGGAAAGCGGTATTGCGACCCCAGCAGATGTGGCGATGATGCAAGAGCATGACATTCACACTTTCTTGGTCGGTGAAAGTTTTATGAAGCAGCCGCGTCCAGATCACGCCTTTACCGAGCTGTTTGGAACACCTAAATCACTTTAATGGCATATTCAGGGTAAGGCATGCTCTTGCCCTGAATACTTTATGATGTGCACTTTCAAAAAGCTGTTGAAGATCTCGTTAAACAGCAACACATAAAAAATTCAACCTTAAATTACTCAATTAAACCCTGCTTCTTGGCCTCATTCACCGCTTCCATTCGAGAGCGGACCTGCAACTTGTTATAGATTTTACGCAAATGCCATTTCACCGTATTGATGGACAAAAAGATCGACTCGGATATTTCAGCATCGGTACAGCCGTGGCTTAATTTTTCTAAAATCTGGATTTCACGTTTCGATAAGGCCTCAAGACCAGAACTGCCGATCAAAGCTTCAGCACTGATTTCAGCTTGATTGAGCTTTTGCAGTTGCTGGATATATTCTAGCAACATAGCTGTATGTTTTTGCTTCTGCCGACTTAAATGCTGACTTAAGCCGCTTAACATATCCCAAATTAAAGGGTCTTCATCTAGAACGACTCGCACCGCCTGAGTCGGCATGAGGGTTTCAAGTGCTTGTTGTAGCGCCTCAAAAGCCAGTTCATGTTGATTCAACTGATACAGGGCAAGTGCAAACAAGATTTGAACACGCGCATGGCGTATCGGATAAATCCTAAAAAATGCTAACTGCTGGCTTAAATATTCTTTGGCTTGCTCGGCTTGCCCCATGAAAATTTGCTGACGTACCAGCATTAAATCATCGCCACGCAGCAAATGCGTAAAATTTAAATACGGCTGAAATGCTGCCTGTTCAGTATCAGCTAATGCAGAAAGCAGGCTTGATTGTTGCGCATAGGCTTGTATGGTTTGGGCAAGTCGAGGTAATGACCATTGGGTACTGCGGGTGTGTGCTTGGTGCAAACACGTTTGTATCGTGGCTTGATCTTTATGCAAGGTAGCTAAACGCATTTGTAAAATGTAGCCCACCACCACCATATCAGGTAGTGCTAAATGATCGCCGCCATTGAAGTCCATTAATGCCGCTTCGACTTGCGATATTTGGTTCATTTCATAATAGAGGTCTGCTTTAAAGCTGCTCAGAATATTCATGATGACCGCTTGATTGTCTTCATCTAAGCCCAATTTACGATATTCCTCGCTCTGCCCAACTTGAGCAAATTTTTCTGCTGCGAGTAGTGAATCTCCCAATAAATAATCACATAGGGCGTCAATACAATCGACTATCGCCAAACCATATAGGTTATGCCCTTGCAAATAGATAATGCGCGTTTGTAGTAATAGCTTTCGGGCTTCGCTCATTTGCCCCAAACAAATGTGGTACAAAGCCCCAATTCCGATCAGCGGAGCACGAGCAAAATAAGCCGTACTGGCCAGCTGTGCTAAGTTTTGTTGCGCTAAGGCATAAGCCACATCTAACTTGTCTTCTAAAACTGCAATGAGAGGCGCTAAACCCAATTGATCCTTATGTTGTAATAAGGTTTCATGTTGATCCACGCTATGCCAGAGCTGTAGATAATGATTGGCTAAGGCACTTTGATGAGTCAGCACCAAGGTCCAAATAATGTCATAGAGCAAATTTGGGTTTTGCACCAAAACAGAATCAGGGATCTGTTTGACCAACTCCAACAAGGTATAGTGTCGGCCTTCTAAAATTAGTTCACGACACACCGAATTGAGCAATGACAAAATCAACTGCTGATCTTCTGCCTGTTGGGCGTGATAAATCGCCTCCATCAGATAACGCTGTTGTTTGAACCATTCTGCCGCTTTACGATGCATTTGCTGATATGCATTGGGCTGTAAAAGCTTAAACTTGGATTGCAAAAAGTCCCGAAATAAATGATGCACGCGATACCACGTACGCTGTTCATCTATTGCTTGAATGAACAAACCTTTTTGGCTGATAACATCGAGAATCTGCTGTGCAGCATGATTACCCGTTAAAGCGATAACTAAAGCTGGATTAATTTTCCTCAGTACACTAATTTGCAATAAAAATTGCTGAATTTCAGGGTCTTGTTGTAAAAAAACCTGCTCACTGAGGTAATTCACAATTTGATGGTGTGCACCACTTAAGTTTTGAATAAAGCCATGAATATCTTGGTGTTCTTTCAAATATAAATTGGTGAGCTGAATGCCTGTAAACCAGCCTTCCGTTTTATCAATCAGTTGTTCTGCGAGTTCTGCACTTAAAGCCACATGATCAAAATTTTGCTGCTCTAAAAAATGAATGAGCGCACTGCTTTCTTGCTGTTTGATGCTGAGGTGGGACTCTGTGACCCACTTTAAACGGCCTAATAGATATTCTTTTGCAAAACTCCAGTTGGGCTTCACCCTTGAGGCAATCACCAAATGACAATTTTCAGGTAAATACAGGTACAACCACCAGAAAATATTTAAGCACTCAACATTTTCCAATACATCAAATTCATCAATAAACAAAACAATATCAGCATCCATTTCTGCTATTTTTTGTACCAACTCAATGATATGTTGCTTATGAATCTGTCCATGAGAGATCGAATGCGGCGGTTCTAAATCTAAAAACGCCAAACGCAAGTATTGATAGAGTCGAATCGGGTCATTGTCATCATCATCCAAAGTCAACCAACAGACTTTCTTTGCTTTTGCTAAAAGAGACTCTGAGAGTTGATGCATCAGTGTGGTTTTTCCATAACCCGCAGCAGCATGAATAAACACCAAAGAAGACTGACAATAGTCCACGATCTGACCTAACAGTTCGGGACGTTGCATTGCCCTGTTCTTCATGATGTTTGGACGACTGAGTTTAGTCTTCAATACGTGCATCTATACTCATCCAATCTTGCTTATTACATTGCATTAGCTGAATTCACTTCCCTGAATTTCGCACTTAGCCGAACATGGTTTTCGACCGCGATCTTATGCTGATTTTGAATTAAAAGCGCTTATAAATTAGTAGCGGTGATGTGATTACGCAATGTGAAATTGAATCAAAATGACCATTTCACATTAATATCTTTTCAACCTTCCATTCGAACAGTTATCAAACAATGTTAATTCCATTCTTTCGAGTGGTTTGCATCACCCAAAACCTTGCTATGCTCAAGTATATGGAAATAACAAATATTTGCTGTTCAGTATTTTGATATCTCATTCTCAAAAAGACATACATGGAGTTTGTCATGAACATTGCACAGTCTATCAATCATGCAAAGCACTTATTAACAATCAATGTTAATCATGATGGCGAAATCAGAGATGCTTTGCCTGGCGTTCATGTCAGCCCATGTTTTCTAGATCTGGACAATGGAGTATGGGTTATTTACACACGTTTCGATGCTAGCACGCTTTTACCACGCAACTTCCACACAGGTGTTGTACATTTCTACACCACAGCAGGTTCATGGAATTATGTCGAATATCCAGAAGATGTTCAAACAGCGGGTAGCTATTTGTTTGAACCTGCAGGTTCTATTCACACCTTCTCTTCAAAAGAAGGAACCGAAGGTTTCATGGTCATTAATGGCGCGAACGTGAACTTAAATGATGACGACTCACTGATGCTCATTATGGATGCTGGATGGATTGAACGCACATTGCATGCTATTGCACAGCAATCAGGTCAAAAATCACCTCGATATATCAAGCCTAGTTCGGCAGTTAATTTCAGTGACAAACACCCTCTTAATGGCTTTTAACTTCGATTAAAAGTCTGTTTATAACTTAGCCACCAAGGATGAATAAAATGTTTGGCAAGATGATGCACCAATCTTTGTTGATTAGTAACTTAATCGAACATGCAGCAAAGTACCACGCAGATACTTCTATTTTTTCACGCGAAGTAAATGGTCAAGTGACCACCACCAACTGGCTGCAGGTCCAACAAAACAGCAAACGTTTAGCCAATGCTTTCACGTCTTTTAATGTTAAACAAGGTGATCGTCTTGCAACGATCGCGTGGAACAACCATCGTCATTTAGAATCTTGGTACGCTATTTCAGGGAGTGGTTATGTTTGCCACACCATCAACCCTCGCTTGTTCCCAGAACAACTGGTGTTCATTATTAATGATGCACAAGACAAAGCAATTTTCTTTGATTCGACTTTCCTACCGTTAATTGTCGCAATCCAAGGCAAAGTACCAACCGTTGAAAAATTTATCTGTTACGGTGCACATGATGAAAAAATCTTAGCCGCACTGCCAGATGTTATTTTCTATGATGATTTAATTCAAAACCAATCTGCTGAATTTAGCTGGCCACAATTCGGCGAAGAAACCCCAAGTTCTTTATGTTACACCTCAGGCACCACAGGCAATCCGAAAGGCGTCCTATATAGCCACCGTTCTACCCTACTCCACACCATGGCGATTAGCTTACCAGACTCCTTAAACCTGTCTGCAAATGATGTGGTCATGCCTGTTGTACCCATGTTCCATGTCAACGCATGGGGTGTACCATATGCAGCAGCGATGGTCGGTACCAGTGTGGTTTTACCAGGACCAAACCTAGATGGTGACAGTCTCGTTGATCTGATCGACAGCTATAAAGTTACTGTGGCTTTAGGTGTACCCACCATCTGGCAAGGCTTACTTGCAGCTGCGAAAAAACGCGGGACAAGCTTAGAGAGCATGACGCGTAACATCGTGGGTGGTGCTGCGTGCCCACCGTCGATTATTCGTGATTTCAAAAACAACTATGCTTGTGACACCATTCATGCATGGGGAATGTCTGAAACCAGCCCACTCGGGACAGCGAACCAACCGAAAGCCAAACATGCCATTTTAAGTGCTGAAGACTTTGAAAAGTTACGCTTAACCCAAGGTCGTCCACCTTTTGGGGTTGAATTACGTATCGTTGATGAAAGCACCAATCAAGTCTTAGCCAACGATGGCCATACCCAAGGAAATCTACAAATTCGTGGCCCTTGGATTGTCGATCATTATTTCAACCAAGAGCAAAGTGCGACCACAGCAGATGGCTGGTTCGACACGGGTGATATCGCGACCCTAGATGCAGACGGTTATATGACCATCTGTGACCGTGCCAAAGATTTAATCAAATCGGGCGGTGAATGGATTTCTTCGGTTGAACTTGAAAATATTGCCGTGGGTCACCCTGAAATTCGTATGGCAGCAGCCATTGCGGCACGTCATCCAAAATGGGATGAGCGTCCAATTTTGATTGCCGTAAAACAAGAGAACTCAACACTGACTGAAGAAGAAGCGCTGGCTTACTTTGATAATAAAATTGCCCGCTGGCAGATTCCTGATGTGGTTATTTTTGTTGATGCACTGCCAATCAACGGTACAGGTAAAATTGTGAAAGCGGAACTGCGTAAACAATTTGGTCATGTTTTACTTCAAGACGAAGTCGTTTAAGACTCATTCGAAACATTCAAAAGGATATTGATGTGAAGAAGAATTTGAAAACAGCTTGGGTGACAGGCGGCAGTAGTGGTATCGGTCTTGAGTTGACTAAACGTTTACTTAAAGACAACTTCCAAGTGTGTATTTTTGCCCATGCTGGGATTGAACAAGCGGTGATTGAGTTGCAAAAGTGTTCTCCTGCTGTCTGTGGTTTTGACGTGGATGTGCAAAATGAAAGTACGATGGAGGCAAAATTTGCTGAAGCGACTGCTCAATTTGGTGCACCAGATTTGTTGGTTAATTCAGCAGGGATCAGTATTGCTAAGAATTTCGATGAAATGACTTCTCAAGAATTCGAAAGACAAATCAATATTAATCTTATCGGTAGCCGTAATGTCGCACATGCTGCATTACCGCATCTCAAACAAGCCGTTCAACAGGGTAAACATCCGAAACTGGTGTTTATTGCCTCTGCTGCGGGCTTAGTCGGTTGTTATGGTTATACAGGTTACTGCTCATCTAAATTTGGTGTCGTCGGTTTGGCTGAAGTGCTACGTATGGAACTTCGTAGTCAAAAAATTGACGTTGCTGTGGTTTGCCCGCCCGAAGTGGACACGCCACTTGTAACGGAAGAACGTAAACACGGTTCGCCAGTCACAGCGGCATTAAAGCAATTGGGTGGTAGTATGCCTGTGGAGAAAGCCTGCCAAGAAATTTACATCGGCATTTTTTCTTCGCAATTTATGATCATTCCAAGTGCTCAAGCACGTATTCTTGCGAAAATTTCGCGGGTCTTGCCTGACCTTTATCGTAACCAAATCGATAAAAAGCTGGATAAAATCATCCGTACTTTACGGGCAAGTTAAGTCGCGACTGACTTAGCACGCCAAACCTGAACCCGAGTACATCATTTGTCTATCTAGATAGAATAATGGTTACTCGGGTTCAATCATTTTAAGTTCTTCCACAACTATCGTTCTCTTGAACACCCCGCAGAATACTGTTAGCCATTTGACATGCAATTTTTTGCCATTCTCTATGAATGCAATTCAGTTCAAATATAGGGAAAATCAGACTATAATTATCGCCTAATTCCTTATTTTGCATATTTTTCTGACACTATGAGCAAACATGATTCATCGCTTTCTAAAGAACAGTTTAATTTACTGAAAGACTTTAAAAAGCAAATCACCAATCCGCATTCGACTGCCATCAAACAGTCTGAGGCCCAAGCTCAAGTTGCTCCGCCCGAGCCAGAAGATGATTTCGCGTTGTTTCAAAAACAAATGCAAGGTGTCCAAAAAATGGAGACCGCGAACATTGCCAAAATAGAAAAAAATCCAAAGAAAAAAATCGATGCGCAAACTTTAGCAAAACGTGCAGCGGCTGAAGGCCCAATGCATACCGATGCAACTGAGCTATCCGATACTCAAGCAATGCTCAACCCTGTAGCGAGCCAAGCCGCACTCAGTTATCGTATTGCTACACTACAACACAAAGTATTTGAAGATTTAAAAGCGGGTAACATTCGTTGGTTTGAAGCAGTCGACTTGCATGGTTGCACCGTTGAAGAAGCCCGTGTCGCAGTTTTACAAGTCATTCAAATGGCCAAAGATGAAAATCAAAATGTCATTAAAATTGTACACGGCAAAGGTCCAGAAGCCATTTTAAAAACCTATGTGAATGGTTGGCTGCGTCAACACCGCGATGTATTGGCTTTTGTAAGTGCACCAGAGAAACAAGGTGGCACAGGTGCAGTTTTAGTGTTGCTAAAACGTGCTGAAAAGAACCCAAAGTTTAAACAGTAATCGGATTTTTGTCCAAAATAAGGCATTGGAATAGTTTTCTGCTACAATGCCGTCCTTGTTCAATATCAGTGTAAGTGAACACGTCTTATGTCTATGCAGCAATCCTACGCTAACATCTTAACTGCCGTTGGTGAAGACCTAACCCGTCCAGGTCTCCTCGATACGCCTATGCGTGCTGCTAAAGCTTTTTCGTATTTAACGTCTGGTTATAGCAAAAGCTTAGAAGAAGTGACCAATAATGCGGTGTTCCCATCAGACAACCGTGAAATGGTGCTGGTTAAAAATATCGAATTTTATTCACTCTGTGAACACCATTTATTGCCTTTTTATGGTCGCGTACATATTGCGTATTTACCTGAAGGCAATGTCCTTGGACTCTCTAAATTTGCACGCATCACCGAAATGTTTGCACGTCGTCTACAGATTCAAGAAAACCTGACGCAGCAGATTGCAGAAGCGGTTGCAGAAGTGACAGGTGCACGTGGCGTGGCTGTTATGATTGATTCTGCACATATGTGTATGATGATGCGCGGCGTCGGCAAGCAAGAATCGACTACACGTACCGTTTCCTTTATTGGTGACTTTAAAACCAATAAAGAAGAGCGCCGCGAGTTTTTAAGTGCAGTCCCTGAAAGCTATTAATTGAAACATTAAGCCTCAACCTTTGTTGAGGTTTTTTTTATGCATATATCATTGAACGATTCATTTTTTGTTTAGAGGAATACGCAATGTCAGCAATTTGGTTAGCAGGTCATGGTTTGACCCAAGGCGAACAGAGTATTGATTTTCCACGTCCAGACCGTTTGGTTCAAGGCAACCCACAGCGCCAGACCTATAGTCTATATGAACACCCACACATGGGCTGCGGGATTTGGCACTGTGAGGTTGGTTCATGGAATATTCAATTTGCCGACAATAAACAAGAATTCTTTCAAGTGATGGAAGGCAGCATCCGTATTCATGATGCCCACACTCAAGACTTCATTGAAGTCAAGGCCGGTCAGGCAGGAATTATTCCACCGAGTTTTATCGGCACATTTGAAGTGGTTGAAGCTGTTAAAAAATACTATGTGATTGTTGAGGTATAAATACCTCAACAACCGATTGGAAACGTCTTAGAACAGCTCGTGTTTAAGTCTGAGATTTAAACACTTAGCACTTTTTCAGTCACATGAATACAGTTACGCCCTTTATTTTTGGCGGCATAGAGTGCCGAATCGGCAGTGTCTAAAAAGCGTTGATAGTCAGGATGACCATTATAAACCGTACAACCAATACTGACGGTAAAACTAAAACTTTGCCCATGAGCGGTACGAATTGGGGTTTCCTGTATCCGCATGCGAATCGTTTCAGCAATTTGTAAAGCACGTGTGAGATCACTGTCGACCAACAGCAATAAGAACTCTTCGCCACCGACACGGAAGGCATAGTCACTACCCTTCGCAACATCTAACAAGACTTCAGCAATAAAACGCAGTGCCAAGTCCCCTGCGGTATGCCCATACTTATCATTAATACGTTTGAAATAATCCGCATCAATTGCTAGTAAGCTCAACGCAGCATCATTTTTACGGGAAAAATTAATTTCACGCGACACAATCGTACTTAAATATCGACGGTTTAACAGCTGAGTCAGCGAGTCATTGCCTGAATCTATATATTCGGTCACTTGAAACAGTTGATCGACCAAATGCTGAATCTGTCGATTCACATCACGAATTTCTTGAATGCGTTCTACCTTCTGAGTCTGATCCTGACAGTCGAGCACGTCAAAATTGAGGGTATCGACCTGTTGAATCAGCCTGATAATGGTCTCAACCTGCTCTGCACCCGTAAAGGCATACGCTGCTTTATGCACAAACCATAGACCAAATTCCGACTTAGACAAAGCAATATGTTGCAACTGCGGATGCTCGGAGAAAACTTTGAACATCAACTCATTTTCCCAGTCGAGCAAAATGCTACGCTGCTTATCTTTTTGTACCGCGACATCTTGCATTGCAGAAAATAAACGATAGCTATGCTTAACCTCATGGCTCCGCTCGGTATTGGCTTCATAGGATCTGCACATAATTTCTGTCGCAAAACCCATAATTTGCAGCATATAACTCAGCATGTGGTGGTTATTTTCTAGCGGAAGTCCAGCCAAGAGTTCCAAGATCTTGTTTTCAATCTCACGAATACCGCGCATGATCAACCAAGAAGGAATGCCCACCCGCGCATGTACCTGCCCAACTTTTTGTTGTTTTTCAACTGCTGCATAATAAGCTTCATTCACAGCCACGTCGAAACTTTCAATGAGCCATTGGTTTAAACTGTTTTTTAAACGTTGTTGAATGATGTCATCTTTAAAAAAATCTGCAGCCTCAGGCTCCAAGACAATATTGCTATAAAATTCATTGACCAATACAGACGAATGCTGCTGAATAAAATTTTGCGCTTTAACGTGATCATTCACTGAATAATGTTGGCAAATTTTCCCCCATTGCTCGGCCAATTTAGCCATGCATTCATCATTCATAAAACTTACCTATTTATATATTTTTGAGACTTACTAGACATTTATGTGATTAATATAACAAATTTCAATACTTATTTTCACCATCAGCATTCATTTTCAGCACTTTATAAAAAGTAAGGCTCACGTTTGGTTGTTTTAACAGCAATGACTTTCATAAAAAAAGCCCCTTTATTGGAGCTTTGAAAAGAGGATCGAACTAAAAGAAATGGATATAACTCAAACCCGTCTGATCCCAATCTTTGCCTTTTTGCTGTTGATACTGCCAATGAAGCCTCAACGCATTTTGCTGATTGAATAAATATTGCAACTGAGTATTCAGTCTGACTTGCCATTGATGGCTATCTTCCCAATATGGCAGCTCGACCTGTACCAAACTATTGATATGTTCGCTCCAGATGTTCTGGCAGCCTACCGTTGGCCCAAGTCCCACGCGCCAACCTCGGTCTAAAGCTTTGCCTGCTTGAACATGATTTTGCAATTGTGCATAGCATAAATGTTGACGCTCTTGATCTGCCACACTATAGCCAAACTGACTGGATAAATTGAATACACCGTGTTGATCCTGTTCACTAAATGTACCATCTCGATCTAGTGCCTCTTGTTGCCAGCCCATGTTAAAACCCCAGCTTAATGGTGTTTTAAAGGCAGTCAGTGGACTGTAGGCATTGACCTCCAGCACATTCAGCTCTTGCAGTTTTAGTCGATCATCGCGATATTCGAGGCTACCATCTAGAAACTTAAGCTGTGTACCCAAACGAAAGCCGCCTTGTGGGTCAATCAAGTCATGATAGGCCTGACGATGACTCAGTCGGAAATAAGAGTCTCCTTGTACTTCACCCGATTCAAGCTGGACCGTTCGCGCCTGATGACCTTTTACTGGATCTACTTTTGGCGCTTCGACCACTTGACGTTGCTTTTCCAAGTCAATCTGACTCCGCAAACCCAGCAGTTGTCGAATACGCGGCTGGGCGTCTTCTGCCGCAATCTTTTGTGCAATTAACTGTAAATACACATGGTCATAGGCCATTTCTAAAATACGTGCCTGATCCACCAACGCATAGCGATTCAAATAATCTTGCATTTGAGCAGGTTCAAGTTGCGCAACCTGATGCGCAGCCGCTGCCAAGGCTTGTCCGTGTTGTTTGGCTTGTGCCAACAACTGAGTTTCTAAAGCTGGACGGTAAACACTTTCTGCAATTAAATGGTTTTCATCGACCGCTTTAATAGTCTCAACAGGAATCGCAGCAGTTTTAAATTGTTTTTGTAGGTTGACCTCTGGCCGTACCAAATCAATTAAACCCAGTAAACGATAGGCACAGTTATCACTAATAAAATAGTAAGGAAATTGCACATGCTTGAGTTCCCAAATATGCTCAACCATAGTTTTGGTTTCTTCTGGCGTCAGGGCTAACTCATACTCCCACAAATCGCGGCTTTCCAAATCACCATATTCTTTCACTTTTCGATAGTACGGCATGAGTGAGTACTCACCTGGGTACTGCCCGGTTAAGCCCTTCCATGCAAAAGAAAAACTGTCGCTATTGGCCACTGTCGCTGCATAATTCACGGCATAAGAGACTAAGTTCAGCTGTTTTTGGTCTTTAGGATCGAGCCTTAACAGGGTATGGCCAAACATCGAACTGGGATTGCCCATAAAGTCCGTGGCGTAAATTAAAGTCGCCTTATACGGCTTAATTTGCCCAAGCCACTCATCCAGCTCAGGACATGAGGCTTTAGGCAATTGAGTCGATGCAATATTCAGTTGTTCTATAAGCCATTTTGAACGTGCTGGAAAGCGGCACTGAATCGATTGATTGGCTGCGGCTGGAGTAAAAAGTGCTGCAATATTGGCATCAAGCTCTTGTTTAAGCTGATTTTGTCCGTGTTCACTATAAAAAAACGGACGGTATGTGACTTCACTTTGTCCTGAAGCATTGGCATACATCAAACGTTGCCACGTCACATTTGAAGCTAGCTTAAGCTGCTGTGCTTTTTCAATATAAACCTCTGCTGAGCTAGGTGCTTGAGCAAAGATGCTGGTGCTGAATAGCACACTAAAGAGGAGGACAACAGATTTCATGCAGTGTTAGCTATTCTTCTTTTTTAGATATGAAAAACCCTGCCTGAATGGCAGGGTTTTATGGTGCAATTAAACGTATGCTTTTAATACGCTATCTGTTGCCATGACTGCTTGTAAAGATGCTAACACTTGAAGTGCATCTTGGTTTTCAGCTGAATAGATTTTTGCGAAGTTTTGTTTAGACACTTCAAAGAAACGTGCTTTATCATCAGACTGGATGTTCAGTAATTCAGCCAGTACATTTAGACTTTCGCCCTCACCAACTGCCATATCACGCGCCAATGCTTCCGCATTTTCGTTGGTAAATGTTACTGCCTGAGCAGTCACTGTACCTGTACCGCTACAACCTAAAGTACCAAAGGTAATACCGAAAAGTTGGTTAGCAAAAAGACCATTGGTTGTACCCGCTAAAATTTTAGCGACTTTACCAGACTGGCCAGCCCAAATTTGTGAACCAATACCACAACCTACATCTTTATCTGCAAATGCAGCAGTAGAACCAACAGCCAAAACTGCAGCCAATGCCATTTTTTTCAACATAAGGTTTCTCCAGACTCGATTATCTCCGAGTATTTTTATTGTTCCTATTGTGTGTATTTTGAGCTACACCCTTGTAAGATAGCGGTAACAAGCCCATAACGCAAAACATTTTATATTAAAGTGAAGCAGGTCTTAAAAAATGTGCTTTAGCGGTATAATGACCAACTGCCACGTAGGTCTCGTTTCCCTAAAATCTTTAGCACTAACACCAGACTGAGCAATAGTAATAAATACCAAGAACCCAACTTGCCCCAACCGACCATATGCCATGCATCGACTTGACTTGGATACAGCCAGATTTGGTAAAACGTACTGATATTTTCCGCAATCCAAATAATAAAAGCCAACAGTAAAAGTACGGGTAACATCGGTAGTTGAAAACGATGCTGCTGCAATTCAAAGCCAATCTTGGTTTTGCAAAACAGCACTACACTCCATGCAAACAACAGATAGCGAATATCGGGAATAAAAAACTTGGACATAAAGTTGATATAAGACAACACCGCCAAGGTTAGCATGGCTGAGAAACGGGGTAAGTGTTCAAAAGAAACATGATAGAGACGTAATGAGCGCGCAAAAAAACTGCCTACAGCCGAATACATAAAACCTGCAAACAACGGCACGGTGAGAATTTTAAACACGGCGGGATGCGGATATTGCCAAGATGCAATTTGCGGATGGGTCAAAAAGATTTCCATCACCATCGCCATCACGTGAAATAGCGCAATCACTTTGGCCTCGGCCCAAGACTCAAGTTTTAAATACAGCAGACAAACTTGAATCAGCACGGCATAAAACAGGAGATAGTCATAACGGAAAAATCCGAAATATTCCTGACTTCCCATACTGGCTGTGAACGCAAAAGCCAATAACAGTAATATCCCAAATAAGGCAGCCGAAGCTGCCTTAGATGAGAACTCAAAACATGATTTTAAAATCGTGATCACGCATGAACCCTAATAGAATTGAAGCAGTGAAACTTAGAGATATTTGGCACTGTATTCATGCACAGTATCAATAAAGGCTTTCGGGTTTTCAGGATCAACCCACTGAGTAATGCCGTGACCTAAGTTTGCAACATAACCCGTTTTCTCACCGCCTGCATAAGCGTCATCTAACATGGCTTTGGTGGCTTTAACGATGGTCTCATGTGAACCATATAATGTTGCAGGGTCTAGGTTACCTTGTAGTGCCGCACGGCCAGCCACCGTTTGGCGAGCCACATTTAATGGCGTCGTCCAATCTAGACCGAAAGCATCCGCCCCTGTTGCCACCATTGGCTCAAGCCACTGACCGCCACCTTTGGTGAATAAGATCACAGGCACTTTACGTCCTTCATTTTCACGTTTTAAACCTGCAACAATTTTTTGCATGTATTTTAAAGAAAACTCTAAATATTCACGGTGCGCCAATGCCCCGCCCCAACTGTCAAAAATCTGTACGGCTTGAGCACCTGCATCAATTTGCGCATTTAGATAGTCAATCACCGCATCAGCCAAACGATCGAGCAACGCATGTAAAACTTCGGGTTGCGCATACATCATTTGCTTGGTGAAACGGAAATCTTTGCTCGAACCACCTTCAACCATATAAGTTGCCAGCGTCCAAGGGCTACCCGAAAAGCCAATTAATGGTACTTGTCCACCTAAGGCTGAACGAATCGTCTTGACTGCATTCATCACATAGTCGAGATCAGATGCAGCATTAAACTTAGGTAAATTCGCCACATCTTGTTCAGTACGAACCGTTTTATGAAATTTAGGCCCTTCCCCAGCTTCAAAATAAAGCCCTAAACCCAAAGCATCGGGTACAGTTAAAATATCTGAAAACAAAATGGCAGCGTCGAGCTCATAACGACGTAAAGGCTGTAAAGTCACTTCACAAGCAAATTCGTTATTTTTACACAGCGAAAGGAAATCACCCGCTTGAGCACGGGTTGCACGATATTCAGGTAAATAACGCCCTGCTTGACGCATCATCCAGACGGGTGTGGTATCTACAGGTTCACGTAATAAAGCACGTAGAAAACGATCATTTTTAAGCGTCGTCATTTACTTTCCCATCTCAATTAAATTTGCCCACCATCATAACAAAAAGGTCGAATTTTTAATAACTTCTCATAACACTAAAATTCGATCAGGACAAAGATACAAACGAATATTTACACAAAACAAATACTGCATCTCCATCTTTTTTCTGTAATACTTCACTAGTTTTTACTTTGTAAATGAATAATTCTTAAGGTTGAATTACATGTTCGTTCGCACAATACTCGCGATGAGTTTAAGTTGCATTCTTGCTGGTACAGCGTTTGCTGCATCTACTACTGAACAACCCTTGACGCCAAAAAAGATCATTGATACTTCAGTTCAAGATCCTATTGATCCTTTAGCAACAGATGTCGCTTCAGCTTCTACTGCGGTTGCAAACAGCCAAATTACAGCAAAAGAACAAGCAGACTTAAACCAAGCTTCGCAAACTTTAGATCAACTTGAACGATTTGAAGATAAAACAGCTGACGTTGGTGCGGCTCCAAGCAAAACCAGCACTGCACCGACCACCACGACGACCAATCCTGCTGCAGCAAAAGCATCGTGGACATTAAATGGTTTAAACAGTGCAGAATGGTTTGACAACATTGGTAAAGGCCAATTTCCTGTCTATGCACGTGCTCACGTGATGCTAAATAATGCGCATGCGTCTCCGGGTGCAATTGATGGCATGAGCGGTAAAAATACCCTCAAAGCCATTGCCTCGTTCCAGCAAATGAGCGGTTTAAAAGCAACAGGCACTTTAACCAAAGAAACTTGGGATGCCCTACTGGCAAGCCAAGGTTCTAAGCCTGCATTTATTGAATACACCATTACCGAAGCAGACCTAAAAGGTCCTTATGCCGCATCAATTCCACGCGATTATGCACTACAATCCAAAATGAAAGGTTTGTATTACACTCGCGTGACTGAAATGTTAGGTGAAAAGTTCCATATGGATGAAGACTTCTTGCAGAAGTTAAATCCAAAAGCGACCTTCAAAAAAGCGGGCGAAAAAATTATTGTGGCGAATATCCGCAATGAAGTGCCAGAAGACATTCATTTGATCGTTGCGCACAAAGGTGCAAAACAGCTGTATTTATTTAACAGCCGCAACCAAATGATTGGTTCTTTCCCTGCAACCATTGGTAGCTCGGACACTCCATCACCAGCGGGTACCTATAAAGTCACTGGTGTTGCGCCAAATCCTTGGTATAGTTACTCACCAAGTAACTTTGTACAGGGTAAAAACTTAAAACCACTTTCTCTACCACCAGGTCCAAATGGTCCTGTAGGGAATATCTGGATTGGTTTAAGCAAAAAATCATTTGGTATCCACGGTACACCAAACCCTTCTGCTATTTCTAAAACAGCATCACACGGTTGTATCCGTTTGACCAACTGGGATGCCAATGATCTTGGCAAAAAAGTGAAGTCGGGTGTAACGGTTAAATTCTTAGAATAATTGGCTTTCTAAAGCATTTACGCTATAAAAGGTGTTCTCTTGAGAGCACCTTTTTTTCAATTACAACAACATAAAAATGACGATGAACGCTTTAAAAATAATACTGCCCGTGGCCTGCTTACTAGCTTTCTCAACTTATAGCTTTGCCGAATTAGATGAAGAAATCGTGACCAGCGTGGATGCTTCTGCTTATGCGGTGGAATCTGACAATCCATATGACAATCTGGATGATCATGAAAAAATCCGCCATCCCTTATACATTCCAGAGCAAGACAGTCTCAGAGAGCCACTTTTGAATGCACGCTATTACGTCATCGCAGGTAAATCTCCGATTCACTATTACGCGATTCGAACGGGGCAAAAGCCTAAACTGCTTTATTTAAACTCGCCCCACTCGGCAGTTTTTTCAATAGGCGAGGCTTATGCTGAAAATCGAGAAAAAATCACCCTACAGCCCCAACTCAACAACACCGTCAAAGATCATGAGCTGTTTTCGATTATGCCTGTCGCTCAGCATTTCGCCCTGATCTTTCGTACTCGCTATGCCTATACTCCTACAGAGTTAAAAGCCAATGCGGTCATGAACTCCATCTATACCAACAATCGCTACCGATACAGCTATGAAATTATTGAAATCGACACGAATGCCAAACAACTCCACCACGTGCAATTTGTGGCTCCAGCCATTGAAGATGGGATGAGTTTCGGTCCCAAATGGGATGAAGACTTATCAGATTATAATAATGCAATACTTGAATACAGTACCAAGTCTCCAGGCGACTACCAAACCGTGCATCCTTATAATATTGAAACCCGGTATGAATACAGACAAGGTCAATTGAAGCACTTTGAACAGAAAATTCTACTCACCGCCAGTGACAAAGTATTTTTGAAGAATCCACCCAACTCGATTAACTATGAAAATTATCTCGATGATCAAGATGTACCGCTCTCCGTTGAAAGCAGCACTTGCCTTGATGACTATTTTGTTTTTAAAGACAAAGCGGCTCCGCTCGGTGTGAAATGGGGCAATGACTGGATGCAACAGCAGCCGAAGCTACATCAACAATTTTTAGCTGAATATGCGCAAGGCAAAAACTACGTCTGGAAAGATTTCCGTGTACGGTATTGTGATTTAGACTGAGGCTGGAATGTGTGTTGTATCATTTCAATATTGAAACGCAACATTGCAAATGCACTATTTTAGAGATAAATATAAAACGCTAAAATTACTCCATAGATTAAAAATAAGATTGGAGTTCAAAATGGATGCATTCATTCATCGCAGTCAAGACCGTGGTCATGTCAATATCGGCTGGCTAGAGTCTAAACACAGCTTTTCTTTTGGCAGTTGGTATAACCCTAAATATATGGGTGTAAGTGCTTTACGTGTCATCAATGACGACGTGATCGCGGGCCATCAAGGTTTTGGACAACACCCCCATGACAATATGGAAATCTTGACCTGTGTGATCAAAGGCACCATCACCCATAAAGACAGCATGGGCAACCACGGCGGTATTTCTGCAGGTGAATGGCAACTGATGAGTGCAGGTACGGGTGTACAGCACAGTGAAATGAATCAGGGTGATGAGCCGGTACATTTACTACAAATTTGGATTACCCCAAATCAAAGAGATGCAGCGCCAACCTATCAACAGATTCGTCTTGATCCACATGAGCAGCCAAATCAATGGCATGTGATCTGTGGTCCAAATGACAATGCTGCAATGCATATCCGTCAAGATGCCGAAGTCAAAACAGCTGTGATTGAAAAAGATCAAATGCTAGAAGTTAAAGCTACACAGCATATTAACTATGTGCATGTGATTTCAGGTTCAATCCAAATTGCAGAACATACTCTTCATGCAGGTGACGCGATTGCGTTCTTAGAAACAAGCGACGTTAAAGCTTTAGAAGATGCACAAGTGATTTGGTTTGATTTGCCTGAAGCCAAATAAGTCCTCACTCACAATAAAAAGCCAACGTCGAGAAGTTGGCTTTTTTAATGTAGAACTCAAGCAATTTTTCTCTTGCCTTAGAAAAAATTCACCACAAGTAACGCCACAGCCGCAGGTAAGGCTTGAATGTAGATAATTTTCTTACTGGCGGTCAGGCCACCATAAATCCCAGCAACCAAAACGCAGCCTAAAAAGAAATTGGCCAGTGGCAGTGCATAAGTTTCAGGTGCACATAACGCCCAAAATAGACCTGCGGCCAAGAAACCATTGTATAAGCCTTGATTTTGCGCCATAACTTTGGTCAGTTGTGCTTTTTCAGGCGTATTGCCAAAGGCCTTTAAGCCATATGGCTTATCCCATAAAAACATCTCTAAAACTAAAATATACACATGCAACAGTGCAATTAAAGCAATCAAAATTTGTCCCATCATACGCTTTATCCTTATTTTTTGATGAATGATGCTAGATCAGCTTCACAGCTGACCTAGGTCGAAACTATTAGGGTTTCAAAAGTACTTTACCCTGACGTGCGCCTTGCGTCGCTTTCAGTGCAGCATCTTTAATTTGTGCAAAGCTGAAGATACCTTCAACAGGCAAAAGTAACTTTTTCTGTGCAGCAAGTGTCAATAACTCCACAATTAACGCCTTTTTGCGCTCAGCAGACAATTGCTTATTCACCACACTCGCCCAAAAACCTTTGACTGTAGCTTGTTTAAAAATCAGATCTCCCGAAGAAATCTGCATGGTCTCACCCGTCATGCTACCAAATGAAACCAATAGACTATTTTCACTCAGCAAAGCCAACATTTCACCACTGGCCTGACCACCAATGGAGTCTACACCCGCGATCAGTGGCTGATCTGCATGAATCGCTTTGACTTGTTCCTTCCAATCGGCTTGGTCTGTTGCCACCACATTTTGAATGCCTAAGGCCTGCATTTCAGCTACAGCCTCAGTACGGCGAACCAAATGAATCACCTTTTGACCACGCGCTTTTGCAATCATTGCTACGGTTTTACCCACCGCACCATTGGCGGTGTTCTGAATCAACCACGAATCTTCCGGTAAGTCGATAAAATCTAAGAGCATCAGTGCACTGATCGGCATCCCAATCAACTGAGCAGCCGTTTCATCATCAATCGCATCAGTTAAAGGCACGACGCCATGCGCTGGCGCAATAAAATACTCAGCCCAACTGCCATGAATTCCTGCAACCGCTACACGCTGCCCTACCGATACGCCTTGTACACCCTCACCAAGTGCATCAATTACACCCACAGCTTCGCTGCCACCAATCGCAGGCAGTGTCGGTTTATAACCATAACTACCACGCACTGTCCACACATCATGGTTATGCATTGGTGATAGAATCATTTTAAGACGTACTTCACCCGCTTTTGGTTCAGGTTGCGGCATATCCGCAGCTTCCAAGACGTCAACAGGTTCACCAAAATGGTGATGAATAATACTTTGCATTTGCTATTCCTTTATCGGTTGTAATAGTTGTTGAGTAGTTTCCAAAGCGAGGTAAAGGGGCTGCTTATCTTGGGCCAGTCTTGCCAATAAAGCTGCCCCCAACCACAGTTGATACATCGTCTGTGCCATTTTTTCAGCATCAATATGCGCTGGAATTGAACCGTCTTGCTGCCCTGCTTGGATTAGACCCGAAATACGTTCTGTTAACTTACGCACCCCGAAGTTCAAAATCTGACGCATATCTTCAGACAAATCTGAGACTTCTGCTGCCAATTTGACGATCAAACAATTCTCCGCCCATCCCCCATCGCTATGATGTTCAACGCCACTTTCAATATGTGATGGGTTATCAATCCATGCTTGCCAAAGTGCCACGAGACTTGCATAGGCGCTTCGCTGTTCTTGCTGTATCAGCTGATCGATTTTGACTTTATAGTCGGCCAGATACTGCTGGAGTAGCGCACAGCCGAAAGCCTCTTTCGAAGCAAAGTAGTAATAGAATGAACCTTTCGGCACATCACAATTCTTTAGAATTTCCTGTAAGCCCACTCCGACAAAACCTTTATGTAATACCAGTTGAAAACTGCTATTTAAAATGTGTAGTCGTGTTGCTTCACTTTTATCTGATCGTTTCATATCCACACTATAAATCAATAATAGACCAGTCGTCTATAAAATAATGCATCTACCTTTGATACTTCATCTCGAATCATTGGATTACATATAAATTTTGCTGATTAAATTTTAGATATAAATGATTGAAATAAATGTTACATTATACTATAACACTAACTTTCAATTCATCTTATGTCTATACCTTCACAACGTTTACAAGCAATTGATGCCCTCAGAGGACTGGTTATTCTGATTATGATGGTCGACCATGTCAGAGAAACTTTTTATCTGCACCAGCAAGTCCCCGACCCGATGCTGATTCCAGGAACCGAAGAATCCCTTTTCTTTAGCCGAATCTTGGCTCACTTATGTGCCCCTGTTTTTGTGGTTTTAACAGGCTTATCAGCTTATCTTTACCAAGCAAAAAACAACAGCGTTCAAATGACACGTGAATTTTTACTCAAACGCGGTCTATTTCTGATTTTTCTCGAACTGATCATTATCAACTTCGCTTGGACTGGACAGTTCCCGCCCGATGTCATCTATTTACAAGTGATTTGGGCCATTGGTCTCAGTATGGTTGTTTTAGCAGGCTTGATTGGGCTATCGCAAAAATGGCTCTGGGTGATCAGTCTCAGCATTATTTTTGGACATAATGCGCTGGATCAAGTGTCATTTTCACAAATACCTATCCTGCAAAATCTGTGGTTTATTTTACATGAACGTGGTTGGATCGAATTTGGAGATCTGATTCGCTTTAGAACCTCCTACCCAGTACTGCCTTGGATTGGGGTGATTACCCTTGGCTATTGCATCGGTCATACCATATTTAACAGCACACATGATGTCGCGAAAAGAAATCAAATCTTATTAGGCTTCGGGCTTGCCAGTATCAGCTTATTTATCGTTTTAAGAATGGTTAATTTCTATGGCGACCAAGCATGGTCAATCATGCCGACCAGCACTGAAACCGTTATGAGTTTTTTGAACTTGACCAAGTATCCGCCATCGCTGCTGTTTATTTTGTGGAATGTCGGACTAGGTTTAATCCTGTTAGTGTTACTTCAAAAGGTTGAAAGTAAACCTTGGATCAAGCCCTTGATTGTCTTTGGTTCCGTGCCGATGTTCTTCTATATCATACACTTATATATGCTAAAGGCCCTCTATCTCATTGCAGTCGCACTGTTTGGCACGACCCATGGCGAATACTTCGGAGTCGATCATGTCTCCACCCTCTGGCTCATTTCGATTATCTTAACTGTGGCTCTCTATCCATTGATGTTGAAATTCTCAGCCTTTAAACATAAAAACAAACACATTCGCATTCTTAAATACCTCTAAGAATTTAAGATGTATAGCCAATTTCACTGAAATAAGATTGATGCTTAGTCCAACGAGGCATCAATCTTGACCTTATATCGGGTTATAAATAATGGCGCTTAAATAGTGTACTGCCCTGCTTTAACTTTTATAGACAGATCTAGTCTGCACATGTTTGAGCGATAACTGTCTTTTGATAAGAACAATAGAAGAATCCTGCACACGATGCCATGATAATTGACACCCCTGTCATTTGATAAAGGTTTAAATTTTCACCTAAAATAAGCCACCCCGCCAATGCACTGACGATTGGTGAAGCACTTAACAACACCCCCAAATATTTTGGGTGACAAATGCTTCATTGCAAAAATATCCAGTAAAAATGGAATACAACTCGACAGCAATGACACCACGATGCATAGACCGAATACTCCATATGTACTAAAAGCCTGTCCAACATTAGATATTCCAAAAGGAACAATACATAGCGTCGCAATCATCATGCCGATTGCTACCGTGTTACTGCCGCCTTTGGCCACTTTGGTTCCATAAATAATATACAGTCCCCAGCAGATAGCTGCACCAAGCGCATATAACATGCCAATATAGCTAAAATTATTATCCGCCTTCCCTAAGGGAAATAAGATTAAACCAATCAGCGATAAGCCACCCCAGACAAAGTCCGATTTATTTCGTGACATAAAAATAGCTACAGCCAAAGGCCCTAAGACCTCAATTGAAATCGCGATCCCGACCGACATATAGGAAAAGGCTTTATAAATAAGTAAATTCATCAAGCTTAAAATCACGCCATAACAAAAGAGATCTTTCCATTCCATGCTGTTTTGACGAAAAGTTTTCCATGGCTGAAATACAATCCATAAAAAGACAGCGGATAAACCCAAACGCACCAAAGCGACCGTTTCAGCTCCAAGGATGGGAAAAAGCATTTTTGCAAACGTAGCACCTACCTGTACTGAAATTAAAGACAATACGGCTGCGAAAAGCGCTGTTTCTTGTTTATGTATCATCATGTATGAAACGACCCAATCAGAAAATTTACTTTGCTTTGGTGAGTAATGCTAAGCAGATTGAAATTAAAACCATCCCAATCCAACCGATTGGTGCAAGTTGTTCTCCCACCAACAGGATTGCAAAAACAGCAGCAACCAAAGGTTCAAACAATGTCAAAGTAATGGCTTTACAGGCAGGCACAGTTTTTAAGCCATATCCAAATAAAACATAGCCCAAAAACATGGGGATCAACATCATATACCCCACGACATAAAGGTTGATGTTTTCTTCAAACAAGTTTGAACCCGTTATCCATAAAGTCGGAAGTAACAATAAAGACCCGAGTCCGAAGATGAGCCCCATAGACGCTTTTGCATCCACTCCTCGGTCAATCATTCGTTTTGCCGCCCAAGAATATAAAGCATAGGTCAATCCAGCAACCGTCCCTAAAGCAATACCCAACATTGGTCGGTTTTGGGACAGATTCTCCGTGGTTGCCACAGCATGTGATTCCCCGAGAGAAAGTAGCGCAACGCCCGTCACGCCCAATACGAAACTCATCAGCCATGTCATCGAAAGCGCTTTTCGGTCAAACAGCCTTTCTAAAAGTGCGGTAAATAAAGGCGCCGTACCAATCGAAACGACTGTCCCAATGGTGATCCCTGCATAGTGCATAGATGAATAAAAGGCCAAAGGATAAATAAAAACCGCAATTACGCCTACACCGAGCATCACAACATGGGCTTTGATATGTGCCAGATGGTAGATAATACTTTTTCGCGCCAAAAGTGCCTGCAACAGTCCACCACCGCCCATGGCGGCAGCGCCAACAGCCAAAGGACTCAAATTAGGTGCAAAAGATGCGACTGTGCCCGTCGTTCCCCATAGAAAAGCAGCGAACAGCACAGCGAAAAAACCATAATTTGGTACCGCAGAAACAGACTGATTCACGTACTGATTTCCTGTGCTAAAAGTATTTTCACCATCGCTGTTGCAGCTTGCACTTTTTCACTCGAGCTTTCCAAGCCTGCTCGCGCAATCGATCCCTCTAAAACAAAAGACAACAACAAAGCCATTTGTTTGACCTTGTCTGCGTCCGAAATGATATAGGCAAGCTGTGTAGAGATAATGTTTTCAATTTCATCCTTATGCGCTTTCACAGCCAAACGCTCGGCGCTGTGTGCTGGGAACTCAGCAGCAGCATTCAACAAACCACAGCCCCGAAAGCCTTTTTCATAGGCAAACTCGGCATGGTCTTGATAGGCCTCAAAAACCGCGACAATTTTATCAATAGGAGTATGTGCTTGTTGATTTCGAAGCGCATACAAATCTAACCACTCTTGATGCCGTGCTTCTATATAAGAGGTGATCAAGTCAGCCTTAGTCAGGAAATTATTATATAAGGACATTTTGGCAACTTTGGCCTTATCGGTAATGCTGTTAATCCCTGTACTGGTGATGCCATCGTTATAAAACAAAATCGCGGCTGCATCTAAAATTTTCTGTTTCGCAGTTTTTGCATTCATCACATTCAACTAAGTAGACCGATCTACCTAATTTATAGAATCTGTAAAAATATACAAGTCACCTTTGCTTATTTAATGGAGGAAATATCAGATGAATCAAATACGGGAGAATACCCTTCAATCACCCCATTACAATGACGGTGGATAAAAAGCGAAACAGAACAATCGCTCTATACTTTTACACAGCATATGTAGTTCCAACTTATATACAATGAGTTGCTATATAGGCTGAACAACGCGTGCTAAAAACCTCTCAGATGAAATTGAAAACTGATCTATAGAAATGACTGCTACACAGTCCAGTCTATTAACTGCTTGTCTGAAACGAATAGCGAATCTAAAAAGGGATCAAGTTGGACAGCTCAATATAGCTAAATAGTTATAAAAAAGGCTTAAATACCTTAAATAAAAAAAAGCAGCAAGAGAAGGTCTGACTGCTTTTTTTAGAATTTGATCACTGACATTATATGTGCTGTTCCCCACACTACTTGACGTAATGGCTCAACTTAAATTTGGGTTATCGATTAATGATTAGTTTTAATTTGTATTTAAAAATAATTTGGCGGAAGCGGTGAGATTCGAACTCACGGAGGACTCACACCCTCGTCGGTTTTCAAGACCGGTGCATTAAACCGCTCTGCCACGCTTCCATGGGCGCTATCATATAAATAAAAAAAAAATTTGGCAAATATTTTTCATCTCACGGCCTTCAAAAAGCCACTATTCAGCTAAAAAATGTTCAATCTCAATAAGATATTAAATTTACAGCCTCTATAGGATGGAAAATTGATCAATAACTCTGGCATCTTTTAAAAATTAACTTTAAAAAAGGCATAAAAAAAACCCTGACTGAATCAGGGTTTTTGAATTTGGCGGAAGCGGTGAGATTCGAACTCACGGAGGACTCACACCCTCGTCGGTTTTCAAGACCGGTGCATTAAACCGCTCTGCCACGCTTCCATGGGCGACATCATATAAACATTCAATCTACTTGGCAAATACTTTTCTTCAAAAATCACACCAAGTGGCTAAAATTAAAACAAAATCTTTTAGTTCTCTGAACTTTCAGGTCTGTCATAACGAATTGAATTGACATACCAGTGTTTTTTTCCAGTTGGGGTCAACACTTCAATTTCATCATCGACTTGTTTGGACAGTAAAGCACGTGCCATCGGCGAGTCGATGGAGATGTGCTGCGGGTGATGATCGTAAATTTCATCCACCCCTACGATGCGTAAGGTTTTTTGTTCCCCTGCGTCATTTGCAATTTCGACCCAAGCCCCAAAATAAATCTTGCCAGCCTGCTCTTCAGAAAAGTCGATAATACGAAGTTCTTCGAGACGTTTTCCCAAGTAGCGAACCCGTCGATCAATCTTACGTAAGATCTGTTTGTTGTACTGATAATCCGCGTTTTCACTACGGTCGCCAAGGCTCGCCGCCCAGTTTACTTTCTTGGTAATTTCAGGGCGTTCTTCATGCCAAAGCTGCTTTAATTCCGCCACCAATTTGTCGTGACCTGCACGTGTAATTAAGTTTGATTTCATGATGAATGCCGTCTAAATCTGCTTATTGATTTACAACAAAGGATTATTTTATCCCTTATTTCTCCACAACAGAAGTCTATAAAATAAATTCATGAATTAAATTAAATCGTTATGTTACATTTTTCAAAAAAATATTGCACAAAATTTGACACTTTTAAAATTGCTATATATTATGCGCACATCTTAAATTAGTTGCCTATTTTTTAATCTATGTAGTTTTTCTACATAATCTTCTTAATCCCATGTCATTTTGAATGACGTCATGAATGCCCAACCTCTTATTGAATTTAGACAACTTGAACTCGTTTTAAGGCATGTTTTTGCCTTTGCGTTCTAGGGCATAAATTACTTGTAGCGGAGACAACATGCACAGTAGTTCAACTTCTGGATCGAGGCTTTGCCTTAATTCATTAACTTTCTCTCTCCCGTTGAAAGCCCTTGCTTTAAGTACTTTGTTAATTCCATTTCATAGTATTAATGCAAGTAAGACCTACCAATATGATAACGTCGTCAATCATAATAAATTGACTGTCGTTTCAGTGGAAAACCCAACGACCGTTTTTAAAGATGGTCAGCATTTGCATGGTTTTGGTTATGACCTTGCACGTAACTATGCAGACAGCTTAAATGTAAAGCTAGACTTCAAAACCGTCCCCGATAATGCTACAGCACTTAAGTGGGTAGCACAGGGCAAAGCAAATTTTGCAATGACGACAGCAAGTGTTCAAACTATTGAACAAAAAAGTCTCGCAACCTTTTCTGCAACTTGTGGTGATTTAAACGTTTTACGTAAAAATGGCCTCAATACTGAGCTGAACTGGGTGTTTAAACATGCGAACGATCCATTGACGCAAACTGCGAGTGGATTTGTCTGCCGTGGTAAACAATCTGGTTCAATTGGTCAATTGGCTTCTTTTTACAACCGCAATGTCGTGAAGCCTGAAAACTGGAATACGATTCAACGCGATTTGCGTCAGCGTATGCCGATCTATAAGGCTAGTTTTAAAAGTACAGCGCAAAAGTACGATTTAGATTGGCACTTATTGGCAGCGATTGGTTATCAGGAGTCTTATCTTAAGCCGAACTCCGTTTCTCCCACGGGTGTACGTGGTTTGATGATGTTGACCAATAGCACAGCCAAAGCCATGGGTGTAAGTAACCGTACCGATCCAGCGCAAAGCATTCAAGGTGGTGCCAAGTACTACGACCAAATGCTGAGTCGCTATGAGAATATCCCCTTTCCTGACCGGAACTGGTATGCACTGGTTGCGTACAATATGGGACCGGGTGCGGTGAATCAGATTCAAAAACGCATTCAGGCACAAGGTAAAGACCCAAATAACTGGCTCAATTTGTATGCTTACTTACAACAGAACCAAGCGAAGAATGGCCGTTACCGTCAAGCACTACAGTATGTGACACGTATCCGTGCTTATCTTGAGCACATTAAAACCACGCCGCAGTTGGTCAATATCTAAAAGATCATCTCTATCGGCATAAAAAAAGCTTACCTATAAAGGTAAGCTTTTTTTATTTCAGAACACTTAAGCCGTTTGCTCAAGCACTTTCTTAAATAAATCTTTTTGCTCTTGGCTAGGCTTCGCTGTTTGCAATGCCATCAACTGTGACATATCACCTTGAACTTTTATTTTACCCGTCATGAACGCTTGCATTGCTGCAGCCATATCAAACTCAAGGAACACCTTACGTAGTGTTTCAGCATCCATGTTCAAGGTTGTTTTCGCGTTCGAAGACAAACCTTTTTTAATTGCGCCACCATCTAAAGATAATTCGGTATTACCCGCATTGTCAGCAACAACTAAGTTAATTGCAAGATTCGCAAGTGCTGGCGGCAGGTTCAAATTCCCCGCTTGAGCAGTTAATGTTTCTACAGTTGAAAACCAATCATCAGTTAAAAAAGCAGGCATGATGTTTCCTCAATTCTTTGTTCGTTGTGTGCTGCCTATCCAGACGGCATCATTGTGAAGCTAAATACGCTCGGAGATTGTTATAGCATGTATATCCTACATGTGCCTAAAGTTTTTTGTACGTACCGTTCATATTTTATATTTCTTATACAAAGTTTATCAAAATCATCCACATAAAAAAAACACCAATCATTGATTGGTGTTTTACATTGGCCTAACTGACAAAATTAGTCTACAGCAAAGCCAAGATTAACCATGTTAATGCGTTTGTTCTCCGGTTCATCTTCCGTTGAACAACTTTCACCTTTAAAGTCGAATTCACGTTCACTATCTAACGCTTCAAAGTCGAATAACTCACGGTCTGCCAGCTGCGATGGCGAGACATTTTGCAAAGCACCAAAAATACTGTGTAGACGCTTTGGATGTGCTTTATCCCACTCACGCAACATGTCATTTAACATGGCACGTTGCAGATTTTCCTGAGAACCACACAAGTTACACGGAATAATCGGGAACTGACGCATTTCAGCATATTTAATGATGTCTTTTTCTTCCACATAAGCCAGTGGGCGAATCAAGATGTTCTTTTTATCTGAGGATAACAATTTAGGAGGCATCGCCTTTAAGCTGCCGCCATGGAATAAGTTCAAGAAGAAGGTCGCCAAGATATCATCACGGTGATGGCCCAACGCCACTTTGGTCGCGCCAATTTCTTGCGCAAAGCCGTATAAAGAGCCACGGCGTAAGCGTGAACAAACTGCACAGTAGGTTTTGCCTTCAGGCGTTAAGCGTTTGGTGATGCTGTAGGTGTCTTTTTCTAAGATATAGTAGGGAATATTATTCTCTTCTAAATAACGTGGTAACACGTCCTCAGGGAAACCGGGTTGCTTCTGGTCCAAATTCACAGCCACCACATCGAAATTGATCGGTGCAATGCGTTTAAACTGCAACATAATATCGAGCAAGGTATAACTGTCCTTACCACCGGAAATGCAGACCATCACTTTATCGCCTTCTTCGATCATTTTAAAATCGCGAATGGCATGACCCACCTGACGGCGTAACTTTTTCAACAGACGATAATACGCAGAGCTAGTGGGTAGTTCTGGTTTAAAATTAAATCCCTGATTGGACTCAACTGGCGAGAACATAGACGAGTTAAACCTTAAAAAAAATACCGCGCAATTTTATCCGATTCACAGCCATCTCGCACCTAAAGAATGTAAATTCTCATGAATTGTCATTGCTGTCATATTCATGCATTGAAATTGGTTTAACTTTGAACGATTGCGTTCATATTTTAGCTGAACTGCTTATGTTTTGGACTTTTCCACATTTTTCCACAAAAGCTGGGGATAACTTTGTGGATTCTAATCGACTTGACAGGGTGTCCCCCCTACTCTTTAAGGCTTCTATTTAAATTGATCATTTTTTGATCAATTTATTTACCATTAAATTTCAACAACTTAACCCAGTCAAGCAATCCTCATTAAAAATAAATTAATTATTTTTTTTGATTACTTGCTCAACAATTTGACTTGATTTTTACAAAGATATGGATTTTTTGAACTTAAAATAGTTTCAGATGGTTCTTTTTTTGCTAAACTCATTTCTAGTCACTGGAATCGATTTTTTTTACGATTAATAATAGATAATGAAAAATAAGCTGCTTTTGAGTCGTTTTTACGTTTTGGGGTGTATGACGATTTCGTTCATGGCACTGGATTGTCACGCGGGTCAAACCATCTACCAATTGAGAGATTCCAACGGCACGACCTTGTTAACCAATAAACAAAGTCGTTATAGCAACTTAAAAGTCGAAAAGAAAACCTATTATCCCGACAGTAATATCCACAGTTATAGTAACTGGGGGGCTTCTGAGTCTTCCGTGCTGCCCAGTTATAGTCGCAACAAAAATGCTTTTGACCACATTATTCGCCAAGCCGCTCAAACCCATGGCGTTTCTGAAGGCTTAATTAAAGCGGTCATGCATACCGAATCAGGCTTTAATGTGAATGCACGTTCACCTGTTGGGGCTCAGGGTCTGATGCAACTCATGCCTGCGACAGCACGGCGCTTTAATGTCTCTAATGCGTATGATCCACAACAAAACATTAATGCGGGTGCCAAGTATTTGGCATGGCTAATGAAACGCTTTAACGGCAATACCAGTCTTGCGCTTGCAGGCTACAATGCTGGCGAAGGCAATGTACAAAAGTACGGTGGTATTCCACCCTTCCGTGAAACTCAAGACTATGTTCGCCGGGTGAGTAGCCGTTATAGCAATTTATATGCGGGCGGGATCAACATCTCTGCAGGCTCGAATAACACACCAGCCAATGCTCAAGTCATTGCTCAATCTACACATTACGATGCAGACTCTTCCCCAAGCACACAACTCAGTGTGAGTCGTAGCGCACCTTCACGTCAAATTATCCTCGCAGCCGATGGCAGTTTTACTGATGCGCCGGGTTCCTATGCCACAGCCAATGCAACCGCCTCTGCCCGCATCCAAATTTCAGAATAATTTTTATAGCAGTTTTATTATTTTTTCTTGAATTTTGAAGAGTTTCACCTCATATTGAGATCAATGATTTTCGATTTATAAATCAGATTATTTTTTTATTATAAGAGGATTTTCTCAATGATGCGGATTGGTTTGTTCTTGCTAACCAACCTCGCGGTACTGGTTGTAGCTGGCATTATCTTGTCACTCTTCGGTGTCGGTAGTTACCATGGCGCGGGTGGCTTAAATCTAGGTAACCTACTGGTTATCTGTTTTGTCTTTGGTATGGTTGGCTCAATGATTTCTCTATTCATGTCAAAATGGATGGCGAAAAAAACAACTGGTACAGAGTTAATTGACCCCAATGCCCCCCGCAACCAAGCTGAAGCATGGTTGTTACAAGAAGTCGCTCAATTGGCGCAACGTTCTGGTATTAAAATGCCAGAAGTCGGTATTTTCCCGTCTTACCAATCTAATGCTTTTGCTACAGGTTGGAACAAGAACGATGCATTAGTTGCAGTTTCTACCGGCTTACTTGAGCGTATGAATAAAGACGAGCTTCGCGCAGTCTTGGCTCACGAAATTGGTCACGTGGCTAATGGTGACATGGTGACTTTGGCGCTCGTTCAAGGTGTCGTGAACGCCTTTGTAATGTTCTTTGCACGTGTCGCAGGTGATTTCATTGACCGTAATGTCTTTGGCCGTGAAGACGGTGAAGCACCAGGTTTAGCTTATTTTGCCATTACCATCGTGCTTGATATTGTCTTTGGTATTTTAGCTTCTGCAATCGTGATGTGGTTCTCCCGCTACCGCGAATATCGTGCAGATGAAGCAGGCGCGCGTCTTGCAGGCAAACAAGCAATGATTTCTGCCTTGTTGCGTTTACAAGCGGAGTCACAACTTCCAGATGCTATGCCTAAAGAAATGAAAGCGTTTGCGATCGCGGCCGGTCAAGAGCAAGGCTTTAGTTTAGCGGCTTTGTTCCAAACCCATCCGACGATTGAACAACGTGTTGCTGCTTTACAACAGCTCGATTGTCCATAAACAATTCGTTCACTAGATTTTAAAAAGCCTCCATATGGAGGCTTTTTTGTGACTCTGCACAACAGAACATTTTCATTCAATCGTTACTTCGATACAGCGTAATAAACTGCCATTTGGGTCAATGATGAAAACTGGCGGATCTCATCAAAATCCTGAATATCGGTCATACGAGCGCTTTCCCACAACGACCAATTCACTTTAGACCAGTATTCATAATAGGATTGAATCTCCGCTACCCGAATACAGGCACTATGCCATGAACTATTCGGGTCTAAATGCGGATGATGGAAAAATTCCAGTGTCATTTCGCCCAAACGCATAATCATCCACTCTGCGGACTGATAAATCAGATCAAAGCCCAAGCTTTGATAAAATGAAGCAGTGCACGCCAACTCAATCGCTGGCAAATTTGCCGTAATCTGACCTTCAAATTTCATTAGTGGCTATCCTAAGTTTAGTCCCTGTAACCACTGCCACATCACACTACCACCCCACCACAATAAGCCAATAAAACACACCAAAAAGATCAGGCCAAACAAATCTGGGATGTGTAGCCAAAGCCATGCCACTACTGGATTTCGCCAAAATGCAGACTGTTGCTGTTTCTTTTCCAATTTTTCATGAAGAAAAGGATGAGTCACATGATGCTCTGAATGGATTTGGTATTCTTCCCGAATATGATCATGAACTACATCCAGTGCTTTACGACTCGGACGGATAAAAATATCAAACAGTGTCCCTAGCACAGGGATAAAACCGACGACAGCGTCAATCATAGCCAGCTTCAATACTGGACTCAATTTCTCTTGCGGTACGCCAATTTGCTTGGCTTTATAAATGGCATAACACGTTAGGGCAAAACCAGCGATATCCCCAGCAATCGGAACAGTACTCAACGCAGCATCGGCACCGACACCCTGTTTGGTGAACGGGATACGCACCACAGAATCCATCATATTGGCATATTTGGCCAAATCACGCTCTAAACGAATGACCTCTTGCTGGCTCATTTTTTTTTGTTCTAAGGGTTCAGGCATGTTGTTACTGACCTCCATAATTTCAACCACATTAACATCATAAAACCACTGAATTATGCTGGTTTTCATGACTTTTTTCTGTGCTAACTTTGTGCTGAAACAATTGCTTATAAGCTTAAGACAAGGTCAAAATTTGCGACGCAATCAGCAGATATACCACCACGCCAGACGCATCACAAATTGAGGTGACTAAAGGTGCAGATGCACTGGCTGGGTCGAGTTTCATGCGGTTTAAGATAAACGGCAGGCTCATACCAATCAGACAACCCATCAACACAATGCCCATCATACTCAGTGCCAATACTATGGCGACCAGAATGTCCCCACGGAAATAGCCCAAGATGGAGACTGCCGTTGCCATGGTTCCACCTAAACACAGCGCAACTAGACTTTCCCGTCCTAGCAAATAAAACCAGTCTTTAAAATGTACATCGCCCGTTGCCAGTGCACGTACCATTAAGGTTGCAGACTGAGACCCCGCATTTCCTCCACTTCCCACCAGTAACGGTAGGAAAAAGACCAAAACGATATGTGCCGCAATCAAGTCCTCAAAGTGTGCAATTCCTAGCCCCGAGAGTAAACTGCCAAAAACCAGAAACACCAACCAAAACACCCGCTTCTGATACAGTAAGAGGATTGGAGCCGTTTTAATACTCATCTGCGGACTGGCCGCAACCGCACTACTTTTTAGAATATCTTCTGTGGTTTCTTGTTGCACCACATCCATTGCATCGTCATAAGTCACAATCCCCAATAGACGCTGCTGCTCATCGACAATGGGCAAAGCCATAAAATCATAGTGAGCCAGTTTCTGTGCAATACTTTCCTGATCCTCACTGACTAAACCCGTGATGACATGGCTTGTCATAACCTGTCCAATCAATTGCTCAGGCGGAGACTGGATAATTTGCCGCAGCGAAATCACACCGTGTAAATAACGCGAGGCATCGGTCACATAGATGAGATATAAAGTTTCACTTTCCGCTGCATGCTGTCGTATATGTTGAATCGCCTGTTGCATGGTCATTTCGGCATGTACCGTAATGACCTCAGTGCTCATAATTGCACCCGCAGACTCGGCAGGATAATCCATCAAGGTCTTCAGCTGGGCTTGAACATGCGCATCTAGCTGCGGAAAAATCTGACCTTGAACCTCTTGTGCCAAGCTTTGAAATAAATCGGTACGGTCATCCGAATGCATATGAGCCAATAACTTCACCAGCAAAGCCTGAGGCAATTGCCCTGCTAGCTGCTGCTGCTCGGTTAATGCTAAAAACTCAAAGACATAACTGGCTTGTGGTAATTGTTCCAATAGCCGAATTTGGTCATTTATAGGCAGGCCCATTAAAATATCAGCCAAATCCGCAGTGCTGTACTGTTTCAAACTTTGGATAAAAGCATGGTTATCGGGCTGATTTAATTGCTCTTGGAAATCTTGCTGTGAAAAGGACGAATTTGGCATACACCACTCAAATATTATTTTTCTTTATCTATGCGAGTATAGCAAAGGATCTTTAAATGTCAGGCCTTTCGGCCTGATTGGGTTAAAGGTTCGCTTTACCTATTCGCTGCATACGAATGTTTCGGATTCAAGCTTAAACTTCGTCCTGAGGTGTTCGTCCATGAAACACACGGCGAACCAAGACATACATTAAAGGAATAAATAGCAACACTAATACCGTGCCAAAAATCACGCCACCGAGTACACTCACCCCAATTTCCTGACGACTTGCTGCCCCTGCACCAAAGGCAAAGACCAGAGGTGTAACACCCGCGCCAAAAGCCAAAGACGTCATTAAAATCGGGCGTAACCGTAAGCTTGCTCCTTCCAACGCTGCTTCAATTGCGGTCTGGCCTTTTTGCTGCGCCAATGAAGCAAATTCCACAATTAAAATCGCATTTTTACAAGATAAACCAATCGTGGTCAGCAAGGCAATTTGGAAGTAAATATCATTCGGAAAACCCGTCAGATAACTGAACAGAATATTGCCGCCAATACCGAGTGGAATCGCACTCATGACTGCCGTTGGAATACTCCAACTTTCATAAAGTGCAGCAAGGCATAAAAAGATAAAACCTATTGAGACCAAATACAGCAGCAATGCTTGGTTATTGGACTTGTTTTCTTCGAACGATAATCCGCTCCATGCCAGATCAATACCGTCATGCGCTCGTACCATGTTTTGTACCTCTTGCATGGCTTGTCCCGAACTGACATTTTGTGTTGTATCCGCCTCCATTTCTAGCGCGGTATAGCCCATAAAGCGATTCACCACCTCAGGGCCTCCGCTCCAAGACACTTGGGCAAAATTTGTAAAAGGAATCATTTGGTTCAGATCATTACGTACAGTCCACGCTTGAAGATCATCAGGTTTTGAACGAAACTCGGCATCCCCTTGCATAATCACCCGTTTAATCCGACCACGGTCAATAAAGTCATTGATATAACTTCCACCCCAAGCACTGGATAAGGTGCTATTAATAGCGGTCTGACTAAGTCCATTGGCCAAAGCTTGCTTTTGGTTTACATCCACTTTGAGCTCGGCTTTATCAGGGTTAGAACGTTTATCTAAATTGCTAAAACTAGAGTACTGCTTGGATGCTTCCTGCAAAGTTTTAAACTGGGCTTCTAAATAAGCACGACCTTCGCCATTGATATCACGTATCCAAAACTCCATACCATCGGTTTGACCTAAGCCACTGACTGAGGACGGCATATTCACATTAATTTGCGCATTTCGATGCGACCTAAAATGAGCAATCGCCCGTTCTCGAATCACCTGTGCGGAGTTCTCTTTCCCCTTACGATCATCCCAATGTTTGAGCGCAATAAAACCTTGACCTAAATTTTGTCCTGTTCCTGAAAAATTGCGACCATAGCGAATCATCACCAAATTAATATTGGACTGTTCTTGGTCTAAAAAGTATTGGCGAATTTCTTCTCCTACCACACGGCTTTGACTCAGCGGTGCACCATCGGCCAGTTTAAACTGGACACTTAAAATACCCTGATCTTCACTGGGAATAAAACTGGTCGGTAATGCCCGATAAAACAGCGCAAAGACGGCAATGAGCGCCACAAAAACCACTAGCATGATTTTACTGTGCTGAATGGTCTGGCTACTCAGCTTTAAATAACGCTGTTTTAGCTGATCTAACTTCAGATTAAACCAAGTTGCCCATCGTGCCGATTTATCATTGGGTTTTAAAATTAAGGCGCACAACGCTGGCGTCAGGATCAATGCGACTAGCAATGATAGCGCCATGGCAGCAACTAAGGTCATTGAAAACTGACGGTAGATCACTCCTGTCGAGCCACCGAAAAAAGCCATGGGAATAAACACTGCGGTTAACACCAAAGTAATCCCAATCAATGCCCCACTGATTTCCTGCATCGATGCAATTGAGGCTTGTTGAGCACTCATCTGCTGTTCATGCATCAGCCGTTCAACGTTTTCCACCACCACAATCGCATCATCCACCAGCAGCCCGATAGCTAAGACCAATGCAAATAAGGTTAAGGTGTTGATACTCATCCCGAGCACATACAGAATGGCGAGCGTGCCCAAAATTACAACAGGCACAGTGATGGTCGGAATCAGTGTCGCGCGCCAGTTTTGTAAAAATACAAACATGACCACAATCACTAAAAGTACTGCTTCAAACAGTGTTTTGACCACTTCCTTAATCGACTCTTGTACAAAAGGCGTGTTATCACGTGGATAAACAATTTGATAGCCTTCAGGAAGTTTAGAGGACAAACGGCTGACTTCTTGTTTGATCAATGCCGAAGTTGCCAGTGCATTGGCCCCTGAAGACAGTGAAATACCCATGCCCGCTGAAGGAAAACCATTGATGGTATTAAACGACTGGTAATTTTCCGCGCCCAGTTCCACCCGTGCGACGTCTTTTAAATAAATAAAACTACCATCGCGGGTCGATTTGACAATGATGTTCTCAAATTCTTCAACGGTTTTTAAACGTGTACCTGAGGTAACTTTGGCATTTAAATATTGATCTGACAGGCTGGGTAACTCGCCAATTGCCCCTGCGGCCACTTGCGTATTTTGCGCTTCAACCGCTGCACGAATATCACTCGGCATCAATCCATATTGGCGCAGTTTATGCGGATTCAGCCATAAGCGCATGGCATACTGCGCACCAAAAACATCAACCTCACCAACTCCATCAATACGGGCTAAATCTTGCTCCAAATGCGTCATCATATAATCTGACAGTGCAATATTGCTGCTTTTGCCTGTTTGGTCATATAGGCCAATCACCATATGCGTATCGCCAAGCGACTTATAGACATTGACCCCTTGACGCTGTACATCTTCTGGTAAACGGTTAATCACCCCATTGATGGCATTTTGAACTTGAACCTGAGCGGTATCTGGGTCAGTTCCATTCTCAAAACTAATGCTGATTCGACTACGGCCATTCGAGTCACTGCTCGAACTAAAATACAGCAAATGATCAATCCCTTTAATTTGCTGCTCTAAAACCTGAGTGACGCTCTCCTCCACCGTCTCTGCTGACGCACCTGTATATGTTGCACTCACCGTAATTCGCGGAGGTGCAATATCGGGGTAGCGCTCTACAGGCAACTGGAAGGTGGCAAATAAACCAAATGCCATCACGATAATCGCCAGCACACCAGCAAAAATTGGACGATGAATAAAAAATTTAGACAGCATGGGTCTGCGGTACTCTTCGGTCTGAGGCTAGATCTAGCAACTGGATATCACTTCATGCTTGATCTTCTATGACGAATCATTAAAAAACAAGACTTAACAACATGAAATAGAACATTAGACCTAAATATGAAGAAACTATGAAGAAAGCTTTTTGACCAATTGATGACATCCTGTAATTTTTCGCAATTTGTCATTGATCTGAGATATTAAAATTGAACACTGACTCCGCAACACCACAATAAAATGTTGAGGAACACATGTTAAAAAGAACATTATTAAGTTTTATTTTTTTAAGTTTATTGGGCTGTCATCATGATGAGAAGGATAATGCAGCGTCACAAGCACCGCCAAACAACGCCGAATACCTTGAGCCTACATTGCTCATTATTGGACATCGCGGCGCCAGTGCGCTACGTCCTGAACACACCTTAGCCGCTTATCAAAAAGCAATTGATGACGGTGCAGATTTTATTGAGCCAGATTTGGTGCCGACTCTAGACGGTTATTTAGTCGCTCGCCATGAAAATGAAATCGGAGGAACCACCAATGTCAGCAGCTTACCGCAGTTTGCAGCGCGGAAGACCAGTAAAGTCGTTGATGGCGTGACTTACACAGGTTGGTTTACTGAAGACTTTTCTTTAAACGAGCTGAAGCAACTGAAGGCACGAGAACGTATTCCAGAAATTCGCCCAGCGAACATCCAATATAATGATCAATTTGATCTTCCCACTTTAGATGAAATTATTGAACTCGTAGATGCGCACTATAAAAAGACAGGAAAAATTGTGGGCCTGTATATCGAAACCAAACATCCCAGTTATTTCCAAGGTCTCAATTTAGCCATGGAGCAACGTCTATTAACCACGCTGGCCAAACACAGCTATAGTCGTGACATTGCGCCTATCTATATCCAGTCATTTGAAGTTAGCAACTTAAAACAGATGCGTCAGCAGTTAGATCAATTAAAATCGATTCGACATGTCAAAATTATTCAACTCTATGGTGGAAAGTCCGAACAACCAGCCGATGCCGTGCTTGCCAAATCGACACTCCGCTATAGTGATATGGCAACGCCTCAAGGACTAAAAGACGTCGCAAGTTATGCGCATGGTATTGGGCCAAGTAAAACATATATCGTGCCGAATACTCAGCCGGCGACCCCGACCAGTTTTGTGAACGATGCACATGCAGTGGGCTTAAAAGTACATCCTTATACCCTACGCCCAGAAAATAATTTCTTACCAGACTATTTAGACTGTAGTGCCTTTGCCGCTGAAAAGTGCGAAAAAGGCGCGCTGGCTGAGTTTGAAATTTTCTTTAAAGCTGGAGTTGATGGTGTCTTTACCGATGATCCTGCTTTAGGGCGTAGAGCCGCCAATACCTTTTTGAAAAAATAGAATAAATCACTCACAAAGTAAACCAGACAACTGAGCATCTCGTTTGCTTCAAACCCATATCCATCCTTTAACTATAGAGATTAAAAAGCAGGCTTTTTTAATCTCTTTCTCCTTATTTTAGGTGTGCATAGATTAAGCACTTTTTGAATACTATAATTAAGTGACTTTTAATATAGATCATGTATTGTGGCTGAAATTTTAAAATGGTTGATGGTATGAGCCAATATTCCCCACTCAAAGGCAAATCAGGTTTTAAACGTATTTTTAATGCAACACATTATTCTATTTCAGGTTTTAAGGCCGCATTTGTGCATGAAGCTGCTTTTCGCCAAGTCCTGTTGATTAACCTGATTCTGATTCCAACAAGCTTTTTCTGTGAGGTCAGTCGCTTAGAACAAGCCCTCATGGTAGCCGTCTGCTTACTTGCAATTATTGTTGAATTGTTCAATTCAGCCATTGAGGCGATTGTGGATCGTATTTCACTAGAGCGCCATGAGCTTTCAAAAAATGCCAAAGACATGGGTAGTGCTGCACAGTTTGTTTCTTTAAGTATGATCTTTATTGTTTGGCTGCTGATTCTGATGCCTTAACGTTTTTGTTCAATATTTCACTTTCAAGCTGTTCAACAAGCTCAAAATTAACTCATAAAAAAACCCTGCTTTCGCAGGGCTTTCTTTTGAATCAGTTCAGTGCTTAGTGAGCAGCGAATTGGTTCATTGTGTTTTTAGCATCATCGTGCGCTTTAAGAGCGTTGTCACCAGAGAAGATTTCTTTGTGATCATCACCGATGTCAGAACCTGCCATTGCTTGGTGTTTAACACAAGCGATACCACCACGGATTTCTTTACGTTGTACGCCAGCAACATAAGCCAACATACCTTCAGAACCGAAGTAACCTTGTGCAAGCTCATGAGTAGAAAGCGCAGCAGTGTGGTAAGTCGGAAGTGTGATCAAGTGATGGAACACACCCGCTTCACGAGAAGCGTCTGCTTGGAAAGTACGGATCTTAGCATCAGCATCAGCAGCTAATTCAGTCGCATCGTACTCAGCGCTCATTAACTTAGCACGGTCATAAGCAGAAACGTCTTTACCTTCAGCAACCCAACGGTCATAAGACTGTTGACGGAAGTTTAACGTCCAGTTGAATGATGGAGAGTTGTTGTAAACAAGCTTCGCATTTGGAACAGTTTCACGTACACGGTTAACCATGTGCGCAATTTCGTCAACGTTTGGAGTCGCAGTTTCGATCCAAAGAAGATCAGCACCATTTTGTAAGCTAGATACGCAGTCAAGTACAACACGATCAATTTGAGTGTCAGCACGGAACTGGTACAAGCCAGAAGCTAAACGCTTAGGACGGTGAAGTTTACCATCACGCTTGATCAAGATTTCATCTTCTTGAGCATCAGCAATGTCAATTTCAACAGTGTCTAGGAAACCAATGTATTGAGAAGCGATGTCGCCTGGCTCTTTAACCACTGGGATTTTTTGAGTCAAGTCTGCGCCTTCAGAGTCAGTACGCGCAACGATGATACCGTCATCAAGACCCATTTCTAAGAATGCATAACGTAATGCATGGATTTTAGAGATGAAGTCTTCGTGTGGAACAGTTACTTTACCAGCTTGGTGACCACATTGTTTCGCGTCAGATACTTGGTTTTCGATTTGTAGTGCACAAGCACCAGCTTCAATCATTTTACGAGCAAGTAAGTAAGTCGCTTCTTCGTTACCAAAACCAGCATCGATGTCCGCAATAATTGGTACGATGTGAGTTTGGAAACCGTCGATTTGAGCAGTGATTTCAGCAGCTTTAGCAGTATCGCCTGCTTCGTTTGCTTTTTTAAGCGCACGGAAAAGGTCGTTTAATTCTTTCGCATCAGCTTGACGTAAGAACGTGTAGATTTCTTCGATCAACGCAGGTACTGAAGTTTTTTCATGCATAGATTGGTCAGGAAGTGGACCAAATTCTGAACGAAGTGCAGCAACCATCCAACCAGAAAGGTAGATATAACGACGGTCAGTTGTGCCGAAGTATTTTTTGTTCGCAATCATTTTTTGTTGTGCGATGAAACCGTGCCAGCAGCCTAAAGACTGTGTGTATTGGCTAGAGTCAGCATCATAAGCAGCCATATCACGACGCATAATTGCAGCTGTGTATTTAGCGATATCTAAACCAGTTTTGAATTGGTTTTGCATTTGCATACGTGCAGCATCTTCTGGGCTAATATCGCGCCAAGTGCTACCGAATTTTGCTTTTAATTCGCGGATTGCATCAATCGCTGTTTGATATGTAGTCATGATATTTCCTGTAATAATATTAGGATTTTCTTCAACGAAAAGCTAAAATCAGACCCTCAAGCTTTTGCTGAGATTTAGAGCGCTTCGTTGCGATGAATACAGATTAGATTGACAGAATAAATTAATCCAATATTCTGCATTAATTTTCAGTATTTATTTAAAAAATACATAGATAAAAGTCTAATTATATTTCGATAAATCAAAATTAAGTATTTGTTATTATTAAAATTAAATAAAATAAGAAAAACCTAAAAAATACATACTTTGTCGAATATTTCTTCATTAGACTTAAGTCTCGGCCATTGAGAAAAAGAGTCCCAACCGAAAATCAATACTTAATTTGACCCAAATGACAAAACTCAATTTTCAGAAAAAAGAATATTTATCACGCTTTTATTCCACCAATAACAAGCCATCTCAAGCCATTTTCTATGGCGATATTATTAGACTCAATTCACACATATTGAGACATTGTTTTGAGCTGATACTCCCTCTATTTTAAGCATAAAAACCCATTTTCTGAGAAAATGAAGGGGATATTCTTTATCCAACCCGATGCTTTTTTTTTCGTCAGTTTATTACACAAGCCCGATGGCTTATGGCATAATGCAAATAATTTCATGATTTTATTCTCGGTATTTATTTTATGAATCTGGAGCGGGTTGATCTAAACCTCTTAATTTACTTGGACGTACTTTTACGCGAAAAAAATGTAACCCGAGCAGCTGAACAATTGGGTGTCACCCAACCAGCAATGAGTAATATTCTACGTCGTCTTCGTAACTTATTTAATGATCCCCTGCTAATTCGCTCTTCTGAAGGTATGACACCGACCGAACGGGCTTTAGAATTACAACCCCGCATACGTGACGCTCTTTCTGATCTCTCCATGATTTTGGAACCTCGTACCGAGTTCCGTCCTTATACTTCAAACCGTGTTTTCCGTATTATGACTTCGGACTATGCCGAAGCTACTTTAGTTCCCCGCCTCGTTAAAGCACTGCGTTCAGAAGCACCCAATGTGGTCTTAGACTTCTTAACCCCAAGTGATGTGTCATATCGTGATATGGAACAAGGTAAAGTTGATCTAGCTATTAACCGATTCAATGAAATTCCACAAAGCTTCCACCAAGTTTTAGTCTGGCGTGACAGTTTTTCATGTTTGCTCAATGGTAAACACCCCGCTGCCAGCAACTTAAACCTAAAAAGCTATCTTGATGCACAGCATATTTGGGTTTCTAAAACAGGTATGGGCGTTGGTTTCGGTGTTAACCCTGAAAAACAAGCAGGCCTAGGTTGGATTGATCAAGCTTTAGAGCGTATTGGACAGAAACGTAAAATTTCGGTCTTCACTCGACATTATCAAATGCCTGCACTATTGGCTTCAAATGTAGACTTAGTCGCGACTTTACCTACCCGTATTGCACGCCTACAAGCCAAAAGTCAAAATCTCCTGATTAAAGACCCACCTTTTTATATTCCAGAATTTGAGTTGAAAATGGCATGGTGCCCACTGTTGCATCACCATCCTGCACATCGCTGGCTTAGACAACTGATTCTGTATGTGGCACGTCAAATGATTGAGGAAGAAAATCGTGAGTTTTTAGGCAATAACACGCAATTCTCACATTATTAAGTATTCAAGCTCTAAATAATTCATTTTCATACCAATAACTCAGGTATGATAGAAGACAGTAAGTGATTACTGTCTTTATTTTTTTGTGTTAAAAATATTCATAATAACGATGAATCACAGGTGGATTCCGTGAGCCTTTTTCAAAACATAGTTATCATTCTAATCCTGATTGCTGGGGCGGGTTTCTTGTCTCTGACAGAAATTGCACTGGCAGGAGCACGTAAGGTCAAGCTAAAAATCTTGGCTGAGTCGGGCGATGATCGCGCACAGAAAGTTTTGAATTTACAAGAAAATTCTGCTGACTTCTTTGCCGCTTCACAAATTGGCTTAAACGCAGTGGCAATCTTGGGCGGTATCTTAGGTGAAGGGGCTTTTCGTCCTTACTTCATGAGCTTTGTTTCTCGTTTTTATACTGGCCCTTGGTCTGAAACCATTAGCTTTGCTCTATCTTTCACTTTAGTCACCTCCTTGTTTATTTTGTTTGCCGACCTTATGCCCAAACGTTTGGCCATGATTGCCCCAGAGAAAATATCTATTGCGGTGATTAATCCCATTCAGGTGTTTATTAAGGTCTGCAAACCTTTGGCTTGGATTATTAATGCTCTTGCCAACTTGTTATTCCGCCTGTTTAAAGTGAATACCACCCGTGATGACAACATTACCTTTGATGACATTTCTGCGGTGATGGATGCTGGTGCGCAAGCAGGAGTCCTGCAAAAGCAAGAACATCATTTCATTGAGAACGTATTTGAACTTGAAGAGCGGAACGTACCTTCAAGTATGACCACGCGTGAAAACGTGGTGTATTTTACTTTAAATGAATCCGAAGCCAGCATCCGTCAAAAATTAGCCGAATATCCCTATTCAAAGTTCTTGGTGTGTAGTGTAAATATTGACGATGTAATTGGCTATGTCGATGCCAAAGACATTCTGGTTCGTATTCTGAATAATCAATCTTTACTCCAACTCAATGAAAGCACCATTCGTAATGTTCTCACCATTCCGGACACATTGACCTTGTCTGAGTTGTTAGACCGTTTCCGCTCCACCAAAGAAAAGTTTGCAGTGGTGATTAACGAATATGCTTTGGTAGTAGGCGTCATCACCTTGTCAGACATTATGATTACGGTGATGGGCGATTGGGTGACTCCTATTGAAGCCGAACAACAGATTATTAAACGTGATAATAATTCATGGCTGATTGATGGCAGCACGCCGATTGAAGACATGAAGCATGCACTGGCCATTGATGAAATGCCTGATGAAGAAAATTATGAAACTTTGGCAGGTTTTATGATGTACCGTCTACGCAAAATTCCACGCCCTGCCGATACTGTTGAATACGCAGGCTTTAAATTTGAAGTGGTCGATGTCGATCATTTTAAGATTGACCAACTTTTAGTGACGCGCTTACTTGAAGAAACACTACAGCCTGAAACCAAAATAGTCGATGAATAGAACATCGCCTTGAATCAAAACCTTGCAACTGCAAGGTTTTTTTGGCTTCAGATTTAACTATATGGAGTTATACAAAATAAGTATCTTAACCATACTTTATAGATATATATTATTTATTAGAAAAATAGAACGAAAAATCACATATGTTTAAGAGCATTTAAAAATCATGCCGAATTGCATACTATCGCTGTCACTTGATGAATAAACAGACTTAACACGTTCAAAGGATTGATCCATGCTGACCATTTTAGGTTTAGGCATGATTATGTGCTTCATGTACTTAATCATGTCCAAACGACTGAGCGCTCTCGTTGCTTTAACTTTAATCCCTATCATTTTTGCATTACTTACTTATGTTTTAAGTCTCTTTGTTGACAACCTTGCTGGATTTGATATTGCTGAACTTGGCAATATGATGATGGAGGGCATTAAAAAGCTCGCTCCTACGGGCGTAATGCTTCTTTTTGCAATCCTTTATTTTGCAATTATGATCGACACGGGTTTATTCGACCCTTCAGTAAAATGGATTTTAAAGCAGGTTAAAGGCGATCCTTTAAAAGTGACCCTCGGCACCATTACGCTGACTTTAATTGTTTCTTTAGATGGTGACGGTTCAACCACATACATGATCTGTGTTGCCGCAATGCTACCACTGTATAAGCGTATTGGTATGAGCCCTTTAATTATGGCCTGCCTAATGATGCTCGCGAGCGGCATCATGAACCTAACCCCATGGGGTGGACCAACAGCACGTGCTGCAACTGCATTGCATGTCGATCCAAACGATGTTTTTGTTCCGATGATTTTACCAATGCTGGTTGCAATTGGCTGGTTATACTTCCTTGGCTTTATGTATGGCCGTATGGAGCGTAAGCGCATTGGTATTGTGGAATTAGATATTAGCCATGGTGACAGCATTCAGATTTCACAAGAACCTGAAGCCAACCGTGCCCACTTAAGATGGTTTAACGCACTACTGACTTTGGTCTTGATGGTCTGCTTAGTGATGGGTGTTTTACCTGCGGCTATTCTATTCATGGTGGCGCTGTGTATTGCCTTGGTGGTGAACTATCCTGATTTAGACATGCAAAAGCGTTTGGTTGGTAACCACTCTGCCAGTGCCTTAGCTGTAGTCGGGATTATCTTCGCGGCAGGTATTTTTACCGGTATTTTGTCCGGTACAGGTATGGTGGAAGCCATGTCTCAAGAACTGGTTGCCATTATTCCAGAAAGTATGGGGCCGTATTTAGCACCAATCACGGCTGTGATTAGTATGCCGCTGACCTTCTTTATGTCGAACGATGCCTTCTACTTTGGTGTACTGCCTGTACTCTCTGAAGCTGCTGGACACTATGGTATCACTCCTGTGGAAATGGCCCGTGCATCGATTGTTGGTCAACCTGTACACTTACTGTCTCCATTGGTTCCATCGACTTACTTACTCTGTGGGTTGGCAGGAATTAACTTTGGTGAACACCAAGAATTTACCATCAAATGGGCGGTGATTACCTGTTTAGTCATGCTAGTTACAGCAATGGTCTTTGGTATTTTCCCACTTTACTCAACGCTGGGTTAATCAAATACCCACACTGAGTTATAACGACCAGAAAGCTCAATAACCGATAAATACCCGATGTATCACATCGGGTATTTTCATTTATAATGCCTTGATATAACAATACAATAGAGTCAAGCTTATGTCTTTTTCATTGCCTGCTGTGCTGGCATGTACTTTCTTTTATTCTGCGCTTTATCTGATTTACTATTATTTCACCCAATACAGCCACACGCTGCTGATCGTAAGTGCGATTGTTTTCCTGATTTTAGCATGGCGGATTACACCTTATGCTTATGAACGTGGGCAACGAAGCTTTAACGAGACTCTGTCTTTTGGACAGTATTTCTGGAATCCACTCATTACATGGTGGCGACTGTTCATTTGGCCCATCAGTTTATTACTGTCTTGGATTTTCCATAGTTAATATAAATCTATAAAAAAAGCACCTGAAGGTGCTTTTGAAACGAAGATCTTAACGACCATACAATTCAAGCAATTTATCTAAAGTCGCTTGATAGTGAATGGTAATATCTTCAGATAAAATTTTATATGCGCTGTCAAACTGAACCATTGGCCAGCCTTCTTTCCAAAATGGGAAGATGTTGTGCAAATCATGTGTCACGGTCGCATCTTCACGTACAATTGCTTGTGCAACTTGTGACAAGACCTGTGCTGTTTCCGCACCATCAATCGCCATGTAGTCAATCCCACGTACTTTTAAAATACGGATGCGGTCTTTTTTATAGCGAATTTTTTTGGCTTGACCTTCGTTCAGGCCTAATGCCAAAGCTACAGCTTCAACAAATTTACTTTCAAAAGATTGGTTTAAAGCCACAATCGCAAGTTTATGTGCTTCTTGACGACCCGCTTTACCACCTTTACGAATCTCTTCTTTTGCCTCTGTATCAAGCTCATCGTCTTTCATAGACTGCAATATGTCTAAAATTTCGATATCACTTAAAGATTCAGGAGAATGATCAGTCATGAACTGCCCTTAGACAAAAAAATTGAATCCGACATTTTCGCATAATTCAGAGTGAAAAAGCGAAATTGTTGTACTTTTCTCTGTGAATATTCTGTTTCATGTATTTTTTTGAGTCTTCCCCTTCCAAATCTACTATAGTAAAGGCTGTTTTTCTCATACGCTCTTTTTTGACGATGCAATCCAAACAAGTTCAACTGTTACTGCAACAATTAGAGACCCGCTACCCTGCCGCTTTTAAACGCAATTACTTGCTTTATAGTCAAATAAAAACACGTGGTATTTTAGATGACCAGCGTGAAGTTATTCCGTGGGTTTTGGCGGTGATGATTTTTATTCCAATCAGCTTAATTCTGAAAGATTTTTACTTAACGCATTTGGAGAATCTCGATCCGCTCCAAAGTCATAGTTACGCCATTATCAGTATTTTATTAGCGCTGATGTGGATCTTACCTTTTGTCATTAAGCAAATTAAACATTCATCAAACTCCTTGTATCAACTGCAACGTCATGCGCCCATCAAACTCGCTGCGGTGATTCTTTTAAGTGGACTAAATCTGATGTTCATTGAAAGCAGTTTGCTGATGTGGATCTTGTTTTATTTTGGTGCGAACTTTGGTTTTGTGCGCTTCTATAAAGAAAATTTATTTCGAGACCACAGCCAGTCGGTTGAACATCACCAGTTACAACAACTCAGACGTGTCTGTTTTTGGGCCTATAAGCAAACGGTCAAATCTCGACTCCAATTACGCTTTAGCTCCCATAAATCTGAAGATTATCAGGCACGGAAAACCCAGCTGGGGCATGAAGCAGATTTGTATGTACAACTGCTGAAGTATGAGCATGCTTACTGTAAGCAGATTAAGCACATCGATCTCGACAGTTATATCGATGAAAAATTATAAAAAACCGAGCAATGATGCTCGGTTTTTCTAAGGTCATTTTATGCCGTTTGCTTTAACGCACTGACTGGCAATAATGTCGGGTCTAATATCACTTGATGCGAGCGAGTTTCATCAACGATGTATTCTTTGTGCTTAATGCTATCCACAAAAATCCAATCCGCTTGTACTTGCTCTGCGGTAAAACGGACTTTCAAATAACCACGTTGATTCAAGTTGCAATAATTCAACTCCTCAATCAAACTGGTAAATGCAAATTCAAATGCTTGTAGTTGCTGCATAGGAATGGACAAATATTTCTCCAACCCAGGGGAAGAGACTGAACTGGTTGCCAACTCCACGCCAACCACCACCCCATCTTTACTTGATAAATCCGAAGCCCAAGCATTATGGGTATCTCCAGCAAGGACCACAACTTTTTTCTTAAGTTGTGCCAAAGTGCCATACAAAATTTCACGCTCAGCAAAATAACCGTCCCACGCATCTAAGTTATAAGGTGCAGTAACCGAAAGACGCGCTTTCTCCTCTGGACTTACGGTTGGATCAGCTGCATCCATTCGAGCTTTAATTTTTAATAGTTCAGTGATTTGTGTGGTGATTTTGCTTAAGGTCTCAGGACTAGGATTTCCTGCTGTAATTTCTGCCAGCGACATTAACAATTCTGCTGGAACAAACATTTTGCTCATCAGAATCTGCTGGCCGAGTACATTCCATGTTGCCGTAGATTGCTGAAGTTTATGCAATAACCAATTTCGCTGCTCCACACCCATCAAGGTACGCGCAGGATTGATTAAATCGGCTTGGAATTTTGCAATATCTAAACCTGTAGCAGTCATATAGTTTGCATAATCTAATTGCACATTACGCGCAATAGTCCGTGTATCCAGCATCGTCAGTTGAACAAGCGTGCCAAAATCAAATTGACGATAAATCTTGATATGCTGATCATCAATTGGACGGATTGGCATCCACTCAAAATAGGCCGCCAGTGCCGCAAGTTTACGCTCAAGGAAATCGCCTTCAGTATCTGACTGATGATTTTCAGCACCCTTTTCCCAGGTATCATTTGCGAGTTCATGGTCATCCCAAATCACAATAAAAGGATGACGTTGATGCGCGGCCTGCAAATCTGGATCTAGTCGGTATAAAGCATAACGTTTGCGATAGTCATCTAAGCGAATAATTTCTGTATTATTATCATCCGCCAGTGCACGCCCCATCGCCACAGCCTCTTCCGTTGCGTATCCCCCCATGCCATATTCGTAAATGTAATCCCCCAAATGAATCACAACATCTACATCCTGTTTTGCTATTTCTTTATAAACATGGAAATAGCCTGCTGGATAATTTGAGCATGAGCACACTGCAAACTGTACCGACTGTACTTGCGTTGCCAAGGTTTTGGTTTGCCCTGTGATTGAATACTTCGACGCCGATTTAAAACGGTAGAAATAAACTTGTCCCGCAGCAAGTCCCGTCACATCCACTTTCACAGTAAAATCTTGTGCAACTGTAGTCAGCACCTTTCCTGTTGCTGTAATGTGTTTAAAGTCTGCATCTTTTGCCACTTCCCAGAGCACCTCTAAGCGCGCACTGCTGTCCGTCGGTGTTACACGTGTCCAAATGATAACTTGAGTTTGTAAAGGATCACCACTGGCAACCCCATGCAAAAACTGCACTTGCGTAGTGGGCTGTGTGTTTGAATCGGCGTCATCACCACAAGCGGTCAGTGAAATAGGTAAAGATAAAGCACCAAATCCTGCCAAAGTTTTTTGAATGAGTTCTCGGCGGTTCATTTTTTTTGTCATGTGGATTGCCTAAAGACGATATGGACTTGAAATTTATGCGAAAAAGATGACATTCATATCTCTAGTCGATGACACTTTTATGAAGCTTGAACAAGTGCAGCACAGTTAATTTTGCTATTTTTTAAACATAAACCGCTGAATTGATTGAAAAGAAAGCAAATAATCACAAATAGACTTGCCAACTTTTATTTCGTCCTCTATTATTGCGCTCATGCCCGAGTGGTGAAATCGGTAGACACAGGGGATTTAAAATCCCCCGCCCACAAAGCGTGCCAGTTCGAGTCTGGCCTCGGGCACCATTCTTAAGCTAATTAAGATGGTGCAATAAAAAATCCAGCAATATGCTGGTTTTTTTATGTCTATAATTTATGCTTCGAAGCACATAACAATCACAATATGAAAAATAACACTCTCATTATCATCTTATGCCTAATTTTTTCAAACGTCAGCCATGCAAAAACTTCTTCACAGCAAGCAGATAGCGATACGTTTTATGACTTGTTTGCAGGCACGATTATTGAAAAAGACCGCCAACTCTATTTACATGCGTGTAAATCAGTAGATGCTCATTTTAAATTAGGCTTTAATCATGCTAAAGATGAGCAACATATTCGTGAGCTCATGAAAAAGCATCCAAAATTTTGGCTGAATCTCAGTGCAAATGCTGAAATGGTCGAAGGCGAATACCTGATGACGGTCGATGCGATTGGAGATGAGCATTTAAATCAAAGCTGTCATCTCACCGATCTTTTAGATGAACTGTAAGAGCAATCTCAGCTTCTAAAGCAAAAACCAACTGAACTTGAAATGAGAGAGTGACTCACCACTCTCTGTTCACCACCAATTCTTCCATTTCAATATCCATAAAGCCAGCATCTTGCACCACCATCATCATCGCTTCAGCAATAAAATCGGCAGCAGAATCATCTAACGATGAGTCTAGATCTTCAAAATGCGGCTTCATTTCATTAATTTCAGCCACTGTGGCATTGGCGTATTGATAAATATCACCCTCAGATTTTGCTTTTACAATTTTTTTAGCAAAAGTCTCAACATGCTGCTTCACTTCAGCAACAAGAATATCGGGATAATATTCATCATCAAACATAGGGAGAAGTAAATCTGCAAACATACAGGCACTCAAAACGAGAAACTTAAAAAACGAGTCTGTATAACATAAACCAAACAAATCACCAAATAAAAAAGCAGCATCTCAAAATGCTGCTAGTCTAACAATCTGATATAGATCAAATTTTCAAATTAAATCATTCGTTCGGCATTCCGCCGCCGCATTAAGCCATATTCATCGCTTGCCAAACCTTGATCGCATCACTCATGGCTTTGACATCATGGGCGCGTACCATACACGCACCTTGTTGAATACTCAGCAAATGTCCCGCTACAGAACCCACAGCCCGCTGGCCTGCATCTGCCCCACCTAAAGCTTCGCCGATAAAGCGTTTCCGTGACAATGCGGACAAGATGGGATACCCAAGTTGATTCAGCTGATGGAATTCTTTTAAAAGCTTAAGATTCTGCTTTGCATTTTTAGCGAAGCCAAAACCCGGATCAATCATGATATTTTCAGCTTTTACACCAGCCTTGTGTGCATCCGCCACACGCTGTGAAAGCTCAGTCATCACATCTAGAGTGACATTATCATATTGATCTAAACCATTCATAGTGGTCGGTTCACCACGCATATGCATGATGATCACTGGAATATTCAGTTCAGCTGCCGTCTCTAAAGCATTCGGGCGTGTTAATGCTCTCACATCATTCCAGATATGTGCGCCTGCTGCGACCGCAGCTTGAATTACTTCAGGTTGAGAGGTATCAATCGAAATGACCACATCAAGTTCAGCCAAAGCTTCCACCACTGGGACGACACGACGAATCTCTTCCTCAACCTCAACCACAGATGCACCTGGACGCGTCGATTCACCCCCAACATCGATAACTGTCGCCCCATCCGCAATCATTTGCTGAGCATGCGCAAGCGCTTGTGCTTTGCCATTATGTTTGCCGCCATCACTGAACGAGTCTGGCGTCACATTTAAAATACCCATCACATGCGGTACAGACAGATCCAGTGATAGCTCACCACAACGTAGGATTTTCTTCGGCAAAGCCATCAATTGCATGTGATATTCTCCAGTTCAACTCGCGTTATCTTAACGCTTTCCCTACTTTACGCGCTAATTTTTCTTCATCAGTAGTGGAAATTTGCGCAATAAAAAACCACCCGAAGGTGGTTTTTTATTTTAACTTTTTAAAATTAAGTTGCAGATGGTAATGGTGGTGGTGTGCTTGGACCATCCGTTGGAGTTACATCAATCACAGGATTTTCTGCAACATATACTTTTGGTGGCTGTGGCTCACGACCTTCCATAATGTCACGAATTTGCTCGCGATCAATTGTTTCCCATTCCATCAATGCTTTCACCATCGCATGAGCAATATCTTTATTGTTTTCCAAGATATTGCGTGCTACATGGTATTGCTCATCGATGATACGACGAACTTCAGCATCTACTTGTTGCTGTGTTGCTTCAGAAATCGTACGACTACCAATGCTGCCCATGAATGATTGCTGAGAATCATCTTCATAAACCATTACACCAAGTTTGTCAGACATACCGTACTTGGTCACCATCGCACGTGCCATTTTAGTTGCACGTTCAAAGTCGTTTGAAGCACCTGTCGACATTTGATTAATAAAGATTTCTTCGGCAATACGACCACCAAACAAAATTGAAAGTTCATTCAACATTTTGTCTTTATAGTGGCTGGTTTGGTCATGTTCAGGCAACTGCCATGTTACACCCAACGCCCAACCACGCGGCATAATGGTTACTTTGTGTACAGGGTCTGTACCCGGTAGAATTTCAGCCACAATTGCATGACCAGCTTCATGGTACGCTGTTGCACGACGTTCTTCTTCACGAATCACCATCGACTTACGTTCAGGGCCCATGTACAACTTGTCTTTTGCATCTTCAAAATCATGCATATCGACAGTATTCTTGTTACGACGTGCAGCAAATAATGCAGCTTCGTTCACAAGGTTCGCCAATTGTGCACCTGAGAAGCCTGGCGTACCACGTGCAAGCACTTGTACATCGACACCAGTCACTGAAGGCAATTTCTTCATGTGAACATTTAAGATTTGCTCACGACCTTTAATGTCTGGTAAGCCAACCATTACTTGGCGGTCAAAACGACCTGGACGGAGTAAAGCTTTATCCAGTACATCGGCACGGTTTGTCGCAGCAATGACGATAATACCTTCATTGCCTTCAAAGCCATCCATTTCAACTAACATTTGGTTCAAGGTTTGCTCACGCTCATCGTGACCACCACCTGTACCTGAACCACGATGACGACCCACAGCATCAATCTCATCAATAAAGATGATACATGGTGCATGACGTTTCGCTTGTTCAAACATGTCACGGACACGAGACGCGCCAACACCCACGAACATTTCAACAAAGTCAGAACCAGAAATACTAAAGAATGGTACTTTCGCTTCACCTGCAATTGCTTTTGCAAGTAAAGTTTTACCTGTACCCGGTGGACCCACCATTAACACGCCTTTAGGAATCGTTGCACCTAAGCGTTTAAATTTTGAAGGGTCTTTTAAGAAATCAACAATTTCTACAACTTCTTGCTTTGCTTCATCACAGCCAGCGACATCAGTAAAAGTTACTTTAATTTGGTCTTCTGCCAACATTTTTGCTTTTGACTTACCAAAACTCATTGGACCGTTCTTACCACCTGCTCCGCCACCCATGTTGCGCATAAAGAACATGAATAACAAAATGATTAAAAGTACAGGGAAGCTTGCGATCAAAAGTTGCATCAATAAACCTTGACGTGCAGGTGCAGTACCTTCAACGACAACGTTATTTTTAATCAGATTAGGCATAAGCTCTGGGTCTTGAACCGCAGGACGAATACTTTCAAACTCTGAACCGTTTGATTTTTGGCCATGAATTCGTTCGCCATCAATTGTCACTTGCTTAATTTGACCAGCATTCACCGCAGCAACAAACTCTGAATAATTCATCGCTGTCGGCTTTTCATTGCTACTGACATTACTGAAAATAAGGATCAGTACGCCCAGTATCACTAGCCACAATATGGCATTCTTGAAGAGATCGCTCAAAGCTTTATTCCCATATCAATCTAATTTGATCATGCCCTATCGGGTGACCTTAAAGTTTCTGCTGAAAATCAGCTTCGCAAAATAATAAAAAGGTACAAAATGCACAATTTTTAACGACTTGGCAAGTAAACTTTATTTGAAAGCCTTCTTACGGCCTTGCCCAACTAAGAATACTTCCTTAGATCGGGCACGTGATGCAGCAGGTTTTACTGTTTTTAACACATCAAAGTTGTCGACTACTTGCTTACGGAACTCGTCAAAGCCTGTACCTTGGAATACCTTTACAACAAATTGACCATTTGGACCGAGCACTTTCGTAGCAAAATCGATGGCCAATTCACAGAGGTAAATCTGGCGAGGTTGATCTACAGCCTTATTACCTGAAGTATTGGGGGCCATATCTGAAATTACAACGTCTACTTTACGTCCATCTAAAATATTTAACAATTTATCGAATACTTCTTGCTCACGAAAGTCACCTTGCAAGAAGGTCACATCTGGGAGTGCATCCATTTCCAAAATATCAGATGCAACCACCAATCCTCGATCACCGACCAGCTTTCCTGCAATTTGTGACCAACTTCCAGGTGCAGCACCCAAGTCAACCACGGTCATGCCTGGACGAATGATGTTATATTTTTCTTGAATTTCAAGTAACTTATAAGCTGCACGTGCTCGATAACCTTCTTTTTGCGCTTTTTTCACAAAATGATCATCCAGGTGCTCTCTCATCCACGCACGGCTACTTTTGGATAACTTTTGGTTGGTAATGCGTGTTGCCATATCTCTCTAAAACATTAAAATTTCTTAAACTTAATTGTACGTTAAATTCTCTAGGCTTGCAGTATACATCTGTATCCAAATCTTGGGTTTTAGTTCTTTTTTTCTATTATCTAAATCGATTATTTCCACAGAATATAAAGCGTTTAATTTCGCAGTTTGTTATACTAAGCCGTTTTTAAAATTAGGTTATCTTTATGGCGACTTTATCCATTCAGGAACGCAAGCGTTTGCGTCAAATCGGTCATGCTTTAAACCCTGTGGTAATGCTTGGCGGTTCAGGTCTGACTGAAAATGTCGTTGAAGAAATTTTACGTGCTTTAAACGACCACGAATTGATTAAAGTCAAAATCGCAGGCGAAGACCGTGAAGAGCGCGCTGCAATCATTGCAGAAATTGCCTCAACTACAGGTGCAGAAATTGTACAGACCATTGGTAAAATTGCGTTGCTTTACAAAAAAGCGGCGAAACAAAATGCCAAATTGTCTAATTTAGTTCGTTTCGCTCACGCAGCAAAATAATTGTAGTTTTTTATGGCAAGTTACGAACTCAGTGCATTTGATCGTCGCTTTCAAGCTATTTCGCTTGTTGGTGCGATTGAACAACAAAGCCCATATGCTCTCAATATCGGCTTTTGGTTACGCGATCCCAATTTGTACATGCACTGGCCCGAAGTCGTGAATGCAAATCCTCGTCAAGACTTTTTATGGGAAAATACCTGTTTTGAAATCTTTATCGGGGTAAAAGGCGAAGATTATTATCGCGAGATCAATCTCTCCCCTTCGCAAGCTTGGCAGGCCTATCATTTTGAGGAATATCGTTATCCTGAAGATATGCCGCCACAGGTCGCTTACGATATTGAACTAAATCAATTGAAGCGCACCCACTATGGTTTAAATGTCAGCATTGATCTGACTGAATTTATGCTGCAACACAAACTCAAATGGGCTGACCTCTATCTAGGTTTATCCGCGGTGTTGAATACGTCACAAGGTCATCAGTTCTATGCCATGCAGCATAGTGGTCAACAAGCTGACTTTCACAATAAACGTGATTGGCTACATCAGTTTTAATCCAGACAAATAAACCAGATCAATAAAAAAGTGAGGCCATGACCTCACTTTTTTATGCACTTAATCTTGAGCTTCGTACAGCGAGATTACTTGCTTGAAACTTTATTCCACGCATCTAAGGTGTGTTCTTTTGAACGTTTGAAAGTTTCAGTCAACTGATCTTTATGTTTCACTGAAATCTCGCTGACATCACCTTTTAACTCTTTACCTAGTTTGGTTAAGTCATCTAAAACAGCAGTAAACTCAGTTTTAACAAACTCTTTTAGTTCAGTTAAGTCTTTTTGAGAGTTCGATAACTGCCCTTTAATGGTTTCTAAGCGCAGTAAAAGATCTTGTTTAAACTGGCGGAGTTGCTCTTGCACACTAGCATTCAACTGCTTCGCTTCAGCCTCAAGCTTTTCTTTACTTTCAACTACCGCTTCAGTGACCTGCTCTGTCGCTTCTTTCGCCACTTGCTCAAGCTTTTCAGTGCTTTCTGCAACGACTTCTTTCAACGCTGGCTTTGGTTTGGTCACTTTGTCTTGTTCAGTCATGATGTTATTCCTGTTGTTATATATACAGCGACAGCTTAACGTGATTCGATAAAATTTAGATTTTGATTTGTTAGACAATTATTTGTTGTTACATTTTTCTTTACAAAACTTAGAAACAGCTTCCGCTACAAAATAAAAGCACTTTATCTTGTTAATTCCATCTTATTGGCATGGACTTTGTTAGTAAAGTTGCGTATAGTGCCATGTTAAGTTCAAGCGAGCAGACATAGGGAGGGTAGGTTTTTAGATAGCCTTCCTTTTTTTTCGTCTACTCGCTTTTTTACAGCCTAAATTTCAGGAGCTTTGGTTTGAGCACCCCAGCAATTTTAGCCCTTGCCGATGGTACGATCTTTAAAGGAACGTCTATTGGTGCATCGGGTAGTACGACTGGTGAAGTCGTTTTCAACACTGCCATGACTGGCTATCAAGAAATTTTGACTGACCCGAGTTATGCACAGCAACTTGTGACTTTAACTTACCCTCATATCGGTAACACAGGTTGTAATGATGAAGACGCTGAGTCAGGTCGAATTCATAAAGTGTGGGCCAACGGATTAATTATTCGTGACCTGCCTTTATTGCATAGCAACTTCCGATCAACGCAATCTTTAGGCGAATACTTAAAAGAACATAATGTTGTCGCAATTGCAGATATTGATACGCGTAAATTAACCCGTATTTTGCGTGACAAAGGTGCGCAAAATGGTTGCATCCTTGCTGGTGAAAATATTACTGAAGAGCAGGCTTTAGAAAAAGCACGCGCATTCGGTGGTTTAAATGGTTTAGACCTAGCGAAAGAATGCTGTGACCCAACTGGTTTCGAATGGACAGAAGGTTCTTGGGTATTAGGCAAAGGCTTCACACAACCTGAACTTAAATTCCATGTTGTTGCATACGACTACGGTGTCAAAACCAACATCTTACGTATGCTTGCAGACCGCGGTTGTAAACTCACTGTCGTGCCTGCACAAACTCCTGCTGAAAAAGTTCTTGCTTTAAATCCAGATGGCGTGTTCTTATCGAACGGCCCTGGCGATCCAGCTGCATGTGACTACGCAATTGAAGCTGTAAAAACAATTGTAGAAGACGCTCGCAACCTACCAGTCTTTGGTATTTGCTTGGGTCACCAAATTCTTGCACTTGCCTCAGGTGCAAAAACGGTGAAAATGCCGCATGGCCACCACGGTGCTAACCACCCTGTTCAAAACATGGAAACAGGCATAGTGATGATTACTTCTCAAAACCACGGCTTCGCAGTGGATGCAGAAACACTTCCTGCAAACTTGAAAGCTACGCACAAGTCTTTGTTCGATCAAACTCTTCAAGGGATTCATCGTACAGACAAACCAGCGTTCAGCTTCCAAGGTCACCCTGAAGCAAGCCCTGGTCCGCATGACTGCGCACCATTGTTCGATCATTTCATCGAACTTATCGAAGCATCTAAGAAGTAATTAAGGAAGCGATCATGGCTAAACGTACAGACATTAAAAGTATCTTAATTATTGGTGCAGGTCCGATTGTCATCGGACAGGCATGTGAGTTTGACTACTCAGGTGCGCAAGCGTGTAAAGCTCTTCGTGAAGAAGGCTACCGTGTTATTTTGGTGAACTCTAACCCAGCAACCATTATGACCGACCCTACAATGGCAGACGCAACGTATATCGAGCCAATCACTTGGCAGACCGTTGCACAAATCATTGAAAAAGAGCGTCCAGATGCTGTTCTTCCAACAATGGGTGGTCAAACAGCATTGAACTGTGCGCTGGCACTGGATGCCAACGGTATTTTAGAAAAATACAATGTTGAATTGATCGGTGCGAGTAAAGAAGCGATTGAAAAAGCGGAAGACCGTAAACTGTTTGATGAAGCAATGCGTAAAATTGGTCTTGAATGTCCAAAAGCTGCGATTGCTGAAAACATGGAAGAAGCTCTAGAAATTCAAGCACGCTTCGGCTTCCCTGTGATTATCCGTCCGTCATTCACGATGGGTGGTTCAGGTGGCGGTATCGCTTATAACAAAGAAGAGTTCCTTGAAATCTGTGAACGCGGTTTCGATCTTTCTCCAACCAAACAATTATTGATTGATGAATCTTTAATTGGTTGGAAAGAATACGAGATGGAAGTTGTTCGTGACAAAAACGACAACTGTATTATCGTTTGTGCGATCGAAAACTTTGACCCAATGGGCGTGCACACAGGTGACTCAATCACTGTTGCGCCTGCGCAAACATTGACAGACAAAGAATATCAATTGATGCGTAATGCATCTTTAGCAGTTCTTCGTGAAATTGGTGTTGAGACAGGTGGTTCTAACGTTCAGTTCGGTATCTGTCCAGATACTGGCCGTATGGTGATCATCGAGATGAACCCGCGTGTATCGCGTTCATCTGCACTTGCATCAAAAGCAACTGGTTTCCCAATTGCAAAAATCGCTGCGAAACTGGCTGTTGGTTATACCCTTGATGAATTGAAAAATGACATCACAGGCGGAACAACTCCTGCTTCGTTCGAACCTGCAATTGACTACGTGGTAACAAAAATTCCACGTTTCAACTTCGAAAAATTCCCGCAAGCAGACGCAACACTCACCACGCAGATGAAGTCTGTCGGTGAAGTAATGGCAATTGGTCGTAACTTCCAAGAGTCTGTAAACAAAGCACTTCGTGGCCTTGAAGTGGGTGCGTGTGGTTTTGATGAAAAAATCGCAGTAGGTACTGAAGGCGCGAAAGAAAAGATCTTGGTTGAACTTAAAGTTCCGGGTCCAGAGCGTATTTGGTATGTAGCTGATGCATTCCGTCATGGTTTCACATTAGAAGACGTGTTCCAAGCGACGAAAATCGATAAATGGTTCTTGATCCAAATCGAAGACATCATCAAAACTGAAGATGAAATCAAAACTTTAGGTTTTGGTGACTTAAACGCAGACAACATCCGTTCGTTCAAACGTAAAGGTTTATCTGACCTTCGCATCGCGAACTTGATGGGTATTTCGCAAAAGCAATTCCGTAAACATCGTTGGAACTTGGGCGTGACTCCAGTTTACAAACGTGTGGATACCTGTGCAGCAGAATTCGAATCTGACACTGCCTACATGTATTCAACTTACGATGATGAGTGTGAATCAAACCCATCTGATAAAGATAAGATCATGGTGATCGGTGGTGGTCCTAACCGTATTGGTCAAGGTATCGAATTCGATTACTGCTGTGTACACGCGGCGCTTGCAATGCGTGAAGATGGCTACGAGACCATCATGGTGAACTGTAACCCTGAAACAGTTTCAACGGATTACGACACTTCTGATCGTTTGTACTTCGAACCAATCACTTTGGAAGATGTACTTGAAATCGTTCGTACTGAAAAGCCAAAAGGCATTATCGTTCAGTACGGTGGTCAGACTCCGCTTAAATTGGCTCGTGCTTTAGAAGAAGCAGGTGCGCCAATTATCGGTACATCACCAGACGCAATTGACCGCGCAGAAGACCGTGAACGTTTCCAACAAATGATTCAACGTCTTCAACTTCGTCAGCCAAACAACAGCATCGTAAAATCTGCTGAAGAAGGTATGGCTGAAGCATCGAAAGTAGGCTACCCACTTGTGGTACGTCCTTCTTATGTACTCGGTGGTCGTGCGATGGAAATCGTATACAACGACGACGAACTTAAGCGCTATTTACGTGATGCGGTACAAGCATCAAATGAAGCGCCTGTTCTTCTTGACCGTTTCTTAGATGATGCGATCGAAGTTGACGTAGACTGTGTATCTGACGGTAAAGACGTTGTGATTGGCGGTATTATGCAGCATATTGAACAAGCAGGAATTCACTCAGGTGACTCAGCATGTTCGATTCCTCCATATTCGCTCTCTGACGAAATTCAAGATGAAATGCGCCGTCAAACTGTTGCAATGGCGAAAGAACTTGGCGTTATTGGTTTAATGAACGTACAGTTTGCTGTGAAAGGCGAAGACGTTTACATCCTAGAAGTGAACCCACGTGCGTCTCGTACTGTGCCATTCGTTTCTAAATGTATCGGTGAGTCTTTAGCGAAAGTTGCTGCGCGTTGTATGGCGGGTCAGTCTTTAGAATCTCAAGGATTCACTAAAGAAATCATCCCGACTCACTTCTCTGTAAAAGAAGCAGTGTTCCCGTTCAACAAATTCCCGGGTGTTGACCCTATTCTTGGCCCTGAGATGAAATCTACAGGCGAAGTAATGGGTGTAGGTAAAACATTTGGTGAAGCATTCTACAAAGCTGTGTTAGGCTCGAATGAACGTGTACCAGGTCTTCCTACAGAAGGCGAAGTGAAGCATGCATTTATCTCTGTGCGTGATTCAGACAAGCCTCGTGCTGTTGGTATTGCGAAGCAACTGGTAGGCTTTGGCTTCAAAGTACTTGCGACTGGCGGTACTTATGAGTTCATTAAAGCTGCAGGTATTGAGTGTGAACGTGTAAATAAAGTCACTGAAGGCCGTCCTAATATCGTGGACCGCTTGAAAAATGGCGAAGTTCACCTCATTATCAATACAACTGAAGGCAAACAAGCTCAACAAGATTCGTTCTCGATTCGTCGTTCAGCGCTTCAAGCGAAAGTGTATAACACTACGACCTTGAACGGTGCTGATGCTGTATGCCAAGCTTTTGCGATTCAATTGCCAATGGATGTATACCGTTTGCAAGATTTACAAACTGTAGGTTAATTCGTTTACCGAGAAGTCCCGTCACCTCTCGGTGGCGGGCTTTTTTCATTTATAAACCTATATTTTTTACACTCACAGACTTGAGGGACAACAATGCAACGTTATCCTATGACTCCCCAAGGCAAATTAGCCTTAGAGAAAGAATTACATCAATTAAAAAGTATTGAACGTCCACGTATTATTGCGGCAATTGCTGAAGCACGTGAGCACGGGGATTTAAAAGAAAATGCGGAATACCATGCTGCGCGTGAGCAACAAGGTTTCTGTGAAGGTCGTGTTCAAGACATCGAAGGTAAATTGGGTGCGGCTCAAGTTATCGATATCAAAGAACTTGAACAGAACGGTCGTGTGGTTTTTGGGGTGACAGTCACTATCGAAAACTTAGACACCGAAGAACAAAAGACCTATATGATCGTGGGTGATGACGAAGCTGATTTTAAAATCAATAAAATTTCAGTGAACTCTCCTATCGCGCGCGGCCTTTTGGGTAAAAGCGAAGGCGATGAAGTAAAAATTCAAACTCCTCAGGGTGAAGTTGAATACGAAATTGTAAAAGTTGCATATATCTAAGTTTCTTTGATATTTACGGCTGTAGAAACCCCTCGATTGAGGGGTTTTTTGTTTTTATATTTTCCCAAATAGCTCTTCCTAGCCCTCTACTTATGCACGTGGGAAATTCACTCCAAGAATGAGATAGATTTAAGGCATTCATTTCCCCCTCTCTTTTTCAAAGCAAGACTGTTATTTGTTATAATTTCTCACACTCTCCAGCGCTGTCTTTTTATGTCTGAACCTTTGATCAATTCTCCTGTCAAACACTGGTGTGAGTTTGAGTTCATCTCTAAAACGGTGAAGAATCCGAATATTCACATTAAAGGGAATTACTCTTACTATTCAGCGTATTGGGATCAAGGTTTTGAACGTTGTGTCGTGCGTTATTTGCATGATAAGCCCTCGACCGTAGATAAACCGATTGATCAGCTCTATATCGGCAACTTCGTTTGTTTTGGTGCAGAATGCGTAATTATGATGGGCGGTAACCAATTACATCGTACTGACTGGATTTCAGCTTTTCCTTTTGATACGCGTAGTTTTGTGCCCGCAGGTAATACCATCATTGGCGATGGATGCTGGATTGGTTCACGTGCCATGATTATGCAGGGTGTAGAGCTAGGTGAAGGTGCAGTGGTGGCAACGGGCGCTGTCGTGACCAAAGATGTTCCACCCTATGCCGTTGTGGGTGGTGTGCCTGCCAAGATTATTAAGTATCGCTTTCCCGAAGCAGATATAGAAAAACTGCTTGCACTGAGGCTCTATGACTTAGATGAAAAGCTGTTTTTAAAGATGCGTGAGCAGTTACAGACGGATGATGTTAACTCTCTGCTTGAGCTTCTGAAATAAAACCAGATTCAATATAATTTTTCCAACTATCAACAAACTCGTCTGATTTACTCAACTTAGTCACGGAATAATTTGAATATAGCCTTAAGAGAGCTCCTTCCTTTTCCTGTTGTTGCCCAGAAGTTGTATAGATTTTTATAGTGTTTTCTAACTGATCTGCCAGTTCTAAGAGTCCAAAGCTTGTTAACTCATACTTTTGCTTTAAACTATTTATTAAGTTTCTTGCTATATAACTTTCATTATCCCGTTGATGAGTATGATTAGTTATATATTCTAATAATCTCTTTAGAACTCTTCTAAAATATTGCACTGTAACTTGGAAATCCCTATCAAATATTATTGCTATTACAATCATATCTTTATTTAAATTATTTGTTCTTAATAGAGCATATTGATTGACTTTTCTAATAAGTTCTCGCGAATTGTAATTTTTATATAATTGCAATGCCAATACCCAAAAATAAAAAGTACTAAAATGCTCTTTATTTTCAATTTCACCTATTCTAAAAAGCTGCTCTTTTAAGAGCATTTCATAATTATTTATAGCATCCAACTGAGGAAATTTAATCGTAAAATCGACAAACTTTGTTAAGTATTCCTCACCAAGACTTTCATCATAACCATAATTATGACAAATCACTTTTGAAAATTGAGTTTTATCCATTACCAAAACAAAAACAATTTTAGGAATATCAAAAAAGTGTTTAATACGCTCAATCAAACGAATTGCAAAATCAGGACGACAACGATCAAGTTCATCAATAATAAAAACTAGTGGTTTGTCTAACTTTTCAACTGTTTGAGCTAGATGTTTTTTGAATTCTTCTAAAGTTTTCTTTTCAGCTTCATGACCTGCAATTTTCTCTTGAATACTTTCTTTAATTCAATCACTCGTCTCATCTGATAATTTATCTATTTCATCCTGCGCATTTTCATAACCTTGCTGCAAGATTCCACCTAAAAATCCAGCTCCAACAAGATGAAGTCCAAGCGTTAATGCAATTTTCGGTAAAGATGGCAACAATGCTGTTCCTACAGATGCTGATAGATCTATTAGTTTTTTAACCTTACTTTTGGTCTTTTTGTCTTTACTTAAAGTATTTGTAATTTCTGAAGTCACAACTAAAAATGGATCATCTAAATAGTCATTTGCAAATGCATCTAGATAAATCACATTATGATTCTCATCTTCTAAATGTTTTTTCCAATGTCGAACGAACCAAGTTTTACCCTCCCCCCAACGAGCATCTAAAGCGAGTACAGCCCCACACTGCAAACGATCAACATAATTCGTCAGTTGAATACTCAAACGCTTACGATCCCAAAGATCACCTTCCCAAGCTGTTTCTATATTCTCTAAATTTGTCCGTTGCCAATTCAGTTGATTCGTATCTGTCATCGTATTTATAAAGTAGTAAGTTATTCATAAATATAAGCTATTTTCTAGACAAAGCCTATGTTTCTTAAACGCTACATATACATTCAACTTTAGTGTTAAATTGATTATTATTCACACGCTTTTGTGCTAATTTATAAGTGAGAAATTAGCATTTTATATGCAAATATCCATATGAATTTACTAGGTTTTATTCTTTAAAAAATATAGCTAATATCTAGATATAAGCTGTATTTAACCAGTGATACATTAGAACAGAAATCTGCACGTATAATCAGTTGATAATAAGGAGAAACAACCATGGCATACCAAAACATTTTAGTCCCTGTAGACGGTTCAGAAACATCATATGCAGCAGTTGCGCAAGCAGCTGAACTTGCCAAAGCATTTGGCGGTAAAATTACAGTCGTTCAAGTACTTGCACTTGACCCTTACATTGCTGCTGAATACATTTCTGCAACTCAAACCAATGACTTAATTGAACGTGCGCGTACTTCAGTTTTGAAAACACTTGAAGAAGCAGCTGCTAAATTTAGCGATCTGGGCATTCCTGTTGAAGCAAAACTACTTGAAGGTCAGGTGGTGCACCGTGAAATTATCAAAGAAGCAGAAACATCTAAAGCAGACCTGATTGTCATTGGCTCTCATGGCCGCACAGGTTTAAAACGTTTATTCCTAGGCAGTGTTGCACAAAGTGTTTTAGGTGAAGCGCACATTCCTGTTTTAGTTGTTCGTCAGTAATACATCGAATGCTCTACTTCCACGGAGGTAGAGCATTTCTATTTTAAATATTCCACTGAAACTCTTTCATTTTTACTTTTCCCCCAACCACTAAAATACCTTCCGCCAGAAGTAACTGTGCTTGGATGTTCTGTCCCTGATCATTCAGTTTACTTAGGCTAATCTTCCCTTGTGAGTTGATTACCCGATACCAAGGCAAACTACTGTCTGCATCCATATGTTTCAGCACATAGCCCACTAAACGCGAATGTTTTGGGATGCCTGCTAAACGTGCAATTTGTCCATAACTGGCTACCCGCCCATAAGGAATCTGAGCGATCACCTGAAAAATCATCGGTGCCAGTTCTTTGACTATCGATTCTGCCATTTCAAATGTGTCCTGTTTTAATCACTCCATAATGGCATCATTATTTGATTCAAATAAACCCTCTCATTCATTCTAAAAAGCCCCAATACAGAGGCTTCTCTATTGGCCAAATCATTAAAAGTTATCAGGACTTTCCAGACGTTTCACTTCCTGAACTCGCTCAGGGTTATGCACCGCAGCAATGCCATCATCTGCTTTAACATCAATCAATGCTTCAGGTTGATAGACGATAATGGTTTCATAGCCCTGTGCATCTTCACCAATAATGTACTTAAAGCCTTTACGGTTCATTTTATTACACAGACGTTGATACCAACCTTTAAAACCTGTCTTTTCTTCATTCGGGTTGTAGTAGAACGCATTCATTACAGCAGGTAATCCTAGGCCACAGACCATACCTGAAAGCAACACGGCGATAAAAGTATAACCTATCAAAATACTGCTATATTCGCTCAGCTCAGGTACGTTGGCTACCGCTAAGATCAGTGCTAAGGAAATCCCACCCCGCACTCCGCCCCATGACAAAATCGCCAAACTCCCGTTATAACTTTTCTTACGGAAAGAGGGAAAAAAGGCAAAAGATAAATAGTTCGCTGCAAAACGTGAAGCATGCAGAATAATAAAAGCGACGATGCCACCAAAAATCAGACTAAAGCTGAGATCTAAAATAAACAGTTCCAAACCAATTAAGGTGAATAAGAACGAGTTAATAATCCCTTCAACCGTATGCCAAAAATGGTTTACTTCCCGTATTTCGCGCTCTTGTAAAATTTCTTTCCACTTGTTCCCGACAATCAAACCACCGATGACGCAAGCAATCGGTGCTGAAGCGTGGGCAAACAGTGCAACCAAGTACGAACCGCAGGCCAAAAGTGCTGTGGTTAAAATGAGAGACTCCATTTCATGCTTACCACGTAGCAGTCGCAAAATCCCTAAACCAAAGGCCCAACCAATAATAACGGCGACAAAAATTTCATAGAGTAAGGTCTGCAACACGCCCATGACGGTAAAGTTTTCACCCTGTAAGACGTTTAAGAGCGTCATAAATAAGGCAATACACATCGCATCATTAAACAGTGATTCGCCCTCAAGCTTCACCATTAAATGATGCGGTGCACGTACCGAACTGAGCACACCTTTGATCCCAATCGGGTCCGTTGCACCCAATGCAGCCCCCAACAGCAAAAGCACCAGTAAATCGACATGTTGCCCAATGATGAACTGATAACCATAGAGCACCACCCCAAAGAACACGGCGCACAGTACCAACGCAATACTGGCTAAAATGCTGATCGGCTTCCAATAACTACGTAAATCTGAGACTTTGAACTTCAGTGCCGAAGAGGTCAAAATGAAGCAAATTACGCCATTGATTAAAAAGTCATAAAAGTCGATATGACGAACCGCTTCTTCAATGTTGTGAATATTGATGGTAATAAACTGATTACCACTCAGCAGGCTCGCGCCCCACTGTAAAATAAAGACAAAAATGGCGGAAACGATGGGTACGCCAATGGCTTGGGGAAAACCTAAAATACGTTTATTAAAAATAGTCGTTGCAATGGATAATGCAAAAATAACGGTAAAAACTTGTAGAAAAAAATAATTTCCCATTGAACTTCCAAATTGGGCGGTTGGGGAGACGGCGGCTTTCAATGCTGATATATGGAATAAAAGTTCATTTCATACAAATTGATGCTCGAAATATTTTAATCATTTTTCAGTTCAACGCCCGAAAAAAATAATTTTTTTAACATTTCTCCTGATGATGAATTAACATAGCGCATATGCATGTTTTTTATGCGTGAACTTTCCCTTTGGCCAAGTTTGATCTCCTATGCAATTCACTTTTAAAACCATCTTTCGGATGTTCTTCGCACTGATTATTTTCCTGACCACCTTTGCGTTGTTTCTGACCTGCTTTGCAAAAACCAAAGAAATTTTACAGGCCGAGCAAACTTTTGCCTCAGCACAAAGTTTTAAAATGAACTCTCGTCCCGATCAAACACTGGTTCTACTTTCAAATAATAAAGCTCCCGATGATCATATTTATTTGCATGTGGCCAATCAGGGTTATATCGCCAAACTCAGCTGTAATCATTATTTAACCGACATTTGTGTAGATGACTACAACGAACAACATACCCGCCAAATTCAGTCAATTGAACTACTCAAAGCAGGGCAATTTAATTACATTCAGCAAGTGAATTATCTCGATACACGCACACAAGATGTTAAAACATTGCGTTATACGCCTGAGCAAATTCAGCAGTTTTACCGTGCGGATATGAGCAACTTAAAGTATGTGGTGTTTGGGGTATTATTATTTGCCTGTATTGCGTTATATGTGAGCATCCGTATTGCTCGAAACTTTAAGCAGTTCTTAAACCGCTAGAATGAATTGCTTGAAATAAAAAGAGGCGATCAATCGCCTCTTTTTTTTATAGCTTAAATGGCTTGATTAAAAGTATCGCAACTTTCAACTTGACCCGATTTAAAGCCCGTGCCAAACCATGTCATACGCTGTTGGCTGGTTCCATGGGTAAAGCTATCAGGGACCACTTGGCCTGTTGCCCGCTTTTGTAGGTAATCATCACCAATCTTATGTGCCGCATCCATCGCTTCTTCAACATCGCCTTGCTCTAAGAACTGGGTCCGTTGATTGTTATGATGCGCCCATACTCCTGCTAAACAGTCAGCCTGTAACTCTTGGCGTACCGATAAAGCATTGCCTTGCGCTTTTGAGCCCTGTGCACGAGCTTTTTGTACTTGTTCAGAAATACCTAAAATGCTCTGAATATGATGTCCAACTTCATGTGCCACCACATAAGCCTGCGCAAAGTCACCCGCCTGATCTTGGCGCGCCAACTCCGTTTGGTTTTGTTCACCACCAATCCCCATTTGAGTTCGCATGTCTTTAAAGAACGCAGTGTCGATATACACCTTCTGATCTGCTGGACAGTAAAACGGCCCCATTGCAGACTGTGCAGTACCACAACCCGAATTGATCACTCCTGAAAACATCACTAACTTCGGCGGAACATATTGCTGTCCCAATTGCTGTTGGAAAATTTGACTCCATGTGTCTTCAGTATCAGCCAGTACCGTACCGACAAAGTCCATCGCTTCCTGCTGATCAGGCGTTGGGTTATCTAAACCTTGGGTTTCTGCCGCTCCAGTTTGTGCGGTCACTTGTTTAGTGGCTTGGTAGGCTTGCTGCGGATCGACTCCTAGAAATTTCCATGCCACAAAGGCCACGATCAGCCCTAAAATACTGATGCCACCCGCCTTGACACCGCCACCACCGCGACGATCCTCGACATTGCTACTGACACGACGTCCCTTCCAACGCATAGCACTCTTCCTTCTTCTAATTCATGCTGACCCGATCCAGTTTATGCCTTTTTTGAGCTCGGCCAAACTTTTTTAATCAAGCTCACGATAGCCAATACAATCAAACCAGCCACAAAACCGATCACTAAATTAATCAGTGTTGGGGTTAATGCTCCCACAATGCTTCCCACAGTTGGAATATGTTCAGCATAATCCACTGAACCTTCCGTGAAATGATGCAATAAAGGCACGCCGTGGGAAATAATGCCACCACCCACTAAAAACATCGCGATAGTGCCCACGATGGTTAAGGTCTTCATCAGCTTTGGTGCAAAAGCCAATAAACCACGGCCAATAGTTTGCTTAAATGAAGAGGCTTGCTGAGTTAGATACAGCCCTAAATCATCAATTTTGACAATCATCGCCACAAAACCATACACACCGACGGTCATTAAAATGGCAATTACAGACAACACCATGACTTTGGTTGAAAAAGTTGCAGCCGCCACAGTCCCCAGTGAAATCACCACAATTTCTGCCGACAAAATAAAGTCGGTACGAATCGCGCCTTTGACCTTATCCTTCTCAAAAGTCGCCATATCGGTTTCAATCGCAGCTAATTCTTGGCTGGCTTCCTCTTCGGTTTTGGCTTTTTTATGATGCAAACTGTGCAGGACTTTTTCCACCCCTTCATAGCATAGAAATAAACCACCAATCATCAACAATGGCGTAATCAGCCACGGCGCAACCACACTAATCAACAGCGCGGCAGGGACTAAAATCAATTTATTAACAAAAGAGCCTTTTGCCACAGCCCAAACCACAGGCAGTTCACGGTCAGTACGAACCCCACTGACCTGTTGTGCATTGAGTGCTAAGTCATCCCCCAAAACACCTGCCGTTTTTTTTGCCGCCATTTTGCTCATGACCGCAACGTCATCTAATATCGTGGCAATATCATCTAGTAATATTAATAAGCTACTCGCCATTTATTTTTATCCATCTTGAGAATTCTTACATTTTAATCTGTGATCTAAGCTTTTGAATATTTGTTTTTTGAAATTTAACTGATTTTATAATTTTTTCACTGCAGTTTTTTTAAGACTGACATTGAAAAAGATTATGCCGTACAATGTCTGCATTCTTTGAAAATAGCATGTCGCTACGACGACTTTGGAAATAGATAATGAGTAATCAAGACAACCGTCCTGTTATTTTGACAGGCGACCGTCCAACGGGACAACTTCATTTAGGGCACTTTGTCGGATCTTTACGTTCACGTGTGGGTTTGCAGGATTCACACCATCAGCATTTATTATTGGCAGATGCGCAAGCCTTTACTGACAATGCAGATAACTTCGAAAAAGTTCGCCGCAATATTCTTGAAGTTGCCACAGATTACTTAGCTGTCGGAATTGACCCAACCAAAACCACCATTTGTGTGCAGTCGAGCTTACCCGCGCTAAATGAACTCACCATGTTGTATCTCAACTTTGTGACCGTGTCTCGTTTAGAACGTAATCCAACCATTAAGTCGGAAATCCAGATGCGTGGTTTTGAACGTGATATTCCAGCTGGTTTCTTATGCTACCCAGTTGCACAAGCCGCAGATATCACCGCATTTAAAGCAACGGTTGTACCTGTGGGTGAAGACCAGATTCCAATGATCGAACAGACCAATGAAATCGTACGCCGCATAAACCGTCAGATTGGTCAGGAATTACTGCCTGAATGTAAAGCTCTGCTTTCCAATATGAGCCGTTTACCCGGCTTTGATGGTAAAGCCAAAATGTCAAAATCTTTGGGCAATACTATTGTGTTGGATGCAACAGATAAAGACATTAAAAAAGCTGTGAATGCGATGTACACCGATCCGAATCACCTGCGTGTTGAAGACCCAGGTCAGGTTGAAGGTAATATCGTATTTACGTATTTAGATGCGTTTGATCCAAACAAAGAAGAAGTTGAAGAACTGAAAGCACATTACCGCCGTGGCGGTTTGGGCGATGGTACGGTGAAAAAACGTCTTGAAGGCGTATTGAAAGAGCTGATCACGCCAATTCGTGAACGTCGTATGGAACTTGCGAAAGATCCTGATTACATCATGGATATTTTGAAGACAGGTACAGACAAATGTCGTGACATCACTCAACAGACTCTAGATGAAGTGAAATCGGGTTTAGGGGTGTTTCATTTCTAATCCGATCCTAAACTAATGCGCCTCTTTAAAGCCTTTCTCACTGAGAAAGGCTTTTTTAATCTCTAAATAGACAAAAATAAGCCACATGCATCTCAAAAACTGACATTTATTGTCGTTTGTTAACCTAAATTTACAGTATTTAACGTGAATACTCATGAAATAAGAATGCGCAACCCTTATGATGAGTTCATAGCTTAGATTAACCCCTGAGATATAACATTTCTCCTTTTTACCGAAACTGTGTAACAACAGATTCGTGTTCTACGCAATGAATACCCCAATCATTGCGTATTTTTTTGCCTAAAATTTATTAAATCACAATTAAACTACTCACTCTTTCCATGCCAACAAACTTAGACATTATATTTTTTGAATGCTATGCTAAAGCCCAATTTCAATACAATTCTTTTTAAAAATTTACACTTAACAGATAACAGCATAAAAATAGAGACCCTTTAAAATGTGGGAATTATTTACTCACCCATCCAATTTAATTTTTAGTATTTGCCTCAGCCTCATGTTTTTATTGGGACTACTCGAATTGATTTTATTGGTGTTAGGCGGCGGCTCACAAGGCCTACTCGACCAATTCCTACCTGATGACTTAGGCAGTACTAAAGACGTCAACATTGCACTAGATGCCGATCAAAGTTGGCTCAATGCCCTGCTGGATTGGTTGTTTATCGGCCGTGTCCCTCTTTTAGTTTGGCTGATTATCTTCCTCACCTTGTATAGCTTAAGTGGCTTTATTCTACAGTCCATTCTTCAAACTTGGACCGGGAGCTATTGGAGTGCATGGATCATGGCACCTCTTTGCCTCGTACTTTCGATGCCTATGATTCGTTATAGTGCCATGCTGATTGCTAAAATTTTGCCGCAAGATGAAACCACAGCAATTTACAGTGAAGAGCTGATTGGACGAACAGCACTGATTATTTTAGGTGAAGCTAAAGTCAACTCACCTGCTCAAGCACGGGTTCAAGATCAGTTTGGGCAAACACATTATGTACTGGTTGAACCTGAAACAGACCTTCATTTTTCTCAAGGTCAAGAAGTCATCTTGACTCAAAAAACCAAGATTGGCTTTAAAGCCATTTCACTTTAATTCTTTCATTTTGTACTTATAACTTTAAATAAAATCGGGACCCTTATGCTCAGCAACAATTTCTATAACATTCTGATTCTTGCAGGGATTATCTTTGCAGCTCTCGTAATTATCGGCATTATTATTGCCCGTCTGTACCGTCGTTCAAGCAAAGAAATCTCTTTCGTACGTACAGGTTTTGGCGGCGAAAAAGTTATTTTAGGTGGCGGTGCAATTGTACTGCCTGTATTACATGAAATTATCCCTGTCAACATGAACACGCTACGTTTAGAGGTTCGCCGTGCTGATGATCAAGCGCTCATTACCCGTGACCGTATGCGCGTCGATGTCATGGCCGAGTTCTATGTCCGTGTGAAGCCACTAGCAGAATCAATTGCAGTTGCCGCACAGACTCTAGGACAAAAAACCATGTCTCCAAATGAGTTGAAGAACCTTGTAGAAGGGAAATTTGTCGATTCCTTGCGTGCTGTAGCAGCTGAAATGGCGATGGAAGAGTTGCATGAAAAACGCGTGGATTTCGTGCAAAAAGTACAACAAGTCGTGTCCGAAGACTTACATAAAAATGGTCTAGAGCTAGAAACTGTGTCATTAACAGGTTTAGACCAAACAGGTTTTAAATACTTTAACCCTCAAAATGCATTCGATGCCGAAGGTTTGACTAAGCTAACTGAAACCATTGAAGACCGCCGTCGTAAACGTAATCACATTGAGCAAGACGCTGACCTTGCCATTAAGACCAAAAACTTAGAAGCAGAACAAGCACGTCTACAAATCATCCGCGAAGAAGAATACGCCAAACTACAGCAAGAGCGTGAAATTGCAATTCGCCGTGCAGAACAATTGGCTGAAATTGCCTCACAAGAAGCTGAGAAAAAACGTGAAGCAGAAGAAGCACGTATTGCAGCTGAGCGTGAAGTCGAGTTAAAGCGTATTGGTGCAGCGCGTGATGTAGAAAGCCAAAATATTCAAAAATCACAAATTATTGAACAAGCACAGGTTGAACAAAAGAAAACCATCGAGTTGGCTGAACAGTCACGTGCCATTGCAATTGCTGAAAAGTCGCGTGAAGAGTCTGAAGCCAAAGCTTCTGCTGACCGTGCCCGTGCTGAAGCAGTTAAAGCTGAAGAAGAAGTGATTACCGTACGTGAAACCCAACGTGCTGAGCGTCAAAAAGCCGTTGAGTTGGTTGCGGCGAAGCAAGCTGCAGAAAAAGATGCTATTGCGATTACGGTTGCAGCTGAAGCAGGCAAACAAGCTGCTGCCGATGATGCCGAAGCCGTTCGTATTGCAGCGGAAGCTCAAGCCGAACAAGCTCGCTTAAAAGCCAAAGGTGAAGCAGATGCCAAAATACTTTTGGCTCAAGCGATGGAAAAACAATACCAAGTCGACGCAGATGGTACACGTGCTGTCAATGAAGCCAACAACGTCTTATCTCCAGAGCAAGTCGAAATGCAAATTCGCCTAGCATTGTTAAAATACTTACCTGAAATCATTCGTGAAAGTGTTAAACCGATGGAAAACATTGATGACATCAAAATTCTACAGGTCAATGGTTTAGGCAATGTCGGTTCAGTAGCATCAGGAGTTGATGGTGCGGAGTCGTCTCAAGTTGCTTTGTCTGATCAAGTGGTGAATAGTGCGCTACGCTATCGTACCCAAGCGCCATTAATTGATAGCTTGATGAATGAACTGGGAATTCAAGGCGGCGACATCAATGGTTTAACCCAAAGCTTAAAACCGCAAAGCAAAGCTCAATAGTAGTTAGACTTACAAGCAAAAAACGCGACGATCTGTCGCGTTTTTTATCATCTATTTTAATATTCAACTTTCTACAAAATACATATTTCAGCTTTTAAAACGATAAACCTAAAAATTCACTCAGCACAGTAAGCGTATCATCTATTATAAAAATTTAAGTTAGTTTAGCTTGGTAAGCCATTCGTCGACCATCAGAAATGCAAAGCAATAATGTAAACATCCTAGACTCTATAATTCAGTGAAAATATTCTAAACTGCAATGGAAAATTTTTTTTATGAATAAACAGAATTAAGCCATTTAGTGCAAACGCACCCAAAAGAAACGGATCAATTGCCCACGATCATAAGGAAAATTTGAAAGGTACTCATATCCAACTTTATTTCGTTTGTTGATTTTAATTTCAATACCATACCCAAATGAAATACTGAGTGCATCCAAGTCTGAACTATGAAACTCCCCTGTCCCCAATTTATGGCTCAAACCATCCGAGTTGTAGGCCGAGTAATTAAATACGCGAATATATTCATTCTCATAAAAATCATTATTGATCAAGGTATAATCGTTTTCCTCTTCATCATGTTGTGCAGCTAACTGCTGATAATAGTGGAAAATATCATCACTCAAAGACTCAGCCAAGTAGACGTCTTCATTTTCGGCATAAGCACTGTTCATTGCTAGCCCGAACAAGAATAAGCAGCGACAAAACAATAAATGAATCGGCTTCAACATCTGCAATACTATGTCTTCAAAAGAATTATTTTAATTATGAATATAGCATAGTCACCTATAAAGAGACTGCTTCTCAAGCAGACGAATAGCAATAGCTGCGTTAGACCTCATCGCTGAATAAAAACTTGTCCTTACCTTGAAACTGCTACTTAATACTTAAATAATTGAATGAGGCATTGAAAGTGGCAACGTTAATTTTGACTTAACTCAACACAGAACAATACATAAAAAAATCCAGCCCGCGAACAATTTCGATTACAGTATTCATCCATACTTTATTATTCTCTTAAGCACTATGGCTTATTTTCTGAACAATAAAAAACTGAGCAAACTATTCATTTGCATTTCAAGCTTCGCTTTATTTGCGTGCAGTGTAGTGTCTCAGTCAGCGCCTCTCATTAAAATAAAAAATCATCCGATCGATGCGCTTGTCACTCAATATCAAGCTGAAACTACACTACCGTCTATGGCAACCCAAATTAAGCAGATGCGTATCATGCATATTGATTTAGACTATGTCTTCGATCCAGATAAAACCCAACAACAGCAAAACATCCAAGCATTAATTGCACGTATACAACAAATCCAACCGAATACTATTTTTTTACAAGCCTTTGCTGACCCTGATGCTAATGGTTCGGCAGACCAAGTTTATTTTGAAAATCGCCATATCACGACTCGTGATAATTTATTCCCCCAAGTTCTCAGTGCGATTCGAGAGCAAACACAAGTTCGACACGTCTATGCATGGCTTCCGCTGATTGCGTGGGAGTTTCCCAAACAAGAACACTTACAATATGTAGAGAATAGCCAAAAACCCTCACATGGCTATATTCGTGTCAGTCCCTTTGATCCGAAAAATATAAGTTTGATTGCAGAAATTTTTAGTGATTTTCTTCAAAAAAATCCAGTCGATGGCATTCTCTATCATGATGATATTACCCTCAGTGACTATGAAGATAACTCTGCCGCTGCACAAAAAATGTATACGGCATGGGGCTTCAAAGATCTCTCAGTACTACGTAATCCCAATCATCCCCAACAGTTTAAATTTGCCCAGTATAAAACCGCTTATCTCGATCAATTTGCAGCAGGAATCAGCCAGATCTTAAAAAAACAAAAGCCGAATTTGCTGACAGCACGCAATATGTATGCGCCAGTGGTACTCAATCCGAAAAGTGAACAATGGTTTAGTCAGTCTCAAGTCAGTACCCTGCATCACTATGACTACAATGCCATCATGGCAATGCCCTATATGGAAGAAAGTTCCAACCATCGTCAGTTTTATTTAGACCTGATTACTCAGGCAAAAAAATACGACCCAAATTTGGATCGTACTATTTTTGAACTCCAAGCCGTCAACTGGAAAAACAATCGTAAAATTTCCAGCCAAGAACTGGCAGAAACCATGCAGTTATTAAAGCAACACGGCGTCAAGCATTTTGGCTATTATCCAGATGATTTTGTGCAGCAACATCCACATGCATCGACCTTGAAGTCGGCGTTTTCACTGGATCATTCAAATCATACGCCTTAAGGTCACCCTCTTCACTATAGTGCAAAGTAATGTGCTCGGCTTGTTGCAAACGCTTAATGTCCAGCTCACTAACCTTAAAACTGTTCGCAAGGTCTGCAGCCATGACATTGCTTGGAAACAAGCGCTTTTCGTTATTATGAAAACGATACCAATTATAACTCGCCCACAGAAACAGACACAAAATCAAGATACTAATAAGCCCAGCCAAGTGGATCAAATTCAAAGGCTTTTTAGGCGCAGCGGCTACAACCAATTGCTCATAGGCCAAGTTCCCTTCAAACCACCAAAACAGGAGCGTGAGCAGTGGCAAAAACAGCCACATCCACATTATCCAACCCAATGCCAATAAGCTATAACCTGCCGTTTTATTTCGAACATATTCAGGCCGATCAATATAGGTGGGAATATCGAGTTTCGTATCATCCGTGATGATTTTAAATGCTTCATTCTTTTGCATCGTTTATCTCCCCTCTAAAGCCCCGGTCTGGACTCACCCAACGAGCACGCTTTTGTGTTTTCAATAAGGTTTTAGGAACTGAAACAACGGTCGTCATCATGGTTAAGAGCCAAAAGAACAAGGGATACCAGATAACCCAAAAATAATTTCTTAACATTCGTCCACGATCATAGCGGCTATCGATCATCAGACTAACAAAAAACTGGATTAAACACGTTACACCCAAGATCACCCCATACCACTGTGGGACAAAGGACTGAATCGCCCACTCTCCGGGTAAAGGAAAAAATAACCCATAGAGGTAAAGAAGAATAATCCCAAACATCACATAAGCCCACATTACACTGATCATTGATTCAATTGCGACAGGCCACATACGTCTTAAATGCCATTTGAACATTTGAGGGGTATAGGCCAATAACACTTCAATCCCGCCTTGCGCCCAACGTAAACGCTGTTTCCACAAGCCGCTAAAGGTTTCAGGCATATAGATATAACCTAAAGCATTCGGTACATAATGCAGATCCCAATGGTCAAATTGCAAACGCCATGACACGTCAATGTCTTCTGTAATCATATCGTCACGCCAATAACCAATGCGGTCTAAAGCGGTTTTACGAAAGGCAACCAGTACTCCTGAAACGGTAAAAATACGCCCATAGGTGCGCTGTGCACGTTTAATTAAGCCAATAATAGATGAAAACTCACCCACCTGAATTTTGCCTAAAATACTGGAACGGTTAATAATTCTTGGGTTTCCTGTTACCGCACCCACCCGTGGAAAGCGTGTTAAGTGATGCATCATCCACAGCACAGCATGCGGATGGAGTAATGCATCACCATCAATACACACCAAATATTCATGCTGGCTGACCATAGCCCCTGCTCTTAGTGCATAAGCCTTCCCTTGGTTTTCAGCCAGATGGACCACACGTAAACGTGAATACACTTGTTGTAATTCATCAAGTATTTGAGCCGTTTTATCACTACTTCCATCATTAATCGCAATCACTTCAAAGTCAGGGTATTGCGTTTGCATCGCATATTTGATGGTTTCACGTACCTGCTCCTCTTCATTAAAACAAGGAATCAAAATACTACACGCATGCTCACTCGGCTGAGGAATCTCATTTTGGTTATATTCACGTTTTAGATAAAACCATATTCCACCTGCAATCCATAACCAAGCCATAAAGAGTGGATATAAGAATGCAAAACCAAAAAAATAATCATTGAAACTTAAATTAGATAACCATTGCATTATTTTTTCTCCAAAACTTTTTGAGCAAATGGATCGCGGTAATTCAATGGGCCACTATTTAGGCTCAGCTCTGGGTAGAGATTCTGATGAATCACCTTTGCTTGGTTAAAACTGTAATTATTCACACCTACTTTTTGAATCGCTAAACTTCTTAATTGTTGATAATCCTTTTTCAATTGTTTAGCTTGTTGTTTTGTTAATTGTGCTGGCACATTAAAGCTGGCAATTAAATACTGCTGTTCTTTATCATTGAAGGTTTTAAGTTGCTCAACAAAAGCTTTAAAGACCTCGGGTTGCTGAATGGGATCTAATTCTACATAAAGAAAATCTGCATAATCGAGTGTATAGTCAAGTAGCGGTTTTAAACCTGAAAGTTGAGTTTGATCTAACTTAAGCTTTAATGCCGTCTGGTTATTAATACTAACGTTAGCGTAATATTCCGCCTGAGCTTTAACCCGCTCTTTAATTTTAAAAACGTGTTCCACTTGGGCTTCGCACGCAGCATCCCATTTTTGTTGCTGTACCGCACAATCTAACATTGACCCAGTATCCAGCATTAAACCTTCTATAGAGGTATTGCTTTTCACCAAATCAGCCGTTAAAGCGGTCAAATCTAGCTTTTGCTCGGTCTCTAAACTCAAGGGGAGTTCTGCATAAATACGATTATTAATTCGTGTACGAGACTGCCAAACCACTCGATTCAGCATGTCTTGCTGCATTTTTAGCTGACGGTTTGGAAAATAGGCGACATCAATTTTTCCATCCCCATCACTATCTGATACTGCTTTAAGAATCAGCGTGCTGGTTTTTAGCCCATCAACAGCATCGAGAAATTGCCCGAGCTTCTGATTAAATTGCTCATTATTAACCGATTGCATTTCAGCCAAATCAAAGCGTAAAAAACTCTTGCGCTGTTTATAGGGTGCACGTACATAGTTTAAAAATTCCAACATTTCCTGATTAATCATTTCAGGAGTTGGATTATCCATAATCAAGGCTCGTTGATAGGTTTTCACCGAGTCAGCTAATGGCGCCGTACTGCCCAAACTAAAAGACATTGGAAAACCCGCTTTGGCAGCCAACTCTTCACTTTCAGTCGTCACCGCACCATAAGGCCAAAAGATGGCTTTACTATTAATACCTAACTCAGTGTCTAGGATTTGCTTCGATTTTTTTAAATCTGCAATCACCCGATTTTGATATTCTGCCTCTGTTTCATAGCGTTTCTGCTTCTCAAGATATTCACGGGTAATCGCAGCAGGTTGCATATTTTGTTGTGGATTCGCCAAAATCCCGCGGTGCATATTGTCAGAGTGAGAGACAAATTCAGCATAACCCGATGCCACCATTTCACGCATCTGCGGCCATGTCATTAAGTTGCCCTTACCGTACGCTTCATAGGCATCTTTGGTATTGCCATTAATCCAGCTGGTTGGGATCGCAAAAACTGCTGGGGTTTTATATTGCTTTAACAGTGGGAAAACGCGGTTATAGCTACTTAAAGCACCATCATCAAAAGTTAAAAGTAGTGCTTTATTCGGTAATGTTTTTTTACCTTGACGTGCCAACCAAACATCTTCTAAACGAATCGGATGCCATCCTTCGCGCTGAATCCACTCCAAATACTGCGCCAGATTTTTGGTGCTAATCGCATAGAGATCGCGGTCTCCTTGTTTTGCAACATCATCCCGTACATCATGGAAAGTTAAGGTCACAAATTGGTTGTCTTGTAATTTAATTTGTCTTGGTTTTGGTAATTCCGCATGAGAAAGCAGTGGTACGCCTGCTGTACCGACTAAACTCAACGCCATTAAAATATGAGTCAATGTTTTCATTAGAAGCGCCCCTCAAAACCGATGACACCGTAAGTTCGTTCCTCAGAGTCGCCATCATATGGATGTACACCCCAACCAATGCCGTAGTTCAACTTCCATGTTCTCGAGAGTTGCCAGTCATGTTGGTAATAGAAGTTATAAATCGCTTTTGCTGAAAAATCCGTCTGTTTATATGTCCCCACACTGGCTTCAAAGTGCTGGCTAAAATGACGATCATAATTACGCCATGTCATCCAATCATGAGCTAAAGCTACTTCTAAACTATAGTTGGATTCGGGGTTGAAATAATCCGCTTCGATATCATCATTTTTTCCGTAGTAACCACGTAAGGTGGCTTGCGTAATATGATGCGGTGCTTGAAAAATCTGCTGCATAAAATACGCAGCAGCTTCTTGACGTGTATTACCATCATCGATATCGGTCAGCTGATAAGTTGCTCCTGCTTTTCGCGACTCATTTTGTTGCCAATCCACACCCACAGCATAAGATTCACCTTCAAAACCACGATCAAGTGCTTGTAATGGAATATCTGCTTGACTGTTATAGCCTAAATGATAGTTCCAGTGATCATTAAGCCAATGTGACCATTCCAATTCAGCTCCGAAACGGTCACCATCTGTGGCTTGAGATAGTGCGATACTGGCATGTTTACGATTCGACGCCCACTCAAGACCTAGCCCAATACGGCTATCGTCCACTTCACCATCATCAAAATCTGACCAACGGTAATCATGTGTGGCATAAGCACGGTAATTGTCGTAAAACCATGGACTGTTTAGACGTGTTTCATGGTCGCGCTCACGAGAACCTTTTAACTGTCCCAGCAAATCACGACTATCCGATTTACTTCTTGAAATGGTACTTTGGTGTTGAATCGTCGCTCGATTACGGTCATTTAATTCCTTCTGACTGAGCTTCACCCCAGTATCCAATGGTGCTCGTTGTTGCAAATCTGCAGTTTGCGCTTTCCATGCTTGGATGTTGCCTAATGCCTGACTATTTTGCATATGGTTAATACGTGTTGCCTGATCTATTGGCTCTACCCCATTGAGTTGAGATAAATTGCTCTCCGACAGCTCTGGTTTTTCACGCCAACGCTGAATCAGGGCTAAATTATTTTGATAACTAGGATTGTTCGGAGCCTTCGCAAGCAATTGCTCAAAGTATTGTTCAGCTTTCGCATGTTCATTGCGATAAGCATAATTCAATCCTTTTAATGCCAAATATTCAAAGCGATCATCGTGCGTTGCTTTATTTACCCCTTTTGCCTGACTATAAATAAAAGTCGGCAATAAATGATCCATCTGCACAATCAACTGATCTGCTTGCTTAAATTTTTCCTGTTCAACAAGTGAATAATACAAGCCTGCATAAACATCATAATTAGGATAATTTTTTTCCAACAATAAGCTGCGATAGTAAATTTCAGCTTGCTGCGGTTGACGTAAACGCAGATAACTGTCTGCCGCAGCATGACGGACATAGGCAGGCATCTCTAAAATAGGGATATTCACTTTCTGTAATGTCGCCAAGGTTTGTTTGGATGCTTGGCGTGCATTTAGAGCATAACCATAGTCATAATAAAACTTACGACGAATCGCTTGATCCTCTGGAAGTTCAGCCTCATAACGCTGCATATCCGCAATGACTTGATCGAGCTTGTTATAGGCCAGCATACCCTGATCGCGATAGGTCAACATGCGCTGCGACTGAATCGCATTTTGTATCCGCTGAGAAAACTCATTGAGTTTTATACTATGCTGTAGATTAGGCCGTGACTTATTGAGTCGATGTGTTTGAATATATTGCTCTGCTTCCGCATAGTCACTATTGACCATCAACGCTAAAACATATTGCTCTTGTATGTCAGGGTTGGTTTCTTGCTTGCTTAATGCATATTTAGCCGTTTCCAGTGCTTCCACGGGCATATTCAAAACACGGTAGGCATACGACATTTGTGCTAAGTAGTCTGGACTGAGTTGCCCCTTGTTAACTTGTGCCAGTTTTTGCTTTGCCTGAACAGATTGACCTGCCTCCGCACTTAACACCCCATCCCATACCAACCACTCCTGCTGTTGGCTTTGTTGATAAAAAGTTGCTGCCCACTTTACAGCAGATTGAAATTGCTTTAAGTCCCGCTGTCCCTTTACGACACTTAGCCATGCGTAGTTGGGAAAATCCTGAACTTGAATATTCTGTAAATACCCCAAATCAGCCAGTGTTAGCTTCTGATGAGCTTGTGCACTTACGATGTAATCAGCAATAAGCTTTTGATTTTGTGGTTGTTGATTTAAAAGACTCCGTAATTGTTCTAGGCCTTGTTCAACCTGTCCCGATCGAATCAGAACAACCCCTTGTTCCCTGAGTTGATCAATATTATCTGCGGCTTGTAAATGCGTCATGGGTGAAGTACTGGCTAAAATACAAATCGCCCAAATGGATTTTTTATAATTCATATTCATTTCACACTATGCTGGTAAATATCACCACACAATTTAATTATGCTTATTAATTATGTGTCTTTGATCCAGTATATTTTATCAAATGAATAAAATGTAAACTGTTTTGTAAATAAATTGTGATATAAATCTCAATTTTTACATGGTGTTATGCCGTATTTTAGATTTAAAAAAAATCCCCTAAATAGGGGATTTTTCCAAATGTTAAAATTTAAGCGAGGCCTTTATCCTTTAAAAGTTGGAACATCGTTGAACCGAGTTCTGCTGGGCTACGCGTATACGCCATCCCTGCCTTTTCAAATGCTGCAAACTTTTCTTCCGCAGTACCTTTACCTCCAGAAATAATTGCTCCCGCATGCCCCATACGCTTGCCTTTCGGTGCTGTTACACCTGCAATATAACCCACAACAGGTTTAGTCACATGCGATTGAATATATTCAGCTGCTTCTTCTTCAGCCGTACCACCAATCTCACCAATCATGATAATCGCTTCAGTTTGCGGATCTTCTTGGAACAGTTTCAAACAATCAATTTGGTTCATGCCCGGAATTGGATCACCACCAATACCAATACAGGTCGATTGTCCTAAGCCCAGTTTCGTCGTTTGAGCAACCGCTTCATAAGTCAACGTGCCTGAACGCGAGATGATGCCAATTTTACCTGGTTGGTGAATATGACCCGGCATAATCCCGATCTTACATTCACCCGGAGTAATAATACCCGGACAGTTTGGACCAATCAGACGCGTACCATTACCATTGGTTTCAAGATAACGCTTGGCTTTAAGCATGTCTAAAGTTGGTACGCCTTCCGTGATGACCACAATCAGTCCAACACCTGAATCCACTGCTTCAATAATTGAATCTAATACAAATGGAGCTGGCACATAAATCACCGTCGCATCTGCACCTGTACCTGCAACTGCATCTTTCATCGTGTTAAATACAGGTAAATCTAGATGAGTTGTGCCGCCTTTACCCGGTGTAACCCCACCGACGACTTTGGTTCCATAATCTAGTGCTTGTGCAGAATGGAATGTACCGTTTTTACCAGTAAAACCTTGTACCAATACTTTGGTGTCTTTATTAATTAATACGCTCATATTGATACTCCTTACGCTTTTACTGCAGCAACAATTTTTTCTGCGGCATCCGACAAGCCATTTGCAGAAATAAGTTTTAAACCTGATTCATCAAGTAATTTGGCACCCAATTCAGCATTGTTCCCTTCTAAACGAACAACCACAGGTACGGTCACATTTACTTCTTGAACCGCTGCAATAATTGCTTCAGCAATCATGTCACAACGTACAATTCCACCGAAGATATTAATCAACACCCCTTGTACAGAGGTATCTGCCAGAATAATTTTAAACGCTTCAATCACACGGTCTTTGGTTGCACCACCACCCACATCAAGGAAGTTCGCAGGTTGACCGCCATAGAGTTTAATAATATCCATGGTTGCCATTGCAAGGCCTGCCCCATTAACCATACAGCCAATGTTGCCTTCAAGCGCGACATAGTTGAGGTCAAATTCAGATGCTTTTAACTCACGTTCATTTTCCTGTGACTTATCGCGCAGCGCAGCAATTTCAGGTAAACGATACAGCGCATTTGAATCGATCCCTACTTTGGCATCAACACATAGAATATCGCCATTTTCACGCACAGATAACGGGTTAATTTCAAAAAGTGCAAAATCATTTTCAATGAATGCTTGATATGCCGCAGACATCACTTTCACAAATTGATTCACCTGACCATCTTTAAGATTCAACTTAAATGCAACTTCACGTGCTTGAAATGGCAATAAGCCAACCAAAGGATCGACTTCAACTTTGATAATTTTTTCAGGGGTTTCTTCGGCAACCTTTTCAATTTCGACGCCACCTTCGGTCGAAGCCATAAAGGTCACACGACGGCTTGAGCGGTCAACCACTGCACCTAAATACAGTTCACGCTCTACAGGATAAACATCTTCTGCGACAAGCACACTGTTGACAGGTTGGCCATGGCTATCAGTTTGATAGGTAACGAGGTTTGTCCCAATGATACTTTTTGCATATTCAGCGGCTTCCGTTGCTGACTTTACAACTTTTACGCCACCCGCCTTACCACGACCACCCGCATGCACTTGGGCTTTCATTACAGCAAATTTTCCGCCTATTTGTTCAAAGGCTTTTACTGCTTCTTCTGGAGTGGTGGCAAGTACGCCCTCTTGGACAGGCATACCATATTTTTTTAATAGCGCTTTAGCTTGATATTCATGTAAATTCATCGACTAACCTTTTTATTACTGCTTATTTACTTTTTGTTGCACCGAAGCTGTTTACTATCACAGTGAACATTTTGGATTTTTAAAACTTCTTGTCTTTATTTTTAGATGATTCTTCATGAGAAGACAACACCTGAAACAAAAAAGAGCGACCATAGTCGCTCTTTTCGTTGTCTTATTTGCGTTTACGCTGAATTGCGTGAATCGCTCGACCATCCACTGCAAGTGCAGCTTCATGAACCACTTCTGAGAATGTTGGGTGACCAAAAGTCATCAACTGTAGATCTTCAACCGAAGATACAAACTCAAGCGCAATCATACCTTGGTGTACGATATCAGACGCAGCAGGCCCAATCACGTGCATACCCAGTAAACGGTCAGTTTTCGCATCAGCAACAAACTTCACGAAACCAGCATTTTCACCCGCAGCCATTGCACGGCCGTTTGCAGCGAAACCGAATTGACCCGTTTTCACTTCGTGGCCTTTCTCGATCGCTTGCTGTTCTGTTAAACCGACCCACGCCGCTTCTGGGTGTGTGTAAATCACAGAAATGATAGTGTCATAGTTGACTTGAGCTGCATGACCATGAATACGTTCAACAGCCATTACGCCTTCTTCCATTGCTTTATGCGCAAGCATTGGACCACGAACTAAGTCACCAATTGCATATACGCCTTCAACAGATGTTGCACACCAATCGTTCACTTCAACTAAACCACGTTCGGTGAGCTTGATGCCGCAATCATCAGCCAATAGACCTTCAGCATATGCACGACGGCCTACACAAACGATCAACTTATCAAACGCTTGAGTTTTTTCTTCGCCACCTTGAGTATATTTAACAGTCACTTCAGAACCATTAACTTCTGTACCCGCAACTTTAGCACCAACACGGATATCAAGACCTTGTTTCGTCAAAAGTTTTTGGTAGTCTTTTGCCAATGCTTTATCGGCCATTGGTAAGAATGCATCCATTGCTTCAAATACAACAACTTCAGCACCCAAACGACGCCAAACAGAACCAAGCTCAAGACCGATTACACCCGCACCAATGACACCTAAACGCTTAGGTACTTCTTGGAATTCTAGTGCGCCAGTTGAGTCAACGATAATGTTTTGATCAACTGGTGCTGATGGAATGTTAATTGGCACAGAACCCGTTGCAAGAATCACATATTTAGGCTCTAAAACTTGAGTTTCACCTTCGTGAGATACAAATTCTACTTTTTTACCTGCAAGTAATTTACCTGTACCTTTTAACCACTCGATACCGTTACCTTTTAAAAGGCCATCAATACCCATGGTCAGTTGGTCAACAATTTTGTCTTTACGTGCAAGGAGTTTAGACAAATCAAAGTTCACTTCACCTGTTGTAATACCATGATCAGCTAAGTGATGCACTGTATCTTCATAGCGGTGAGAAGAATCAAGCAGTGCTTTAGATGGGATACAACCCACGTTTAAGCACGTCCCACCTAAAGATGGTTTACCTTTATGAATACGTTTTTCAATACAAGCAACTTTAAAACCAAGTTGCGCTGCACGAATTGCTGCTTCGTAACCACCTGGGCCACCGCCAATTACAACAAGATCAAATTGTTGAGACATTTTTATCTCCAAAAATGGGCTTAGAGGATCGCTCTAAGCCCATGTTTTATTCTTTAGAATTAAAGGTCAAGGATCAATTTAGCTGGTTCTTCTAACAATTCTTTGATTGTTACTAAGAAACCAACCGCTTCTTTACCATCGATTAGACGGTGGTCATAAGAAAGCGCTAAATACATCATCGGTAAGATTTCTACTTGACCGTTTACAGCCATTGGACGCTCTTGGATTTTGTGCATACCCAAAATCGCAGTTTGTGGTGTATTCAAGATCGGAGTCGATAACAATGAACCGAAAGTACCACCGTTGGTGATTGTAAACGTACCGCCAGTCATGTCTTCGATGCCTAATTTGCCATCACGTGCTTTATAAGCAAAGTCACGGATACCATTTTCAACTTCAGCATAGTTCATGCGGTCTGTATCACGAAGCACAGGTACAACTAGACCACGCTCAGAAGATACTGCTACACCGATGTCATAGTAACCGTGGTAAACAATGTCATCACCGTCAATTGAAGCGTTAACTGCTGGGTAGCGTTTAAGCGCTTCAGTTGCAGCTTTAACAAAGAAAGACATAAAGCCAAGACGCGCACCGTGACGCTTCTCAAATGCGTCTTTGTATTGTGCACGCATTTCCATGATTGGCTTCATGTTCACTTCGTTAAACGTCGTCAACATTGCAGTTTCTTGAGTTGCAGCAAGCAGACGCTCAGCAACACGCTTACGAAGACGTGTCATTGGAACACGTTTCTCAACACGCTCACCCACAGCAACACTTAATGGTGCTGCAGCTGGAGCTGCTGGCTTAGTTTGGTGATTTGCTACATCTTCTTTCGTGATACGACCACCACGGCCTGTACCTGCAACATCAGCAGCTGGAATGCCAGACTCAGTCAATGCTTTACGCACAGCAGGCGCTTGATCAGCAACTTGAGCACGTTCAACAACTGGTGCAGCACCCGCTTCAGTTTGAACAACCGCTTGTTCTACTTTCGCTTCAGACTGAACTGCTTCAGTTTGCGCAGCGCCAGATACAGCACCTTCTTCAAACTGTGCAATCACTTCATTTGAAAGAACAGTGTCACCTTCACCTTTAATGATCGATGCAATTGTACCGTCAGCAGGAGCAACAACTTCTAAAACAACTTTATCTGTTTCAATATCACAGATCACTTCATCACGTGATACTGCTTCACCTGGTTGTTTGTGCCAAGTTGCGATTGTTCCATCCGCAACTGACTCAGGGAATACCGGTGCTTTAATTTCGGTTGCCATTACTAAGAATCTCCTGTTATTCAGCTACGATCGCTAAAGCGTCATTTACGAGCTGAGCTTGTTGTTTTGCATGCAAATATGGTGAACCACAAGCCGGTGCAGCAGAAGCTTCACGACCTGCATAACTGATACGTACTGGTTTAGCTGACTTCATTACATCATCATATAGACGAGGAGCAATAAATAACCAAGCACCTTGGTTCTTCGGCTCTTCTTGCGTCCAAACGATGTCTTTAAGATTTGGATATTGAGCAAGAACTTCAGCAATACGTTGTTCAGGGTATGGATACAATTGTTCAATACGAACGATTGCAGTGTTATTCAACTCTTGCTCACGACGTTTCTCAAGCAAGTCGTAGTAAACCTTACCACCACAAAGCACTAAACGTGTTACGTCTGCTTTGTTGATGTTATCGATTTCATCAATCACAGTTTGGAATGTACCGTTTGCAAGTTCACTTAAAGTAGATGTTGCAAGTTTGTGACGAAGTAAAGACTTCGGCGACATGATGATCATTGGCTTACGAATTGGGCGAATCGCTTGACGACGTAAAGCATGGAAAATCTGTGCAGGCGTAGTCGGCGTCATCACTTGCATATTGTCTTCAGCACATAGCTGTAAGAAACGTTCTAAACGTGCAGATGAGTGCTCAGGACCTTGACCTTCAAAACCATGAGGAAGAAGTAGCGTTAAACCACATACACGCTCCCACTTGGTTTCACCTGATGCGATGAACTGATCAATCACAACCTGTGCACAGTTTGCGAAGTCACCAAATTGTGCTTCCCAAATTACCAAGCTCTTAGGCAGAGTCGTTGCATAACCATACTCAAAACCTAACACCGCCATTTCAGACAATAATGAGTCATAAATAGCAGTACGTGGTTGATTTTCTTTGATATGGCAAAGCGGAATATACGTTGAACCATCCACTTGGTTATGCAATTTTGCATGACGGTGTGAGAAGGTACCACGACCTACGTCTTCACCAGTTAAACGAACCAAATAGCCATCATCTAAAATAGATGCATAAGCCAAAGTTTCCGCAGCACCCCAGTTTAATGGAATTTCGCCAGTTTGCATTTTCAAGCGATCATCAATCACTTTTGCAACTTGACGCTGCATCACGAAGCCTTCAGGAAGCTCACGCATTTTGCGACCAAGTTCTTTTAGGCGATCTTCAGAACATGTGGTATCCCATACGTCTGTATAGTCATGCCCTAAGTACGGTGCCCAATCTACAAACATTTTTGTATTTGGTTCAAGTACCAGTGCATTGGCAACGTGCTTACCTGCTTCTAGATCCGAACGGTAGTCTTCAACCATTTGATCCGCTTTAGCACGATCTAATACGCTTTCTTGAACCAATTGGTCTGCATACAGCGCACGCGTTGTCGTTTTCTTGCTGATGACTTGATACATCATTGGCTGAGTTGCAGCTGGCTCGTCCGCTTCGTTGTGACCACGACGACGGTAACAGAACATGTCAATGACAACGTCTTTACGGAAAGTATGACGGAAGTCATGTGCCAATTGCGCAACAAACAATACTGATTCAGGATCATCACCGTTCACATGGAAAATCGGTGCTTGGATCATTTTCGCGATGTCCGTACAGTATTCTGTAGAACGCGCATCACGTGGATCAGAGGTTGTGAAACCCACTTGGTTATTCACCACAATGTGAACCGTACCACCCACTGTATAGCCACGTGTTTGTGACATTTGGAAGGTTTCTTGGTTAACACCTTGACCTGCAAATGCAGCATCACCGTGAACAATTACTGGCAATACGTCATCACCACCAATGTCTTTACGACGAACTTGACGTGCACGTACTGAACCTTCAACCACAGGGCCAACGATTTCTAAATGGGATGGGTTAAACGCCAATGCCAAGTGAACTTCGCCACCTTGAGTCATGACGTTTGAAGAGAAACCTTGGTGGTACTTAACGTCACCAGAACCTTTTTTATGTAAGCTCTTACCTTCGAACTCACCAAATAGGTCTGCTGGGTTTTTACCCATGATGTTTACAAGAAGGTTCAAACGACCACGGTGAGGCATACCAATGACCACTTCTTTACAACCTACAGAACCTGCACGCTGAATCAAAGCATCAACCATTGGAATGAAAGATTCACCACCTTCCACGCCGAAACGTTTTGCACCAACGTATTTATTACCTAGGAATTTTTCCAGGCCTTCAGCCGCAGTTAAACGCTCTAATACGTGTTTTTTCTGTTCTGCAGTGAAGTTGAATTGACCGCGCGCACCTTCAAGGCGTTGTTGAATCCAACGTTTTTCTTTGGTATCAACAATGTGCATGTATTCTGCACCAATTGAAGCGCAGTACGTTGCTTCCATGGCTTGAACCATTTCACCTAGAGTTGCTTCGTCTTTACCAATCAAAAGATTACCTGTATTGAATACAGTGTCGAAATCAGATTGGGTTAAGCCATGTGCAGCAAGGTCAAGATCTGGCACGATTTCACGTTTTGCCAAACCTAAAGGATCAAGCTTCGCTTTTTGGTGACCGCGGTTACGGTACGCTGCGATCAGTTGTAGTACGCCAATTTGACGACGTTCATGTTCTGTACTAACAGAACTTTGTACCACTGCTTGAACACGACTTGAATTACGACCTAGTAATAAGAATTGCTCACGTACATTGCTGTGTGGTTGATCACCTTTCGGGTATTTATCGAAGTATGCACGCCAGTCAGCTTCTACTGAGTCTGGTGCAGCCAAGTACTGCTCATAAAGTTCTTCAATATACGCTGCACTATCAGCGGAAAGTTCAGTGTCAAGACGCAATGCGTCAGCAACTTCTTGCATTTGTGGACCCATTTCCTATTGCAAAAACATTTCAGGATGCTTTTTAAGCTAACCCATGATTAGTAATGTCAAATTGGTAACATGACATTAGTCCCCATAAGGCGGATGCCATGAGGCGTTATCACTACATTAGAATTACCCAATGTGACAATGAATCATAACGCCCTCAGCGGCATCATCACTCATTCATACCCGGCCAAAACCGAGCAATTTTTTGCAAATCGACTTAGAAAAAATAAGGCATTGCATTATTTTTTCTAAAGCGACTAACTCTTCATTTATACTCGCTCTAATGCGGCTTAAATGTTGAATTAATGTACATATTTAGCGCGTATTTTTTAAATATAAATGTGCAAAAATTTTAACATACTCCCCATATTTCAATTGATTTTTTTGACACATACCTTTCATAAATTGGCGAAATACACATATCAAAATTTCATCTAATATATGGTGCTTTAAATAAAACCGAGTTTCAACGTAGACCAAAGTCTACTCCAAAAAACACATACGAAAAGAGAGCATCATCTTTCAATATGCCCTCCCCATCAACAACATCCATCTTAACATCTTCATAACTTTTTTTGCAGACTCATACTTGCACTTATTTATGACATTTGTTTTAAATCGCCGCGCTTTTCACCAATCTGGTGCAATTTCTACAAGAGCCACCTATCACAAACAAAAATAGTGCCAACCTCACGCTTTCACTCAACTTTATTTTTTACAGCAAAAATCTAGCTATAAAATAAAAAAGCACACCCCAAAGGTGTGCTTTTTCTAACTGATAAATCAGCCTACAGATTAACCCGCAGCATCTAAAAGCATGTTACGGATGTGACCGATTGCTTTAGTTGGGTTCAAACCTTTAGGACATACTGATACACAGTTCATGATGCCTTTACAACGGAATAGCGAGAATGGGTCGTCTAGACGAGCCAAACGCTCTTGAGTTGCTGTATCACGAGAGTCGATGATAAAACGGTATGCATTCAACAATGCTGAAGGACCCAAGAACTTATCTGGGTTCCACCAGAATGATGGGCATGAAGTTGAACAACATGCACAAAGAATACATTCGTATAAACCATCTAGGTGTTCACGCTCTTCAGGAGACTGTAAACGCTCTTTTGGCGGCGCAGGTTGGTTATTGATCAAGAATGGGTGAATTTTGTTGTACTGATCGTAGAACTGGTTCATATCCACAACTAAATCTTTAACCACTGGCAAGCCAGGTAAAGGACGAACTGTAATCACTTCTGGCAAATCATTTAGGTTCAAAAGACACGCTAAACCATTTTTACCATTGATGTTCACACCATCCGAACCACAAATACCTTCACGGCATGAGCGGCGGAATGTTAATGATTCATCCTGTACTTTCAATGCAAGAAGCGCATCAAGCAACATACGGTGCTTATCAGTCAACTCTAGTTTGAAAGTTTGCATGTACGGCGCTGCATCCTTATCAGGATCGTAGCGGTAGATATTAAATGTACGAGTACCTCTACTCATCTTACTTCTCCCAATTAGAATGTACGTGGTTTAGGTGGAATTGCAGCAACAGACAATGGCTTGTAACGAACTGGCTTGTACTCAAGACGGTTATCGCTAGAGAACCATAATGTGTGCTTCATCCACTCATCATCACGACGACCATATGGGTAAGCTGGGTGATCAGGCGACTCTTCAAAGTCTACAACTGTATGCGCACCACGACACTCTTTACGAGCAGCAGCTGAAATCAATGTCGCTTTAGCCACTTCATACAAGTTTTCAACTTCTAAAGCTTCTACACGCGCAGTGTTAAATACTTTAGATTTGTCTTTCAAGTGAATGTTGCGTACACGTGGTTCAATCGCAAGAATCTGCTTCACACCTTCTTCAAGAAGTGCAGTTGTACGGAATACACCAGCATGGTCTTGTACGATGTCACGGATTGCATCTGCAACCTCTTGTGCATTTTCACCTGTTGTTGAGTCATCCAATTTACGGATACGCGCAACAGTTTGCTCAAGTACAGTGGTAGGAAGTGGCTGGTATTCATCACCGTGGTGTTTAGTCACATAGTCGATGATGTGCTCACCCGCAGCTTTACCAAATACAACCAAGTCAAGTAATGAGTTCGTACCTAGACGGTTTGCACCATGTACAGATACGCAAGAACACTCACCAATTGCATAGAAGCCTTTAACAGGTTTCGTAAAGTTACGATCGCCTGCATTAGTCGAATAGATATCGCTATCTTTGTCATAATGAGCTGTAAATGCTTCAGTTTCAGAACCTTCAGGCAACACCACTTGACCATGGATATTCGTTGGAATACCACCCATTTGATAATGGATTGTTGGTACAACTGGAATTGGTTCTTTAGTGATGTCAACGTTCGCGAATTTCTTACCAATCTCAAAAACAGATGGAAGACGTTTCATGATCGTTTCAGCACCCAAGTGCGTCATATCAAGCAAGATGTAGTCTTTCTTCGGACCACAACCACGACCTTCTTTAATTTCTTGGTCCATAGAACGTGATACGAAGTCACGTGGTGCCAAGTCTTTTAAAGTTGGTGCATAGCGTTCCATGAATGGCTCGCCTGCATCGTTACGAAGGATTGCACCTTCACCACGACAACCTTCAGTTAACAATACGCCTGCGCCAGCAACACCCGTTGGGTGGAACTGCCAGAATTCCATATCTTGTAATGGAATACCTGCACGCGCAGCCATACCAAGGCCGTCACCAGTGTTGATGTAAGCATTGGTCGATGCACGGTAAACACGGCCCGCACCACCTGTAGCAAACAATGTCGCTTTTGCTTGGAATACTGCAATCTTACCCGTTTCTTGGTCAATTGCTGTTACACCAAGAACATCACCCGCTTCGTTACGAATTAGGTCAAGTGCAATCCATTCAACAAAGAATTGCGTACCCATTTTCACATTGCTTTGATAAAGCGTGTGAAGAAGTGCGTGACCTGTACGGTCAGCAGCAGCACATGCACGTGGAACTGCTTTTTCACCGTAGTTTGCAGAGTGACCACCGAATGGACGTTGGTAAATCGTACCATCTGCGTTACGGTCAAAAGGCATACCCATATGTTCAAGTTCATAAACAACTTGAGGCGCTTCACGCGTCATATATTCGATTGCGTCTTGGTCGCCTAACCAGTCAGAACCTTTAACAGTGTCATAGAAGTGGTAGTGCCAGTTGTCTTCTTGCATGTTACCAAGAGATGCACCAATACCACCCTGCGCTGCAACAGTGTGCGAACGAGTTGGGAATACTTTAGTTAAAACAGCAACTTTCAAACCAGCTTGAGCAAGTTGGTAAGACGCGCGCATACCTGAACCACCACCACCAACGATGACAGCATCGAAAGTTTCGTGTGGAATATTTGTGTAATCTTCTTTAGGGGTTATAGCGCCCATGATCTATTCCTATCAATTCGCCCAAAAAATCTGGATTGCCCAGATCGCATATGCAAATACAGCAATAATTACTGCTGAAGTCAGTACAAGGCGTAAACCTGAAGCTGAAGGACCCATTTGACGAGTAGTCACATAGTCAGTGAATACCTGCCACATACCAATCCAAGCATGTGCAACAAGAGATAAGACGGCCAATAAAGATAAAATCTTCATTGGAGCTGTCATCATAAAGCCGTACCACTGTTCATAGCTAAAACCGCCATTGCATAGGATCCAACCTAAAACAACAACTGTATAAACCGCTAATACGACAGCACTTACACGTTGGATAAACCAATCGCGAGAACCTGAACCCGTTAAACCAGTAGCACTTTTCATTAGATAACAATCCATACAAATGCCGCAACGATACCGATTGCAGACAAGATCAATGAAATAGTAGCTGCGATACGACCACTTTGCAGTTCTTCAGCAATACCGATATCTGCAAGTAAGTGCTTAACGCCCGCAATAAAGTGGAAAATTAAGCCGGCTACAAATACCCATACGACAAAACGCACAATGAAGCTATTAAAAATAGCCTGAACTTGAGCAAATCCTTCAGGCGAAGACAATGACTTGTCTAAGATCCATAGAAGTACCGGTACGAGTAAAAATACGATGACACCTGATAGACGGTGTAAGATTGATGCAATAGCCACAGGGGATTTTAAGTTTACTTCTAAAACTTGACCCATGGACAAATTGACAGGTCTGTTGCTTTTCACAGCGGGCATCCTGTAAGTAAAAACTCCATCCGGAGTTTGTTGGAATTAATTCGAAGGAAAGCTGGCATTGTTCAGCAGCTACTTTAAAACTCTAAATTAAATAGCGTTTGAACTTAAAACGACACTGAATTATAAGACGTGAACTATCAAAATACAAACAATGCCCTTGGCCTTTTTGCATAAAAATTCTTTAAATAAGAATCATTAACACATAGATAAATACCTTGCGCTACAACACTTTAGCTTCAAATCTCAGCTATATGGTTGGTTTTTATAAAATAAACACCAAATTCAAGCGCTAAAATTTATACAAAAACGGTAAAATTCGACTTTAGACTAAAGATGCACAAAAAAGTCTTGTTTTTAAAACTGGCTAATTTCACTACATTATTTTAAGCATTTTTTATTTATATATAAAATGTTCATTATTTTATTTTAATATAGTGGCATAAATATGCATGATGTTGGTGCAACAGATTAATCCCCTACAAGATTGAAATATCTCGTAATAAATTTTAATTAAAACAATTTTTTCACATCCGTATAAATAAAAAAGTGACTTATATATCGTTTTCGAAATACCAAATAAGCTATTTTTTATACAATTAAATCATTTTTTTTGAGTCACTTATTGTTTTTAACAATGACTACGAAAGCAGCATTTTCTTTTTAAAATGATGCGTAAGTTACGAGAATCATAATAAATGTAAATATATGACGACTTGAATTTTGTTTCTTTTCAAGCGCTTTTTTCAATATAAAACTGCTTACAATTGCGCCAGCAACATTTTTTATTTATGCACTTGCTCCTTGAATTAACTTATTATAGTGTGTCGGTGCTGTGATTTTATGCAAATTTTAATGGATTAAATCTTAACTATAACTTCGGAAGTCATCATTTTATCCATAAGTATAATTGACAAAATTTCAGCACTCTCTACTCTTAGAGCAAATTTTTAATCCGTCTGATTCGTGCATTAAAAGATGAGTATTTCGAGTCAGATAAATCATTCACCAGGACAGGAGATCTATTGAATGTCTGAAGCAACTGGCAAAAAAGCCGTTTTACAGCTTGATGGCAAAGAAATTGAATTACCAATTTACAGCGGCACATTGGGCCCAGATGTAATCGACGTTAAGGATGTATTGGCCGCAGGTCACTTCACTTTTGATCCTGGTTTTATGGCTACTGCTGCATGCGAGTCTAAAATCACTTTCATCGACGGTAACAAAGGTGTGCTTTTACACCGTGGCTACCCAATCGACCAGTTAGCAACTAAAGCTGACTACTTAGAAACTTGCTACTTACTACTCAATGGCGAGCTTCCAACAGCTGAACAAAAAGAAGTATTTGATGCTAAAGTTCGTAACCACACCATGGTTCACGATCAAGTTAGCCGCTTCTTCAATGGTTTCCGTCGCGATGCTCACCCTATGGCGATCATGGTTGGTGTAGTTGGTGCGCTTTCTGCGTTCTATCACAACAACTTAGACATCGAAAATGTTGATCACCGTGAAATTACAGCGATCCGCTTAATTGCTAAAGTACCTACTTTGGCTGCGTGGAGCTACAAGTATACTGTTGGTCAACCATTCGTTTACCCACGTAACGACTTAAGCTACGCTGAAAACTTCTTGTACATGATGTTTGCTACTCCAGCAGACCGTGATTACAAAGTAGATCCTATCCTTGCTAAAGCAATGGACCGTATCTTCACGCTTCACGCAGACCACGAACAAAATGCTTCTACGTCTACAGTACGTTTAGCTGGTTCTACTGGCGCGAACCCATATGCATGTATCGCTGCAGGTATCTCTGCACTTTGGGGCCCTGCTCACGGCGGCGCGAACGAAGCTGTTCTTAAGATGCTTGATGAAATCGGCACTGTAGAGAACGTTGCTGACTTCATGGAAAAAGTGAAAACTAAAGAAGTTAAACTCATGGGCTTCGGTCACCGTGTGTACAAAAACTTCGATCCACGTGCGAAAGTAATGAAAGAAACTTGCGACGAAGTTCTTGGTGCGCTTGGCATCAACGATCCACAGCTTGCTCTTGCTATGGAACTTGAACGTATCGCTCTTTCTGATGAATACTTCATCAAACGTAACCTATACCCGAACGTAGACTTCTACTCAGGTATCATCCTTAAAGCGATTGGTATCCCGACAGAAATGTTTACAGTGATCTTCGCGCTTGCACGTACTGTTGGTTGGATCAGCCACTGGTTAGAAATGCACAGCGGTCCGTACAAGATCGGTCGTCCTCGTCAGCTTTACACTGGCGAAGTTCAACGCGACATCAACCGTTAATTCGGTCTGCGTTGATAGACAAAAAACCACCCGCATGGGTGGTTTTTTTATGTTGAACTCTAAACCTACCATTTATGAGTGGCACTCTTAAAGTATTAAAAGGCCTAAACAAACTCAGGCTTTTTTCAATACTTAATGCAGCTACATTAAGCCTCAACAACATCGTAGTGTTTTAGCTCAAGCGTAGATAAACGTTGCTTTAACTCGGCCAAGGACCACGGCCAAGCCGCGAAGTTACGCCCATTTTGATCTAAATAATAGCTTGAGCAGCCGCCTCGGTTAAATACGGTGGTTTTTAAATGAGTTTGTACCTTGGCATTGTGATAACGCAGAACATCTCGTTTCACCATCATACGTTTAAAGCCTTGCTGCTTCATTTTTAGTAGACCATCTACAATGTACTGAATTTGTGCTTCAGCAATGCCAATAAATGAGTCATAGACCAAGATATTTGGCCCCAATACTAAAAACGCGTTCGGTACATCTTCCAAACTTGTACCTAAGTATGCTTCTGGAGAACTATCCTTCCAAAGGTCAGCCAATCGCTCACCTTGGGCATTCCATACACGTTGGCCAATCGGAGGATGAGCCACTTCAAAACCAGTTCCCCAGATAATGACATCGGCCTCAAATCGCTCCCCATTTGCCGCAATGACACTCTGTCCATCAATCTCGACCAAACCTTGGGGTAACAGCGTGACATTGTCTTGTTGCAGTGCTGGATAATAATTGTTGGCAAATAAAAGTCGCTTACAGCCGATCGAAAAGTTAGGCGTTACGGCTTTACGTAAAGTGTCATCCTGTATTTGTAATTTTAATAATTGACGGCTTAAAACATTGACTGGCTCAAGTAGTGACGGGTGACGAAGCCCAAAGTTGATCCCATTTAAAATACTGGAAACACTCTTCCTCCAGCCTCGCTGAATCATCGGGAATTTAGCCACCAGCGACTTCACGCTAGCATTCAGCTGCATATCCGCTTTGGGCAAAACCCACGGCGCAGTCCGCTGAAATACGATCAACTCTTTCGCCAACGGCTGAATTTGTGGAATAAACTGAATGGCCGATGCGCCTGTTCCAATCACTGCAACCCGCTTTCCCGTTAAGTCATAATCATGTTTCCAACGGGCTGAATGGAACATCTCTCCTTTAAATCCTTCTATCCCTTTAATGTTAGGTAAGGATGGTTCTGTAATCGGCCCTGTGCTAAAGATCACGGTTCGTGCTTGATATGCCCCTTGAGAAGTTTCGAGTTGCCAAATACCCGCCTCTTCACTCCACTTCGCACTGAGTAACTCATGCTGAAAGCGGATTTTGTCTTGCAATCCAAACTGCTCAACCACCTGTTCTAAGTAATTTAAAATCTCAGGTTGTTTCGCAAATAAATGGCTCCATTGATGACTAGGCGCAAAGGAAAATGAATACAAGGCCGAAGGTACATCACAGCCACAGCCGGGGTAATTATTATCACGCCACGTACCGCCAACTCTCTCCGCCTTTTCTAAAACCAGATAGTCCTGATAGCCCACTTGTTTCATTTTATACGCCGCAGCAATGCCCGAAATCCCTGCACCTACAACAATGGTACCGTAAGTATGTAGGACTTTAGAACGAAGCACAGCCTTTTTACTGGTCTGCTTAGGTTGAGCTGCTGCACTTTTTGGCGTGGTGCTTTGATCTTGCATTTGATCAGACGGCGCTTGCACATCTGCTTGCTCTATCTCTAATTGCGTTTCCATATTCATTTTTCTCTATTCTTATTTTGTGATTTGATTAAACAGTGGGTAACCCAGACCTAAAAGTTTGACGTATAAGCTTGGCGATGCACGCTTCATCCACCAGAACAATTTGGCATCGGGTTGTGGAATGGTATAAAGCTTGCCTGCATCTAAGCGATTTAATGTTTTTTTGACTACAGCATCACTGGTTGTAAACGCATGGTTCATCAGCAGTTTGTCAGCCAGTCCAGAATAGCGACTTGGCAAACGCCCATTCTTCATAATATTGGTCGGCACCAAGGTCGGACACAGCACATTGACTGCAATGTTATAAGCCTGAAGCTCTGAAGCTAAGGTTTCTGATAGTGCCAAAACACTAGACTTAGTCACGTTGTACGCTGTCATTTCAGGGGCTGCGGTATAGCCCGCTGCCGATGCCACATTGATAATGGCACCAAAACCTTGCTGTTTAAATTTAGGTACAAAGTAGTGGCAACCATGAATTACCCCCCAAAGGTTGACGTGCATACACCACTGCCAATCCTCCAGCGATACCTCATCAAACTTACCACCTAACCCAACTCCCGCATTATTGATGAGCAAAGTAACAGGATGTCCCAAAAGCTGTTCCGCTTGCTCCGCCAAAGCGTATACAGATTCTTTTAATCCAACATCACAATGCACCGCATAGGCTGACGAAGATGTCATCGACTGAATCAAATCTACAGTCTCCTGTGCTGAGCTTAATTCAATATCTGCACAGATGACATCACCACCGCGTTTTGCCAGTTCCAGTGCAAAGCTACGACCAATTCCACTACCTGCACCCGTTACAACTGCGTAGGCCTTTTGACTTGGTTTATTTTTTTTACTCAACAGTCCCATGTCATAACCTCCTTTTTATGATTTCAGTACTGGAGTAAATTCTTTAGTGAAATAGGGGGTTAACACTCCTGTTTCAGGATGTAGTAAACGCTCTTTGTAATAATCTAAAAATGCAGAAGTGTCATAGTCATTCGGGTGAAAGCTCGGACGTAAATAGTCAAAAATATGCATCCAACTACTGCCATAAACACCTCGTTTCAACCCAAACAAGAGGCTGAAACTGCGCGGCACATCCTTCCAGTAACTAAGGCTCACCAAATTAGACGGTTTGCGATAAAACGGGACAAAAACCGATGCCACAGAAATCAGCAGTAAAATGGTGATAAGGGCTGGAAAAAAGCCTGCAATACGTAAGGCATAATTATTGGAAAGTGATTGAAACACATCATATGCAATGTCTTTATGCTCAGATTCCTCTAGCATGTGCCACATCCAAATCGCACGCTGCTTTTCATCTTGAGAATCAAAGAAAATCTCTTCATGGTTCATCATATATTCAGACAGCACTGCGGTAAAATGTTCAATGCCTGCCATCAAAGACAATTTCATCGGTTGTGGTAAACGGTTAAAACCGTAATCAAAAACGATTTCAGCTAAATAGCGAAAAATGCCAACGGGTAAATCAACCTGTTTAAAGGTATCGTTCAATTCTTCATGTAGTTTTGAATGCAATGCCTCCTGTCCAATTAAAGAAGTCACACGTTGTTTTAATACAGGGTCTGTGAGGAAATCACGGTGATAACGGGCGGTATCAATCACCAAGTCTTCACCATAGGTCAGAAAGATCGAGAGTGATGCAAAGTAAGCACTGGCCAACTCGGCATTTAAGTAAAATTTGGGATCAATTTTTTCAGCTTCAAAGTCAAATTTCATATGCCGAATTGGAATAATCGCAGACTGTTTTTCAGCATCAAATACTGATCCTGCAAAAATTTGGCTGGCTTTACCTTTCAATGGAAGAGCAATACGCATAGGACATTCCTTCTTATTTTTAGCTCATTTTTCAGGCTCAATCTCACGATTTTTACCTGTGCTTTACATTCAAAATAAGAGTCCGCTTCCCCTATGCCACTGGCATTTTTCTTCAAATGATTTGCAATTTATGACTTTAAAATCTGTTGTCTAACAATCACTCCACAGATTTATCTATCGGGGTCAGAACGAGGCTTTGTGTGCCACAAAGGGAATACACTGCTCATAGGCTGAGCATTCTTCGCCATAGTGTTTTTTGAGAAAGTAGTCTTGCACCATTTGCGCCTGCTGTTCAATGCCATAGCTTAAAAACTGCTTTCCTTGTTTTAATGCATAGCGGTATTGACGGTTAAAAAGTGCTTGACGGACTACAGCGAGTCCCTGCTGAATTTGCCAAACATGCGTTAGCTCATGAATCAACCAAGCTTGTTGATGAATGGATTGATCGGCAAAATTTTCGCACCAGTCTTTGATATTAAAATAGACATATCCATTCGGGCTAATCGCATAATGTGGCAGCACTGCCCGATGCGCGATAATTCGAACCGAATCCATGTTCAGACTGTTCCCAAAAATACTGCTGGCGAGCTTTTTCTCCGCTTCAGTCAAGGGCCGATTTTTAAGTTCAAACTTTTGCTGTATTTTTTGTAAAAGCGGTTGAAACCACACAATCACACTCCATAAAGACATTAGAATAATTTGTTCTTTTTAAGGACATTTACGGATTTTTTTTAGAATATCCCTTAAAAAAAATCGCATTTCGTATATAGTATTCGCACTTATTATTGATTAATACTTCTATTTGTTTATCGTCACTTACACCACGTAGAACTTATAGCTATAACAAACTCAATCGTCGTGTATATCCCTATAGGTATAGGATTTAGTTGGAAATGAAAAGTTTTAAAATTGCACTTGCACAGTTCTCTCCGCACATTGGCAACCTTGAAGCAAATGCCCAAAAAATGTTGGAACAGGCCAATGAAGCAAAAAAACAAAATGCTGATTTAATTATTTTTCCAGAACTTTCGAGCATTGGTTACCCAGCAGAAGATTTACTTCTACGTCCAAGCCTAACCAAACGCACGCAACAAGTTTTTGAACAACTTAAAACAGTAAAAGACATTGTAATGGTCTTTGGTTTTGTCAATCAAACCGAAGATGGTCAACGCTACAACGCCGCTGCGGTCATGAAAGATGGACAGGTTTTGGGTGTGTATAACAAACAAAACTTGCCAAACTATAGCGTGTTTGATGAAAAGCGTTACTTTACCGAAGGGCATCAACATCTTGTTTTTGAATATCTGGGGCATAAGTTTGGTGTGTTGATTTGTGAAGATGTTTGGTCACTTTCAACCGTACAACAACTGGCACAGCTCAATGTAGAAACGGCATTGGTTTTAAATGCTTCACCATATGAAGTCGGTAAACCGCAGCACCGCGTTGAAACCATGTCTGCATTGGCAAAACAAATGAACCTCAACTTGGTTTATGCCAACCAAGTCGGCGGTCAAGACGACCTGATCTTTGATGGTACAAGCTTCGTGATTGCCAAAAATGGTTCAGTTGTACTTCAAGCAGAAAGCTTTAAAGAGTCTCTGTATTTCGCTGAATACGAAGCAGAACAACAAGCTTTTAAGGCCAATGCTCTGCCGCCTGCTTTAGACACTATGGCAGAGATTTATCAAAGCTTAGTGATGGCGACTCGCGACTATGTACAACGCTCAGGTTTCCCTGGGGTGATTCTTGGTTTATCAGGCGGGATCGACTCAGCTTTAACTCTTGCAATTGCAGCTGATGCGATTGGCGCCGACAAAGTCCAAGCCGTAATGATGCCATATACCTATACCGCTCAAATCAGTGTAGAAGATGCTGCTGAACAAGCGAAGAGTATGGGGGTGACTTTTGGGATTGCTGAAATCAACCCGATTGTGAACAGCTTTATGCAAACGCTTTATCCGTTCTTTGGCAACAGCCCTGCGGATGCAACTGAAGAAAACTTACAAGCGCGCGCCCGCGGTACACTTCTGATGGGTTTATCAAACAAATTTGGTAATTTAGTCCTGTCTACAGGCAACAAATCAGAATTGGCTGTGGGCTACTGCACGCTCTATGGTGACATGGTGGGTGGTTTTGCAGTACTGAAAGATGTGTATAAAACCATTGTGTTTGAACTTGCGAAATACCGAAACAGCATTTCAGACAAGCCAGTGATTCCTGAGCGTGTGATTACTCGTCCACCTTCAGCAGAGCTACGTCCAGATCAAAAAGACCAAGACTCTTTACCGCCATATGATGTACTGGATGCCATTTTGTATGCCTATATCGAAGAAGATATGAGCCAAGATGACATCATTGCCAAAGGCTTTGATGCTGAAGTGGTTACAAAAGTGATTCGTTTGGTCGATTTCAATGAATACAAACGTCGCCAAGGCGCAATTGGTCCGCGTATCAGCTCACGTGCATTTAGCCGTGAACGTCGCTACCCGATCATGAATGGCTGGAAAGCAGGCATATAAGCAGCTGTTCCAATAAAAAAGCCCAAACAGATGTTTGGGCTTTTTTATATCGACATATTCAAATCTATTTTTTAAGCAAAAAAAAAGAGACCAAGCTGAGAGCTTGGTCTTTTAAAATGGTGGCTATGACGAGACTTGAACTTGTGACCCCCGCATTATGAGTGCGGTGCTCTAACCAACTGAGCTACATAGCCGTAAACTGTGCGCGCATTATGCAAAGTTCAAAGACAAGCGTCAACCCTTTTTACACACAAATGGTTATTCCATAAACAAATACACTTTAAACTATCAATTTTTCAGCAAACTACTCTTTTTAAACTTATTTTTATACTGCAAGCTATATTTAAGTTAGGCATATTTACGAGAAAGATAATGAAAAAGAGAGTCTGTTTTTTCTTCATCCTAAGCACTACAGCATTGAGCAGTTGTCAGCTGATTTCCCCCATGATCACCGACTATAATGGTGTACGGCGTGATGTAGCGACCTATATCAACTCCAACCTATTATTTAGCCTAAAAGATCGAGAGATATTGGTCAACTATGCCAAAGGACAACAAAAAATCCTGACGGCAGATCGCTTAAGCCCAACTGCACAACAAAACTTGGCTTTAGAAAGAGCCGAAGGACGCTACTGTGCAAGTCAGCACATCTCTTTAAAAAAACTCAATTTAGTCGATCATCAAATCTTTGCATTGCCCGAACATCAAGCCAATTGGCAACACATTCAAAACTTACAGATGCAGATCAATTTAACGCCTGAAAACCTTCACTGCGAGGGGAAGTTCTAAAAGGATCATAAATGTCAGCAGCCATAGCTTTGGTTTAAATATCGAAATAACGGTGCATTGAACCACAAGGCCATTTCAGAAATGGCAAGTAAATAAAGACAGTTTTACGGCCTTTATTTCTCGCAAATTCCCCACAAAAAAAAAGATCATGCTGAGAGCATGATCTATAAAAATGGTGGCTATGACGAGACTTGAACTTGTGACCCCCGCATTATGAGTGCGGTGCTCTAACCAACTGAGCTACATAGCCGTAAACTGTGCGCGCATTATGTGGTTTTCTCACTAGTACGTCAAGTACCTTGCGCGCTTAATTGATCAAAATTTGTTGAAGTGAGCCGATAAGCCGGGTTCTGTCGAGAACGATCATTCCTCTAGGCGTACAATCACTCATACGCTCAAGCGACCTACCCGGATCCAGCATGGGCCATGCCTAAAGGATCCCTATTTGGTCTTGCTTCCGGTGGGGTTTACCATGCCATGAACTGTTACCAGCCATGCGGTGCGCTCTTACCGCACCCTTTCACCCTTACCTCCGATTTCGATTGCTCGAAACCATAATGAAGGCGGTCTACTCTCTGCTGCACTTTCCGTCGGCTCACGCCGCCCAGGCGTTACCTGGCACCTTGCCCTATGAAGCCCGGACTTTCCTCCCCTGCTTCAATCACGGAGATCTCCACAGCAGCGATCGTCTGGCTCACTTCGAGGCGCATAGTATCAAATCTTAGACTTAATTGCTTGCGCTTTTTTGAGCAATCAGCTTTTTATATTTATCCATGAGCTCATCCTCAGTTTCCGCATGATTGGGATCAAGCGGAATACAGTCCACTGGACAGAACAATTGACACTGCGGTTTATCATAATGTCCGATACACTCTGTGCATAAGTCTGGATTGATTTCATAAATCAATTCCCCCATGAAAATGGCTTCATTGGGACACACAGGTTCACAAACATCACAATTGATGCATTCATCGGTTATATATAAAGACACATTACCAACCTTGTTGATGTTTACGTTCAAAAGCAGCGACTACAGCTTGCGGTACAAACTTGGTCACATCACCTTTTAAACGTGCTATTTCACGAATCAACGTCGATGAAATAAATGAATACTGCTCTGACGGCGTTAAAAATACCGCCTCAAAGTGTGAATCAAGTTGACGGTTCATATTGGCTAACTGGAACTCGTATTCAAAGTCAGACACTGCACGCAATCCTCGCAGTACAGCCGTTGCTTTTTGTTCACGGAAGAAATTCACCAACAAACCATCAAAACCTACAAACTCAACATTATCAAGATGGCTTAATGATGCTTTGGCCAAGCTCACACGCTCTTCTAAACTAAAGAGAGGGTTTTTATGATGACCAATGGCAATGGCCACCACCACTTCATCAAACATACGTGATGCACGTGTGACCAAATCAATATGACCATTGGTAATTGGATCAAAAGTCCCCGGGTAAATGACGCGAGTTTTAGACATCCATTTTTACTCTGTTGATTTTGTAGAGCCATATTTTAGCAAAAACTTGTTTTATAGGTGAAGAAACTCCATAAATTTGAAAAAACTTCACCTTAACCCTGCTTTAAGGCACAATAGGTACATTGTTGGAAGTAATTGATTATGGCGAAAGCAACTGTAGTTAAAAAAAATACCAGCGGGACGATTGCACAGAATAAACGTGCACGTCACGACTATTTTATTGAAGAAAAATTTGAAGCTGGCCTGTCACTGCAAGGCTGGGAAGTGAAATCATTACGTGCAGGTCGTATGACGCTGTCTGAGAGTTATATCACCTTTAAAAATGGTGAAGCTTTCCTGTTCGGTGCTCAAATTCAGCCTTTACTCAGTGCATCTACGCACATTGTTCCTGAGGCGACCCGTACCCGTAAGTTACTGTTGAATCGTCGTGAACTCGATAAGTTACTCGGCGCAGTGAATCAAAAAGGTTATTCATGCGTTCCGCTTGTTGCTTATTGGAAAGGACCACGTGCGAAATTAGAAATCGCTTTAGTGAAAGGCAAACAGCTGCATGACAAACGTGCCACGGAAAAAGACCGTGACTGGCAACGTGATAAAGCCCGTATTATGCATAAATAATAAAAAACCTCCCATGTGGAGGTTTTCTATTATTAGAACTGTTAATAGTCAGCTTTTAGCTCGACCAGATATTTTCCGAACTTTCGAGCAGTTTCCAAGTCACCTTCGGGTGGGGTTATTTCAACACTGGCGTTGTCTGACTGAGTCATCAAACCTAAAAAGCTCGACATCCGATTAATATCGTGTTGGCTACGTCCCGTCGGCATAAACGGTAAACCAGCCCACAGCATACCATGCTGCATAGCAAATAAATTAATCTGTTGTAATACCGCCAGTTTATCGCCACTTAAGCCACCACCATTGGTAAAGCCTGCAGCCAGTTTTCCTTGCCAAGCCCGTGCTAACCAACGCTTAGAGGAATCTTCCATAAACTGCTTAAGCGCTGCTGTAAGACTGCCCATATACGTTGGGCAACCCATCACAATAATATCAGCCTGATCTAACAAGTCCCACTGCACTGCAGCAACAGAAATTAAATGCACATCAGCACCCGCCTGCTCTGCACCTTGTGCAATATACTGAGCGACTTTCGCCGTATGACCATAGGCGCTATGATAAACCACACACACATGAACAGGTGTAGCAGAAACAAGATCAGGTACAGACATGGAAATTTTTAAGACCAAAGAATTGAGTTAAGTTTAACACTTCCACTCGTAGAGTGGGGAGTAAGTGCAAGGATTAAAACAGCCAAGCACTTGATCAGAAACCCAAACTATTGCATAAACACAAAGGTCGCCATACGCCCAGTTTTGGCATGACGTCGATAAGAAAAGTACTCATTCGACTGGCTAAAGGAACACTGATCACCACCAGAAACCACTTCAATACCGTGCTGTTTTAGAATGAATTTGGCGATCGCATATAAGTCAGCATAATATTTTCCAGCTTGCGCACCTGTTTGAAATGCAGACTCAAGCTCAGCATACTTTGAACAAAAGGCTTCTTTTACTTCCGCCCCAATTTCAAAACAAGGTTGGCTAATAGCTGCGCCCAACCAAGCCCATGTCGGCTGAGTGTTCATGCTGGCAATGGTATTTTCAATAATGCCATGCGCCAGCCCACGCCAACCTGCATGCAAATTGGCCACTTCGCTTCCATCAGCATTACCTAAAACCACAGGTAAACAATCGGCTGTCATCATCATCAGGGCATGCTTTGGTCGCTGTGTCACCAAACCATCCCCTTCTTGAGCATCAAAGCCAATTTGCTCATTCACTACACGGCAAATGGTGCTATGGGTTTGCGTCATCCATGTGATTTTATCGACCCCATAGCCTGCAAACTCTTCGAGCAAGATCATGCGATGCTGTTGCACACGTGCAGCATCATCCTGTACATGCAAAGCCAAATTAAAGCCTTGTAGTTCAGTTTGAGTGGTCTCTAAAGCACGATCATGATGTACACGGGTTTGCCCCACAAAAACACCTGCCGGAAGTCCTTGAACAAATTGCATATACTGTCCTTATGATGATTCAGCTATAACTTAGTAGGCTTTGTTTTCCGTACGGAGTACATCGACCAAGGTCGCCAAGTCTGTCGGCCACGGCGCTTTAAACAACATTTCTTCACCTGTACGTGGGTGTTTCAAACCGAGCTCTGCTGCATGCAAGGCTTGACGTCTAAAACTACGCAAGGTCTCATCTAGAAGTTCTGTTGCACCTGCGGGCACACGCACACGCGGCATATACACAGGATCGCCAACTAAACCAAAACCAATATAACTAAAATGCACACGAATCTGATGCGTACGTCCAGTTTCAAGACGCGCTTGGATACGGGTGAAATGTTGGAAGCGTTCTTTCACGTTGTAGTGTGTTACAGCGTCTTTACCACCTGGTAATACCGCCATTTTGACACGATCGACGGGGTGACGTTTAATCGGTTCATCCACCGTGCCGCCAGCAATCACATTGCCATACACAATTAGGTCATAAACACGATAAACCGTTTTTTTAGCTAATTGCTTGCTCAGTGAAAATTGCGCTTCTAAGTTTCTCGCAACGACCAACAAACCAGAAGTATCTTTATCAATGCGATGCACCAAACCCGCACGAGTCAGTTCTGCCGATTTTGGATAGTGATGCAGTAATGCATTTACCAACGTACCTGATGAGTTGCCCGCACCTGGGTGAACCACCATACCAACAGGTTTATTGACGACAATAATGTCATCATCTTCATAGACGATATCCAGTGGAATATCTTCAGGCAGACTACGAGTTTGGGCTTCTAACTCAACTTCAAGGGTTAACAGTTCAAATCCTTCACATTTATATTTCGGTTTGACACTGTTACCATTTACCAACAAATGGCCTTCTTTTAGCCACTGTTTGAGTTTTTCACGCGAAAAGTCGCTCCAAATCGTTGCTGCGACTTGGTCTATACGCTGTCCGAGATAAGTTTCATCCAATTGAAATTGCAACGATAAACGTGTTGCAGTAGAGCTTGAAGTATGGTTATCTGCATCCTCAGAATCTTCAAGTAAATTGAAATCGGTTTCAGGGAAATTTGGATCGGAAGATTGTGCTTGAGCCATTTGATCATTCAAATAAAAGTGATTTAATAGCGCAATTGTAGCTCATTGCCCGTATTAACAGAGGAATTTTTATGTCGCTACCACATTATAAAATGACAATGCTTGCTCTAACGATTGGCATTGCATCTGCAATGGTAGGCTGTAGCAGCAATCCCAAGAAAGAAGTGGTAGATACCGGTCCACAATCGAGTGAACAGGTTTATATTCAAAAAGCAGAAAAAGCACTGCAAAGTGGTCAATATACCGACGCTGCAAAACACTTAGAAGCATTAGATACCTATTACCCTACAGGTGAATATGCACAACAAGCTCAACTAGAGCTGCTCTATGTGAAGTTTCAGCAAAAAGATTATGAAGGTGCAATTGCACTGGCTGATCGTTTCATTCGTTTGAACCCTCTACATCCAAATGTGGACTATGCCTACTATGTACGTGGTGTAGCCAACATGGAACAAAACTATGATGGTTTGATTCGTTATACTTCTTTAAAGCAAGCACATCGCGATGTCAGCTATCTTAAAGTGGCGTATCAAAACTTCGTAGACTTTATTCGTCGTTACCCTTCAAGTACTTATGCTGTAGATGCCGCACAGCGCATGAAATTTATCAGCAATGAGTTGGCTGAAAGCGAAATGAATGCCGCACGTTTTAATATCAAGCGTAAAGCATGGGTCGCAGCACTAGAGCGTGCTCAATGGGTGATTGAACATTATCCGCAAAGCCCTCAAGTGCCTGAAGCTTTAGCAACTGTCGCTTATTCGTACAACCAATTGGGTGACAAGGAAACTGCGCAACAATATACCGATGTCTTGAAACTAAATTATCCAAATTTAGTGAAATCGAATGGTGAAGTGAACTTACGTGCTGCCCGTAAAGAAGCCAGTTGGGTCAACCGTGCGACTTTAGGTGTGTTTGGTCGTGAAGAACAAAACAGTTCTGAAGAAAAAATCGAACAGCCGAAACAAACAACAGAGCGCAGCTTTACCAACCGTATCAGTTTCGGTTTACTCGATCGCCCTGAGACACAGCAAAACATCAATACTGAAACCGAATAATTCCTCTGAAATATTCGCTATTTTAGAAAGGGCAAGTTATCATACTTGCCCTTTTGTTTTGTGCGATTTCCGCTTGATCAAAACGCCTAAACGGTATACAAAACAAACTAGATCCGATGGGTTTTTGCATTTTAAAACCTCCATCTCTGCTTCTTTTCACGGTTTTCAAAACATCAGCGACTGACGATTCGACATGGCTATTCCTCAACACACCATTGACCAAATTTTAGATCGGACCGACATTGTCGACCTGATTGGTCAACGTGTGAAACTTAAAAAGTCAGGTCGAACCTATTCAGGCTGTTGTCCGTTCCATCAAGAAAAATCACCATCTTTTCACGTGTATCGTGACAAACAATATTTTCACTGTTTTGGTTGTCAGGCCAATGGTAATGCCATTCGTTTTTTAATGGACATCGACAGTCGTAGCTTTATTGATGTGATGAAGGATTTGTCGAGCCAAACAGGCATCGAACTTCCAAAAGACAACCGTGACTCGAAAAAACTGGTGTATAAGCGCGAAGCTAAACCTGCCCAAAAACCACAGGTCGATGTCGCAGAAGCCAAGAAAACCGAGCCAGCTCCAGCACAACCTGAGTTTCAGATTGAGCATGATCCTTTTGCTGAATTTCAGTCCATGGACTACCAAGAGGGTTACGCTGATTTTGATACCTTCGAGGGCTTCAACACCACACCCGTTCAGGAAGGCAACTTATACGACCTGTTAGAAAATATTGCGCAATACTATGAGCAACAACTACCGCATAGTCGCGCTGCTCAGCAGTACTTTAAACAGCGCGGACTCAGTCGAGATACCATTGCATATTGGCGTTTAGGCTATGCACCTGAGGACTGGCAACACTTAGAAAAAGCTTTCCCGCAAGATATCGAAGGCTTAAAGCTACTCGGACTGATTCGCACCAGTGACAATGGTCGTGACTTTGACTTATTACGGGATCGCGTCATATTTCCGATTCGTGATGCCAAAGGTCGCGTGGTGGGCTTCGGTGGTCGTGCTCTAAATGACGAAATTAAACCCAAATACATCAACTCGCCAGACTCTGAGGTATTTCATAAAAACCAATTGCTTTATGGTTTATATGAAGGCCGTAAACAAAAAGCCCAAGACTGGCTGATGGTCGAAGGCTATATGGATGTGATTGCGCTACAGCAGTATGGCATTGCAGGTGCCGTGGCGACCTTAGGAACTGCCAGTAACACCGAACACTTAAATATTCTGTTTAAACAAAACAACCGTATTACCATTGCCTTCGATGGTGACGTGGCCGGACAAAAAGCGGCACGCCGTACTTTAGAAATTGCGTTACCTTTACTCAATGATGGTCGTGAGCTGAAGTTCTTTGTGCTGCCAAATGATCATGACCCCGATTCATTGATTCGTCGCGAAGGCATTGAAAACTTTAATAAGCTGCTCCAACAAGCTCCACTACTGTCAGACTTTGTATTTGCACATCTGACGCAGAACCATGACATCAGTAGCCCTGAAGGTAAAAGTCAGGTCATGAGTGAGTTACGTCAACTGACGGACTTATTGCCGAAAACGGGCTCTTTCCGTTATTTGCTGAATCAATCCTTCAAAGAAAAACTCGGTTTTGGTCGCCGCTGGACACCTCAAGTCAGCAACGATGCCTCGTTGTCTTTTAATATTCGCACCAAAGATGAAGACTTCGCCCTCGCCGTTCTAATCCATCATCCGTTTTTGTATATTCACTTTGAAACTCTACGCGCCTATTTACCTGAAGATGAACTTTTAGCGCATGTGCTACAAGTCTTAGATGGCATCTTTGATGATTTACCTGATGACCAAGAACTGGCAACCTATTATGTTTTGGGTGCATGTAGCCGTTATGCCAACGCGATTGCCGATATTATGCAGCGCACCAATATTGAAGTTCTGACCAAAACACCTGAAATGGGCGACAAGCTGGCCAGTGAGTATGCCCTTTCGCTTGAAGAAAAATATTTAAAACTTAAACTTAAAGCCCCAAATTCATTAATTGAGACACGAAATTTAAAACATAAACTCTTTGAACTGACCAAAAAAATAGGCTTAAGACTGATTACTTAAACCTATTGCATTTTTTATCTGGGTTTACTTTTTAGTTTTACGACGTTTGTCAAAAGTCTCATTTAAACATATTTGCATTTGTTCAAAATGACTTGGATCTTCTGATTTGGCTGCTTCACGCAGCATAATCGAGGTCGGATGTAATAACTTCTGCGTCAAACGATGTGCAAACTCTTGCATCACCTGTTCCGCCTGTTCCCCTTTCTCAATTCGTGCCAATGCCAGTTCTAATTCTTCTTGTCTTAACTGTTCACCTTGCTGACGGTAAGCATGGATCGTTTCACCTGCGAGATTGACCTTCTGCTGGGTCACCAACTCGGTTGCTAGTTGGTTAACCATCACCTCTGCTTCAACCGCCGCCTGACGACGCTGAGCAAGATTTTCATCAATCACCGACTGCAAGTCATCTACACCATATAAATAGACGCCATCCAAACTTTCCACTTTCGGGTCGATATCACGCGGAACAGCCAAATCCACCATCAACATTTGTTGATAACGACGCTTTTTTAAGGCCACTTTGACATCTGGATAATCAATTACTTGATGTAAACTTCCCGTACAACTGGAAATGACATCTGCACGCGCTAAGTTATTGGCCAACTGATCAAACTCAATGATTTCAACATCTACACGATGGGCTATTTCTTGAGCCAAAATTTCAGCCCGCTCGCGGGTACGGTTACAAATGAGGATTTTCGCGACGCCCATTTCAGCCAAATGCTTCGCCACTAAGCTATTCATTTCACCTGCGGCCACCACCATGACCGTCAATTTTTCAGGCTTACTAAACACTTGTAATGCAAGCTGAGCCACCGCGTAGCCCATCGATACGGCATGACTACCGACAGCCGTTTCCGAGCGGACGCGTTTCGCCGCATAGAAGGCATATTCAAAAATTCGGTTTAAATGAGGAGAAACAGTATGTGCAGTCTTCGCCAAAGATAGTGCAGATTTAACCTGCCCCAAAATTTGCGGTTCACCGAGCATGAGTGAATCTAAACCGCTTGCAACACGCATCAAGTGAGTGACAGCCTGCGCATTTTCATAACGGTATACATGATTCAACAATTGTTTAACATCTATGCCATTTGCTTGGGCGAGCCAGTTCAATACCATATCTGAGTTTTCAGACATGGCATACACTTCTGTTCTGTTACACGTAGAGACCACCACCATTTCATTTAAGTCTTGGTTTTGACCTTGTTGCTCAAGCAGTTGCGTTAACTTTTCAGGGTTAAATGCAATTTGCTCGCGCAATTCTACGGAGGCGGTTTGATGGTTGACACCCAATGCAAAGAAAGACATATCAGATCATCATTTCGCTAAATTTATGCTATTGTGCAATAACGGTGTCATAAAAAGCATTACTTGGATCAAGAAAAATTGCGTCAAACACATTGCCGACTGAGCGGCGCGAGAATTAAGCAATATTCTACCACATTCTTACTCGTCGGTAGCATGGCATCTAGTGCTCATCTTAGAGCAGCTGGAGATTTTTCGCTATCTAATTATGATGCAATTCAACAAAGTATGATTGCCGAATTTGCACTGGCTTACCAAGACAGCGCGACTGCCCTGCACAACTATACTGTGCTAGCGATTAAAAGTAATTCCACCACCATTAAACAGCGCGCTTTAAATATTGCCCTTGAACAAAATGATTTGCATGCCGCACTCGACATTGCAACGCATTGGGTGGTGCAAGAGCCCACCGATGTTCCTGCATTATTTTATTTGTCTCACATTGCACTCAAAGCACATGAATATGAACTTGCAGCTGAAACGCTCGATAAAATTCTAAACATTGATGCCAATGCCGATTTAGAGCAAATCCTTGCTGGGATTGCCCCTGAAGAACCTGAAGATCAAGAAATTCTCATCCAAGCGCTACGTTCGAGTAAAGAGCGGAATAATCCCTCTATTTTGGCATTAATTGCAGGTTTAGAGGCGCAAAATGGACAGCTTGAACAAGCCCTGACTACCATCAATAAAGCCCTAAAAAAGCGCGGAAAAGTCACAGGCTACATTCTGATGAAGGCCAACTTACTCAGCGCACTCGGCCAAGAGGAAGAAACTCGTAATTGGTATGCAAAATCGAGTCGTAAACACCGCGACAATGTCGATGTTCGTTTAGCCGAAGCCAAATATCTGATTAAAATTAATGCGTCAAATGAAGCCTTAACCAAGCTTGAGAGCCTGATTAAAAAATGGCCTGACCAAGAAGAAGCCTTGTTTATCGCGGGGTTAACCAGTATTGACTTAAAGAAGTACGAAAAAGCAGAAAAATATCTGGTTGAACTACGTAATTCGGCCGAATATCAAAATGAAGCCTATTACTATCTTGCGGTGAATGCTGAACGAAAACAGCATTTTGAAACAGCCAAGGCCTACTATCGTCTGGTCGATGGTAGCCTGTATACCGTATCGCGCCGCAGTCTCATCAGTATCTATACCCTGCAAAACAAACCCAATGATGCTTTACGCTTCTTAACCCAAGAACGGGTGAACTACCCACAACATGCAAGCTTCTTGTATCAGGCACAAGCCGATATTTTAAAGCGCATGAATAATAAAGCCGCAGCCATGCGACTGTTAGATGAGGCGATTAAGAACTTACCAGATGATCCTGAACTGATCTATTCTGAAGTGCTAATGTTGGATCCACATACAGATAAAGACAAACTTGAAAAGTTGCTCAATCAACTGTTAAGTATCGAGCCTAATAGCCCAACCTATCTCAATGCTTATGCATACACTTTAGCCTTGCAAAACAGACGCTTAGATGATGCACGTAGATTTGTTGAACATGCTTTAGAGTATGCCCCTGAACAGGCCTCCATCTTAGATACCTTAGGCTTTATTTGTTACTTACAAAATGACTTTAGCACGTCAGCCAAAGTCTTAGAAAAAGCCTATCTCATCAGTGGTAGTGTCAATATTGGCGTGCGTTATGCGCGTTCAGTCTATATGCTCGGTGATCTGCAAAAATTCTCCACTGTGTTACAACAACTCAAACAAAAACACCCAAATGATCCTCAATTGGATCAACTTAATACTTTATTGTTACCCCAACAACTGAAAAAGAGCTCATAGTTTTTATGCGTATTTTCTCAAATCTGAGCTTAAGCTTACTTGCTGCAAGTAGCTTGGCACTAACAGGCTGTCAACAATTTACCAAACCACAGCTTGATCCAAACACCATACAAACTGAATCTGATCAACAATTTAGCTTACAAGGTAAAATTGGGGTGCGTACGCCAGAACAAACAGGCAGTGCTTTTTTTACATGGGTACAACAGCAACAAGAGTTTGATATTGAACTCAGTGGAATTTTAGGCGTTGGTAAAACGCAAATTACAGGCCGTCCAGGTGAAGTTAGCCTGAATAGTGCTAAAACTGGCCTCATCCAAGCTGAAACCCCTGAAGAACTTTTAAAAACAGCAACAGGTTGGCAGGCACCCATCACCCATTTAGTCAATTGGGTTCAAGCCAAACCGGCAACAGTTCAAGCACAAATCCAACGTGACAGTGCTAAACGAGCGGTACAGATCATTGAAGATGGTTGGAGCGTTGAGCTGAGCTATAACGAACAAGCCTATATGCCAAATCGATTGATTTTAAAACAAGCACTTGAAAATGGTGCAGAAAACCGTATTACAATGGTCATTCAAAACCGCTAGTTTATCTCGTTATGATCCGTGTCCCTGCCCCATCAAAACTGAATTTGTTTTTACACATTACGGGTCGTCGTGAAAACGGCTACCATGAACTGCAAAGTATTTTCCAGTTGATCGATCTATGTGATTGGTTGGAATTTGAGCCTCGTACGGATCAAGAGATTCATATTGAAGGCTTAAACAGTGTCGATTTGAGTCAAAATTTGATTTATAAAGCGACGCAGATACTTAAGCCGTATGCACAAACAACTACGGGTTTATCCATTCATCTTGAAAAAAATGTTCCGATGGGTGCAGGCTTAGGTGGAGGTTCATCGGATGCCGCGACGACATTAATCGTAGTCAATCAACTGTGGCAGTGCGGGCTAAATTCTGAGCAATTAGCAGACTTGGGTGTTCAGTTAGGCGCAGATGTTCCCATCTTTGTCCATGGTCGCAATGCATGGGCTGAAGGCATAGGTGAGCACTTAACATTCATAGACTTAGATCAAAAACAATACATTGTGTTAAAACCTGATTGTTTTATCAGCACTCAATTGCTTTTTTCACAAAAAACATTGACAAGAAACACGAAGAGCTCTAAATTTTGCGCCTATCAGTTAAAGCCATCTGATTTTGGAAATAATTTTGAGCCTTTGGCAAGAAGTTTATATCCAGAAGTAGATGAAGCGATGCAATATCTCGACCAGTTCGGTGTTGCAAAACTTACAGGTACAGGTGCTTGTGTTTTTGCTGAAGTAACGAGTGATATGAACATTGATGATGTTCTTGCAAATGCACCATGTAAAGCTTACTTGGTCAACAGCTTGAATGAATCACCAATAAGACATTTCCACGTTACCTGATAGGGGTATCGCCAAGTGGTAAGGCACCGGTTTTTGATATCGGCATCCGTTGGTTCGAATCCAGCTACCCCTGCCATTTTCCAAAAAGACAGAACAATACTTTGCTGTTCTACTGTTAATTTACCTTGACAGAAAGACGCAAAAATATTAAAGTTCTGCCGCATTAGGGGTATCGCCAAGTGGTAAGGCACCGGTTTTTGATATCGGCATCCGTTGGTTCGAATCCAGCTACCCCTGCCATAT
>NZ_JAVWVO010000002.1:0-213378 GCF_036666595.1 Acinetobacter sp. | reverse complement strand
TTAGGGGTATCGCCAAGTGGTAAGGCACCGGTTTTTGATATCGGCATCCGTTGGTTCGAATCCAGCTACCCCTGCCATCTAATTCCTAAATTGCCAACCGCCAAGGGTGCTTCATGCCCAATCTTGTCGTTTTTAGTGGATCTGCACATCCACAATTCGCCCAAAAAGTCGTAAGCCACTTGCACATCCCTTTAGGTGCTGCATCTATTGGTCAATTTTCTGACGGTGAAATTGCTGTCGAAATTACTGAAAATGTTCGTGGTAAAGACGTATTTATCGTACAACCTACTTGTGCCCCAACGAATGATAACCTGATGGAAATCCTCGTTATGGCTGATGCTTTGCGTCGTGCAAGTGCTGGTCGTATTACCGCAGTGATTCCTTATTTCGGTTATGCGCGTCAAGACCGTCGTCCTCGTTCATCACGTGTTCCAATTACTGCAAAAGTTGTCGCAGATATGCTGACAACTGTAGGAATTGACCGTGTGGTAATGATCGACCTTCACGCTGACCAAATCCAAGGTTTCTTCGATATCCCTGTAGACAACATCTACGGTACACCAGCGCTTTTAGCTGACCTTCGTCAACAATCACATGATAACCTCATGGTGGTTTCTCCTGACGTTGGCGGTGTCGTTCGTGCACGTGCTGTTGCTAAACAAATGGGCGATATTGACCTTGCTATCATCGACAAACGTCGTCAAAAGGCAAACGAATCACAAGTCATGCACTTGATTGGTGATGTTAAAGGCCGTGACTGCGTCATCGTAGATGACATGGTGGATACTGCAGGTACGTTATGTAAAGCTGCTGATGCATTGAAAACATTTGGTGCGCGCAAAGTGGTTGCTTATGCAACTCACCCTGTTTTATCAGGTAAAGCTATCGAAAACTTGAAAAACTCTGTGATTGATGAATTGGTTGTTACAGACACCATTCCACTTTCTGAAGAAGCTCAAGCTCTTGGTAAGATTCGCCAAGTTTCAGTTGCAAGTATGGTTGCTGAAACAATTCGTCGTATTAACAACGAAGAATCTATTAGCGCAATGTTTGATTCTTATCTATAATATAGCGCTGAATTTTAAAAGCCCTGCCCAGTGCAGGGCTTTGTCTCACTAGGTCGGTCGCAGATCTAGTTTATTTAAAACTTAAATTAAGGATGTCTATCATGGCAAACTTCGTATTAAACGCTCAAGCGCGTGAAGCAGCTAACCAAGGGAAAGGTGCGAGCCGCCGCCTTCGTCACGCTGCTCAAGTTCCAGCTATCATCTACGGTGGTGCTGCTGAACCTGTAGCTGTTACTTTAGAACTTCGTGAGCTTGTTAAAGCTTTAGAAAACAACGCTTTCTTCGAAGAAGTTGTTGAAATCAAAGTTGGCGACAAAGTTGAAAGCGTTAAAATCAAAGCGTTACAACGTCACCCAGCTAAAAACACGCCTATGCACGCTGACTTCGTTCGCGCATAAGTGTTATTGGTGTAATTAGTGTCAAATATTTCACTGATTGTTGGTTTGGGCAACCCAGGTTCTGAGTATGCCCAAACCCGCCATAATGCAGGCTTTTGGTTTGTTGAACGCCTTGCAGAACAATATGGCATTACGCTTAAAAAAGACCCAAAATTCAATGGAATGAGTGGGCGTGGTAATATCGAAGGTCAAGACGTCCGTCTGCTATTACCCACAACTTTTATGAACCTTGTTGGTAAAAGTGTTGTTCCCTTCGCAAAATTCTACAATATTGCTCCAGAAGCAATACTGATTGCTCACGATGAACTGGATATGAACCCTGGTGTCATTCGCCTAAAAACTGGTGGTGGTCATGGTGGTCATAATGGTTTACGTGACATAGTTCCTCATATCGGTCCAAATTTCCATCGCTTACGCATTGGTATTGGTCACCCCGGTTCAAAAGAACGTGTTTCAGGACATGTCTTAAGCAAAGCACCAAGCAATGAACAAAATTTAATGGATGACGCAATCCATCACGCATTGGCTCGCACTAAAATGCTGGTGAATGGTGAGATTCAGCCTGCCATGAATCAAATCAATGCTTACAAACCAAACTGATAAGTCAAAAAAATGTTGAACCATGCTGCTTGCCATACTGTCATTTTAAAGGCAAAATGCGCTTGCCTGATTGCTTATCCAGCAAGTTCAGATTGATTCAACCATAAGATAACGATCTTAGGTCCACTCAGGAGACGCTAGCCATGCTATCTCGTTTATTAAAAGCAAAAATCCACCGTTGTGTTGTTACTCAAGCTGAACTTCATTATGAAGGTTCATGTGCAATCGATGGTCTTTTATTAGATTTAGCCGGTATCCGCGAATATGAAGAAATTCACATGTGGAACGTGACTAATGGTAAACGTTTCAGTACCTATGCAATTCGTGGTGAAGAAGGTTCTGGCATCATTTCAGTCAATGGTGGTGCAGCACATCAGGCCGATGTAGGCGATTTAATGATTATTGCTACATTCGGTGATTTCACAGAAGCTGAAGCAAATGCACATAAACCACGTTTAGTTTATGCAAATCCAGATAACACTGTAAGCCACATGGCAAACTGCATTCCAGTACAAGTGGCTTAAGCCCAATAAATTAAAAAATCCGCTGCGTGCGGATTTTTTAATAAGCAGAACAATGCAATTGGATCAATTCTGAGCAGTACGAAACCCGCTCAACCAATCTCGTTTGCTCTCACAGCCTAAATCTTGTAACTGATCACCTTTCAATGCCGTGAGTATCGCATTGCCCTGCTCATCGACTTTAAACTCAGCATATTCTGCCTGCTGATAACAATCAGCTAAACCTTCTGCAAATAAAAAACTTCTCGACGCAGGATAAAGCCCGTTATAGCGATTATTCGGATTTTGCAAAATCAGTCGAGCTGTACGAACATTTTTTGGCAACTCAAAATAGCTATGTATCACGCGCCTCTGTGAATCAAGTTCAACATAAGTGAGCACCGAAGACTTGTTCTTAATCACTTGATCAAAATAATGACCTGAAAAAATCTGATCTTCTTGATTGCTGTTGGCTTGGCTGGTACTTTCTGGACTCAAATGCTGAGGAGCAAAATAAAGTTGATAATTCAGCGCCATATAATCCCCCTGAATAATCGAACGCGGGTCTACAGGTTGCAAACGCACATACATGGTTTGACTATTGTTTAAGTGCCATTCATTTTTAAAAATTAAGCCTAAAAATACCGCGATGCTGAGTAATGCAAAAGCAAGAGGAATCATTTTCTTCATATGCCGAACTCCTCTTTTTGCTTAAATAGCATCAAGCTCAATGTCAGCAAGAGCAACATCAGGCCAGACAGGAACATGCTTAAACTTTTAATTAGAAAGGTCACGTCAAGGGAATAATATAAAAACCCTAAAATTACAGCGAAAGTTGCCAGCGCAAATCCATAGATTACTTTATCTTGTGTTTTTAATGCCCATGAAATGATGGCCAAACAAATAAAAATATCGAAATAACCATAAAAAATCAGTCCTACCGCAAAAGCAGTCAAAATAAAATGCGCAAATAAATGAAACTGCTTTTGAATATGCAAAAAGACAAAAAGTACAAACCATAAAATCGGTAAGCCAAAAGCCAATATCGGAATGTGCTCAATTTTCGTTAATTCGTATTTCCCAAATAAAGTATAAAAACCCATGGAGAATAGAATAATCCCAAGTGCCGCAAGCAATACACTGCGTTGATATTCAGTTGGCTGTATGAATTTTATGGCCAGAATTCCCAGATAAAAAACATAATTCCAAAGTGCTAAATAAACAAAATTTTCAACAATATTGCGCCAACTGAGATGTGCATTAATATCCCAAATATATGCCACACCTGCTGCATATAACCCCAAAATTTGAACAAAGACAAAGAACCAATGTGTTCGCATAAAATAAGCGAGTGCTAGCATCGCCAATTGTAAAAATAGAATAGGAATAATTTGATTCATTAAATCAACGGTGTGAAAGATGACCGCAATTTGTCCTGCAACCCAGAGACAATAAGCAAATTGTCTTAAAAATAAACTTTGTTTAGCTTTCAACAAGTAAGCTGCCAAAGCTACAAAGACAATGCCCATAATCAAAGAGAAATTCCCCCAAAAGGTCAGCATCAACGTAGCAAAGACGATGCCCGCAATCCAAGCTCCCACGGCAAGTGGAATAGCATTGAACCGACTATGTGGAATAAATTTAATCAACATGTATGTGATGAAAGCAAACCACGCAAAAATAATCAGTGCGATAAAAAATAATTCAAAAATTTCATTATGACCAAACCACTCCGTCACCGTCTTCACAATGATCAAGGTAAAGCTAATGCCTAAGCCAACGGCTGAAAGTGCATTACACAACTGATCTTTATTTTGATAATAGTAAGCCAGTGAAATGCCCAACAAGATAAAAGACACGATGAAATAAAGAATGCTTTTATCCGCATAGAGATACATTGCCATATGCCAAATCGAGAGAATGGCAAACCATAGTAAGAATAAATAACGAAGTTTCGAATAATATTTATTGCAGAAATAGAATTGAATCAATGCAAATACATGAATACTGATTAAAAAGAGATCTGGATATTGATCCCCCCAAAAGGTTTGGATAAAAAACAGAAACAGCGCCAATTGGCTGGTAATACATAAAAGAAAAAATACACCGATATTCGGACGATATAACCACGGTAAAAGTAGCACAGACCAAAGTAGAAATAATAAATAGCTGTCAGCACCCGTTTGATAAATTTGACCAATCACAGCCAGACTTAAACCAATCATCAACCCACAGATATTATGTAAACATTGCACTAGAAAATCATGTTTTGTCAGCCACAAGCTGCAAACTGCGCTGAGGAATAATAACAACTGAGGAATAGCCAGCTGAATATTCTGTGGCAACATAAACCAATTAGCAGCAACCAAATACAACATACTGACCGCGATGAGGGTAAAACCAAAAACTTGAAGATGCTTTATGAAGGATTCAGCACTCCAAGGGTAATCATATTGTTGAATTTTGATCAATCCCAATTCCTCACTCTTATTTTTATCTTCATTATTTAAAGGTATTCAGCCTATAAAAGCTCTGCCGATTCAAATTATGCACTTTTTCTTGGGCATTCATTTTTGAAACTTTATCCCCATACTAAGTGAAATCATGCAAAGAGATTGTTGATCTTTAGCAAAGCTATAGCAAAAATTGTTCTATGTATAAAACTGATCATTCTAAAACGCCCCCTGTTTTTCTAAATATTTAGCACTATAATAGAGTTACATCGCTTCAGGGCGGGGTGTAATTCCCCACCGGTGGTAAGTTCAGTTGAATCTTTAAAACTGAATCAGCCCACGAGCCAGCCAAGCAGAAATCATCTATTTGGCTCGCAGATTTGGTTCAATTCCAAAGCCGACGGTATAGTCCGGATGAAAGAAGACGACGTGACCAATAGAATCTCAGGTGCAAACCTGTGAGGATTTATTGCTACGCCAATTTTTCAAAGTCCTGAAATGTTCAATCGTACTTCAATTTTACGCGAGCGTTTCAATGTCTAGTTTGATTCAACCCGAAATTTTCTTTTCAGCCCTTTCTCCAGCTGAACAACGTATCCAACAAGCTTTAGAAGATATCCGCCAAGGCAAACCTGTTTTGGTGATGGATGACTTTGACCGTGAAAACGAAGCCGACCTCATTGTGGCTGCCGAAACGCTCACCGTCGAAACGATGGCACGCATGATTCGTGATGGTTCTGGCATTGTCTGTTTATGTCTGACCGATGAACTGGCCGATCACTTAGACCTTATGCCTATGGTGTCAGATAACTCAAGTCAGTTTAAAACTGCATTCACGGTGACCATTGAAGCTGCAACTGGCGTGACCACAGGTGTGTCTGCACAAGATCGTACCACCACAGTCAAAGCAGCAATTAAAGATGGGGCTGTTGCCAGCGACTTAAACCGCCCTGGTCATGTATTCCCTCTTCGTGCCCGCCAAGGCGGTGTACTCACCCGTCGTGGTCATACCGAAGGTACTATTGATTTAGCACGTTTAGCAGGCTTGAAGCCAGCAGGTGTCTTGTGTGAACTGACCAATGCCGATGGAACTATGGCCTCTGGCATTCAAGTGTTGGCATATGCGCAAACGCATCAGTTGACTGTGATCACCATTGAAGAATTGGTGCAATATCGCATCAAACACGGGGTTTAATTTTTAGGCTCCCGATCAAAAAGCCTCCATGTTGGAGGCTTTTTTAAATACCATCAACATCAAACAAAGACAGTATAAATACCATAGAGCGCAATGCTGACCAATATCGCCCCACAAACGCCTAATAACTTATTGTACAAAGCGGACTGCGATAGTTTATTAAAACCCAAATAAACCAAAGACAACGTGCTGAAGTCTAGAATAATCCAGAGAATGGTCAATAGTACAAGGCTGACATCGACATCATTGGTTACCCCAATGAACTGTGGGAAAAATGAGGCAAAGAAAATAATATCCTTCGGATTTGAAATACCCACCAAGAAACCTTGCTTAAAGCCCCCCTGCACCGCCTTTAGTTGCACAGGCGATGTTTCTGTTTCTTGTGCAATGGCTTCTTTTAAAATTTGAAATCCAAGATAGGCAATATATATGCAGCCTAGAATCTTAATCGCATTTAGCCAATGCTCTGCAATGTTTAAAAAGCCTTTTAAGATAAGTACAGACAATACAATAAGAACCAAAGAGGCTAAATTCGTCCCAAAAATGGTTTTTAAGGCTTGTTTATACCCACCTTTTAAACCTGCACTGGCAACCAACAACATCACTGGGCCGGGTGTTGCAATCATGACCACCACAGCCGTACAGTACAACACCAGCTCAAATACATTCACCATCGAAAAAACCCTTTTCCCCAGTCACTCTCGCAAATAGCTTAGGTATGCGGAGTGTTCTTTTTCTATATCAAACCAAGAGGACTTATTCGTCCTCTTCCATATGGATGAGATGTTGTCGAATTGCGTCAGCACGCAAAAATGCCAAATCATAACTAGCTGTAGCAAGTGCAAGAACACGGCGCTCAAACTCTTGCCAAATCGGTTTCACTTGCTGCGCTTGAATGCCTAAACCACTTTCTTCGGTAAAGTTCTTATTTTTTTCACATACTTTTAACGCATGATAAAGCTTCCGCCCTTTGGATGCATCGGGACGTAAACGAACGCGTTTAGATAAAACAAAAGCTTCGACCTGCTGCACATCAGCAAAAGGCAACATGGGCACCAAAATTTGATCTAGTTGTGCATCTAAGCGTTGCCAAACTGAACGATGCTGCTCCGAAGTGTAGGTGTTCCACTGAATCACTTCATGATTAAAACGACGACAACCACGACACACAGAATCACCAAATACCGTTGAACAACGCCCTGCACATGGGGTCAAAGAGGCAATTCGATGATCTGTACTCAAAACATACTCCTGATAATAAACGCACCAAAACAAAACGGATTTTGTCTTGGGCAACTGAATATACACGCTCACCTACCACTTGAGAAGCCATTTAAAATGTTTACTTATCTCGCATCTTGATTCAATTCCATGTAAAATGTGCGCCTTAAAATTATCTATCAAAATACATTGGAGTACTCCATGAACGCTACTGTAGAACAGCTTGCACCTGTAGAACAGCAAGCGACGACTGGTTGGGTTGTTGCCGCACTTTATCAATTCAAAGAAGTTCAAGATCCTGCTGATCTTCAACAACGTCTTTTAGACTTGGTAAAAACCATCAACCTGTGTGGTACTCTGATTGTAGCGGGCGAAGGCATTAATGGTACGGTTGCAGGCGACCGTGCCGCGATCGATATGATTCATCAATTCCTTCTGAATGAAGGTTTTAACGAAATGGAATACAAAGAGTCTGACAGTGCGGACAAACCGTTTCGTAAAATGAAGATCAAACTTAAAAAAGAGATCGTGACTTTAGGCGTTGAAGTAAAGCCACGTGATTTAGTCGGTCACTACCTTGATCCGAAAGAATGGAATGACCTGATTGCTCGTGATGACGTCATTTTGATCGATACTCGTAATGACTATGAATACAAAGCCGGAACATTTAAGGGTGCCATTGACCCAAAAACAGAAAGTTTCCGCGAATTTCCAGAATACGTTAAACAAAACCTCGAACAGCACAAAGATAAAAAAATTGCCATGTTTTGTACAGGTGGTATCCGCTGTGAAAAATCGACCTCTCTTCTTCTTCAAGAAGGTTTCAATGAGGTTTATCACTTAAAAGGCGGCATCTTAAAGTACTTAGAAGAAACCCCTGCTGAACAAAGCATGTGGGAAGGCGAATGTTTCGTTTTTGATGGCCGTACTGCTGTCACTCATGGTGTTGAAGAAGGCCTTAACATTAAGTGTCATGCTTGTGGTTGGCCACTTCTTCCTGCTGAAGCAGAAGAACCTAGCTATGAACATGGTGTGTCATGCAAATACTGTATCGACAACACCACAGAAAAACAAAAAGAAGGCTTCCGTATGCGCCAGTCACAGATTGCTGCGGCTAAACGTAAACGCCTTTAAAATCATTCAGATCATTTAAGTCAAGAATAAGCCCTCATTTGAGGGTTTATTCTTTTATCCAGTTCGCATTTTTTAAAAATATTTAACAATTTTGTCACAACATTGAACTCAATCTGAGTCATACTGTATAAATAATAAGCTAAAGTGGTGCCCTGAAGGTCTCCACATAACAATAAAAATGACATGCCTAAACGACGAAAATAGGATGATTGCCATGCATAAAATAATCATGCCACGCCATCGCACACTGATTCGCAATGCCGCAGCAAACCGTATCGAGCAATATCACAATACCAGCTTCAACCAAATCAAAGCCAAGCTTGAACAGCGCACGCATTTATTTATTGTGGTTTTGGGCATGTTGATTGGTTCAAGTATCGCGCTCGGGATTGGTTACCATTTAAGCTCCAATCTTTTAAATTATACGTTGCTCAGTTTAATCCCGATTGCGCTGGCCTATAGCTTACGTAAAGTCTATATTCACACCCTGACCCATACCCGTTTCGATGAATAGAAAACAATACATTTCAATTCTTTACCCACATGCGATAAGTCCTTAAGATAACTTATCGCATTTATTTTTATGGTCTATATGAACCTCACTGCATGGATCATCTCCATCATGGAACAATTGGGTTATTGGGGAATAGCCTTACTGATGTTTCTTGATAATGTTTTTCCGCCCATTCCTTCTGAAATTATCATGCCTTCTGCAGGTTATGCCGCATCACAAGGTGAGTTGGTGTTAGTTGGAGTCATTATTGCAGGATGTATTGGTTCACTCTTTGCCGCAGCAGTGCTGTATTGGATCGGCTATCAATTTAAACAAGAGCATATTTTCAGATGGGTCGACCGCTATGGTAAATATCTGTTTATCAAATCCGCCGATGTGAAAAAATCCTTAGATTGGTTTGAGCAGTTTGGTCACCGTATTGTATTTTTTGGTCGTATGATTCCTGCAGTGCGTTCACTGATTAGCATCCCTGCGGGGATGAGCCGTATGCCCTTTTGGAAGTTCATGTTTTATAGTGGACTCGGTACAATTATCTGGACAACATTTTTAGCAACAGTCGGCTATTACTTTGGTGAAAACCAAGCACTGATGCATCAAATTTTTAGCAAAGTCGGTTATGTCATTATTGCCATTGTCGCTGTGATTATCCTTTGGTTTTTATATCGCAGGCATTTGCGTAAAACACGCAGCTAATTTATTTATTTTGGGGAAATACATGAAACACTATTTACTGCATTTTGCGGCGGTATATAGCATTGCTTTGGTGCTGTTAATCACCGTACTGGTCTTTGGTTTAAACCTTGGAGGTTTAACCTTAATTCCGACCTTAGTGGCTTGTGCACTGATTAGTGTCGGACACTTTGTGAAAAAAGAACACCGTGTTCCAAACAATCATGAAAAAATTCAACTGGTTTGGGGCTCCAGTGCTGTCGCAATTACCATCGGTAGTTTCTTTGTACTTTTTTTAGTGCTGATGAATCCCAATGCTGAAGCGATTATGAAATCCGTCGATAATGCTGGCATTGGACTCACCGCTGTCGTTATGCTGTGTATGGTCGCGATTCATGGCGCTATTTTTCATATTGCCTATGGTTGGTACGCAGACTATTGTTTTAAAAAGTTGCCATAAAAAAACACCTCGTTTGAGGTGTTTTTTTATGCTCGATAGATAACGATCAAATGCCGCACGGGATTAGTGCTTTTGAGCGGAAAGTGCCATTAACTTTGTTTGGCTGGCTCTCATTTCTTCAATCAACCAATCCTTAAAAATGACTTTATGCGGATCATCCTCAAAAGGAGATGCGGAAAGTAAATAATAAGCAGAGCCATCTTGCACAATCGGGCTAAGCATGTCTAACACTTGAAAATCGAGCTCTTTTTCAACCATATAAGCTGAAACTACTGTTGCACCCAACCCTGCTAAAGAGGCCTCTATGCACAAATAGAAATGTTCCAACGCTACTCTTTGAAAGTGCTTAAACTGTGTTTTATATGCATCCTTAAATTGTGTCCATATTTTAGGTCGCGAACTGGAAATAAACAGCTGTGACATCGGGGCTAAATGATTATGATGCGATACACAAACCATATGCTCATCAGCCATTTTTTCGCTATAAATGGCCTTGCCCCACTCAAAATCATTACGCCTTAAGGCCAAGTCAATGTTTTGTGCTTTAAAATCCGCTTCTCCACCACCTGTTAACAAACTGATATCAATCTCAGGATAACGTAGCTTAAATTGAACTAAACGCGGAATCAGCCATTTCATGGCGATGGTCGGTTCACAGGATAAGATTAAGGTCTTCTTCTCATTCTTCTTTTCTCTTGTCATCTGCACGAGGCACTGGTCAATCTGAGGAAAGACCTGCTCACAACAATCAAACAGTGTTAGACCATCTCCCGTCAGCTGTAACTTTTTGCCGTCACGAATAAATAAACGATACCCCAGTGCCTCTTCTAAGTTTTTTAACTGCTTACTGACCGCACCCTGAGTGACAAAGAGTTTTTCAGCAGCGATGGTGACACTGTCATAGCGGGCGACATAATAAAAAAACTTAAGAGAATTCAGTGATAAGCGTTCAATCATTCCAAAAACTCATTAAAAGGAAAGAATTAAAATCGATTTTCACTATAGCAAATATATGAAAAATATATAAATCCTTTATTTCAATCCGAACAAGGATCAATGAGTGAATGAAATTATAGCGATTGCAATCATTACCCTACTTGCAGTCATTAGTCCTGGTGCTGACTTCGCTTTGGTCAGCCGAAATAGTTATCTGTATGGGCGTAAACAAGGGATCTATACCGCATATGGTATTGCTTGTGCTGTATGGATCCATATTAGCTATAGCGTACTGGGGCTCAGTTTCTTAAAGCACTACATTCCGCACCTATTGCATATCATTCAGTATATTGGCGCGCTGTACCTGATGTATATCGGGTACAAAACATTTACCCAACAGCAAATTAGTGACCATGCCACTCATACCTTGCTGCGCCCACGGCAAGCATTTATACAAGGTTTTCTAGGCAACAGCTTAAATCCCAAAACTACGCTATTTGTGATGAGCATCTTTGCACAGTTACTGCGAGGCAATCATGGTCTGATGCATTTAATCGGTTATGGCATGTTTATCTCGGCCAGTCATCTGCTGTGGTTTTTGCTCATTTCACTATTCTGCTCGACCCCAGTGATCCGAAATAAAATTTTACGCAAACAAGTGAGCATTAACCGTGTCATCGGTACCGTACTCGCAACTTTAGGACTTTGCTTATTTCTCACAAACTAAGCATGAGTGGTGCCTGCGTTTAAACACTAAAATTTGAGCAAATAAAAAAACGTCCTCTAGGGACGTTTTTTTATTTGCTTGCTAATGCCTGCGTCGCTGATGTCACGACGCAAGAACAATTATGCTGGCGTATGATACATGAGATAAAGTTCGTTTAAATTCTCTGGAATTTCTTCTGCAAGCTCATCCATTAACTGACCGTTACGACGGAAAGTTTCCATTTGCGGATCTTCTTCATCAATCCCACTAAATACCATAATTGGTAATGTAAGATCGACCAGTTGCTCTTCAAACTCAGGCGTGAACCATGCATCTTCATTGAGGAACATTGCATCGACAAAACCAACGCTCCAATCCCCTAGACTTGACTCAACATCGGCCTCTTCAATTTCAAAAGGAAATTCAATCCCTTCTTCATTGGCAAGGTTTTGACGAATAGACTCAAGCCAAGCTTTCACTTGTGCGATGATCTCGGCAGGCACTTTCTTTTGATTATTATCAAAAAGTTCATCCAACCATTTTGCAAAAGTAGGACCAACTGCAATTGCACACAAGAAACCATGAGTCGCTGCAAAATCTAGACCATACTCATTTTGGTCACCATCTAGATATTCACTCAATAAGTCTAAATCTAAAGCACTCATTTCAAATCCAAATTCAGAAACTGATTAGGGCATTAGCATAGCATTTTCAGACACGATGCTACATCTGATTTTAGTCTTCTTCGTCGTCAAAATCATCGTCATCGTCGATGTCGTAATCAAAATCTTTAAGCTCACGTTCCAAACGGCGCTGTGCAAGAAGGTCATCAATCAGGCGACGTTTTTCTAATGATTCTTTCGCACTAATTTTACTTGATGACTCATCAAAATTAACATCATCATCAGCGTAGTTATCATCTAGTTCAAAATCTGTAGAAGACACTAAAACTACCTCATAGTGAAAAAATGTGAAGGGTCTTAGCCGCTATTTATATGGGTTCCAGAACCTTGTCAAGTTTTATTTGCATTTAGAGCAATTAATTTGATTTTTAGTCTTTATTTCTAACCAATTTTTATGGCATGATATAATCCACCCTGCGTCTTTGTAGTTTACGACTTTAAATGGTCACATAAAATCCAAATCTTTCAGATTTCAAATTTGGGTTTTGAACTTGAGTACGCTCGGGATGAACTTGAAAACAACAAATTCACCCCCATCTAAATCACTGAATTTATATTTTTAATATTTTATCAGTCAGCTTTTGGCTGACTATCCCTGATGGAATACGCAGTTATTTACAAATAAGTTTATGAAGCGAATTGTGCCCAGATGCACAGTTTTCCACTGCCACAGATTCAACGAAGAGTAAGCAAAGATGAGCGATATGACTTCCCCTACTTCACAAGTAGCGGCTCTGATTAGCCGAGGCAAAGAGCAAGGTTACCTAACTTACGCTGAGGTTAACGATCATCTCCCAGACTCGATCACTGAAAGCGAACAGATTGAAGACATTATTCAAATGCTTCAAGACGTCGGTATTCCTGTGCACGAACGTGCACCTGAATCTGATGATGCAATGTTTGAAGGTGGTAATGAAGCTGCCGATGAAGTTGCTGAAGAAGAAGCCGCTGCTGTTCTTGCCTCTGTAGAAAATGAGCCTGGTCGTACCACTGACCCTGTCCGCATGTATATGCGTGAAATGGGTACTGTTGAACTGTTAACGCGCGAAGGCGAAATCAGTATTGCAAAACGTATTGAAGAAGGGATTCGTGACGTTCTTCACTCGATTGCTTACTGGCCAAATGCGGTTGAAGTGGTATTACAAGAATACAAAGATTATGAAGCAGGCGAACGTCGCCTTGCGGACATCCTTTCAGGTTATTTAGACCCTGAAACCGATGAAGCGATTCCAGAAGTCCTCGAAGAAGAGTCTGAAATTGATGAAGAAGAAGACTCTTCAACCAAATCAACCAAAGATGTAAAATTGGATGATGACGAGGAAGAAGAAGAGTCTGAAAGTGATGATGATTCTGAAGGTGAATCTGGCCCAGATCCTGAAATTGCCAAAGCGCGTTTTGACGAACTGACTGCGGCTTGGAAAAACACCCGAACCATCATCGAGAAACATGGTCGTTCAAGCAAAGAAGCAGAAGATGCTTTAGAGTCACTTGCAACTGTGTTTATGATGTTCAAATTTACACCACGTTTATTTGACATCATTTCAGAAATGATTCGTGGTACACATGAACAAATCCGTACCTCTGAACGTGAAGTAATGCGCTATGCAGTACGTCGTGGTCGTATGGATCGGACTCAATTCCGCACCTCTTTCCCAGGTCAAGAGTCAAACTTTGCTTGGTTAGATGAACAAATTGCGAAAGCTTCGCCAGACCAAAAAGGCTATCTTGAAAAAGTACGCCCTGACGTTTTAGCGTTCCAACAAAAAATTGCAGACATTGAAAAAGATTTGGACCTTGATGTTAAAGGCATCAAAGAGATTTCAAAACGTATGGCTGTAGGCGAAGCGAAAGCACGCCGCGCGAAAAAAGAAATGGTTGAAGCGAACTTACGTTTGGTCATTTCGATTGCGAAAAAATACACCAACCGTGGCTTACAATTCTTGGACTTGATCCAAGAAGGTAACATTGGTTTGATGAAAGCGGTAGACAAGTTTGAATACCGCCGTGGTTATAAGTTCTCGACTTATGCAACGTGGTGGATTCGTCAGGCCATTACTCGTTCGATTGCCGACCAAGCGCGTACCATTCGTATTCCAGTACACATGATCGAAACCATTAACAAGATCAACCGTGTATCACGCCAACTTTTGCAAGAAATGGGCCGTGAACCAACACCTGAAGAACTCGGTGAACGTTTGGAAATGGATGAAGTTAAAGTGCGTAAAGTGCTGAAAATCGCCAAAGAACCAATTTCGATGGAAACACCGATTGGCGATGATGAAGATTCGCACTTGGGTGACTTCATTGAAGACAGCAACATCACGTCACCTGTCGATGCTGCAACGTCTGAAGGCCTAAAAGAAGCAACTCGTGAAGTGCTTGAAAACTTGACTGAACGTGAAGCGAAAGTCTTGAAAATGCGTTTTGGTATCGACATGCCAACGGACCATACTTTGGAAGAAGTAGGTAAACAATTTGACGTGACGCGTGAACGTATTCGTCAGATTGAAGCGAAAGCACTGCGTAAATTACGTCACCCTTCTCGCTCTGAACACTTACGTTCATTCCTAGAAAACGACTAATTGATACCGATACGTTGGAGACTTGAAATTTAATCACGAGTCTCCATTAAGTATTTAAGAGCAACACCTAACGCCTGCAGTTTCGCAGGCGTTTGAAATAAGGGGGACTGACGCTCATGACTATGTTAGACCGTACACCATCACGTGAATTACAAGAACATCTTTGGGTATTCCCTATGGACTACCCGATCAAACTCATTGGCTTTGCCAGCACTGAGTTACATGTTGCAGTGGTTGAAATTTTAGTCAAACACTTCCCTGAGTTTGATGGTGAATCGATCCAAGTCCAGCCATCACGCACAGGTAAATACCATTCTTTAACTGCTCAATTGCGTTTTGAAGAATTAGAACAAGTTCATCAACTGTATGCAGACCTTGCGGCTTGTCCGTTAATTAAAACGGCGCTGTAATTCAAATGATGTATCAATGAGACACGCTTACGAGCGTGTTTTTTTGTGCCTAAATTTTTGATCTATTGAATTCAGCTTATTCACTGAAGAAATCCCCCTACGCTCTAGATCTTTTCTTTATAATTTCAGACATACTTTTTGTTTTATAAGGACGCAAGTGCCGTGTCTGATGCCGTTCTCAAACCACAACTCATTATTCGCCAGTTTGATAATTTAACTTCATATGCTGACCGCTTTGTAGAAATGAAAGCACTGACTGAACAACGAGATGCAGACACACCAGATGAACTTTGGATTTTGCAACATCATGACGTGCTCACCCAAGGTCAAGCTGGAAAACCTGAACACATCCTCATGAGCAGCAACATTCCCGTGGTACAAACGGATCGCGGGGGGCAAGTCACTTGGCATGGTCCTGGTCAGTTGGTGGCCTATTTTATGTTTGACCTCAACCGACTTGGTTGGAACGTCCGTACCTTGGTGACTTATGCTGAAAATCTGATGATTGAGTTACTCAAGAAATATGAGATAGAAGCCAATGCCAAACCTGATGCACCTGGCGTGTATGTCGATGGACGCAAGATTGGCTCATTGGGTTTTAAAATTCGTAAAGGGCGCAGTTATCACGGTTTATCCTTAAATATTGACTGTGACTTATTTGGGTTTCACACCATTAATCCATGTGGCTATGCGGGCTTAGAAATGGTGCGAATCTCAGACCTCAGACCAGACTACCCGCGCTTTGAAAACTTATGTGCCGATATTATTGAAACTTTACAGCACAGCGGTTACTTTAAAGAAGTTCAAGTACAGCATATATAAAGGCTTTGCTTTTCATGGAAAAATAAATTAGAGTATTTACTCTAAACTAATAATTATTTTTAGAAAGGACAACAGCGAGTGATTAACGTAAATTCAGTGAAACCCGCTCTGCAATTGACCTATGTCAAACTTATGATGGATGTGATTGGCCGAGGATTGGTCATGGCCAGCCAAGTCGATAGTGAAATTCAGCAAGAAGTTGCCAAATTTCCAGCCAATTTCACCTTATCGATGAATGTCTTTCCAAACGGTCCGGCTTTTTTAGCCAAAGTGACCGAAAACCATCAACTCGAATTACTTACTCCGGGAAGTTTAAAGGCAGATTTAACCATCACTTTTAAACATCTAAGCCATGCCTTTTTGGTGTTTTCATTTCAAGAAAGTACAGCACAAGCTTTTGCACACGACCGTATGATTGCAGATGGCGATATTTCGTATGCGATTCGCCTCGTCCGCTGTCTGAATAAAATGGAATCGTTGATTTTACCTAAAATGGTCGCGGAACTTGCAGTCAAAGAATACCCAACTGAATTAGGCTTAAAAGAAAAACTCACAGGCGCTGCAAATATTTATCTCAAAGTAGCCCAATCATATTTAAAACGGAGTGCATAACATGGCGAAGCCTTATTACGAATTTTTCTGTCCTGTAAAAGTGATCGCTGGTCATGCTGCTTTAGAACACATTCCGTTTGAATTGGCAACATTAGGGGCAACCCGACCTTTAATCATTACCGACAAAGGTGTACGTGCCAATAATTTACTGGCACCCATTGAAGCGGCTTTTGAGTCTACCGATGCAGTGATTGGTGCAATTTTTGATGATGTTCCACCCGACTCAAGCTTAGAGACGGTGCGTAAAGCCGCCAATTTATATCGTGAACACCAGTGCGATGCGATTATTGCTGTCGGTGGCGGATCGGTGATTGATACCTCGAAAGCCACCAATATTTTGGTATCTGAAGGTGGTGATGACTTACTGAAATACTCTGGGGCACACAACCTACCTAAACCACTCAAACCCTTTTTTGTGATTCCAACCACATCGGGTACAGGTTCTGAAGTTACCATGGTTGCGGTGGTGTCTGATCCAGAGAAAAATGTCAAACTGCCTTTCGCATCGTACTATTTAATGCCGCATGCTGCGATTCTCGATCCACGTATGACCCAAACCCTGCCACCGCACTTAACCGCGATGACCGCAATGGATGCCATGACTCATGCCGTCGAAGCCTATACATGCATGGCACACAATCCGATTTCAGATGCCTATGCTACGGCTGCAATTAAGAAAGTCAGCAATCACTTGTTTAATGTGCTGGATAATCCAAGCGATGCCAACGGCCGCTTAGAGTTAGCTCAAGCCTCGACCATGGCTGGCATTGCATTTTCAAACTCGATGGTAGGTCTTATACACTCACTTGGACATGCCTTAGGTGCCGTTGCACACTTGCCACATGGACTATGCATGAACCTGTTCTTGCCTTATGTGCTTGAATTTAACAAGGAAGTGAATGGTGACAAGATTGCAGAGCTCCTGTTACCGCTTGCAGGACCAGATATTTATGCGCAGACCCCTGCCCACTTACGTGCAGACAAAGCCATCAACACATTACTCACCATGCGTGATCGCTTATTTACCCTAACCAAGTTACCCCGTACCTTGAGTGAAACAGGAAAAGTGACCTTAGAACAACTCGATGAGGTGGCAGAAAAGGCCCTCAACGATGGTTCAATCATTTACAACCCGAAAGAAGCCAGCTTAAAAGATTTAAAAGCAATTTTAGAAAAAGCTTGGTAATTCATAAAAAATCAGCCAATATAGCGACAATCTCAGCCTGATGCTTTTTTAAACATCGGGCTTTTATTTGCCATAAGGAATAATGCTTTCCTTATACCTATTGGCATAAAAACTGCTAAAAAAATCTGAAAAAGTTACTGACAAAAGCGGCCAAATTAATGTAGATTGGCGCACTTTTGAAATTAAACACAGGGGGGATCGTTCGTCTCAAACGATCCTTATTAAACATGACTGATCCTTGATCAACGATTAAGAGGATAACGCCGTTGACTAATATTTCTGGGACTCAATCGGCAGCTAAACTGCAAAAAACGCTAGGTCTCTGGCACATCATTATTATTGGTTTAGCTTATATTCAACCAATGACATTATTTGATACTTTCGGTTTAGTATCAGAAGAAAGTCATTATCATGTGCCAACGTCATATATCATTGCTTTAATTGCAATTTTATTCACGTCGATCAGTTATGGTCACATGATTCGTCGCTACCCTTCCTCGGGTTCCGCCTATACCTATGCGCAAAAATCTATCCATCCGAATGTCGGATTTATGGTCGGTTGGTCATCATGGTTAGACTATTTATTGTCTCCAATGGTCAACATCATTCTTGCCGTGATTTACCTTGAAGCCTTATTCCCTGATGTAAACCATTGGGTCTGGGTGGTTGGTTTAACTGCATTTATGACCGCGGTCAACTTACGTGGTGCACGCTTCGTTGCAAACTTTAATGGTTTGATCGTTTTTGTACAGTTGGGTGTGATTGCTTATTTCACGTGGATGGTTTACAGCTTGCTTGCTGGTGGCGTCAACGCAGATGGTACTTTGGTCAATGCGAAATATCAGTTATGGAGTTTAGAGCCATTCTGGAATGAGCTTACTTCACTGGGTGCCTTGATTACAGGTGCAACTTTACTGTGCTTCTCATTCACTGGTTTTGACTCGCTCAGCTCGCTTGCAGAAGAAACAAAAGATACCGAGAAAACACTACCTAAAGCGATTTTCTTAACGGCACTTTTGGCCGGTGTGATCTTTATTATTAGCACCTACTTCATGCAGATTTACTTCCCGAACGATCCAAAGACTTACTTTGAAGATGTTGCTGCAACACAGCCTGACATTTTACAAGCCGTCGGTGGCGTTGCGTTTAAAACGGTAGTGTTGTACTTCGCAATTGTGACTGTTATGGCATCGGGTATTTCGGCACATGCAGGCGTTTCACGTTTAATGTATGTGATGGGTCGTGATGGCGTAATTAACAAGAAGATTTTTGGTCATATTAGTCCGAAAAGCTTTACACCGTCTTATAACATCCTAATTGTAGGTGCTGTGGCGTTAACAGCTGGCTTCATGGACTTGGACATCGTCATTTCAATGATCAGCTTCGGTGCGTTAACTGCATTTACCTTTGTAAACTTATCGGTGATTTCACGATATGCACTACGTGATGGCCGCACAAAGAATATTAAAGATATCTTTAGCTTTGTGGTGATTCCAATGTGTGGATTCCTCAGTATCTTTGCTATGTGGCTAGAAATTGAAGAAACCGCGTTGAAATTCGGTTTATGGTGGGCAATGTTTGGTATTTTATACTTAGGTTATAAAACCAAAGGCTTTAAGCAACCTGCACCACAACATAATGAATTTGACGATCCGCTCTAATCTTTCATTAAAAAAGAAAAAGACGCCAAGTGCGTCTTTTTCTAAACTAGAGCTAAAAAACTAGCCCTTAAATTGCTTGGTTATTTTGGCAATACGTTGCGCATAGACTTTTGTGGTTTCGAGATCCCCGGTTGGGATTTCATCCGTACTTGCATCGGATGGTGATTGCACCAACAAGCCTACAGAACCACCCAAATTATTTACATCTTGACGGGTTGCCGCTTTACTATTGGCAGGCAATAAGCCCAAGCTTACCCAAATACCGCCATGCTGCGATGCAAGTGTTTGTAGTTGAATTAAGGTCACTTGCTTATCACCATTTAAGCTTGCACTATTGGTAAAGCCACCGAAAATTTTATCTTGCCATGCACGAGTAAACCATTTTTTTGAAGATGCATCGGCAAACTTTTTAAATTGCCACGGTGCAGTACCCATATAAGTTGGTGCACCAAATACAATTGCATCAGATTGATCCAATGTCTGCCAATCTTGCTCTGAAATGTCGCCATTTGGGTCAATCTCCACCAAATTTGCACCAATTTCTTGCGCAAAAGTTTGTGCAATCACTTTGGTATGTCCATAGCCTGAATAAAAAACCACTGAAATATTCGACATTTTAGTTTCCTCTTTTGAATCAATTGATTGGCATTGCTTCGTCAAGCATGACGCTGCGTAAACCATTAAAAATAAACAGTATGAAATATCTTAAACACTTGCCTGATCGGGCTTAAGTTTCACATAACTTGCCACTTCAGCACTTAAACCTTGTTTAAGCTGTTGAGTCTTTTCTCCAACTAAAACCTCATAAGCATTTTGCTCGATGCCTTGAAAGATTTCTTGAGCCACTGTTTTTGGCGCAATCTTCGGAATGGGTAATGAACGAGTCAGATCTGTGTCAATAAAACCCACATGTACCCCCATGACCTGAATATTAAATTGAGACAACCACTGACGACTTGAGTTGGTATAGGACCATGCTGCCGCTTTAGAAATGGCATAACTGGTCAAAACAGTGCTTGGCTCCCATGACACATCCGAGAGAATGTTGACCACATAAGCCTGTTGATTCTTTTGCAAGATCGGAGCAAAAATTTGCGTCACTCGCATTAAGCCCAACAAATTGGTTTCCAAAATCTTTTGCGTAGTCGTGATAATACTGGCATCGACAGGATGTTCATTCAAAAGCGCAATGCCCGCATTATTCACAAGAATCGTGGTATCTGCGCATTGTTCTGCTGCCTGTTGAATAGATGCTTCAACATTTAAATCGAGTTGAATCGGGATAAGCCCCTCTTCCTGAAAGCTCCCAATCTGGCGCATACCCACATAAATCTTTTTAGCGCCCTGACGGCGGGCCTCCCGAGCGATGGCAAGTCCCAACCCACGATTTGCACCCGTAATAAAAACAACAGCCTCTGAAACTTTCATCATGTGATCCATCCAATTGCCAGTATCTTGCGAAAGCGTAGTCTGATGACAGCGCTGCATTAAGTCTGTATTCATGATACACTTATGAAACCTAGTATCAATTAGTTACCACTTGGTAACTGGTCAAATACAAGGCATGAAAAGCAAAAGAAGGCAGTTTGAGGATCTTTTTAAAGTGAATAAGCCAATGAAATTTAATATTTTTCATCCAGATTGCCCTGCTCGTCTTTTTTTTGAAAAATTTGCAGACAAGTGGATTTTATTGATTGTGTATACGCTGGATCAAGAGTCACAACACTTTAATGAGCTCAAAAAAAATGTTTTAGGTATTTCACCTAAAGTACTGTCACAAAAATTAAAGATCTTAGAGCGCGATGGTTTTTTGACGCGAACCATTCATGAAGACAATGTGATTCGCGTGGAATATGCGTTAACCGAGATTGGCAAAGACTTTGCTCAAAATGCCTATCAAATGAAAGATTGGGTCGAAGCCAATATGCTTAAAGTTTTAAAGTCCAGAGCGGGATTCGATCAAAAGCTAGAAAAAACAGAGCCCGCTTAAGCGGGCTCTATCACAGCAATTTGATTAGGCTAAAGGCTTAAAACCCTGCTGACGCCATGCTTCATACACAATCACGGCTGTCGCATTGGATAAGTTCAAACTGCGCGAGTTTTCAGCCATGGGCAAACGAATCCAATGCTCTTTTGGAAACAGCATACGAACCTGTTCAGGCAGACCACGTGTCTCAGGTCCCATGAGTAAAGCCACGGGGCGATTCAAATCCGAAGTATGCGGCGTTTCCGTTCCTTTGGTGGTTAGAGGATAAATCGCGTTTATATCGACACCTTTTTCAGCTAAATTCGCTAAACACTCATCGAATGTTTCCCAAATTTGCATGCGCGCCCACTCATGGTAGTCCAAACCTGCACGTTTAAGTTTTTTATCATCCAGTTCAAAGCCGAGAGGCTTAACCAAATGCAGCTGCGCTCCAGTATTGGCACATAAACGAATGATATTGCCTGTGTTTGCAGGAATTTCGGGCTCGTATAAAACAACATGGATCACAGCTTTTCTCTACTCTTTCAATATGGCAATAATTAATCTTGCCACTGTAATTGTTCACGCAAACTCACTACATCACCAATGATGGTCAATGTAGGCGCTTGAATATGATTTTCTTCAACTTTTGATGCAATATCCGCTAAGGTTCCGACCAGCACTTTTTGTTCTGGCGTGGTACCTTTCGAAATCAAAGCAACTGGCATGTCTGGGCGCTGGCCATGCTCAATTAACTTTTCACAAATTTTTTCTAAACCAACCAAGCCCATGTACAGCACAAGTGTTTGATTTTGATAAACCAACTCATCCCACGGTAACTCAGGCGAACCTTCTTTTAAATGCCCCGTAAGGAAACGCACGCTTTGTGCATAATCGCGATGTGTCAACGGAATGCCTGCATAAGCCGAACACCCCGAAGCGGCAGTAATCCCTGGCACCACTTGAAATGGTACACCCGCGGCAAAAAGTTCTTGAATTTCTTCACCACCACGACCAAAGATGAAAGGATCGCCGCCTTTTAAACGGCAAACACGTTGACCTTTTGAGGCATATTCCACTAGTAAGGCATTGATGCCTTCTTGCGGTACAGCATGGTTAGAACGGGCTTTACCCACATAAATTTTTGTTGCATCGCGACGGCAGAGTTCCATAATCGCAGGAGAAACCAAACGATCATAAATCACCACATCGGCTTGTTGCATCAAACGCAATGCTTTAAGGGTCAACAACTCAGGATCACCTGGACCTGCACCAACCAAATACACTTCGCCTTTCGGGGTTTTCCACTCCAACAGTGCTTGTTCGATTAAACGATCTGCTTCTGCAAGATTGTCATGAAAAACCTGTTCTTTCAGGGGACTTGCATATAAGTCTTCCCAAAAAACACGGCGCTCGTCAGGATTGGAAATCTTCGCTTTCACCGCTGCACGCCATTTTCCTGAAAACTCAGCCAGCTTACCCATCCCATGTGGAATACTGGTTTCAAGCTGGGTTCTAATTTGGCGAGATAAAACGGGGGATGTGCCATTGCTGGCCACTGAAATCACCAAAGGTGAACGATCGACAATGGCAGGAACCATAAAACGGCAATGTGGTGGATCATCAACACTGTTGACCAGTATTTTCAGCGCTTCACAGTCCTCAAAGACTTGAGTATTCACTGCATAATCATCTGTTGCAGCAATCACTAAACGATAGTCATTGAGTTGAGTCTGCGCAGGATATAGCGCTTGGATATATTGCCCTTGGCTTTCTTCAACCAGTTGCAATAAATTTGCATCAATATCAGGAGCAATGATATGAATCACTGCCCCTGCTTTATGTAACAACACTGCCTTACGGTAAGCAATATGCCCACCACCGACAATCAGACAAGGTTGCTGTTGCAACTTTAAAGAGATTGGAAAAATATCCACACACGACCTCAATGAGTTTTATCTGACTGTCTTAAAGCAATTATTGTGCACAAAATTGTGCAGTACATCGACTTTATTAGTCGATGTACTCAGCACCGCCCATATATGGACGAAGCACGGTCGGAATTTCAATCGAACCATCAGCACGTTGGTAGTTTTCCATGACCGCAAGTAAAGTACGGCCCACAGCCAAACCTGAACCATTCAGCGTATGTACAAATTCAGTTTTCTTTTGGTCTGCACGGTAGCGTGCTTTCATACGACGCGCTTGGAAGTCCCCCATGTTTGAACATGAAGAAATTTCGCGGTAAGTATTTTGACTTGGTACCCAAACTTCAAGATCGTAAGTTTTAGTTGCACCAAAGCCCATATCACCACCACAAAGAATGATCTTACGGTACGGCAAACCAAGTGCTTTCAAGATCCCTTCAGCATGACCTGTAAGCTCTTCAAGCGCTTGCATTGAGTCTTCAGGTTTAACAATTTGTACCATTTCAACTTTGTCGAATTGGTGCTGACGAATCAAACCACGTGTATCACGACCATACGAACCCGCTTCACTACGGAAACATGGGGTATGTGCTGCATATTTCAGTGGTAAACGGTCTGCATCAATGATTTCATCACGCACGAAGTTGGTTACAGGCACTTCCGCAGTTGGAATGAGGTAATACTCTTTTTCACCTTGTAATTTGAATAAATCTTCTTCAAATTTAGGCAATTGGCCTGTACCACGGAGTGAGTCAGCATTGACTAAATACGGTACATAAGCTTCGGTATAACCATTTTCCAAAGTATGCGTATTCAACATGAACTGGGTAATCGCACGTTGTAGACGAGCAAGTGGCCCTTTAAGCACACTGAAACGAGAACCTGTCAATTTGGTCGCAGTTTCAAACTCAAGACCGCCCATCCACTCACCTAAGTCAGTGTGATCTTTAATTTCGAAGTCAAACGTACGCGGCGTACCCCATGTGAGGATTTCCACGTTATCGCTTTCGTCTTTTCCTTCAGGAACAGACTCATCTGGCAAGTTTGGAATACTGAGTGATTTCGCTTCAAGTTCAGCTTGTAATTCAGACAAAGCGACTTCTGCCGCTTTGATTTCATCACCAATCGCTGACATGCGCGTCATAATTTCAGATGCATCACCACCAGCTTTTTTAATTTGGCCAACTTGTTTTGCACCCGAATTACGTTCAGCCTGAAGAGATTCAGTTTTGGATTGAATCTCTTTACGGCGAGCTTCTAGTGATGCCCATTCTTCAACATTCAGTTGTACACCACGTTTTGCTAAGGCTAAATTTACAGCCTCAATATTATTTCTGAGTAATTTCGGGTCGATCATAGCCAATCTTTTGCAAAGAAAAAAACTGGCTATAGTGTAAGCGCTTCAGGCCGAAAAATACAGTCACGCTATCACTAGCTGTGGCTTATTACAGCAATTTTCATGGCTTTTCTTTGTTCGCTTTTTCTCGTTCAGCTGCATAATCGACAAAACTTGGCAAATATTCCGCCTTAATTAAGCCGCTGGCTTGTTGATACGGTAAAACCAATTCAGACATCCCTTCTGCATAAGAGGCTAATTCATATAATGGATAGACGAACACCACACCTTTAGCACTCATATAATAATTGTCAGTCAGCTTCAATTGCTCACGTGAAATATTATGATCGGACAGCCACATGCTATTGGCACTATATAATGCATCTAATAATTGAGACTCCGTCTTATCCACCACAATGTCACTCAGCGCAACCCGCTTTTTTGTTGCCAAATCTAAGGTGATGTATTCATTGTGATACATGCCATGCGCGGCACGCGCTGGATAGTGATAATACATCAAGACAAAATCAGCATATTTGCCACGCTGCGCCACATAACGGACATCAGATAAAGTTTCACTGAGCATGTTTTCTTCGATTTGTTGCTTTGCTTGCTTCGAGCTTTCAAACGCCACAGGATTGGCTTTTTTCATCCGCTCATCAAAATATTGATTGATCCATGGAACATTAGTTTCCAAGCTGTACAGCTGGTATTTCGTACATCCTTCTTCATCACAAGCAATAGAACGCGCCAATTGTAATGGTCGAACTTTTGCCTCAATCAGTGGCAAAGTCTGTGTGACTTGAGCTGGTTTAGTTGTCTCTTCACTTTTTGCAGCGTTACTGTCATTTTGTGGCTGGCATGCGCTGAGCAATCCCGCGCACAACATCATTGCGAAGACAGATCCAATTTTATTGTTATGAAGTAATATCATGATTTACCCGCAGTTAAGTATTCAATAGCACAGACTATACAAAGCACAGCCATAACTTCCCACCACGTTATGTAACTGAACTTGATCCAATAAAAAACCACCCGAAGGTGGTTTTGAACAACAGACTCATATTATTGGTCAATAATGTCTGTGCCTTTAGGCGGAGTAAAGTTAAAGGTTGAAGCTGGAATATTGGTATTTACCTTGGTGTTATTAAAACGCACATAGGTGGTTTGTCCCAAAGAATCTTCTAAGATCATTAGCGTCGGCGCATTTTTCGCACCAAAACTAATCGTTAAGCTTTGAAATGCACCATCATCGCTTTTTGGGTACAAGGTATAGTAGGTTTTGCTCTGATTTGGTTGCGTAATACGATATGACTTACGAATCTGTTCCGTATTCCCTGACAATAATAGTGCAGGTGTATTCGCCACCTGTTCATCTAAAGTTTGACGAACCGCTTGCTGTAAGTCTGGATCATAAATCCATACCGTTTTACCCGAAGTTACAATGGTTTGTTTCGCAGGGCTTGTGGTTTCCCAATAGAATTTCCCTGGACGCTCAACTTTCATCACCCCTTTAAAGGTCTGATTCATGTGCTGGGCAGATAAACCTTGTTTCTTCGGCGCTTTAGATGAATTTGTGACTTTGGTGGTTTGTTCAAAGTTAGAACTGATACTTTGGATACCACTCAACTGTTTCACTAAACTCGTCGTGGCTTGTTGCTCCGATGCTGCAACCGGAGCTGCAAATACTGTACTGCTCATAACAGGGCCAAGTGTTACTACACCCACTGTCATTGCATATAAAGTCTTACGAAGCATTTTCATAATCTCACCTTTTATAATTTGCGCAGTCGCAATTTGTTAGATGAGCTATCTTAAATCAAATTTTATGGCTAATAATTGAGAATATAAGAAGATTTGTATATTTATTGGTGCTTAATGTTGTGAAATATCCATCATGATGAAGATAAGATGTGCTCTTTACATATAGAAAAGCCTCTGAATGTGCAGAGGCTTTTCTAACTGAGGTTAAGAGTTATCACTGTCATTTCCATTGCCAACCAATTGCTGCACCTGCACCGAAATCACCTTCACTATTGGTTGTCACTGCGATTTTATACACATATTTATTACTATCAGTCACACCACTGAGACCAAAAGCATAACCTTGCTCACCTTCCCATGTACCCACACCAGCACTAAACATATTGTAGCCAGCATCTGTCGGTTGCGGTAAAGATGCTATCGCAATACTTGATGCAACTGCTGCATAGGTTCGATCTTCGAGTTTTCGCATGTCTCTGTTCAAGGCATTTACACGGCTATCGGTATAAGCATTTGCTTGGTTGAGAGTTTGTTGCCCAACTTGGTTCACATAGGTTTTTGCTTCATTCAAGATGTAGGTATCAGCAGCATCCATCACTTCTTTAGAGATCCCATTGGTGCCATTTGCACCTTTAAGACTGGCTAACCATTGAGTAATGCTACCCTCAAAACCATTACCAACTGCAACATCATAAGCACTAAAACCTGTTGCACCTGTCATCCCTGTATTACCCATATCGCCTTTTAAGCTCGCGAGCCATTCAGTGATGCTACCGTCAAAACCATTAACTTGCGCAACTTGATAAGCATTATATCCTGTCGCTCCCGTTTCACCTTGGATACCTTGTTCGCCTTGTGCTCCAGTTGACCCTGTCTCACCTGTGGCACCCTGGATACCTTGTGCACCCGTTGCTCCAGTATCACCTTTATCGCCTTTGGCTCCTGTGGCACCCGTTGCTCCAGTAGCACCTGTTGCTCCGGTATAACCCCTGTCTCCTTTATCACCTTTGGCTCCTGTGGCACCCATTGCTCCAGTATCACCTTTGTCGCCTTTATCGCCTTTGGCTCCTGTGGCACCCGTTGCTCCAGTAGCACCTGTTGCTCCGGTATAACCTCTGTCACCCTTATCACCTTTGTCGCCTTTATCACCTTGTGCACCTGTAGCACCCGTTGCTCCAGTAGCACCTGTTGCTCCGGTATAACCTCTGTCACCCTTATCGCCTTTGTCGCCTTTATCACCTTGTGCGCCTGTAGCACCCGTTGCTCCAGTATCACCCTTTTCACCTGGGATACCTTGCGGCCCCTCTGGACCTATTGGTCCTTGTGGACCCATAGGACCTGGAGTTCCAGAACCATGGCCATGTCCGTTACCATTGCCATTTCCATGCCCGTTGCCATTACCATGTGACCCATGACCATACCCATTTCCGTTACCATGTGACTCGTGCCCTTGTCCTTGCCATTGATGATTATCCCCCTGAGTTGCCCATGCTGCATTCCCCATGGCCAATAAAATACTCAACAACAATAATTTCGGAGTAAGTCTCAGATTAGCAACAACGCTCTCGCTCTCAATGTTTGATCTATGAGAAATGCGCAGCACTGTCTCTTTCATCATATGGTTTTGTTCAATTTGACTGTCTTGTTTTGCAACAGAAACCATATGGCAGCAGGATTTTCCCAAGACTTTTGTGAATATTTTGTTCATATCTGTCTGCCTTTCTTTTAGTTTTGTTTTTCTATTACACTCTTATTTTTTGTGACATACATCACCATTTATTGGTATTTGGTGTTTCATTTCAAAATTAAAAATACAAGAAAAATAAGCTAACCATATGAATAGACGAAAAAAAACCCACAAAATGTGGGTTTTTCTTACTATTAAAACTTACGCTTCAACAGTTACGTAGCGACGGCCAAACTGACCTTTCACTTCGAATTTTACTACGCCGTCAGCGGTTGCAAACAAAGTATGGTCACGGCCCATACCAACGTTTTGACCTGCGTGGAATTCTGTACCACGTTGACGAACGATGATGTTACCAGCAGTCACAGATTGACCACCGTAAATTTTAACACCAAGCATTTTAGGGTTCGAATCACGACCGTTCTTAGTCGAACCACCGGCTTTTTTAGTTGCCATGTCTCATTACTCCTCGTGATTAGCCTGAAATAGCTGTAATTTTCAACTCAGTGAACCATTGACGGTGACCTTGTTGTTTACGGTAGTGTTTACGACGACGCATTTTTACAATACGGATTTTGTCGTGACGACCATGGCTAACTACTTCAGCAGTTACAGTAGCACCAGCAACAACTGGAGCACCGATTTGAATGCTGTCGCCATTTACTAGCATTAATACGTCATCAAACGTAATAGTTGCGCCAGTTTCAGCTTTCAACAATTCAACTTTAAGGGTTTCACCCTCTACAACACGGTGCTGTTTACCACCGCTTTGGATTACTGCGTACATAATGTACTCCAAACATGCCCGTGTCGTCGTGCCGATAAAGGAAGATATCGATCTTAATACGAACGCCACTGGGGTTAATCAAGGGCAAGGATTTTAAGTGATATTGACTCAAACAACAAGAGATTTGCCGAACTTATTAGACTAAATTAACGATTATTTAATAATCGAGAAAAACTTAATCAACAAATTACAGTTCAACTCTGGCTTGACTTTGCTTACAATGAAATAGATTTTTAAAATCAATCCGCTATAGTATGGATGAATTGATTTTTAAAATGTAAATAAGCCTACAAATGCAGTACGCTTATACATTGGGGAAATAAGGAACTGTCTTTAGTAAAATATAGCCTCGCACTCTAGCGAGTCTTATTTATGATTGAAATGAATCATTTAGACATGTACTCCTATTTACACAATACTGGTAATGCTGATTTTTATCACTTTATATAGATGAGGCCGCTCTTCAAATGACCATCGACTTTAAGCAAGATATTCTCGCCCCTGTAGCTCAAGACTTTGCCACGATGGACACATTTATTAATGAAGGCATTACCTCTAAAGTGGCATTGGTCATGGCGGTGAGTAAACATGTGGTTGAAGCAGGTGGCAAACGCATGCGTCCCATTATGTGTTTATTGGCTGCCAAAGCCTGTGGTGCAGAAGACCTGGAACGCCAGCGCAAACTTGCTGCAATCATTGAAATGCTGCATACCGCAACCTTAGTCCATGATGATGTGGTCGATGAATCAGGCTTACGTCGTGGTCGCCCAACGGCTAACGCGACTTGGAATAATCAGACCGCGGTACTGGTGGGTGACTTTCTGATTTCACGTGCTTTTGATCTGTTGGTCGATCTCGGTGATATGACCTTACTCAAAGATTTTTCTACAGGGACTTGTGAAATTGCCGAAGGTGAAGTGCTACAACTTCAAGCACAGCACCAGCCTGAAACCACAGAACAAACTTATTTAGATATTATTCACGGTAAAACGTCACGTTTATTTGAACTAGCAACTGAAGGTGCAGCCATTCTTTCAGGTACACCGCAGTACCGTGAACCGCTGCGTTTATTTGCAGGCCACTTTGGCAATGCCTTTCAAATCATTGATGATATTTTAGATTACACCTCAGATGCTGAAACATTAGGTAAAAATATTGGCGATGATTTAATGGAAGGTAAACCGACTTTACCGTTAATCTCAGCATTGAAAAATACAACAGGTGAAGAACATGACATTGTTCGTCGAAGTATTGCGACAGGTGGAACAACAGATCTTGATCAAGTCATTGCTATCGTAAACAATTCTGGCGCACTGGATTACTGTCGACAACGGGCGCATGAAGAAACCGAAGCCGCACTTCAAGCTTTACAGGCTTTACCTGACAGCCAATATCGTCAAGCACTGGTCAATTTAACCCAACTGGCTTTACATCGAATTCAATAACAAATGTTGCTTTAAAATGTTTTTAACTTGCCTATGCATATAAAATTTAATGATCTTTTTTCTCAAATGCAGCAACAGCTTGAGCAACCTCAAGCTGTTTTAAATGATCAACTTTTAATTGAGTTGGTGGAGCGTATTCGTCCAACGGATGCGTATCAAACCGATGAAATCCATCAAAAATTTCAAGCGCTCATTCAAGCATTACTCATCACTCCCGATGCCGCATCGACCTTACAAAGCTTTGTGCTGCGGCTTATTTCCCAATATAAACAAACCAGTCTTTATGCCGACACAGGCATCTTGTCTTTAGATGGGTTCTGGAACCAATTGTCGCAGCGTTTAGGGGCACATTTTCTCCCGCTGATTAATGACGAAACTCAATTGCAAGATTTAGTCCGTCGCGTTTTTCCCAACCGAAGTGACAAATATTGGCTCGATAACATTAAAGACAGTGACTGGCTACAACTGCTGAACCTGCTCAATCACGGGCATGCCAATCAAAAAGAAAAAGTCAAAATTCGCAGTGAAGTGATTAAGGCCATTACGGTGCTGTCTTATCGGATTAGTGGTATTGGTTTATATCCAGAGTTTATTAATGCGCATCCTGAACTGACCGAATATGAATCGCCTTTTTTAGTGCAGAACCGCGAAATTGTTGAGTTCATTCAACAGTATAAAAAGGCACATCAAGACGCAGAAACCTCTAGTGTGGTTGCCCCACCCGACGCCTCTCAAGCACTGGTCATGATTGAGCAGTGTCGTGATGTGGTATTGAAAATTCGTCGTGCGACCAAACGCATTGGGGTTAGTGTCAGTTTAACCTATCTGATTTCATTACTTGAGCAATGCTTAGACCGTGTCGAACTGTTACTCAATTTAATTGTAGAAGAAGGCGAAGCACACTATGAAGCGGTGAGCCTGCTCTTAGTCGACATTACCGCTGCGATTTATAGTGAACGGAGTGTGCGCTCTTTACTGACGACCAATAGTGAACTGATTGCTTTACAGGTGACTGAAAATGCCAGTAAAACGGGCGAACACTATGTAAGTACAGACAAACAAGGCTTTTTAGCCATGTATAAGTCGGCAGCAGGTGCGGGTGTCATTATTGCAACCATGGCCACCCTGAAAATCTTGTCGGCACGGATGATCATGGCGCCGCTCATGCAAGCCTTTGTTTACAGCATGAATTACTCATTGGGGTTTATGCTGATTCATGTGTTGCACTTTACCGTGGCAACCAAACAACCAGCGATGACAGCGGCAGCACTCGCGGCAACTGTACAACAGCGCAAAGGTTCAAAAACAGCACAAATTGCTGAATTAGCAGCGCTGATTATTAATATTATTCGTACGCAATTTATTGCTATTTTGGGCAATATCTCAATTGCCATCCCTGTTGCCGCCTTTATTACATGGGCATGGGCAACTGGTATGCACGAACCGCTACTCAACCATGCAAAAGCGGCGAAAGTCTTACATGACTTAAACCCTTTTACCTCTTTGGCCATTCCGCACGCTGCGATTGCGGGTGTCTGTTTGTTTTTATCGGGACTTTTGGCGGGTTATTTTGACAATATGGCGGTTTATCGCAAAGTTGGCCCTCGTTTAAAAGCACACCCTCGTCTCAAAACAATTATGGGGCAAGAACGACTCGATAAATTTGCAGGCTATATAGAACGCAACTTAGGTGCGTTGGCGGGTAATTTTCTGTTCGGGATTATGTTAGGAAGTATGGGAACCATTGGTTATATTTTGGGTTTACCACTAGATATTCGCCATATTGCCTTTGCTTCAGCAAACTTCATTCAAGGCCTGATGAATATTAATGGTAGCCCTGAGATTGGCTTGATTATTGTATCTTTCCTCGGGGTACTCGCTATTGGTCTGACGAACTTATTTGTTAGTTTTACCCTCACGATTATTGTGGCTTTACGTGCACGTCGGGTCCGTTTTGAACAGTGGAAACCGTTAGCAAAATTGGTTTTAACCCATTTTCTAACGCGACCAAGTGACTTCTTTTGGCCACCGAAAGTACCTCTTGAAGTAGATGAAAGTTCGAACAATACAAAACACCATACAAAATGATTTTGTACCGATTTTGAGCTCTTGTTACACTGTGAACAAAATTTTATACATGATTAATCAACACTTGAATTAAAGTGTACTGGTGAGTACACTTTAACCCAGTAAATAACCGCGCTTAAATCAGTTGAAATGACACGAGTTCCAGCATGCCTTACTTGTTGCTTTTTATCGGTATTATTTTATTTATAATCAGTGCATTAGCTCTAAGCATTCAACCATTCACAGCTTTAGATCTGGCGATGGTCGAATATTTCAGCACATTAAGAACTGAGCCTATAGATAAACTTGCAATACTTTTATCGGCACTCGGTGGCATGCCGTTTGTATTATTTCTAACCACTCTATGGTGTTTCCATCGTGCATGGTATAAAAAGTATAGAGATGTTGTTTTTATTGGTTTAGGCGTTGTTGGAAGTATTGCTTCTGCTTGGCTACTTAAATTTCTAATTTCAAGACCACGCCCACCAGAAATGTTTCACCTAGTGACGAGCTATGGTGCTTCCTTTCCGAGTGCGCACAGTATGTATGCTGCCACTTTGGCGTGTCTTGCCATTTTCTTAAGTCGACCATTTCCTGCACATCGTTATGTTGTATGCATTGCTCTTTTATGGATGCTGATGATGGGAATTTCAAGAGTCTATCTTGGAGTACACTTCCCATCCGACGTTCTCGCAGGTTGGAGCATTAGTATTATCTGGATTTCACTGCTTTACATCTTGTGTGGCAGATATACCCAATTAAATACAAATTATTTTTAGATAAGAATCTAATCGAGGTGGAACAATGATGTCGGCAAAGCTTTGGGCCCCAGCCCTTACCGCTTGCGCATTAGCAACGAGTATTGCACTTGTTGGTTGTAGCAAAGATCCAAAGGATGCGCAGCAAGCTGGCGCTTCTCAACAAATGCCACCTACTGAAGTCGGTGTCATTGTTGCACAACCGCAAAATGTAGAACAATCTGTAGAGTTATCTGGCAGAACCACGGCATTTGAAATCTCTGAAGTTCGCCCACAAACGAGTGGAATCATTCTAAAACGTTTGTTTGCGGAAGGCAGTTATGTACGTGAAGGCCAGGCACTTTATGAACTTGATTCTCGTACCAACCGCGCAACATTTGATAATGCCAAAGCAGCATTATTACAACAAGAAGCGAATTTAAGCACACTCAGAACCAAACTGAATCGTTATCAGCAACTGGTTTCAAGCAACGCTGTTGCGAAGCAAGACTATGACGACTTAGTGGGTCAAGTAAATGTCGCTGAGGCACAAGTGGCAGCAGCACGTGCACAAGTTAAAAATGCTGAAGTGGACTTAGGTTATTCAACCATCCGCTCTCCAATTTCAGGTCAAACCAACCGCTCTACAGTTACGGCGGGTGCTTTGGTGACGGCAAACCAAACAGAGCCATTGGTGACAATTCAACGTTTAGACCCAATCTATGTTGATATCAACCAATCGAGTTCTGAACTTCTTCGTTTACGTCAACAATTGAGTAAAGGTAGCTTAGACAGCAGTAACAACACCCGTGTGAAGCTGAAACTTGAAGATGGCAGTGACTATCCAATCGAAGGCCGCTTAGCGTTCTCTGATGCCAGTGTCAATCCAGATACAGGGACTGTGACGATTCGTGCGGTGTTCCCGAACCCGAATCACCTGTTGCTTCCTGGTATGTTTGCCAATGCACAAATCGTTCAAGGTGTAATCCCGAATGCGATGTTAGTACCTCAAATTGCGGTGACTCGCACACCAACAGGTCAAGCGATGGCAATGATCGTGAATGACAAAGGCGTAGTAGAGCCTCGTCAAATCACCACAGTTGGTATTCAAGGCCAAGACTGGATTGTGACTGAAGGCCTTAAAACAGGTGAAAAAGTTATTGTTGACGGAATAGCGAAAGTTAAAGCTGAACAGAAAGTTGTTGCGAAACCGTATCAACCTCAAGCAGCAGCACATCAAGCTCCAACAACGGATGCTAAAAAGACAGAAGCTGGTGCGAAAACTGAACAAAAAGCTACTTCAAACGCATAAGGGGTAGACTGAATGGCTCAATTTTTTATTCATCGCCCCATTTTTGCGTGGGTGATTGCACTGGTGATTATGTTGGCGGGTATTCTCACGCTGACAAAAATGCCAGTTGCCCAATATCCGACGATTGCACCGCCCACGGTGACAATCTCTGCAACTTATCCGGGTGCTTCTGCACAGACTGTTGAAAACACGGTTACTCAGATCATTGAACAACAAATGAATGGTCTGGATGGTCTACGTTATATCTCTTCAAACAGTGCGGGTAATGGTCAAGCGTCTATTAACTTGAACTTTGAACAAGGCATCGATCCTGATATTGCTCAAGTTCAAGTACAGAACAAACTGCAATCGGCAACGGCGCTTTTACCTGAAGATGTACAACGTCAAGGTGTAAAAGTCACCAAGTCTGGTGCGAGCTTTATGCAAGTTCTTGCATTTTACTCTCCAGATGGAAGCCTATCGGCATCAGACATTAAAGACTATGTAAACTCAAACATCTCTGAACCGCTTAGCCGTGTTGCAGGTGTGGGTGAACTTCAAGTCTTTGGTGGTTCTTATGCAATGCGTATTTGGCTAGACCCTGCCAAAATGACCAGCCTACAAGTGACACCCACTGATATTGCAGCTGCGATTAATGCGCAAAACTCGCAAGTGGCAGTAGGTCAGTTAGGCGGTGCACCATCTGTGCAAGGTCAAGTGCTGAACGCAACAGTGAATGCTCAAAGCATGTTGCAAACCCCAGAGCAATTTAGAAATATTTTTCTAAAAAATACGGCTTCAGGTGCTCAAGTTCGCTTGGGTGATGTTGCGCGGGTTGAACTCGGTTCAGATAACTATCAATTTGACTCTAAATTTAATGGTAAAGCTGCTGGCGGTGTTGCAATTAAACTAGCAACAGGTGCCAACGCACTAGATACTGCTGCGGCAGTTGAAGAACGCTTAAGTGAACTTCGTCAAAACTATCCAGATGGTTTAAAAGATCAACTGGCTTATGACACCACGCCGTTTATTAAGCTATCGATTGAAAGTGTTGTACACACATTAATTGAAGCTGTCGTGTTGGTGTTCATTGTCATGTTCTTATTCTTACAGAACTGGCGTGCCACGATTATCCCAACATTGGCTGTTCCAGTCGTTGTCTTGGGTACATTTGCTGTCATTAACATTTTCGGTTTCTCAATCAACACGCTCACCATGTTTGCGATGGTCTTAGCGATTGGTCTTCTGGTCGATGATGCAATTGTTGTGGTGGAAAACGTCGAACGTGTAATGCAAGAAGAACACCTCGACCCTGTGGCTGCAACTGAAAAGTCAATGCAACAGATTTCTGGTGCCTTGGTCGGTATTACCAGTGTGTTAACTGCAGTATTCGTACCAATGGCATTCTTTGGTGGTACAACGGGCGTTATTTACCGTCAGTTCTCGATTACGCTGGTTACCGCAATGATTTTGTCACTGATCGTGGCATTAACATTCACCCCCGCCCTGTGTGCAACCTTGTTAAAACAACATGATGCAAACAAGCCAGAAAGTAATAATATTTTTGCGCGATTCTTCCGTTGGTTTAACAGCAGCTTTGAAAAAGTTGCCGTGAAATACCAAGGTGGTGTCAACCGTATGACTCACCATAAAGTATTCTCTGGTGTGGTTTATCTATTGGTGATTGCAGGTTTATTCGGTCTGTATAAAGTCTTACCTTCCTCATTCTTACCGGATGAAGACCAAGGCGTCGTCATGACTTTAGTTCAACTTCCACCAAGTGCAAGCCTTGAACGTACAGACAAAGTCGTGTCTAGTATGACGGATTACTTCCTGAATAAAGAAAAAGAGCATGTAGAGTCGATCTTTACTGTTTCTGGTTTCTCATTCACAGGTGTCGGTCAAAACGCAGGTCTTGCCTTTATTAAACTGAAAGACTGGAGTGAACGTACTACACCTGAGTCGCAAATTGGTGCCATCATTCAGCGCGGCATGTCATTGAACATGATTAAAGATGCATCTTACATCATGCCATTACAGCTACCTGCAATGCCTGAGTTAGGTGTATCTGCTGGTTTTGACATCCAATTGAAAGATGCGAGTGGTCAAGGTCACGAGAAATTGATCGCTGCACGTAATGCCATTTTAGGTATGGCTGCACAAGACAAACGTCTTGCAGGCGTGCGTCCTAATGGTCAAGAAGATACACCTCAGTACCAAATCAACATTGATCAAGCGCAAGCGGGTGCAATGGGTGTGAGTATTGCAGATATCAATACAACCATGAGCATGGCTTGGGGTGGTTCATACATTAATGACTTCGTTGACCGTGGTCGTGTGAAAAAAGTGTATGTTCAAGGTGAAGCGAATACACGGATGATGCCTGAAGACTTGAACAAGTGGTATGTGCGCAATAGCAGTGGCACGATGGTTCCGTTCTCGGCATTTGCAACAGGCGAATGGACTTATGGTTCACCACGTCTAGAGCGTTATAACGGTGTATCTTCTGTGAACATCCAAGGTACTCCAGCACCGGGCGTAAGTTCGGGTGATGCGATGCTCGCGATGGAAGAAATCATTGCCAAGTTACCATCTATGGGCTTACAAGGCTTTGACTACGAATGGACAGGTTTATCTTTAGAAGAACGTGATTCAGGCAGTCAAACAGGTCCGCTACTTGTTCTTTCAATGCTCATCGTCTTCTTATGTCTTGCCGCATTGTATGAAAGCTGGTCTATCCCTGTTTCAGTATTGCTAGTTGTACCACTAGGTATTATCGGTGCATTTACTTTAACGTGGTTAGGTATGATCATTAAGGGCGATCCAAACTTATCGTTTAACATCTACTTCCAAGTTGCGATTGTTGCCGTGATTGGTCTTTCTGCGAAAAATGCGATCTTGATCGTAGAGTTTGCAAAAGAGTTACAAGAACAAGGTGAAGATTTGTTTGATGCAACCCTTCATGCTGCAAAAATGCGTTTACGCCCAATTATCATGACCACCCTTGCATTCGGTTTTGGTGTCCTTCCGCTCGCCCTTTCAACAGGTGCTGGTGCAGGTAGCCAACACTCGGTAGGCTTTGGTGTCCTTGGTGGTGTAATTAGTTCTACACTGTTGGGTATTTTCTTCATTCCAGTATTCTTTGTTTGGATTCGTAGTATTTTCAAATACAAACCTAAGAAACAAAATAATCAGGAGCAAACATCGTGATGCAAAAAGTATGGTCTATTTCAGGTCGTAGCATTGCGGTATCTGCACTTGCGCTTGCTTTGACTGCATGTCAAAGCATGCGTGGTCCAGAACCCGTCGCTCAAGCGGATATCCCAACAGGATATATTGGTTCAACGACAGGTCCATCTGTTGCAGAACAAGGCTATAAAGACTTTTTTGCTGATCAGCGTTTAGTCCAAGTCATCGAGTTAGCACTAGCCAATAACCGTGACCTCCGTACGGCGACTTTAAATATTCAACGTGCTCAGCAAGCGTATCAAATTAGCGAAAACAACCAACTGCCAACTATTGGTGCAAGTGGTAGTGTGCTTCGCCAAGATACACTCAGCAGCAACAAACCCATGACAACATATAATGTTGGCCTTGGCGTAACTGCGTATGAGTTAGACTTTTGGGGACGTGTTCGTAGCTTAAAAGACAATGCTTTAGACAGCTATTTGGCAACTCAAAGTGCACGTGATGCAACACAAATTTCGTTGATTGGTCAGGTTGCGCAAGCATGGCTGAGCTATTCGTTTGCCAATGCCAACTTAAAACTGGCAGACCAAACCTTAAAAGCACAGCTTGAGTCGTACAATCTGAACAAAAAACGTTTTGATGTGGGTATCGACAGCGAAGTCCCTGTACGTCAAGCGCAAATTTCGGTTGAAACCGCACGTAATGACGTTGCGAACTACAAGACTCAACTTGCACAAGCACAGAACTTACTCAACCTGTTGGTGGGGCAGCCTGTTCCTGCAAACTTATTGTCTCCTCAACCTGTGAAACGCATTACCCAAAGTACGGCGTTGACAGCGGGCTTGCCAAGTGACTTGTTAAATAACCGTCCTGATGTCCGTGCTGCGGAATATCAATTGTCTGCTGCGGGTGCCAACATTGGTGCGGCAAAAGCACAGTTGTACCCAACTATCAGCTTAACGGGTACGGCAGGTTATGCATCGACAGATTTAAGCGATTTGTTTAAATCAGGTGCCTTTGTATGGTCACTTGGCCCAAGCTTGGATATTCCAATCTTTGACTGGGGTACACGTCGTGCCAATGTGAAGATTTCAGAAACTGACCAAAAAATTGCGTTGTCAGATTATGAAAAAACCATTCAAACCGCTTTCCGTGAAGTGAATGATGCCTTGGCAGTACGTGAAAATATTGGTGACCGTCTAGCAGCGCAACGTCGTCTGGTAGATGCAACCAACACCACCTATAAGCTTTCAACGGCCCGCTTCCGTGCAGGTATCGATAACTACCTGACTGTACTTGATGCACAGCGTACATCGTACTCAGCGGAACAAGGGTTGTTATTGCTTGAACAAGCAAACTTAAACAACCAAGTTGAAGTGTATAAAACCCTCGGTGGCGGTGTAAAAGCCAACACGACGGATCAAGTGGTGAAACAGCCTTCTTCTTCAGATGTGAAATACAACAAAACAGCGAACTAAGGTTTGCAACATCAAAAGCTCACTTCGGTGGGCTTTTTTATTGCTTTTTGCTGGGCTTTTTCCTATCTTCAAAGATAATCAAATCATTTGAATATTGAACATTATGCTTTTAAGTAACCTTGAGTCTGTTCCTGGACATCGCATTTCCCAACAACTGGATGTGGTCTATGGCAGTACGGTTCGAAGTAAACATGTCGGGCGTGACTTTTTGGCAGGGTTAAAAAATATTGTCGGTGGTGAGCTCACTGCCTATACCGAGCTTTTAGAAGAATCACGCCAAGAAGCCATGAATCGTATGATTGCAAAAGCACAAAGCTTAGGGGCCAATGCCATTGTGGGTATTCGTTTTTCAACTTCTAATATTGCCCAAGGTGCATCTGAGTTATTTGTTTATGGTACTGCGGTCCGTGTCACACCGTTAGACAACCATCTCCCCGATCCATTTCCAACACAGGCCTAAGCGATGGAAAGTTTAGTTTTCCAACTGCTGATGTTTGCAGTGCTGTTTAGCGTCGGTTTTGGCTTTGGTCGTTATAACGAACGCAAACATTTGACGGAGCTTGAACAGAATGAGAAGCGTCTTGCTTACATTACTGTGGATAATTTACGCAAAGTAAGCTTCGAGCAGTCTGGGCACATGATCAGTAGCAATGTTGTGATTTCTCATGATTATTTCAAATATGTACTGGCGACCGTGCAAAACTTTTTGGGTGGTAGACTCACCAGCTATGAAAGTGTCGTCGATCGTGCCCGTCGTGAAGCTATTGTCCGACTCAAACTTGAAGCGGAAAAACACGGTGCAACGCATATCGCTTGTATGCGACTGGCGACCACAGAAATGGGCATGCAAGGTGGTATGGTCGAAGTCTTTGCTTATGGGACCGCCATTCAAAGTCCTTAAACAGCGACTATTGATCAATCATCCATTCACTAAACTCAAACAGCATGAGCATTCAAAATAGCTCATGCTCGCTCACCTTCTATCGGACATTCGGATGGTAGATTGCTCACTAGAGCATAATTCTCTCCACTGAACACAATAAAATGGACATTACCTACACTATAAATAGGTCACAGATAATGAAATCTTTAACCCTGAAAATAAGTATGGCTGTACTCAGCATGATTCCACTTGTAGCCAAAGCTGAATTAATTGTACTGGCATCGCCTCAAAGTAATGATGCTTATTATGCAAAAATGATTGATGATATTTTCGATTTTCACGTCGATTATGCAAAAAAAATTATTAAAAACGGAGACAACGTCGTTGTACTGACGGACAAACACCTCTACCCCGACTATGTCAAAGCCTTGGGAAAAAAGCATGTGGCAATCGCACCGATGCATGACATTTGGATGCGCGACTTCACCAGTGCCAACCCAGCTCAACCTGTGATGTTCCGCTACACTGCCGCAGGACAAGGTGGTGCTAAAAAAGGTCAGGCCATTTCAGATGAAGTGCAAGACGAATTTAAATACTACAGCCAAAAAGCAGGCTTACAGTTTACGCAAAGCAAACTGTTGAATGATGGCGGAAACTGGGTTGAAGATGGTTATGGCAATGTCGTCCTCAGCACTAAATTTCTAGCGGATAACAAGCTCACCGAAAGCGAAGCCCGCAAAAAATTAATGGCTCAAACAGGTGCAAAGCAGATTGCCTTCATTGAGGCCGATGAACAAGGGGGCTTGGAACATGCCGATGGTGTAGTCAGCTTTGTCGACCAAAATACCTTGGTGATTAACTCTTACCCTGAAGATCCCGACTATGCCAAGCAACTCAAAGCAGATTTAAAGCGCGGCATTCCCAATGTTAAAATTCGTGAAATCATCACCCCTTATGATGGCAGCGAAATTTACGATGAAAAATTTGGTTCTGCATGTGGCTTATACACCAACATGTTAGTCACGCCTGAACGGATTTACTTCCCACAGTTTGGCATTAAAGAGGATGCTGTCGCGTTACAGCAAATTCGTAGCGTAACCAAACGTACTGTTGTTCCTGTACAGTCTTCTAATGTCTGTCATATGGGCGGTGGTGTGCGTTGTATGTCTTGGCAAGTGCGTGGGAAAAATGCGGAATTGTTCTTAAACTATTTAAATAAAATCAGTAAGTAGTACAGCGCTGTTCCCCTATCAAAACATGGGGGGGGGTATGGGAACAACTTGATCCCAAAAGGCAGGTGAAAGAGACTTTCCTCCTGCCTTTTTCAATTTACTTCACTTTCATCTTACGAATCATTTTATACAACGTGCTAGGCGATAAACGAGACACCAGAACCCCCATTTTCTCTTTGCGACCGCCGACTACGATGTATTCTTCACCTTTGAGCAAAGCGCTCACCACCGTTTGCGCAAAAATATCGGGTTCTAAACCATTTTCAATCGCTTCGTCTTGATGACCCTGTGGTTTACCCTCACCATTTAAAGCATTAAACGAGACATTGGTTTTAACAAAGCCCGGGAAAATCACCGATACATCCACGCCCTCATTGGCCACTTCGGCACGCAAGCTATTTGCCCACATATGAATGGCAGCCTTAGCTGCTGAATAGCTGGCACGGTACTGCGTCCCCAATAGCCCCGCAACACTCGAAACAAAGGCAATACGACCTGATTTTTGCGCTAAAAATGTTGGTAGAACAGTTTTGGTTAAGAACACTTGTGAGAAATAATCCACTTCCATAATCGCACGTTCAGTCTGCATGCTGGTGTCAGCAATCAAGGCACGTTGGCTTAAACCCGCATTATTAATTAACCAGTCAATCCGACCTTTTTTCTGTAGCACTTGCTCATAGGCATGACGAACTTGAGCTTCATCGGTAATGTCAGCACAAATGGAAATATGTTGATCTGGATTGAGCAGCCCGACACGAACTTTTTCGAGTTCGTCAAAACGTCTTGCCGTGAGTACCACCTCAGCACCCTGTAAAGCACATTCTTTAGCCAGTGCTTCGCCTAACCCTGAAGATGCCCCCGTAATCCATACTACTTTAGCGTCTAAACTGTTTAACTGTGCCATGTCCTTATTGCCTCATACCGAAGTTTTATTTGCAGATTGATCATTTAAAAAAGTCAGGAAATGATCGAAATATTGACTCATCATCTGCGCATCATAGATACGCCCTAACTTATCAAAACGTTTATAGCCCAACTGGGTCGTTAAGTTAATCACCCCATTTAGTGTTTTATCGACCACCAGATTAAATTTAAGCATTTTTTTAGGTTCACGAACCAGACTGGTCACCCCTTGATCGACAATTTGCGTAAACACCTTCAAAGCTGGAGCAACATAACTGTTATTGCCCTTTTCCATCTGTTCCACACAACCCAAAAGTTCGGAAACTAAGGTTTTTTCGACTGGGTAGCTTAAAAAATGCATGCTCTCGGTGTCATACATCATTTGCTCTAGATAATTCACCATTGGAATTAGACGGTCATTTGAAAAAAAAGACACGGACCACGGCATGTACTTACGTATAGTGTCTACAATGTGCTGAATAATTTTCTCTGACTCCCCATCGCCTGAGGTAGACAAGCGCGCAAGATCGCCAAAGACTTGATCAATCACCTCACAGGAAATATCCGCTAAAACCTCCCCCAAAGGTTTGGCAAGACTTTGGCTTTCGCCAGCATTAAGCTGTTGATGAATGTGAGCAAAACGTTGGTGAGTTTCAGGTTTTAATTTTAATGATATTTGATAAGTCATAGTGATCCCCCCTTTTTTTGATTTTTACTGCGAACAAAGCGCACTCTAGGCTTAGACACATCATAAAGCGCTCCGCATCATGTCGCAATTGCTAGATCAACGCATTTGCTTTACATGCCCCCATTTGCGATTTCTTTGCTACAATAGATGCAATTTTTTATCTACTTTTGAACTGTTTGAACTATGACTGATTCAGCGCAAAATATCGCTACAACTTACGATCCGACCGAGATCGAGAAAAAATGGTACCAAACTTGGGAAGAGCGTGGTTATTTCAAGCCCTCTGAAAAAGGTGAGTCATTTTGTATCATGATTCCGCCGCCAAACGTCACCGGTAGCTTGCACATGGGTCATGGTTTTAACAATGCCATTATGGATGCGTTAACCCGCTACAACCGTATGTCAGGTAAAAACACCTTATGGCAACCAGGTACAGACCATGCGGGTATTGCAACGCAAATGGTGGTTGAGCGTCAGTTGGGTGCTCAAGGTGTCAGCCGCCATGACCTTGGTCGTGAAAAATTCATCGAAAAAATCTGGGAATGGAAAGAGCAATCAGGCGACACCATCACCCGTCAAATCCGTCGTTTAGGGTCATCAGTCGACTGGTCTCGTGAACGCTTCACCATGGATGAAGGTTTGTCGAATGCCGTAAAAGAAGTGTTCGTGAAATTACACGAAGACGGCTTAATCTACCGTGGCAAACGTCTGGTAAACTGGGATCCGAAGCTACAAACTGCGCTTTCTGACCTCGAAGTTGAATCGGATAAAGAAGAAGCAGGTTCCCTGTGGCACTTCAAATATTTTTTTGAAGATAAAAAACTCCGTACCCATGATGGTAAAGACCATATTGTTGTCGCAACCACACGTCCTGAAACATTACTGGGTGATACTGCTGTTGCTGTAGCTCTTGATGATGAACGCTATACGCACCTTGTTGGTCAGAATATTATCCTACCAATTACAGGTCGTGCTGTTCCAATCGTTAAGGATGAATATGTAGATAAAGAATTCGGTACAGGCTGTGTGAAAATCACCCCTGCACATGACTTTAACGACTATGAAGTCGGTAAGCGTTGCGAATTGCCAATCATCAATATCTTCAACAAAAATGCAGAAGTGTTGGCAGAGTTTGAATACATTTCAAAAGCTGGCGAGCAAATTTCTAAAACCATCCCTGCCCCTGCGGACTATATTGGTTTAGAGCGTTTTGAAGCGCGTAAAAAACTGGTTGAACAAGCTGATGCTGAAGGTTGGTTAGATCAAATCCAACCATATACCTTGAAACCACCTCGTGGTGACCGTTCAGGCGTAATCGTTGAGCCACTTTTGACCGATCAATGGTATGTGAAAATTGCACCATTGGCGCAACCTGCCATTGAAGCGGTTCAAGACGGTCGCATCAAGTTTGTTCCTGAGCAGTACAGCAACATGTACATGGCATGGATGAACAACATTCAAGACTGGTGTATCTCTCGCCAACTTTGGTGGGGTCACCGTATCCCTGCTTGGTACGATGCTGAAGGCAACATCTATGTCGGTCGTGACGAAGCTGAAGTCCGTGCGAAAAATAACATCCCTGCTGATGTTACGCTTAGCCAAGACGAAGACGTACTGGATACTTGGTTCTCTTCTGCGCTGTGGACCTTCTCAACTCTTGGTTGGACTGGCGATGCCAAGAAAGATGCGGAAAACTATTTCCTCAATACCTTCCACCCAACTGATGTGTTAGTGACTGGTTTTGACATCATCTTCTTCTGGGTTGCTCGTATGATTATGTTTACGATGCATTTCATGAAGAATGAAGATGGTACGCCACAAGTCCCGTTTAAAACGGTCTATGTTCACGGTCTAGTTCGTGATGGCGAAGGTCAAAAAATGTCGAAGTCTAAGGGCAACGTGCTTGACCCATTAGATTTGATTGACGGTGTAGACCTTGAGACCTTGGTACAAAAACGTACTACAGGTCTGATGAACCCGAAACAAGCGGCGAAGATTGAAAAATCAACCCGTAAAGAGTTCCCAGAAGGCATTCAAGCCTATGGTACAGATGCAGTACGTTTCACCTTCTGTGCACTTGCCAACACCGGCCGTGACATCAAATTCGATATGAAACGTGTTGAAGGCTACCGTAACTTTGCCAACAAAATCTGGAACGCAACCCGTTTCGTGATGATGAACTGTGAAGAGCAAGTGATAGGTACTGAAGTTCGTCAAGACCTTTGGGAATTGCCTGAACAGTGGATCGTGAGCCGTCTGCAAAAAGCAGAAGCTGCGGTACAACAAGCCTTTGCGACTTATCGTTTAGACTTGGCTGCACAAGCGATTTATGAGTTCATTTGGAATGAATACTGTGACTGGTATGTCGAACTGACGAAACCTGTTCTGAATGATGAAAACGTATCGGTTGAACGTAAAGCTGAAGTTCGTCGTGTACTTCTTGCGGTGATGGAAGCATCTTTACGTCTTGCACACCCAATCATGCCGTATTTGACTGAAGAAATTTGGCAAACACTTGCACCGAAACTTGGTATTTCTGGTGAAACCATTATGCTGGCGCAGTACCCTATTGCTAACCCTGAGCGTGTAAACGAACAGGCTGAAGCAGATATGCAATGGCTTCAAGGTTTGATTGGTGCGGTACGTAACATCCGTGGCGAAATGGGCTTAGGTAATGCGCGTTTATTACCGGTGCTTCTTCAAAACACGACAGAAGCTGAGAAAGCACAGATTGCGCGCATTGAACCATTGGTGAAAGCATTGGCAAAAGTTGAAAGCATTACGTTCTTGGCTGATGGTGAGCAACCACCATTGTCTTCATCAAGCGTTGTTGGTCACGCGTCTGTCTTTGTTCCAATGAAAGGTTTAATTGACCCGAAAGCGGAATTGGGGCGTTTACAGAAAGACTTAGACAAAGTGCAAAAGCAGCATGACGTCATTGCAGGCAAACTTTCGAATGAAGGTTTTGTGGCGAAAGCACCTGCGGCTGTAGTTGAAGGTGAAAAAGTAAAACTGGCTGAGTTTGCAGACCAGTTAGTGAAGATTAAAGCGAATATGGAGCAAATTGCTGCGCTTTAATATGTTGATAGTTTGATCTAATTTGTAGTATAAAGGGCTGATTATTCAGCCCTTTATTTTATTATGAGCAAAATTAGTTTTTTATACTATCAGAATAAAAAAATTGAGTTAAAAGAAAGAAATTTGATAATTACAGGGAAAAATGGCTCTGGAAAAACTCGTTTTTTAAGACAATTAGAAGACAACTTAATAAATAATATAAATTTTCAACATCAAGACTTAGAACGTGAAAATTTACTAAAAAATATTAAATATGGTATAGACAACTTCCCTAAGTCTCTAGATTTAAAAACTGAAGAAATTAAAATTTATTATGACTTAAGAAATAAAAATTTGAATGAAAATGATTTCAAAAAAAACTTATCTCAACTTTATTCTATATTTCTTAAAAAATTTAAAAATTTTCAACTAGATAATCAGAACTATATAATTAATACAAATGAGGATTTAAAAAAATCACATAGAGAGGAACTTAATCCTAATAAGATTAGTGAAGAGTATTATTATTACAACAATCCTGAATACATTAAAGATTTTATTAATCGTCTTACCATTTCCATTGATCAGTATCATAAAATATCAAAATTATTTAAAATATCTCCAAATAATTTTAATAAAGAACAAATTTTTATCTTTGATGCTTCTAGAGTACAAAATGATAGATTAATTATGAAAGTCTTCCAAGACTATGAAGATTATCAGTTAAATGAAAATCTCAATAATATTGAAGAGGCATTAGAAGCATATTTAATTGCAAATAAATCAAAACTTATCTTATTCTCCGAGCAACAACCAAAATTAATAAAAATGAATAATGAAGTTAAGAAACTTCTGCATTGGTTTAAAAAAGTAGAAAAAGATCTTAAATTTATATTAGAAAATCCTAATATTAGAATTTCATTTAATCACCAGAGTAATCAAGTTTTACTCATAGATAGTCAAAAAAATTATTTTTTTTCCTTTGACTCTTTATCTTCTGGATTTAGAGCAACTTTTAACATTTACGCTAATTTACTAATGCGTGCACAGATACAAAACTTAGCACCTGAAAATTTAGCAGGTATTGCGATTATTGATGAAATTGACGTTCATTTACATATTTCTCTACAAAAGAAGGTATTACCTTTTTTAATAAAAGCTTTTCCTAAAATTCAATTCATTGTCAGCACCCATTCTCCTTTTGTAATTACATCAACAGATAATGATACTGTTGTTTATGACATTTCAAGTGGTGAATTTTTTGAAGATGATTTAAGCCACTATTCACATGAATCAATAATTAAAGAACTATTTCATGTAAAAAATGAAAATGAAAATCTTAGAGTGCTATCAGATCATCTATTAAAATTCATTGGATCAGAAAATCAAACTCAAGATCTAAATTCAATTCAAAAATTATTAAATGAAATTAATAAAGATTTTGATAAACTTTCTGTAGAACTACAACTTCAATATATGATCGCAAAAGATAAACTTAAAAAGTTAAAACATGGAGATAATTAATCCATGTTTTCAATTATAAGACCAAGTGATTTCCCTAAAAGCTTAACAAAATCAACTAAAGATTACCGTGCAGCCGACGTAGTCGAAGTACTTCAAGAAATATTCTTTTCTAAATGTTATCTATGTGAAAGAAAGGGATTTCCGGACGTAAATATTGAGCACCGTGATCCACACGAAGGTGATCTTGTTAAAAAATATGATTGGTCTAATCTTTTTTACGCATGTGTTCGATGTAATGGTATTAAATCAAATATACATAAGAATATTTTAGATTGTTGCCAAACTTTGGATGTTGCTCAAGCTATAGAGTTGCACTGCCCGATTGTCAATAACGATGGCCATAAAGTAATCGTAAAGATTGGAAATTTAGGTAGTAATCATGAAATTGAATCTACAATTAAACTTCTTGATCTATGTTTTAATGATACGAATACGGCTCTAAAGGGTATTGGTAGGCACACATTAATACAACAGATACAGAGATATCAAACTAAATTATTGATTATCAAAGATGAGCTTTTAGATGACACACTAATATTAACTGCTTCAGAAAAAAATATGAGAATAGATAAGTTAAAGGTTATGTGTGATCCTGAATTTCCTTTTTCAGCATTTTGGAAATGGTATATTACTCGTGATGTCGATTTATCGAAAATTGTAGGTAATGTCTTTTAGTTTACCCTCACCCCAACCCTCTCCCATAGGGAGAGGGAGAAAAGCATTAAAGCACCCCATGCCCCAACAACATTTCTACCCCATTCACCTTTTTCATATGCTTTAACCGTTCTTTTTCCCACTTCAACTGCTGTTTTAGCTCAGTAGCATCCTTATCTATAACCTTATACACATCACTCATTTTGAGCTGTTTGGTATTGATATGACTGCTCAAGTGAAAAGACGCAAAGATCTCCTCTAACTGGCTTTGCAAATTCTGACTCTGTGCTTCCAAAGTCAACTGATAAAACTTCACTTGTTCAGAACTTAAAGCTTTTGAGCTTAAGCCATTATTGGTCTCTAGCTGTAATTGAAGTTTCAGTAAATAAAATAAATCCTGCTCTGCATGGGCTTCATTGACCTTCTGCAAAAGTTCAGTCTTATCTAACTTCTTCGCTTCATCAGGCTCACGGTCTGGGTGAATCATCGCGGTAATTTTTAAATATACGGTTTTCAATGACTGCGCTGCCATTTTGGCTGCTTGCTCACGTTTTTCTTGTTGTTTTAGCTGCTTGGCACGTTCTCGCTCTACTTCATATTGGGCAGAATCATATTCATAATTTTCCCAGTCTACATCCACGTTTTGTTCTACCGTTTCAGCGAGGTCATGATTTTGTATTGAGTTTGCTTTGGCTTTCTTCGCACGTACATGCTCTGCATGCTGCATATAGAAAGTATCAATTTTCTCTACCTGTTCTTTCTGCGCAGAAGTCAGCATCTGAGATTTTTTTAGCATCTTGGCTAAAGCGGCTATTTTGGTGTCAATCTGCGCCAAGTCCGCTTTGCTAAAGGCATCGCTGGCCAAGTGATTCCACACGGTCTCGAGCTGTCTAAATAGAACCGTGTGTAACTCACTATACACAGGTAAAAGCTTGCTGCGCGTATAGTTTTGAATATCAGCTTGCGCATTTTTCCATGCTGCCAGTTCTTGTTTTTGTTGTTCAATACGTTCAATCAAACGATTTAATTTTTTCTGCTGCGGACTGAGTTGAGCCTCTGGCTGAGCCGTCGTTTTTAACGCTGAAGACATAACCCATCCAACCCAGTACAAAGGAGAAATTATAGCGTGATCTTAGCGCACAAGCTGCGCTACTCTCTTTGAGCCAAGTTTAAAATCTGAGTGATTCAAATTTTGAGTGAAAAAATGCCCATCATTCGATGAGCATTTTATTTAGATAAATAGCTTTACCAATAGTTTTCGACCGCAATATTTCCTTCACCACGGCGATTCATAGTCAAACCGCGTGCTTTCAGGGCTTCTTTGGTGTCTTCGACCATTTGCGGATTACCACACAGCATCACATGGCTAGTTTCAGGGTTCAGACTCAAACCGACTGCTTTTTCCAAGTCGCCATTTTCAATCAGTACAGGTAAGCGGTCATGTAGTGGCGCATGCGGATCACGGGTAATAATCGGCACAAATTTAAAGCCTGTATGGCCCTCACCAAAGGTCTCTGCAATTTCTTGAATGCGTGTTGCATAGGCCAGTTCAGAGGCTGTACGTACACTATAAACCAGTGTAATCCTCTCGTATTTCGACCACGTCTCAAAGTCTTGCAACATCGAGATAAAAGGTGCAAGTCCTGTCCCTGTGCCCAGTAACCACAAGTCTTTTGGTAATGGCAACTGATAACGCGCCAAAGTCAAAAAGCCGTACGGGATCTTTTCGAGGTAGATGTCATCATCGACTTTTAAATGTTGTAAATTTGAGGTAAATGCACCTTCAGGCACCACAATCGAGAAAAACTCTAAAGTTTCATCAAAAGGAGAGGACACCACCGAATACGCTCGAACCACCAATTCATCGCCCACTTTGATGCCAATACGGGCAAATTGTCCTGCGGTAAATTTAAAATGTGCAGGACGCGTCATGGTGAAGCTAAAAAGTGTATTGGTCCAACGGTGTACGGATAAAACCTTTTCTAGGCTAAATTTTTCAATTGACATGATTTCAGCGTGGCATCAAAGACGTTGCTCATGTTAGCATGACCACATAATTTGTTAATATTTTTTAAATGTTAAGGCTATATTCATGCGCATGACTTTACGCCAGTTGGCGGTTTTTGTAGCAGTTGCTCAAGAAGGCACAGTAACCAAAGCCAGTGATGCGGTTCGACTCACCCAGAGTGCTGCGAGTATGGCTTTAGCAGATCTAGAGGACGGTTTAGGGGCTCCACTGTTTGACCGTCTAGGTAAGCGTCTTCAACTCAATGATTTGGGTCGTTTCCTACTGCCACAAGCTTTAGAAATTTTGGGTCGCTGTGATGCTTTCGAACAAGCCGCTAAAGGTGAGTTACAAAGCATTGATTTACGTTTGGGTGCAACCCTGACCATCAGTGACTACCTCATGCCTGACCTGATGGCTGACTTCTTACAAATTCAACCTCAAGCCCATTTACAGCTACAAGTCGGGAATACCCGTCAAATGATTGAGGCGGTGAATCAGTTCCAACTAGATTTGGCCTTGATTGAAGGCTCTTGTCACTTGCCACAACTCCAGTGTATTCACTGGCGTGACGATGAATTAGCCGTCTGCTGTGCACCAGACCATCCTTTGGCGCAGTTAAATCGCACATTAACGCCTGAAGACTTTAAATCGGTCGAATGGATCTTGCGTGAAGAAGGTTCAGGTACACGTGAAGTGTTTGATAATGCTATTTTAAAAGACTTGCCTGATGCCAATATCCGTCTGACCTTGGGTCATAATGAAGCGATTTTAAAAATCGTGGCGGGTGGTTTAGGGATGTCATGTATTTCAAAACTGGCAACAGAGCCTTTGCGCGAAAAAGGCCAGTTGGTGGTGCTTGATACGCCGTTTTGGTCTCTCACGCGTCCACTGTTCATGTTGGTGCATCGTCAGAAGTACCAAGGCCCAGGACTCAAAGCCTTTATGAAATTCTGCGAAAAATAAGTAAGTAAAAAGCACCCAAGGGTGCTTTTTTTATTTCCCAAATTGGCGCTCACAAGGCTCACCATCATTGTTCCCATCCATTTGGGTATTTGGACAGTTTCTTAAGAAATAAACCGCTTCTTCATAAGAACGCATTTGGGAGCAATGGGTTCGTCCATCGCATTTAAACTGTCCAGTGCTGACAGGTAAACGACCATTTTGTTTATCAATACTTTCCGTTACACGTTCAGTACGGGGTTGATTGGTCTGATGCAGACCTGCATCTAAATTACGCTTCCCTTGCTCAGATAAGATTTGATCGGGCAACTTTCCTAAAGCTTTACGCTGTTCTTCTACAATCTGTTGCTGCTCGAGCATCAACTGCTCAGCTTTACGCTGCTTTTCTGCACTATAACTTTGATATTTCCCATAGGTCAAAAAGCCCAATACCGCGACGATAATGATGCCAATCACGGTGATGATAGTACTTTTATGCCCTGCCTCATGGTAACGTGGTGAGGCTTGGGTACGTGCTTTTTTCTTATTTGATGATGTCGTGGCTTTGCTTTCTGAGGACAGACCGAGCCGCTGGATATTGCCAGCCTTAAACTTGCCTTGGTCTTCTACAATCATAAACTGAAGTGCTTCGCCAATCTTGGGTTCAATGTTGTGCTGTGGCAAATCTTTGATATGAAAAAACACATCATCAATATCCCCTTCCACCTCAATGAAACCAAAACCACGTGAGGTACTAAAGCTTTTGATTTTTCCTTTCAGAAACATAATCTGCTCTATTCAACTGTATTTTTTGTATTGTAATCAATAAAAAAGAGGCTAAAAAGCCTCTTTGCTTCAAAATACAAAGATTAATCTTTGCACGATTGAACGCTGAATCAACGCTGACTTAGCGTCGAAAATTAGACAATAAATCTGTGGTAATCGATTTATTATGGCTTGAGACTTTCGACTTCTTGGCTTTAGCAGAGTTGTCTTCAACTCGCTCAATTTTAATCGCTTTATTGCGATCGCCATTTTCAACCACATTAAACTTCACGCGTTCATTGCGTTTCGGCTCACCTGAGTCTGCAGGGAAATCCGAGATATGAAAAAATACGTCGCCTTCAGGTGAGGAAATAAAGCCAAAACCTTTGTCAGCGTTATATTGCTTAACTTTTCCTTGATATTGCTCGGCCTTCATAAACAGATCCTAATATGTACACGCTTTGTTGTAGTATATAAAAAAGAGGCTATAAAAGCCTCTTTTTGCTGGGGCTCAATCTTAATCTTTTTGAACTGAACCAAAGATTTTGTCGCCCGCATCACCTAGACCCGGCACGATATAACCATTGGCATTTAAGCCTTGGTCAATTGAAGCCGTGAAAATAGTGACGTCTGGGTGCGCATCCAAAACACGTTTAATGCCTTCAGGCGCTGCAACCAACACCATCACACGAATGTCTTTACAGCCACTTGCTTTCAATACATCAATCGCAGCAACCAATGAAGAACCTGTGGCAAGCATCGGATCGATGATCATCGCTAAACGGTTCTGTACATCTGGAACTAATTTTTTGTAATAAGTACGTGCTTCAAGCGTTTCTTCATCACGTTCTAAACCCAGTACAGACACTTTAGCACTTGGAATCAGGTTTAAGAAACCATCTAGCATGCCAATACCCGCACGTAAAATTGGCACAACCGTGATTTTTTTACCCACAATGCGGTCTACCGTTACTTTACCATTCCAACCATCAATTTCATGGTCGCAAACAGGTAAATCTTTGGTCGCTTCATAGGTCAACAACATGGTCACTTCTTGAGCCAGCTCACGGAAGTTTTTGGTGCTGATATCAGCACGACGAAGAAGACCAAGCTTATGACGAATCAGTGGATGACGAATTTCATGGATAGCCACGGGAGAGCACCTAAAAGGTAAAATAAAATTCCTTACATTATAAAGCTTTTTATCGTGCGATAAAAACAAAAAAGCCCCCAATTGATGGAGGCTTTTTTGTTAAAACGAAACGTTTTTAAAAATTAGTGCTGTTGAGAAAGCATAAAGTGGATTGGAGATAGAATCTCTGACTGAAGTGCTAGCTTGATAATTGGATCTGGATAGATACCAATCACAAGCACTGCTGCCGCAGCTAATAGCACCATAATACCACCCACTTTTTGGCCCCAATGATCGACTGCATCTACACGCGGTACATCTGGTGGTGTCATGTACATAACAACCATCACACGGAGATAGTAGTACAGACCAATACCAGAACCGACGATGATCATCGCAGCAAGGAACCAATGTTGAGTCGTTACCGCAGCCATGACTACAAGGAACTTACCAATGAAGCCCGCTGTCAATGGAATACCTGCAAGCGATAGCATCATCACGGTTAATACAGCAGTCAACACTGGACGACGCCAGAATAGACCACGGTAGTCCGCTAAGCTTTCTGCTTCGTCTACGTTGTTGTATGGGCTAGACATCAATGCAACCGCACCGAACGCACCAATCGTAGTTAACACATAAGTGATCACATAGACCGATACGTTACCAAGGCTTGCATAAGTCATGCTGATTAAACCAATCAACAAGTAACCAAAGTGCGCAATTGAAGAGTATGCCAAGATACGTTTCAAGTTCACTTGTTTCACTGCAAGGAAGTTACCCACCAAGATCGATAACACCGCAATCACGGTTAAGATCGTCACGATTGAGTCAACAAGGATCGCACCTGAAGTAAGAATGTAACGTACAAACAGACCAATCGTCGCTACTTTTGCAGCCGTTGCAAGGAAAGTTGCGATCGGAGTTGGTGCACCTGCATAAACGTCTGGTGTCCATTTGTGGAATGGCGCTAAAGACAGTTTGAATGCCACAGCAAAAACAATCAGGCCTAAACCTAAAAGTACCATTGGCTGTTGGATGTTTTGCATTAACGCTTGAACATTGTCATAGAACGACATTGAACCTGTGTACGCGTAAATATAAGCCATACCCATCAACAACATTGCCGAAGCTGTTGCTGAAAGCACCAAGTACTTCACACCCGCTTCTAAAGACTTAGAGCGCTGGTGTGTATAGGCCAATAAGCCATATACAGGAATCGACATTAACTCAAGGCTAATGAAGAACGATGCATAGTGAGAGCTTGCCACCATTAACATTGCACCAGTCACTGATGACAACATTAAGATATACAGTTCTTCACGGTTATCTTTATAGCTTTCGATATAAGCATGCGACAGAGTACAGCATGCCAAAGCAGCAATTAGAATAATTACTTGGTACAGCAAGGTGAACGCATCCACCATGAACATACCCATCACGTTCGCAGGTTTAAAAGCACCACCGAACATTGTGAATAGTACATATGCTGCTGCAAGGTTTAAGCCCACAACTGATGCTGTTGCAATTAAGTTATGGTTACGCTTAATCGCAGTAAGAATCATCACGACGATCGTTGTTAAAGCAACGATCATCACAGGAGCTAAAGGCATAAGCTCAGAAAATGACATTGTGAAGTTCATGACTTATTGCATCTCCACATTTTCGAGTTGAACAGTTGCTTGACTCGCAACATCAACTACTTCTTGTACAGGAATGTAGCTGTTCGCTAACCACGCCATGCTTGAATTTGAAATATCAAGGAAGCTTTGTGGGTACAAACCAAGCCATAACAGACCGAAAGCACAGATTAACAAGATCACTACTTCACGCGCATTTAAATCTTTCAATGGGTTGTTGTAGTGCGGCTGTTGTTCTTCGTTTGGCGTACCAAACAACGCTTTGTGGATCAGAATCAAGCCATAAAGACCTGCAAATACTAAGCTTACTGCTGCAAGAATAGTAAACACTGGGAATTTTGCATAAGAACCCATCAAGATCAGGAACTCACCAATGAAGTTACCTAGACCTGGAATACCCACAAGCGCCGCCACGAAGAACATGAGGAAGAATGCAAGATATGGGAACTGACCACGCATACCGCCCATCAAACGCATATCACGAGTGTGAACACGCTCGTATACTTGACCACACATAATGAACAATGCAGCAGATGATAGGCCATGTGCCAACATCATGATCATCAAACCTTGGAAGGTTAAGATGTTACCTGCGTAAATCGCAAGTAAAACAAAGCCCATGTGTGAAATTGACGTGTACGCAAGTAAACGTTTCATATCGGTTTGCTGGAAAGCACACCAAGCACCGTAGAAGATACCGATTAAACCGAAAATGATCGCGATGTCTGCAAACTGTGCAGAAGCCGCTGGGAAGAATGGAATCACAAAACGTAGTAAACCATATGCAGCGGTCTTAATTAAGATACCTGCAAGGTCAACCGAACCTGCTGTAGGGGCTTGCGCATGCGCATCTGGTAACCAGCCATGTAATGGGAAAACTGGAAGTTTTACCGCAAAACCGACGAATAAACACAGCATGAATGCAAAAGCAACAGCAGGTAATTCTTTGTCTAAAGTATTGGCTACAGCTAATAAATAGTTGTAATCAAAACCGATCATACCCGTCATCATGTAACCGTAAACCACAAGGCCTAGGATACCGATGAGCATGATAAGACCCGCTACTTGCGTGTAGAGGAAGAATTTGGTTGCAGCATAAACACGTGACTTCCCTTCTGCCCCTTTATGACCCCAAAGTGCGATCAAGAAGTAGATAGGTACAAGCATCATCTCCCAGAAGAAGAAGAACAAGAACATGTCAATCGCTAAGAATACACCGATCACACCACCCAAAGACCATAAAAGGTTTAAGTGGAAGAAACCAACATTCTTTTGAATTTCACCCCAAGAACAGCCGACAGCCAACACACCTAAAAGTGCAGTTAAGCCCACCATTAATAGAGATAGACCATCCACCGCTAAGTGAATGTTAATGCCTAAAGTCTGAATCCATGGCAACATGAATTCAGCAGACCACGATGGTACTTTCGCGCCAAGTTCGTAGTTAAATGTACCTGTCTGCCATAGCGCAACAGTTAAGCCCAAAGTAATGAGCATACCCACTAACGCGATATAACGCGGCAGTTTGTCGTCGAGTTTGTCGACTAACCAACAAATAAAACCAGCAATGAACGGAACTAAGATCAGCGCGGGTAGAATCCAGTTGTTTGTGATTTCCATCTTATTTCCCCACGATCTGAGTGACGATCAAGACCATTAGTAATACAAAGATACCTAATGCCATGCTTGATGCGTAATCACGCAATGAACCCGTTTGACGTGAACTTGTGAAGCTATGACCACCTTTTACAAGTGCGGGCAAGACTAACCACAAACGATCAATTGGATCACGACCTAAAATCTTCGCAATAAGCAAATATGGTTTCACAAAAACGATGTCATAAAGCGCATCGAAGCCCAGTGCATTACGGCAAATGTTTGCAAGACCTGCACCCAATGACGTTTTAGCAAAGCCTTTCACTGCGCTATAAGCAAACGCAAACAAGACCACACCAATCACTAAACCAACCAATGCAATACCCACAGCGGTATATTCTGCGCTGTGCATACCATGTTCTAAAGCTTCAGGAATCACAAATGCTGGAATTTTTGCTGCATTTAAAATGCTTTCCACTGGTGCTTTAAGTGCCGCACCGACGAAAGTTGAAAGTACAGCAAGAATCGCCAAAGGACCCCAGAAGGTAATGCCTTTAATCGCATGATACGGTGTATTTTCTTTACCAAAGAACACAACCCAAATGAGACGGAATGTGTAAATCGACGTTAAGAAAGCACCTGCTACACCCACCCAGTACAATGAGTTATACACTGCGATTGATTCGCCTTGCACCCAAACTGCACCCAAGATCGCATCTTTCGAGAAGAAGCCGACGGTAATGAATGGAATCGCGGCCAATGCACCGCCACCAATCGCGAAACAAGCAAATAGGAATTTGTTCTTGTAGAACAAACCGCCCATCTTGAAGATGTTTTGTTCGTGGTGGTAAGCCAAAATCACTGCACCTGAAGACAAGAACAATAATGCCTTGAAGAATGCGTGAGTCAGCATGTGGAACAGGCCTGCTTGGTAAGCTTCAGCACCCACTGCCATAAACATATAACCCAGCTGACTCATCGTTGAGTAAGCCAAAATACGTTTGATGTCGGTTTGAACCAATGCAGCAAAACCAGCCACTAACAACGTTACCGCACCAGTGATTGAGATAAACATCATCACTTCAGGCGCCATTTCAAACACGGTGTACATACGGCAGCACAGGTAAACACCTGCTGTTACCATCGTTGCAGCGTGGATCAATGCAGATACAGGTGTAGGACCTGCCATTGCATCGGCCAACCATGTTTGTAATGGGATCTGTGCAGATTTACCTGCTGCACCCAAGAACAACATCAGTGCTGTCCAAATGGTTAAAGATGAACTTTGTGTCATCACTGTTGGTGCAGCTGCAACCACTTCCGCAATGTTTAAAGTACCGAACTGTTGGTAAATTAAGAACAAAGCGATCAGTAAGAAAACGTCACCGACACGTGTTACGGTAAATGCTTTAATTGCTGCAAAACCATTTGCAGGGTTTTGGTAGTAGTAACCAATCAGCAAGTAAGAGCATAGACCTACGCCTTCCCAACCTAAGAACAATAACGCTAAGTTATCGCCCAATACGAGCAGCAACATGCTGGCAACGAACAGGTTGAAATAAGAGAAGAAACGCGCGAAGTCTTCTTCACCACGCATATACCATGATGCAAAAATGTGAATCAGGAAACCCACACCCGTCACCATACCCATCATGAGCAGTGATAAACCGTCAAGATGTAAGCTAATGCCTGGGCTTAGGTTACCTACATTGAACCATGTCCAAAGATGTTGAACATAAGTCACTTTGCCATTATTAACAAAGTCTAGACCAGCGATCAAAGCAACCAATGCAGAAAGGCCAACTGCCCCCACACCAATAATGGCAGCGACATTTTCAGGAAGCTTGTTACGACCTGCCGCTAAAAGGACAAAACCAATGAGCGGGAATAATACTGTTAAATATAAAAAACTCATCCGCGCATCTCACTAGCAGCATCCACATCCAAGTGATGGAAGCGATGGTAGAACTGAAGGACGATCGCAAGACCAATACAAGCCTCTGCCGCAGCAAGCGTTAAGATCAGAATAAACATGATTTGTCCGTCTGGTTGTACCCATGCACTACCAGCCAAAACAAACGCAAGCGCAGCTGCGTTCATCATGATTTCAAGGCTCATTAACATAAATAATAGATTGCGTCGCACCATCACACCGTAAAAACCCAGTGCAAAAAGAATGGTTGCAACAATCAAACCATGTTCTAAAGGGATGTTGCCCATTATTGTTTGTCCTCTTCTGCACCTGGTTCACGTTTGCCAAGATGGAATGCTGCAACCAACGCAGCAAGCAATAACATGGCAGCAACTTCAACCAATAATAAATAGTGAGTAAAGAGTGCTTGGCCAACGACTTTTGGACCCACAACTTCAGTACCCATAACAGGGCCAGCCGCTGTGTAGTCAGAGCCGAGCATCCACACCAACACCAAGCCCATTAAGAAGCTCATGAGTGCTGGATATGCCCAAGCAGACGATGTTAACCATTTACGCTCTTGTTCAACGGTGTGTTGACCAAGGTTTAACATCATCACTACGAATACGAATAACACCATGATCGCGCCTGCATAGACGATGATCTCAAGCGCGCCAGCAAATGGCGCACCCACGATCATAAACATGCCTGCAACTGCCAGAAGTGACACGATCAAGCTTAATAAAGCGTGTACAGGATTCGCGTTGGTCACAACACGAATCGTAGAAACGATGGCCACAAGTGCCATCAAATAAAATGGCCACATCATGGTAATAAGCTCCGTACATCAACTGGTGCGCTTTCACGCTGCGCTTGACCTTTGTCTTTTCCAGTTACAGCCATACCTGTTACACGGTAGAAGTTGTAGTCTGGGTATTTACCAGGACCCGAAATGAGTAAGTTTTCTTTCTCATATACCAAGTCTTGACGAACGTATTCACCCAACTCGAAATCTGGTGTCATTTGAATTGCAGTCGTCGGACATGCTTCTTCACACATACCGCAGAAAATACAACGTGAGAAGTTGATACGGAAAAACTCCGGATACCAACGACCATCTTCTTTTTCTGCTTTTTGTAGTGAAATACAGCCAACTGGACATGCAACTGCACATAAGTTACACGCAACACAACGTTCTTCACCATCTGGGTCACGTGTTAACACGATACGACCACGGAAACGTGGTGGAACAATTTGTTCGGCTGGCACTTCTGGGTAAAGAATGGTGTCACGTTTACGTGTCACGTGTGAGAAAACCATCCACAGTGAACGTACGATTGACCCGAACCCAGCTAGAATTTTATACATTTTATTCTCCCTGCCCTTACCACAGAATCACTGCGCCAGTAACTAATAAGTTAACTAACGCTAATGGTAAGCAAATCTTCCAACCAAAGTTCATCACTTGGTCATAACGCGGACGCATAAGTGAACCACGAGCCAAGACAAACATCATCACAAAGAATGCTGTTTTGATAATGAACCAGAATACTGGTGGAATGAACGGAATATCGATGTTAAATGGCGCTAACCAACCACCGAAGAATAGCGTGACGATCAATGCAGAGATCAGAACTACGTTGACGTATTCCGCAACGAAGAACATCCCCCATTTCATACCGCCGTACTCGACGTGGTAACCTTCCGCCAATTCTTGTTCTGCTTCTGGTTGGTCAAATGGGTGACGGTGAGTGACCGCAACACCTGCAACCACGAAGATTAAGAAACCTAAGAACTGTGGAATGACAAACCATACATCTTTTTGTGCTTCTACAATTTCACGCATGTTGAATGAGCCTGCAATTGCAACCACACCCATCAATGAAATACCCAAGAACACTTCATACGAAATGGTTTGAGCTGCAGAACGTAGACCACCAAGCAATGCATATTTGTTATTTGATGACCAACCACCAAACAATACGGCATAGACGGCAATACCTGCCATTGCCATAAAGAACAATAGACCGATGCTCATGTCTGCAACACCTAAGTATGGTGATACAGGAATAACCATGAATGACATCACTGCTGTTGCCATGGCAACAGCAGGAGCTAAACGGAAAGTCAATTTGTCAGCAAACTTTGGTGTCCAGTCTTCTTTGAACATGATTTTCAACATGTCGGCAACGATCTGGAACATCCCCCCAGGACCTACACGGTTCGGACCATAACGGTCTTGCCATAAGCCCAGTAAACGACGCTCAATAAAAGACATCAACGCAGCGATGAGTACTACAACGAGTAAAATCACAATCGCTTGAATGACTGAGTAGGCAATTGGCCAGTTCTCAGCCCAAAGCGGCGTTTGACGGATTAATTCTTGTTGCATGAATTACGCTCCTACCGCGACTGATACAGGCTCAGCAAGTGAAACCGTAGGTGCAAGACCAACTGGATAACCAATATAACCTGTAGGTAAATAATCAATCACTTGAACTGGAAGTACGATCGAAGTCTCACCTGCTTTCACAGTGATTTTTTGACCATCTTGAACATTCAAACGAGTTGCATCTTGCTCACCCACTGCAAAGACCGCTTCAGGAATACGTGATTCCATCGCAGGTGTTTTCACAGTAAATTCACCAGAAGCGAAAATGTGATGCATCGGCACTAAACGGAAGCTTTCAGGGTTTGCAACCACAACTGCTGGAGCAACGAAAGTACGTGCTGGGCGCTTCGCTAAACGATCGAATAAACGCACACCCGAATCACCACCTTTTAAGTGACCACCCACGTTATCTTGGAATTTATTCCAAGCTTGCGGTGAGTTCCAACCTGCTGACCATGCAAATGGTACCAGTGGAGACGGAGTCTGGTTCCCGACATAACCTTCCATAGAGAATGTTAATGCCGAGTCGATATCTGTCGGTTGTTTCGGTTCATGCACGTTTAATGGTGCACGCATAGAGGTACGACCAGAGTAACGACGCGGTTCACGCGCAACTTTCAAACCATGGACACGGAAGCCCGCATCTGGAGCCACATCTTGAATCGCAGCAAGTGCAGGTACGTTTTTCGCAACTGACTCGATGACATCATCAAGTAAGGTCCAAGAAATCGCTTTGCCCTTCACGCCTGTTTCAATGGCATGTAACCAGCGCCAAGATTCTTTAATCGCCAGTTCAGGTTTGTAGTAGCTCGGGTCATACACTTGGTAGAAACGTTGTGCACGGCCTTCTTGAGAGACAACCGTACCATCGCCTTCAGCAAATGACGCAGCAGAAAGTACGATATCCGCTTTCTTCACAGTTTCAGTTTCAGAGTGATCTAAAACAATCACGTCCTTACCAGAAAGTGCTGCTTCAACTTGTACCGCTGGCAAACGACGGAATAGATCATTTTCAACGATCACAACCGTGTCATAGTCTTGCGCAAACGCTTGTTCTAAGCTTTGACCACCGAAGATTGCTAAGCCCATAGAGTTCACTTCAGGAACCGTCAAGGTTAAGCCAGTATTTCCACCAAGGTTTTGCGCAACTTGTGCAGCAGCTTCCATGATGGATGCGTCTTGTAAACTTGTACCTGAAATGATCAGCGGTTTCTTCGCCGCTTTCAATGTATCTGCAATGTTCTGAGCAAATGCTTTCGCATCATCTGCCAGACCAAGAATTGCATCACCCTTCACAGCAGCAGCAACGGCAAAACCTAAACGAGCGATGTCGTTTGGAGAAGCAACCACTTCACCAGCAGCAACATCAGCTAAGCGTGTTTGCGTTGCAGCGAGGATGAAAATCGGTGATTTCGCATCTTGAGCAATACGTTGTAGCGGTTCTGCTAACCAGTCTTGGGTACGACGTTCCGCAGCCATTTCTTTGGCTTTGTTTTTCGCCGCTTGACGAACAGACAACGCCATACGTGGCGCAGTTTGCGTTAAGTCTTCACCCAAAATAAGCACAGCATCATAGCTTTCGATTTCACGCATACCCGGATTATATACACCTTCGGTTTGCATAATCGATGCAGCCAATTCAACCAAGTTTTGCTCTTTTTGAGACATACCTGTTGAATAGTTCTCTTGACCAACTAATTCGCGAAGCGCGAAGTTCGACTCAAGTGATGCACGTGGAGAACCAATACCCAAAACTTTTTTGCCTTGGATATTTGCAATCACGGTATCTAATGCCTGATCTACAGAAACTGTAGTTACTTCAGCACCATCACGGAACTGCGGTTGACGTGGACGATCTGCACGGTTCACATAGCCCGTACCAAAACGACCTTTATCACACAAGAAGTATTGGTTTACTTCGCCGTTGAAACGGTTTTCGACACGACGAAGTTCGCCATAACGCTCACCCGGAGAAATATTACAACCCGAAGAACAGCCTTGGCATACGCTTGGCGCATACTGCATGTCCCACTTACGGTTATAGCGTTCTGAGTGAGTTTTGTCGGTGAATACACCTGTTGGACAGACTTCAGTTAAGTTACCCGAGAATTCAGATTCTAAAGTACCTGACTCAGGACGACCAAAGTAAACACGTGACGCACTTGCATACACACCAAAGTCTGTACCACCCGCATAGTCGTTGTAGTAACGAACACAACGATAACATGCGATACAACGGTTCATTTCATGTGAAATGAATGAGCCCAGCTCTTGGTTGTAGTGCGTACGTTTAGTAAAACGGTAACGACGACGGTCGTGTTGAGTCATCACGGTCATATCTTGTAAATGACAGTGCCCACCTTCTTCACAGACTGGGCAGTCATGTGGGTGATTCGTCATCAAGAACTCAACAATTGACGCACGGAAGTCTTTCGCTTCTTTGTCTTCAATCGAGATGTAGGTATTGTCAGATGCAGGCGTCATACATGACATGACTAAACGACCACGCGTATCTTCAGCGTTCGCGTATTGAGTCACGGCACATTGACGGCAAGAACCGACAGAACCTAAGGATGGATGCCAACAAAAGTACGGGATATCAATACCCAAAGATAAACATGCTTGCAGCAAGTTCTCTGAGCCATTGACTTCGTACGATTTGCCATCGACATGAATTGTAGCCATAGTCGAATTCCTTAAGCTTGTTCTACGTTGCTAGTTTGCGCAGCAGCATTCACTACTTTTGCTTCAAACTCGCCACGGAAATATTTGAGTGCACCCATCAACGGTTCCATTGCACCTGGAGCATGCGCACAGAAAGTCTTACCAATCCAAAGCTTACGAGTAAGTTCTTGTAAGTGATCGATATCTTCTTTCTTACCTGTACCATCTTCCAATGCTTTCAGTGCTTTCACCGCCCACGGTAAACCATCACGACAAGGCGTACAGAAACCACATGACTCACGTGCAAAGAATTCTTCTAAGTTACGTGTCGCTGAAACCATACATTGCGTTTCATCAACCACCATCAGCAAACACGTACCTAAACGTGAACCTGCTTTCATGATGCTCTCAGCATCCATCGGTAGATCAATGTGTTCAGCAGCCAAGAAGTCTGTAGACGCACCACCCGGTAACCATGCTTTAAGCTTCAAGCCATCACGCATACCGCCCGCATAGTCTTCAATGACTTCACGCGCAGTTGTACCAAATGGAAGCTCCCAAAGACCAGGGAATTTCACCTTGCCAGATGCACCATAAATTTTTGTGCCTGGATCTTTCGACTTACCCGCAGATAAGCCGATATACCATTCAGGACCACGCAACATGATTGCTGGTAAGTTATTGTAGGTCTCTACATTGTTAACAATGGTAGGACGACCCCAAGCACCTGCAACTTGTGGGAATGGTGGTTTCGTACGTGGGTTTGCACGGCGACCTTCAAGCGAGTTGATCAATGCGGTTTCTTCACCACAGATATAACGACCCGCACCTGTGTGCACATGCAACTCGAAGTTCCAACCAGTTCCAAGGATGTTTTCACCCAAGTAACCTTTGGCACGAACTTGCTCAAGCGCTTCATTTAAGTAAGCAGCTGCTTCAATGTACTCACCACGAATGAAGATATAACCATGGGTTGCTTCTAGCGTATACGCTGCAATCAACATCCCTTCGATCAATTGGTGAGGAAGTTTTTCCATCAACAAACGGTCTTTGAAGGTCCCTGGTTCCATCTCATCGGCATTACAAATCAGGTAACGTGGACCTGAGTTGTCATTTGGCGCCATCAAAGACCATTTGATCCCTGCTGGGAAGCCTGCACCACCACGGCCTTTTACGGTCGCAGCTTTAATCACTTCAAGCACATCTTTCGGCGGCATGGTGATTGCTTTTTTCAGCCCCGCATAACCTTCAAGCGCTTCGTAAGCATCTGCATTACGAACGTGCTCTTGCTTACTCAAACGCCAAGTTAATGGATGCGTTTCTGGGTTACCTTCGCCATAAATTGGTTTTGGTTCGGTATTCATACATACTTCTCCAATAACTGTTTCACTGAAGAAACTTCAACCAAACCGTGAGTGTCTTCATTCACCATTAAGGTTGGGCCTTTGTCACAGTTACCTAAGCAGCAAATCGGCAGCAAAGTAAAACGACCATCAGCAGTCGTTTGACCAAACTGAATGCCTAACTCGCGCTGAAAAGCTTCTGCTAAAGTTTCCGCACCCATCAAGAAGCACGCGATCGAGTCACAAAGTAAAATGACGTTACGACCCACGGGTTGACGGTAAATACGGTTATAGAAAGTTGCAACACCTTCCAAATCAGCAACACTGATTGTCAATAACTGAGCAATGGCGTTTAGCTGCGCGTCATCTACCCAGCCATTACGGCGTTGTACACACTTCAAAGCATCCAAAGATGCTGCGCGTGGGTACGGGTAGTGACCAATGTGATGTTCAATTTCGTGGATTTCGTCCGTAGTCAAAATCCCTTCAACATTCACGCGTGGCTTTTTATCAGTCAAAATCATCATAATGCGTTTACCCCTTAGCGATCCACGTCAGCCATAACGACGTCAATAGTCGCTAAATAAATGATCAAGTCAGACATTAAGCTGCCGTTAATCACAGAAGGCATTTGCTGTAAATGCGTGAAGGTCGGTGTACGAATACGGGTACGGTAACTCATGGTTGACTTGTCTGAAGTCAAGTAGTAGTTCGACGCACCTTTTACCACTTCCGCCATCACAGATGCTTCACCTGCAGGCATGACTGGACCCCAAGATACGCTTAAGAAGTGCGTAATCAAGGTTTCAATGTCTTGTAAAGTCTTGTCTTTTGGTGGTGGAACAGCCAATGGGTGATCTGCTTTGTACGCACCTGAAGGCATGTTGTCTAAACATTGCTTCACGATTTTGAGTGATTCTTCAATTTCACGGAAGTGAACCATCACACGTGCATAAGCATCGCCTTCGTACTCAAGTGGGATGTCGAAGTCGTAGTTTTCATAGCCACTGTACGGGCGATATTTACGAACGTCAAAATCAATACCTGTTGCACGCAGACCTGTACCAGTCACGCCCCAAGCCAATGCAGATTTTGCATCATATTGAGCTACGTTACGGGTACGACCAATAAATACTGAGTTGCGTAATGCAGCTGTATAGTATTCATTCATACGCTTCGGCATCCAATCTAGGATTTCACGAATCAGATGCTGCCAGTTGTTTGGCAAGTCATGCGCTGTACCACCGATACGGAACCATGCTGGGTGCATACGGTAACCAGTGATTGCTTCAATCGCGTCATAGATTTTTTGACGATCCGCAAACATGTAGAAGACTGGTGTCATACCGCCGGCATCTTGAATCGCAGTACCGATATACAATAAGTGGTTATTGATACGGAACAATTCAGACATCATGACACGGATACATTGTGCGCGGTCAGGTACAGTAATACCCGCCATTTGCTCCACACCCATCACATAAGGCATGTTTTGCGCACAACCACCTAAGTAGTCGACACGGTCGGTATAAGGAATAAATGAATGCCAAGTTTGACGCTCAGCCATCTTTTCCACACCACGGTGGTGATAGCCAATATCAGGCACACAGTCTTTCACTTCTTCACCGTCCAACTGCAAAATGATACGGAAAGCACCGTGCGCAGATGGGTGGTTCGGACCTAAGTTAAGGAACATGAAATCTTCGTCGTCATTTCCGCGCTTCATACCCCAATCTTCAGGTACGAAACGAAGGTGTTCCTGTTCGTAATCCTGCTTCGCTTGGTTCTGCATATACGGTGTATATTCAGTGGCACGTGCAGAGTATTCTTTACGAAGAGGGTGACCTTCCCAATAGGTTGGCAACAAAATACGACGGAGCATTGGATGCCCTTCGAAATTGATCCCGAACATATCGTAAGCTTCACGTTCGTACCAGTTGGCATTTGGCCAAATGTTGGTTGCAGTTGGAAGATTTACATCATTTTCATTCAATGCAACTTTGATACGAATATCACTATTACGCTCAAGCGATAATAAATGATAGAACACAGTAAAGTCAGACGCAGGCAAACCGTCGCGGTGTGTACGTAAACGTTCATCTACCGCAGACAAGTCAAACAACATCACGTATGGACGTGACACTGTACGCAAGAACATTAAAACTTCTTGTACGCGCGCGCGCTCAACCCAGACTGTTGGAAAGTCTTCAAAAGTCGTTTGCACATAGAAGTTCTCGCCAAATTTGGTTTTGAGCTCTTCTACAATTGCAAATGCTGGGCGTGAATCAACTTGCGCTGACTCTGGCATAGCGTTTTCAGTTTCAGCCATTGGCTTGGCTTCCTATTTAATACAAATTCATTCAACCTAAACGACAACTACACCCAGACCGGGTGCATCAAAACAACTGTCGTTTAAATTATTTAATTTCATCCATAGAGCGTAAGTTTTTCACTGCAATACGTTCAGCATTCTTACGGTCACGTTCTGGCATCATCTTTGGCTTATACACTGGCTTAAGATCATCACCAATCACGGCAGAAAGTGGACGGCGCTCTAGTTGAATTTGGTCTTGTAACAACATTAATGCTTGGATTAATGCTTCTGGACGGGGTGGGCAACCTGGAATATAAACATCGACTGGGATGATTTTATCCACACCCTGTACAACTGAATAAATATCGTACATACCGCCAGAGTTTGCACATGCGCCCATTGAAATAACCCACTTCGGTTCCAACATTTGTTCATATAAACGTTGAATAACTGGAGCCATTTTGACGAAACATGTACCTGCAACAATCATCAAGTCAGCCTGACGAGGTGAAGCACGGATTACTTCGGCACCGAAACGCGACAAGTCATGCACGCCTGTTAAAGTCGTTGCATACTCTACGTAGCAGCAAGATGTACCAAAGTTAAACGGCCAAACTGAGTTCTTACGACCCCAGTTCACTGCTGTATGTGCCACGTCCTCTAAACGAGTCATGAACACATTTTTATTCACTTCTTCTTCAAGCGGATCCGTTACGATTTGACGCTCTTGAAGTGGATATTGATCAGCATCCGGATTCGCACGGGTTAATGTATATTTCATCCCGAGTTACTCCTTATCAGACGATTTAGCCGGTGACTTATCTTTCACACGACCAGATGATTGAGCTGGGATTTGACCTGTAGGGTCCATAACCAACTCTTCAATTGAATTAAAGCGAGTGATTTCTGCAAGATTCATATTTGGAGAACCAACTTTAGGTTTAATCCCTGCTGCTTTACGTTTGTCAGAAGGCGACCAGTTAAGCGCACCAGTAGACAATTCATAAACCAAACCAACGAGTAAAACTAAAATAAATACTGCTGCAGTGGTGAAACCCACCCAACCCACTTCACGAACCGATGTAGCCCATGCGTAAAGGTAAAGCGCCTCTAAGTCGAATACGACGAAGAAGATTGCAACCAAATAGAACTTTGCTGACAGGCGGATACGTGCGCCACCAGCACCAACCACACCTGATTCAAATTGCTCTTGCTTTGCACGACCCCATGACTTACCCCCAAGGAGTAATGGGACAGTGAGCATAAAGACGCAAAGAAATGTAACGCCGATCACGAAGGCAATAATTGCCCATTCGTATGGAGTAATGGCACTCATGCGGGGATAACTCCTGGCAGGCCTAATTTATTAACAAAGAATGCATGTATTGGCCTTCAAATACACCAAACACAAAATTAATCCCGCCAATTGTACCCGATTGCTGACGTAAGTTGCTAGCTTATAGACCTTCGTCTTTAGGATGATTTCTCTTCGTTTTTTGAGATTTTTTCGATGAAAGCCCTTTTATTTCGAAACCAATCGCTTTATCTAATAAAACACTACTATTCTATTATTTTTCCAAATTTTGACATTCAAACAAAGCCTATAAAGCATTTTTCAGCCTGATTCCTATAACAATCACACAATCAGCAGTTTAAAAAACTCAGCTCAGCAACCGTAGCATTTTGCTTATTTTAAAAGTACAAAAGTAGATTAAGTCACTCATATTTTTTGTATTTTTTTGCAAATCACTCCAATCAATTAATGCACTTGGCTTTTTCTTGTGCTATTGATAGAGACAACCAACAACAAAGAATAAGGAGCACCACATGAGTCTGGAATTCACCCATAAACCTAACTATTTTTTATTTGCCCAGTTGCTTATTCGCCATGTTGAAACTTATGTTCGTAAACACCCCGATGCCAATAATGCCATCTTTGATTTACGCGACATTTATGAACTTTTTCGCCAAGACAAAGCTTCAGCCACCACCAACCTTGATGGCATTATGAATATTGTGGATGAATATAAAATTGAAACGATTAATGGTGATCAAAAGCTCATTAGCCGTTATGGCATAGACACCCAAAACAACTCGTTATTGATTGACTTTAATGCAGATGCGCTTGAAAGCCTAAAACAAGGCAAGCAGATTATTTCTCCCGATGCCAGCATTCAAGAATAAGTCAGCATGAAAAATAAAAAAGCACCGAAATTCGGTGCTTTTTTAATGCTTAACTTTTTGAATCTGTACTATCTTTAACACTATACTTCTTTTTAGACTTACTAAAGCGATGTGCCGGCCATGTCATGGTAAAACGTGCACCACCGAGACTTGGACTCTGATCGACTTTAACGCTACCACCGAACCAATAGGCAATCCGGCTCACAATCGACAAACCTAAACCATAGCCACCCGATGCTCGAGTCCGACTATCATCCAAACGTGCAAAGGCTTCAAAAACGCGCTCTCGCTCGTCTTCTGGAATACCTGGCCCATCATCTTCAACACAAACATAGGCCATACCACTGTCATTAATACCACCACTGACCAGCACCTGATGGTCGCCATAACGAACCGCATTACCAACCAAGTTCTGCACCACACGGTGTAAATAACGGCGCTCAGCTTCAACTTTCAAGGTTAAAGGAGGAGCATTTAAATGAATTTCTTTTTGGGTCTTTAAAGCTTCCGTCTCAACCACCACCTGATCTAAGACTTCAAACAATACAATGTTTTCAATATCGAGTGAGGGCGTGCCCTGCTCCAACTTGGCATAGGTCATGATTTCATCAATTAAGGTATTTAAAGCCTCAATGTCTTTATCAATCATATCGACTTGCTGAAGACGGTATTCATAATCATCTTCTTCAGCCAGCATTTCCATACCAAAACGAATCCGAGCAACGGGCGTACGAAGCTCGTGCGATACCGCACGCATCAGCTCGCGCTGCGCCTCGATGAGTCGCTGAATATGGTCTGACATGCTGTTATAGCTATTTGCTAGACTGGCCATTTCATCCGTGCCATCGACAGGCAAACGTAGGGTCATATCACCTGCTTTCATACGGTTTAAACCGTAATTGACCTCTCGCAGTTTACGCTGCATCGGCACAAGCAAGCCATACACCCCTAAACTCAGCACAAACAGGCTCAACAAGGTAATCCCTGCTGCGAGCTGAAACGGCATCCAGTTGAAAATAGGTACAGGACCCAATACCAAAACCTTGCTCGGTGAACTTGGTAAAGGTGGAGACACAATAGAAATGGTGGTGCCACGCACAGAGGCACTATCACGATATAAGATCACGCTATGATCTAAACGTAAACGCCCTATCTGCTCCGACTCTAAAGCCAGATTTTGTACTTCTTCAATCTGCACAGGATAAGAGAAATGTTTCTGTACTTTTTCCAAGTACTCTTCTTCTTGACCTGGGTAATACACCAAATAATCTAGGATAAAAATCGGGAGTGCTTTCATTTGCAACTCGCCAATCTTATCTACTTTAATATACAGTAAATGTTTCGGATCATCCTTTAGACCAATAATCAGGTATGCGACTTGTGTCTGCGCATCATAACGCACAGCTGCTTTACGCTCACTGATCCGTTTTAATTCTGCACGACTCAAATCCACCTTATCGGTAGGGATCATATTAATCGGCAGTTCCAGCAAATCTGAAGCATCTGAAATCCAGTCTGCTTTTTGCTGTGCATTGGTCTGACGGGATACACCTTCACTAATAATAAAGGAAATCCCGTCCGTCAAAGACTCGCGATATTCTTGCACTCGCTGATAGTTAATAATTTGCACAAGCAAATATCCCATGAGGGCAACAATAGCGACCAACACTACCAGCCCAGCATAGATACGCAAGAATATACTGTGTTTGAACACTAAAAATGTCCCGTTTTAACGAATCAAATAAACGGCTTAAAGACCATTGGTTTCTTTTACAAATAAGTAGCCTTTACTACGTACCGTTTTAATACGTTTTGGATTTTCAGGATCATCACCAATTTTTGGACGAATACGCGAAATACGCACATCAATTGAACGGTCTTGACCGTCATATTCAATACCACGTAAGCGCTCGAAAATGTCTTCGCGAGAAAGAATGCGACCTGCATTTGAAGCCAACAACCACAATAAGTCGTATTCAGCGCTGGTAAAGTCAACCAACTCACCATTTAAAGTCACTGAACGACCGCCGTTATCGATCACCAGATCATCAAATTCGATACGCTGCGCAACTTCATCTTCTGGCGCTTTGTCAGTACGACGTAATAAAGCACGAATACGTGCAAGTAAAACACGTGGCTGAACTGGTTTTGCCACATAGTCATCTGCACCCATTTCTAGACCAAGCACTTGATCCATATCTTCAGTACGTGCAGTCAACATCAAAATCGGCTGGTGATAATGTGGACGAACTTCACGGCAAATGGTTAAACCATCTGCACCTGGAAGCATCACATCCAACACCACCATATCGGGTTGTTCTGCAATAATACGGCGAATGGCACGGTTACCATCGGGTTCTACCCCAACCTCAAGACCATTACGGATTAGGTATTCTTGAGTTAAGCGAGCTAGGCGCTCATCGTCTTCTACGATTAAAATTTTTGGTAACTTTTCTTCTTGGCTCATGGAGTGCCCCTTTATTTTGACGACTTAACGTATCCTTTAAAATCCAAGGGATACGCTCTGATATATTTTGCAATATACACACGTTTACATTGTAAACAAGATCTTGTTCACCAAACTGATACATCAAAGTAGCATTTTGTTATACATTTTTTTAGCCTCCAAATGAGCGCTTTCTCGCGTTTGCTGTATATCCAACCAAAGCAAAAGAAACGTTTCTTTACAAAATGGCGATTTTTCATACCAAGCCACTGTTTGAACAGTTTATAACTCACTCATTCGTCTGTTTTGAACTTATCCACAATGTTATCTATAAGCACTTAAACCGAGCTTTGTTATGCTATCGCCTTGTCTAATAAGGCTTAATACAAGAATCATAAAAAAGGGATCTTTTTGAGATCTTTTCGAGACCAGATCGATCAAAATATTTAATAAAATGTCAATATTGATCTACCCTGAATTTTCCCGTATCTTGTGTTCAATTAATTTTTAAACCACTAGGTCTTGTGTTTAAACCTCAAACACTGTGGCATAAAAATTGCCCAGTTCAAATGGTCCATAGACATAAAAATAGATGACAAAATGGAGCTATGCTAGCATGAGCGTATCGAATTCAACCCCTGGTCAAATTCAGGTGATTAAACGCACTGGAGATGTTGCCAGCTTTGACGCAGAAAAAATCTCTGTTGCCATTGGTAAGGCATTTTTGGCTGTTGAAGGCCAACAAAGTGCTGACTCAAGCCGCATCCACGATCGTATTTCTCAACTTACCGAGATGGTATTAAATACGTTCAGTCGCCGCCTACCTTCTGGCGGTACAATTCACATCGAAGAAATCCAAGACCAAGTTGAACTTGCGCTGATGCGTACAGGTGAACAGAAAGTTGCTCGTGCGTATGTCATCTACCGCGATCAACGTGCTGGCGCACGTAAACAAGCAGGTGAAAACCATCACCCAACCTTACAAATCACTGACGCGAATGGTCAGCTTCAACCGCTTGACATGCGTAAGCTTGAAGCGACTGTAACAAAAGCGGCTGAAGGTTTAGAAGGCATTAATGTTCAAGCGATCATCGATGAAACCATCAAAAACCTTTACAACGGTGTAAAAGCGTCTGATATCGCAACCACGATGATGATGGCAACACGTACCCGTATCGAACAAGAACCAAACTATACCTACGTGACGGCCCGCCTACTTCGTGATGAATTGGTCGCAACAGGTTTAACTTTCCTTGGTTTGTCTGAAGACACAACTGAAGGTGATGCTTTAGAAACTTTCCTGAAGAAAGGGATTGAGCTAGACCTACTTTCACCAGAGCTTCTTAACTTTGACCTTGCGAAATTGGCCGCAGCGATTCAACCAGAACGCTCAAACCAATTTACGTACTTAGGTCTACAAACATTATTTGATCGTTACTTCATCCACTCAGATGGCGTACGTTTCGAATTGCCACAATTATTCTTTATGCGTGTTTCGATGGGTCTTTCACTCAACGAAGCAAACCGTGAAGAACGTGCAATCGAGTTCTACAACCTATTGTCGAGCTTTGATTACATGGCATCTACGCCTACCCTGTTTAACTCAGGTACGCTACGTCCTCAGTTGTCGAGCTGCTACTTGACCACGATTGATGATGACCTGTATGACATTTATGGCGCTATGCGTGATAACGCAATGTTGTCTAAATGGGCAGGCGGTTTAGGTAATGACTGGACGCCAGTTCGTGCTCTGAACTCGTATATCAAAGGTACAAACGGTAAGTCACAAGGTGTAGTTCCATTCCTTAAAGTGGCGAACGATACTGCTGTTGCGGTAAACCAAGGTGGTAAGCGTAAAGGTGCAGTCTGTGCATACCTTGAAACTTGGCACTTGGACATCGAAGAGTTCCTAGAGTTACGTAAAAACACCGGTGATGACCGTCGCCGTACGCATGACATGAACACGGCAAACTGGGTTCCTGACTTGTTTATGCAACGTGTTTTTGAAGATGCTGAATGGACACTGTTCACGCCGTCTGAAACACCAGACCTACACGACTTAATGGGTGCAGAATTCGCTGAGCGTTATGCACACTATGAAGCAATTGCAAAAGAAACAAACATGTTGCACAAGAAAATCCGTGCAAAAGATTTGTGGCGCAAAATGCTGTCGATGTTGTTTGAAACAGGTCACCCGTGGATCACATTCAAAGACGTATGTAACTTACGTTCACCACAACAACACGTTGGTGTAGTTCACTCTTCTAACTTGTGTACAGAAATCACATTAAACACAAGCAAAGATGAAATTGCGGTATGTAACTTAGGTTCAATCAACCTTGTACAACACGTTCAAGGTGGTGTGTTAGACCGTGAAAAGCTTGCACGTACAGTGAAAACAGCGGTTCGTATGCTCGATAACGTGATCGACATTAACTACTACGCTGTACCTCAAGCGAAAAACTCGAACTTGAAACACCGCCCAGTGGGTATGGGTATCATGGGCTTCCAAGATGCGCTGTATGAAATGCAACTCGCTTATGGTTCTGATGCAGCAGTAGACTTTGCTGATGAATCGATGGAAGTGATCAGCTACTACGCAATTTCAACATCAAGTGATTTGGCTGTTGAACGTGGTACTTATGAGACATTCAAAGGTTCACTGTGGGATCAAGGTATCCTGCCTATTGACTCGCTTGACCTTGTTGCTAAAACACGTCCTGAGCGTATGTTTGAAGTTGACCGCACTCAACGTTTGGACTGGGACACTTTACGTGCCAAAGTTCAAAAAGACGGTATGCGTAACTCGAACGTGATGGCCATTGCACCGACTGCAACCATTTCAAACATTTGTGGTGTGTCTCAGTCGATTGAGCCAACATTCCAAAACTTATATGTAAAATCGAACCTATCAGGTGAATTCACAGTGATCAACCCGTACCTAGTACGTGCGTTGAAAGACCGTGGTCTATGGGACTCTGTGATGGTGAATGATCTGAAACACTTCGAAGGTTCAGTTCAAAAGATTTCTCGTATTCCTGAAGAGCTTAAAGCAATCTTCGCAACGGCATTTGAAGTTGAGCCACGTTGGATTGTGGATGCTGCATCACGTCGTCAAAAATGGATCGATCAAGCGCAGTCTTTAAACCTTTACATCTCTGGTGCAAACGGTAAGAAACTGGACTTGACCTATAAAATGGCTTGGTTACGTGGTCTAAAAACAACGTATTACCTCCGAGCTTTAGGTGCAACTTCTGCTGAGAAATCAACCATTAACACTGGTGCATTGAATGCAGTAAAACCTGCAACTGTAACGGCAGCGCCTGTTGCAGCAGTTGCTCAGGAAGTTAAACCAGAAGTGGTTACTGAAGATGAAGGCTTCGGTCAAGCCGCTCCAGTGCCAATGGCGTGTTCAATTGACAATCCAGACTGTGAGGCTTGTCAGTAATAACCTCCCCTAACCCCTCCTAAAAGGAGGGGAATTACACCAAACTTATTGAGGTGTGAAAGTCCCTCTTTCATAAAGAGGGATTTAGGGAGATTAAAAAATTAAAGACAACCTAGGAAATCACCATGCTCCATATGACACATAACTATATGTTAGGTCTTGCGACCTTGGTGATTTCCTTTGTGGTTTTGTTTTATATGCCCATTGCCTACTTTTGGGTAAAAGCAAACCAAAGCAAAAAGCGAAAGCAAAATAAGTCGTGAGAATCGCGTTCTATGCACAGTTTTAGAACAACGGTTGGCAAAACTTAATTTTGCTTTCACAAATTAAGCGTATAGTAAGACATCTCAGCGTAGCTGGTTGTCGATAAAAGATATAAAGCAACGTAGAGAGAATTGATATGTCTATCCTAAGTTGGGACGATTTCGAAGATGATTCGCAAAAACCGGCTGCACCTGAACACAAGTCTGCGCCCGTCGAACCGCAAAAAGCGGCTAATCCGCAGATGGTATCTGCTGCAGAGCAACCACAGAAGAATGTGGCAACTGCACAACCCGCTTCAACCCCTCGAAGCCGATCAACAAATTCAGCCGATCCGTTGGCAAGAGCATCTAACGCCTTAGAAAGCTTAGATGTTGCTCCAGGTCTAGAAGAACTAGAAATGGGCGCACAACGTGTACAAGTTGACGACAAGGCTATGATTAACTGTCGTGCGGACTTAAACCAACTTGTACCGTTCAAATACGAATGGGCTTGGCAAAAATATCTAGACGGTTGTGCAAACCACTGGATGCCTCAAGAAGTGAACATGAACCATGACATCGCGCTTTGGAAGTCTGAAAATGGCTTAACTGAAGACGAACGTACCATTGTTATGCGCTCACTTGGTTTCTTCTCTACAGCAGACTCATTGGTTGCAAACAACTTGGTCTTGGCGATTTACCGTCACATTACCAACCCTGAATGCCGCCAATACATTTTACGTCAAGCGTTTGAAGAAGCTATTCACACTCACGCTTACCAATACTGTATCGAATCTTTAGGTATGGATGAAGGCGAAGTCTTCAACATGTACCGCGAAGTACCATCAGTCGCACGTAAAGCAGCTTGGGGCTTGAAATATACGCAGTCTTTGTGTGATCCTACTTTCCAAACAGGTACACCTGAAAACGACCAAATTTTGCTTCGCAACTTGATCGCATTCTACTGTGTTCTTGAAGGGATTTTCTTCTACTGTGGTTTCAGCCAAATCTTGTCGATGGGCCGTCGTAACAAAATGAATGGTGTTGCTGAGCAATTCCAATACATCTTACGTGATGAGTCGATGCACTTGAACTTTGGTATCGATATGATTAACCAAATCAAGATCGAAAACCCAAGCTTGTGGACTGCTGAATTCCAAGAAGAAATCATTCAAATGATTCTTGAAGGTACGATGCTTGAAATCGAATATGCGCGTGACACTATGCCACGTGGTGTATTGGGTATGAATGCTGCGATGATGGAAGAATACTTGAAATTCATCTGTAACCGCCGTTTAGCACAGTTGGGCTTACCTGAGCAGTTTGCTGGTGTGAACAACCCATTCCAGTGGATGTCTGAAATGATGGACTTGCGTAAAGAGAAGAACTTCTTCGAAACACGTGTGACAGATTATCAGACTGGTGGTGCGTTGAGCTGGTAAGGTAAAACACTGACGTCACGCAACACATATGTTGTCATAGAAAAAGGCTGCTATTTGCAGCCTTTTTCTATTAGAAACAAATTATCGTAATTCTTTGATCATAGTATTACCTTGTTGATCTAAAGACGTATATTGGCTTCGAGCATAATCAACCAAATCTTTAGGATAGTAAGGTTTATCTCGATAGCTACTATCATCTATTCTTAATATAACAGTAACTGCCGCTGCTTCAAGCGACCAATAGCCTGGGAAAAAACTACTTTTATGCCGGTCATGATAAGGCTCACGTTTGCTAGCACCATACCATTCATCTAAATACTGTGACATCAACTTAGGTCGGTCTTCTTCTTTTGCTGCAAATACTTTATCTAGTTTTCGATAAGGTAGTTGTCTTAAATATACAGCTGAAATTTCACGCTCAGGTAACCATGGTGATACCAACTTATCTAACAAGGCATCTTGTTCGTCATTTTCATAAGCCAAAATATCCAAGATCGTAGGTAAATGTTCAGGTTGACCAAATAGTATCGAAAAACAAACTAATTGTAATGCTTCCCAATAGTCATCCGCAATTAACTCTAAATGTGGAACTAAATGACCATCACACTCGCTACTTTTATGAAAATTAATATGATGCTTTGCATATAACTGCCAATATTCAATAACATTGGGAAAATATTCTGATAACTCTTTTACAGGTAATCCTGCTGAATAGCTGTAAATGATAAGTTCCAATCCTTCTTTTCCAAGTAAATTAGATGCCATCATTAGCTTAGTATAAATAGACTCCAAAGGTAGTTGTTTAGAATTGTTGATTGTTTCTAAAGTTATAGGAATCCCTTCTATTGCCGAAGTTGCCACCATTTCATAATCTTTATACTTTTGATAAGACTCTCTTCTTTGTATTTTCCAATCACTTTCATTGAGTAATCTAATCATCAAAGCTATTCCATCAATACTATGATCTGGTAGTAAAATTATTAGTTGCTGTAAACTAAATAATTTACATTTAGTCTCAATCAGTTTATTCATTAACAACTGCAAAATCTTTGTTATAAAAAAAGAACTTTGTAAGTTCCTTTACATTCATATTAATGTATTAAATCCAAATACCAAATCTTTTCATCCCAAGCATTATTTGGAATCGCTGGCATCACATCACCTTGGTTAAAATGACGTTTCTCCATGTTGTTTGCTGGGCTATACTATTCACCTGATTGAGGGCATATTTCACATGAAAAACAACGTAAACGCTTGTCACCATCCTCAGCATTACCTTGTTGATCTAAAGACGCAATTGACTTCGAGTCATAATCAACCAAGTCCTTTGGATAGTAAGGTTTGAATAGCCATGTGTATCTTGAATAAATCAAGAATCGAGGAACTAAGATCAAAAAGTTTAAAATTCAAATTAATTTTCACCGTCAAACTGCCAGTACACATCCCCCCAATCACTTTCAAAATCAGGGAAAATGTCACCTTGATTAAAAAATCTTCTTGAATTTTTTTTTGCTGTAGTGTACCAATAGCCTGATTGAGGGCAATGCTCTCGACCCCGAACATTATTTGTGAATTGATGATCAATAGGATCGTTAAGTGGATGTTTAATTCTCTCCCATACGTCTCCATTGAATCGAATCAATTTTTTATACGAAAGAACCCATAGAACACCATCTTTTTCCTCTATAGATGTAATTCCTTTAATATCCTTAATAGCATCAACTAATTGATAAATTCCTTCTGAATATATATATAGGCCATCTTCTGATGCGATATATAACTTATCTTTATAGTAAGCGGTAGAATAAAAAGTAGAGTTGATACTTATATTTTTTAGATTTTTAAAACCATCTTTAAAATTACCCATTATTAAAGTTCCATACGCTCCTGAAATTATAATGTTCTCTTTATCTGGACATATTGTAATTCCATATAAAGGAGAAGGAGTTATTCTTTCAATAACATTCCAAGATGACCCATTATAATAGGATATGAAACCTTCATTTTTTTTTATACCACAAATATAAATATCATTAGAATTAAATCCATTTATATCATAAAGATTAACATCAAAGCTCAACTCCAAATCCATATTTAATTCATCTGTTTCTGGTATATTTAATACTTCTTCAGAAAAATCTATTCCTAATGCTCTCCAATCCTCATTATGATTCACGTAAATTTGAGATCCATCGCCACAAACATACAACAAATTATCTATAACTCTAATTCTATTGAATTGCCCTTGGATTTTAGAATCATCAATCGCGCGAATTTTTTGTAGTCGATTTTTATTTTCTTGAAAGATGCCTAAGTCGCCATCTTGCTCAAGTGCAAGCAAAGAAGATACCCCTGAATTTTCAAAAAAGGCTACGGAAATAACTTTCCAACCATCTAAATCTATACCTACCCATTCATTAGATTGGTGTTTATATATGAATGTTTTTGAAAAGAGATCCCAAGTATCTAAGCTATCAAGATTAGAAGTCAGATAAAAATTTGATTGGCTTATAGCACAACCAGTAACAAATGTTATTGATGAATTATTCATTTACTTTAATCTCGAAGTCATTCACTTAATAGGTGATCCAAAAACATTGGGAGGTAGTGTCCTAGCAGTGTTACCCCTTACATCTACTCGTACTCGATAAGTAGGAGCTAATCCTTTTGCCTGATGATAAACACGCAATTGAGTAGCTAGACTTACTGCACTGCATTTTTTTAGCACACTTGCAACAGCTTTAGCACCTGCAATTTCCACTTCAACAAGTGGAGCAGATGCTTCTGGCATATGAATGCCTTTAAGGGCTTTCTCATATATGCTGTATTGCCTATGTATTTTACCATGTTCATTAGTTGCAGTTGGTGTTGCACCTTCAACACATACTACTAAACCCGCACCTTCACTTATTGCATTTGGTAAAGAATTTCTACCTGTCCCTGTTCTAGTACCTAATCTAAAGCATCTATCTGGAACAACATGGTGCCCAGTTTTTCCTAGAGGTTTACATGTATCCGGAGAATATGGCCTTAAGATACATGGGTCATCTAAATTCTTATCCTTGGTTCTTTGTTGATCTGGAATTCTTTCTCTCTGATTATGAGTTGTTGACGTAGATCTTCCTGATTGTACATTTACATCATATCTTCCAGTGGGAATATTTGATCCATTCGCACCAGCCATACCCAATTGAGGCTGAGGTAGTAGTTCTTGAAATTTTCTTTGTACATCATCACAAAGATCCTTAATGTATTTCTTTATCGCATTCTTTGCATTAGTAATCTCAACTTTGAACTTTTCCAAAGCTGATTTCAAACTACCGCGAACTTTATTGATGAAACCGTTAATAGCTTGAATTAAACGATCAATACATTTATTTAATGCATTTAAAGCTGTTTCTCCCATTTTTTGCCATGGTTTAGATCTGAGCCATGCTTCAGGGGCATTGTTCCAAGGGCTTTTTATTTTTAGCTTTTTGAAAGCACTTTCGAAGCCTTCCATAAGCTTTATAATGCTTAGTTTATTCGCTCCTTTAACTTTTACAGCTTTTACAATCGTTTTTATAGCTGAACCAATTTCAGGAATAACTCCAAATGCAGTGAGAGCGAGTGCTTTATAGTTATCCGATGTTTTCCCATTTTCTTTTGAAAGATCAATTAGATTCGCTATCAAATCTCTAACATCACAAACTTGATCAACCACAGGAATCATACTGATTAAGCCACTTACAATGATTTGTGACATCGTAGGATTTTTATTGAAATCACCCTTTAACATTCCCCAAATCCAACTACTTTTATCAATTACAGCCACAGCCATATTATGATTAGTTACACTCTCATTAATCGCTGCCTGACCTTGGTAAAAGAATATTTTTTCCCACCAAGGCATGTTTGGGTCAGGCTTACTCGTATTGTACTCTTTGTATGTAAGATAGTTAGCAGGATTATCTTGAATATGCTGTGCTAGTTTTTCTGCGCCATACCAAAATTGCTGTTGGACGTCATTAGATCTGCTAGCAATTTTGTTCCAAAAGGCTTGATTTTGAGGGTTCTCTGTTGACATTTTAGTCTCTAATTTTCATTCTTTTGGGATGTTTCTAATTCTTGTTGGTGAAACCAATCATCAATTTCATGAGGAGGAAAATCATCTACAGACTGATCTTCTCCATATTGAATTTTGGCTCTACCAGCTGGAACAGCTTTAACAACAGCTTTGCCTTTATCGTCCAATTTACCTTTTCTTCGACTTCCATCTGAAAGCAAAACTTCAAAATCAGCGCCTTTTACAGGTGTGCCATCACTATGTAAATATTCTAGAACTAAGTCGTCCTTTTTGATTTCAGTGAGAGGTAAATGTGGTAAAACATAATTTGTTTTACTTCCCCCCACAAACAAATGCTGTCCCGCCTTAACCTCAAACTTTCCACTAGTTGTTGCAAAGACTCCAGAACTATTAATCTTAAGTTCCGAACCATCAGCGATTAATTTAATTTCTTTAGGGCTTGTAATGTAAATGGCATCTTCAGTTGAAATGATCTGTACACCTTTACGTGCTATCAAATCAGCCCCATCTGCTTGAGCCTGTATTTCAACTTTGCCTTTACCTGCATAGAATTTCGCACCGTCCTGTGCGGCAAACAAACTGATTTTACTTTGTGCATGTGCAAGTAAATTCTTTTGGGTACTAAAATTAATACTGTCCCCTGCACTGTGACCAATTTGACCATCTGCTGAAAGGTGAACATCTTCATTTGTAGTCAGAGCAATCGAATGGGGGGAGGTCAATATCATTAAAGCTTGTTTAAATGCTTTTGCCTTCGCCTCACTTTCTTGTTCAATTTGTTCAATAAACTCTTTTAGATTATCCAGTATTTCTAATGGATCGGTTTGTTGATTTTTAGCAACTTCACTTAAAGCTTTTGAATTACTTAGACTAGATTCGAATTGTGATTTCGTTTCAGAAGCATCAAGATGATGACCATTTGCTGAATCTTGTCGATAGGTAGAAAGTAATAAACCCTGTTTAGCTCTGAGTGCTCCCCACTGGTCAGTACGCAGTTCAAAACCTTCACCTCGCCCTTCACTCGTGTCCGTTTCTTTAGGATGACTCAAATTCCCTAAATTCAGTTGTGTCACACCATGACTACTTTGTAGCTGGGTACTGATCTGACCCGTCGTGTCATCAAAGCGTAGTTGCCCAAAGCCTTCTCCTTGATACTCTTTTGATCTTATTCCTGCCAGTTTTTTGGTATCAGGCAGTTTGCCTGTATTGTCAAATTTGCTTGGATGACGTTGTGCTTCATGGATGCGCCCCACGACAAAGGGTCTGTCGATATTGCCATCAAAGAAGTCGATAACCACGATTTCACCAATACGCGGTAAGAAGCGTGCACCATAACCTTCACCGGCCCAAGGTGTGAGCACATCAACCCAAGCTGAATCTGTGTCATTGTCATTTGAACCTGCACCGCCATCGTGAGTATTGTCTTCACTACGCGTGAACAGGAAACGGACTTTAATACGCCCCCATTCATCCACGTGAATTTCTTCACCACTTGGTCCAACCACTTTCGCACGTTGTGGCGATGCAATAGGGCGTTGTCGCAGCGGATTGTACTCTGGAACAATACTGATATTACGTCGTTGTAAGACGAGGTGATTGGCTTGGCGTTCTTCTTTATTATTTGTTGTAATTTCAACCTGTTGCCAATTGGTTTGTTTCAGCAAAGCTGTGATTTGATCGGTCAAATCTTTAGGTAAATTATTCTGATTATAGAATTTTTTGGATGTGATTAAGAATTCTCTGTCTGAACCACTATGCTGATCAATTTCAGGATGCTCGTTGAGTTCAAACCAGTAACCCACTTGTGCATCTCGTACGGTCGAGGTAGCCATAAATTGCTTGGCTTGTAAGTCGTAATAGTGACCAAGATTTTGATTAAACTTTTCAATCTGACTATTGCCTGATTTGGTCGTTCCATCTTCACCTTTAAGGTCTTGTATCCATGCAGGTGAGAAATGCCACGCCTGCTCTAAACCTAGACTGGCGTTGTCTTGATTATCACTATGTTTGCTTTGAACTGAACCCGCACCTTCTTCTATTTCTAAAGCATTTGCTTGCCAACGTTGAATATGGACAGATGTTGGTTGTATAGAACGCTGTCCGACAAAATTTGTAATCGAATCACTGCTTTCTACAGCACTGCTACGATGGAAGCGAATATTCTGACGCTCTAAACTTTGATATTGAGCGTTGTCATCAATCAGTCTAAGTTTTTGTGGCTGAATGGGTTCACTTGAACTGGACACTTTGAGCTGAGATTCATCAATAAGCCAGTTAATCCCCTCTGAAGAGAGCAGCCTTTGGATAAACTCACTATCCAATTCATTCGCTTGCATAATGAATGGGCGCACATCATATTCTTTGCTTAAACCACTTTTATCCAAAATCAAACTTGAAGCAAATAAGGGACTACGTTGCTGCCACTCGGCAAAAATGGTTTGAACCACATCAACAACAGACTTCGCCATGAAAACTCTAGAATTACGTCGATGCTTCCATAAAGCTGTCGGGTCTTCCACGGTTAAACGATATATAGTTAAAGCGCCATCGCTTGCCCCCACATCCGCCTTGGTGATGATGCCTGAAATACGATTGAGTTCTGATTTATCAGTGACAATATCGACAGCCACCTGACTACCAATAAATTGCTTTAACGGAATATGAGCGGAGGTAGATAAGCAAAGGAGCTGTAACGCTATACCTGCATTCAGCTCATGCGTTCCATCTATGCGCTGAAGGAATACTTGTTCGTTAAGCGAGGTATTGCTGAACTGAATATGTATGGCACGTTTTTGTGCAGTAAGTCCAAGTTGCTCTATTGCAGCATAAATATTATTGGGCATCGTTATTATTAAATTTTAAGTTGTGGCTGATTGTACAAAAGTCTCAAAAAATTTCTTTAATTTTTTGTAACTTTAATAAAATTTTTAAATTTCAGAACCTTTTTTCAATAAATAACCGATCCATCTGTAAGTTTCTATTTTTCTAGTTTTGATATTATCCCACCCATATTCAGCTTAACCCAATTCATTCCTTTATCCACTCTAGAAATATTAAAGTTTTTCAGTTAATACCAGACCACTAAAATTTTATTTTTTTCATACTGGTTTGCAATTTACTCAAACTTCATTTAACCCGCTAACAATTACAGCCTTCTACATAACCCGCAATTCTTGAAGCTGTTGCTTATCAGGATAATATAAGCCACTCCCCCATAGATGATACAGTAGGCTACTACCAATAGCTTATACATAGTAGCAATTGATCTGCTATCGACAGACAGTTTAGATCATCACCTTATGCAGGATAAATACAAGTTAAGTACATCAATTATTATTCGAAAAAAAGACCCAGTTATTCACGACAGATGTTTGAATTGAGATCCAGGCTGCTTATGTATATCAATATATGGCATAGAATTAATTACACAGGAAAGTTGAGAAAATCTGAATACAAAATTATAAAAATAATAGTTTATTATAAGTCATACGTGTGATTTATTGATTATCTCTGAAAATTTCAACGGTTGTATTGGTCAAGAGTTAAATGAAACTTGCAACTTTCCAGATTTGGTATAGCTAAAATTACATTAAGTTATACATAAAAATTAAAAACTGAGTGTGTATATTTTCTTTGAATCATCCTATTTTAGAATATGTTTTAACCTCAATTCTTTTGGCTTTAATTCACATAAAAAACGAATATGATTTAAACCCTACTTTTAAATAGTTTAACGTCAAACCACCCAAGGCTTGATCATAAAAAGCACCATTAGCTCCCCTATGCGCTTGTTTTGGTGCAACTCTAAAACACTTAGAATCACTCAATTAAACTATTTTTTTATTCTCAACAAATTGATTTATAACAATTATAACCAAAGATAAATCAAATTGATTAGATTGGCATAGATTCTGCATTTTTGTATTCCATCATGTATACAAGTTGGAATGCAAAAAATGAGTCAGAACAAATGCATTGGCTGGACACTTCAAGAATGGCAAACCGCTTATCTCAACCAAGATATTCATCTTGAAGATTTAATCGACTATGTAGCGCAATTACCACAACCTGATCATGCATGGATTTCAATTGCTACGACAGAAATACTGTCCCAACAAATTGAAGCCTTAAAGCAAAAAGTAGATCAAGCCACAGAGCTCAGCAAAGAATTACCTTTATATGGTATTCCATTTGCAGTGAAAGATAACATCGACGTTGCTGGTTTTGTCACCACGGCCGCATGCAAAGCCCTGACAACTGTTGCTACACAAGATGCAGAAACCATTCGCCTGCTTAAAAATGCAGGGGCCATTGTTGTAGGAAAAACCAATTTAGACCAATTCGCAACGGGGCTTGTCGGGACACGCTCTCCCTTTGGCGCAGTCAGCAACACGTTTAATGCTGACTATGTCAGTGGTGGCTCTAGCTCTGGTTCAGCCAGTGTTGTTGCTCGTGGCTTGGTACCCTTTGCACTCGGAACAGATACTGCAGGCTCTGGCCGTGTTCCTGCTGCATTTAACAATATTATTGGACTAAAACCGACTAAAGGTCGTTTTTCAAATCGTGGGCTACTCCCCGCCTGTAAAAGTTTGGACTGTATTTCGATTTTCGCATTAACGGTAACAGACGCCGACACCATTGCCCAAACGGTAGAACACTACGATGCGATAGATAGCTATTCACGCCAGCATCCAAAGACTGCACCTGCAAAACTCTCGGCTAAACCACATTTTGCTATTCCCCAAAAACTGGAATTCTTTGGAGATGACCAAGCTAAGTATGCCTTTCAACTGGCTCTAGAACAGTTAAAAGTTCTCGGGGCTGAAATTACTGAAATTGATTTTTCAGCGTTTGAACAATTGGCAGCCCAACTCTATCAAGGCTCATGGGTGGCAGAACGTACGGCGGCGGTTGCCGAATTATTGGCTCAGCAGCCCGAGGTTTTCGATCCGACAGTGCGCACAATCATTCAAAAAGGTCATGATTTTAGTGCAGTTGATGCCTATAACGCAGAGTACTTAAAGCAAGACTTAAGCCGAAAAATTCAAGACACTTTAGTCCAATTTGATGCATTGATTGTTCCCACCTCCCCAACCATTCACACCCTTTCTGAAATGGAACAGTCACCGATTAGCCTGAACTCTGAGTTTGGGACTTATACCAATTTTACCAACCTCGCCAATTTAAGTGCCCTCGCCCTACCTGCGGGTTTCCGCACTGACGGTTTACCTTTCGGTATCAGCCTAATTGCACCTGCATGGTATGACCAAGCCCTGATTGAATTTGGGAAAATTTGGCAGACGCATTTGAACTTAAAGCTGGGTGCCTTAGACCGATATGCATCTATTCCAAAGCTACAGAACACAGTCTCTCCACATCATATCCGTGTTGCGGTGGTTGGCGCACACCTGACAGGAATGCCGTTGAACTTCCAATTGCTCACACGTGATGCTGTGCTTGTAGAAACCACGCATACCGCTGAGCACTATGCCCTGTTTGCACTGAATGGCACGATCCCGCCTAAACCCGGTCTAGCCCGAGTCGATGAACACGGTCAGCAAATCATTGTTGAACTGTGGGATGTACCCACCGCACGCTTTGGAGAGTTTGTCGCAGAGATTCCGACACCACTGGGCATGGGCAATGTCGAACTGGCAGACGGTCGATGGGTTAAAGGTTTCATTTGTGAACCTTATGGCTTAAACGATGCCGAAAATATCAGTCATTTTGGTGGTTGGCGTGCCTATATCCAGCACCGTAACAATTCAAAAGTAGAACAAGCTTAGTCAAATTTAGGAATTTTAAAATGTTTAAAACTGTATTGATTGCAAACCGTGGCGAAATTGCCATACGTGCAATTCGCACTTTAAAAAAACTGGGGATGACCAGTGTAGCGGTATATTCAGACAGTGACCGTTACGCACAACATGTCAAAGACGCGGACATTGCCATTGCTTTAGACGGCTTAAAACCATCCGACACTTATTTAAGCATTGAAAAACTGATTCAAGCCGCACAAAAAACGGGGGCTGAAGCTATTTTCCCAGGCTATGGCTTTTTATCAGAAAGTGCTGAATTTGCAGAGGCTTGTGAGAAAAATAATATTGCCTTTATGGGGCCAACCGCGACACAAATTTTAGAGTTTGGTTTAAAACACCGTGCGCGTGAACTGGCGGCGGCGGCACAGGTTCCTATGACACCGGGTACAGGCTTACTTGAAAGCTTAGATGAGGCAATTTCTGCGGCTACAGAGATTGGTTACCCCATCATGCTGAAAAGCACCGCAGGCGGCGGTGGTATTGGTCTCACCCGCTGTGATAACGAACAAGCCTTAGTTGAAGCTTATGAAAGCGTCAAACGTTTAGGTGCACAATTTTTCAAAGATTCAGGCGTATTTTTAGAGCGTTTTGTTGACCGTGCGCGCCATGTCGAAGTTCAAATCTTTGGTGATGGTCAAGGTCAAGTGGTTGCATTGGGCGAACGCGACTGTTCATTGCAACGTCGTAACCAAAAGGTAGTGGAAGAAACCCCTGCGGCTCATCTGCCCGAAGCCACACGTCAGAAACTACACCAAGCAGCAGTTGAACTCGGCAAATCGGTCAATTACCGCAGCGCAGGTACGGTCGAATTTATTTATGATGCTGCGCGCGATGAATTTTACTTCCTTGAGGTTAATACCCGCCTACAAGTGGAACACCCTGTCACTGAGATGGTGACGGGTTTAGACTTAGTTGAATGCATGCTTAAAGTCGCTGCGGGCGATGCACTGGATTGGACTGCACTTAGCAATATCCAACCGCAAGGTGCGGCGATTGAAGTGCGTATTTATGCAGAAGATCCAGTTAAAAACTTCCAGCCCAGCCCAGGTGTACTGACTGAGGTTTCATTTCCAGAAGACTGCCGCGTCGATACTTGGGTCTCAACAGGAACAGAAATTTCGCAATATTTTGACCCGATGATTGCCAAAATCATCGTACATGCTGACACCCGTGCACAAGCCATTGAGCAACTAAAAAGTGTGCTCTCTCAAACTCGTTTAAATGGTATCAGCACCAATTTAGACTATGCACATAGCGTGATCTCTGATGAACGCTTTGCACAAATGCAAATCTGGACACGCTTGCTAGACAACTTTGACTACGTACCGAATGTGATTGAAGTACTCCAAGCTGGCACGCAAAGCTCAATTCAGGACTTTCCGGGACGTGTTGGCTATTGGGATATCGGTGTACCACCATCGGGTCCTATGGATGACTATGCTTTTCAATTGGCCAATCAAATTGTAGGGAATGATGCTAGCGCAGCAGGTTTTGAGTTCACCCTGCAAGGCCCAAGCCTCAAGTTCCACCAAGACAGTGTGATTGCACTGACAGGTGCGCCATGCCCTGCGCAACTCGATGATAAGCCCGTGACCTTTTGGCAGCCGATTCACATTTGCGCAGGTCAAGTACTCAGCTTAGGACAAGTCGAATCTGGTTGCCGTAGCTATTTAGCCGTTCGTCATGGACTCGATGTCCCCCTATATTTGGGCAGTCGTTCGACTTTTGCTTTAGGTAACTTTGGCGGGCATGCAGGACGCGTGCTTCGTGCAGGTGACATGATCAAACTCGTCAACACAACCCATCCAAATAGCGATACACCTTTAGCCACGCAAGAACCACAGGCTCTATCTCCTGCACTGATTCCAAGCTATGGCAAAGAATGGAAAATTGGGGTGCTGTATGGACCACATGGTGCACCTGACTTTTTTAAACCCGAATATATTGAAGAGTTTTTTGCATCCGAATGGACCGTACACTTTAACTCCAACCGTTTAGGCATCCGACTGTCAGGGCCAACACCAAGCTGGGCACGTGAAAATGGCGGTGAAGCAGGACTCCACCCATCCAATGTCCATGACTGCGAATATGCTATTGGTGCGATTAACTTCACAGGTGACTTCCCAGTAATCCTCGCCAAAGATGGGCCAAGTCTAGGGGGCTTCGTTTGCCCTGTAACCATTGCCAAAGCTGAACTTTGGAAAGTGGGTCAGCTTAAAGCCGATGATAAAATCAGCTTTTATCCTTTAACTGTTGAACAAGCCAATGCCTTAGAACAACAACAAATTGAACGGATCGAAAACTTTGCCGACGCGGCCCTTAATTCTGAGCTGCCAAGCAGTGACATTCTACCATCCGCAATTCTTGCCAGCTTAGAGGCAACTGACATGTCTCCACGCACGGTATACCGCCAAGCGGGTGACAGCTATATATTACTGGAGTACGGTGACAACGTTTTAGACTTGGCGCTACGCTTACGCGTTCATCAGCTCATGCAACTCATTCGCGCAGCCAATATTAAAGGCATATTGGAACTGTCGCCTGGTGTACGCTCGCTGCAAATCAAATACGATGGACTCACGCTTCCACAGCATCAATTGATCGAATTTCTACTCAAGCTTGAACAGCAAATGGGAGATTTAAGCCAAATTAAGATCCCGTCACGGATCATTCATCTCCCAATGGCATTTGAAGACAGTGCAACTTTAGGTGCTGTAGAACGCTATCAAGAAAGTGTCTGTGCCAAAGCACCTTGGCTACCAAACAATGTCGATTTTATTCAACGCATCAATGGTTTAAACAGCCGAGAGCAAGTCAAAGAAATTATTTTCAATGCCCATTACCTCATTTTAGGCCTTGGTGATGTTTATCTCACCGCGCCCTGTGCAGTGCCGATTGACCCACGCCATCGCCTGTTAAGTTCAAAATACAACCCGGCACGTACCTTTACCGCTGAAGGTACCGTAGGCATTGGCGGGATGTATATGTGTATCTACGGTATGGATTCGCCAGGTGGCTACCAATTGGTTGGGCGCACCCTCCCCATTTGGAATAAGTTTAAAAAGAACAAACAGTTTGGCGACAAACAATGGTTCTTAAACTTCTTTGATCAAATCAAATACTTCCCCGTATCTGAGTCAGAGTTAGAGCAATGGCGTGCCGACTTTGAAAATGGTCAAACACAAATTCAAATTGAAGACACTGAATTTGACTATGCCGCGTATTTACAGCTGCTTGAAGATGAAAAAGACAGCATTGCCGAGTTTAGAGCACAGCAACAACAGGCTTTTAGTGCTGAAGTGGGCTTATGGAAAGAAAGTGTGGATCATCAAGAACACCTGTTTGCAGAAGTACATGATGAGACCGACTACAGCGCCTATGCAGCGCTACATGCTTCGATGACAGGTAATATTTGGAAAATATTAGTGGAACAAGGTCAGATTGTGAAAAAAGGTGAAACCATTGCTATTATTGAAGCCATGAAAATGGAATTACCGGTGTACGCTGCGGATGATGGTACTGTCAAAGCCATTATTTGTCGGGCTGGACAAACCGTTCATAGCGGTGAACCTTTGGTTTATATGGAATAGTACATGCCCAATATGACACGTGCAGGTTCAAGTTCAGACAATTTGTCTGAACTTGTTTACCAGCAAATAAAGAACGATATTTTTGATTTCAAATTGATGCCGGGTGAACGTTTTACCGAATCCGAAATCGCCCTGAACTATCAGGTCAGCCGCACGCCTGCACGGCAAGCACTATATCGACTGCAACAAGAAGGCTATGTAGAGGTGGCATTTCGTAGTGGCTGGACTGTCCGTCCGTTGAACTTGCAATACTACGATGAGCTGTATGAGCTACGCATTATGATTGAGCAGTATGCAATTCGAAAGTTATGCAGCAGTGCATCTCAGCCGTCGAAGGAAATGAAACACTTGCACAAGACTTGGATGGTTGCACCTGAGCAGTATCTGTCAAGTTTAAAAGCCATGGCGAAAATTGATGAAGATTTTCACTGTGCATTGGTTCGTGCCATTGGCAATCAAGAAATGATCAAAATTCACCAAGAAGTCAGTGAAAAAATTCGCATTATTCGTCGCCTCGATTTTTCAAAAACAGATCGAATTGAAGCCACCTATGCGGAGCATCAAGCCATTTTGAATTATATAGCACAGCAACAGACGGAGCTTGCCGTTGAAAAGATCAGTGCTCACATTCAACAAAGTCGAGATGAGGTAAAAAAAATTACCTTAGGTATGCTTAGTCAGCATGCTGTTATGAAAGCAAGTCGCTAAGCACTCGATCAGCATTCCACTCTCAAATAAAAAAGGCGCTTCATGCGCCTTTTCTTAAACCTTTGGACTTAAGCCGGAATACGCAGGACTTGGCCTGGGAAAATATCATCTGCATCTTTCAACAACGGACGATTGGCCTCAAAAATTTTATTGTATTGGTTGGCATCACCATAAAATGTTTTGGAAATTTTCGATAAGTTATCCCCCGATTTAACCGTGTAGAACTTACTTTCAGGTTCAGGGCTAGCCACAGTGAGTTGATCATCGACTTGTGCCACATGGTCAATATTACCGACAGCTAAAACAATCTTTTCTTTATCTGCTTGAGTCTGAACTTGCCCTTTCACGGTCGCCAAATCCGTGGTGGAGTTATAGCTGACTGAAAGTCCCGTCACAGGTAAGCCCAATGCTTTGATATGACCCAACAACTTGTTGGCAATTTCTTGAGCAGATGGCTCTGCTGGAGTAGTTGGTGCGGCTTGAGGCTCGGCTGCTGCTGTGTTTTTCTTACCAATGCCTTTAACAAAATCAAAAAGACCCATGTGTATGCTCCATCTTGTTATATCGGTGTTGTTATATTGAATGCTCAAAAATGAGACACCCTTTTTTATACCCAAAAAACACAACAGATTTGGTAGCGAATGGTCACCTTAAGGTAAAGCTTTGTAAGTAACCCGAGTAAATAGCAGATTTTAAAGGTGAGTTAGGCGCTTTGTATTTTTTTGGGGAGGCATAAAAAAGCCACCCAAGTGGGTGGCTTTTCCATTCAGCAAAGCTGAAACAATATGTATTAACCTAGTTTCTTAGAAACGTAGTCAATCGCAGATTGTACAGTTGTGATTTCGTTAGAATCTTCATCTGGGATTGTGATGTCAAAGTCGTTTTCGAAAGACATAACAAGCTCAACAAGGTCTAAAGAGTCAGCACCTAAGTCATCCATGAAAGATGCTTCGTTTTTGATTTCTTCAGCCTTAAGACCAAGTTGTTCTGCAACTGCTTGCTTGATGCGTTGTTCGATATCGCTCACAGGAATTCTCCTCATTGCTTGTGGCGTTTTTAATGCCGTTAGTTTAATTGAATCTTTAAAATTTTGAAAGTTTATCCATCAGCCAATTAGCTCATGTATAGACCACCATTTACATGCATTACCGTACCAGTAATGTAATTTGCTTTGTCTGATGCCAAGAAGCTCACCGCATTTGCAATATCTTGTGGATCACCTAAACGGTTTAAGGCCACTTGATCGCTCATTTTTTTACGGATATCTTCGCTTAATTGCTCAGTCATTTCTGTTGCAATAAAACCAGGCGCTACTGAATTTACAGTGATTTGGCGGCTGCCCATTTCTTTTGCAAGGCTACGGCTAAATGCTTCAATACCAGCTTTCGCTGCTGAATAGTTGGCCTGACCTGGGTTGGCAAAATGCGCAACCACAGAACTAATATTAATAATTCGTCCAAAACGCGCTTTGGTCATACCCTTTAAAACGCGTTTCGACAAACGGTAAACTGCTTTTAAATGGATATTTAAAATGTCATCCCAGTCATCTTCTGACATACGAAGTAACAAATTATCTTTGGTAATCCCAGCATTGTTCACCAAAACCAACACAGGGCCATAGTTTTGTTCAATGTCAGTTACAAGCGCATCAATGGCAGCACCATCACGAACATCGAGCACTTTACCTGCACCGTGTTCACCGAAGCTTGCAGTAAGTTTTTCTGCACCCGACTCAGATGTCGCAGTACCCACAACAAAATAACCGTCTTGAATAAGTTGCTGAGCGATGGCAGCACCGATCCCTCGACTTGCACCTGTCACGAGTGCAATTTTGCGTTCCTGTGTCATGCAATTTTTCCTTCAGCCACTAAAATGGCATTTAGTGCATCTTCCAAGCGTGATTTACTATCGAGTGGAAATGCTTTTTCAATATTAGGTAGACGTTTTGCCAAGTTTGCCAAAACATTGCCTGGACCACACTCTGCAACATATTGGATTCCTTGATCCTGAATAAACTGCATGGTTTTGGTCCACTGTACAGACTCATATAACTGAGCTGTAAGTGCTTGGCGGACTTGTGCTACATCTGTAGCAATTTCCGCGCCCACATTTTGTATTACAGGTATGCTAGGCAGCTCAATGGCAGTTTGTTCCAAAGCTTGTGCGAACTGTTCTGCAGCAGGCTTCATCAATGAACAATGCGATGGAACAGAAACTGGTAATGCAATCGCTTTGCCGCTGTTTTCTTTGGCTAAAGCCATGACTGCTTCAACTGCTGCTTTTTCACCAGCAATCACCACTTGACCCTGAGCATTGTAGTTAGCCGCTTCAACTGAACCTTCAGCTTGACTCGAAACTTGTTGGCATAAAGCAACAACTTGCGCATCATCTAAACCTAAGATTGCTGCCATTGCACCCTTACCTTGAGGTACAGCACTTTGCATTAACTTGCCACGCAAGTTAACCAGCTTGACTGCATCGCCTAAGCTTAGGCTTCCTGATGCAACCAACGCACTGTATTCACCTAGTGAGTGTCCCGCCAAATACTTCGGTGCAACACCACCAAGTTCTAACCATACACGCCACAAAGCAATACTGGCAGTTAACAATACTGGCTGGGTAAATTCAGTTTGGTCTAAACCCTCACCAGATTGTGCAATGTGCCACAAATCGAATCCAACCGCTTTAGAGGCTTCTGCAAATGTTGCTTCAACACTGGCAAATTGTTCTGCCAATTCAGCCAACATGCCAACCTTTTGTGAACCCTGACCGGGAAATACAAAAGCTGTTTTTGTTGCCTGAGCGACTTGATCAAGTTGTTTCGCAGACATAAAAAAGTCCTTTCTTGTCTTTGCTCTCGTTTATGGAGCGAAAATTTAACACTTAATTTAGGTCGATGTAATTGCCAAATACAACAAAAACAGCAGCGATAAAAATTCGACAACAAAAAAAGGGAGCTTTACGCTCCCCTTTTTTCGACTAAGCTTTAAGCTTAATGCTTCGACAATTATTCAGCAGATGCTTTAGCGAATAATTGACGACCACGGTAGATACCATCTTTAGATACATGGTGACGACGGTGAATCTCGCCAGTAGCTTGGTCTACAGTTAATGCATTCTCGGTTAAAGCGTCATGTGAACGGCGCATGTCACGGCGAGAGCGACTTTTACGGTTTTGCTGAACGGCCATGATGGCTCCTTACAAATCGAAAAATATGGATCAGAACAAATTCAGTTGTCTTATACGGAAGAGTATAACACAAAAATTAGTTAAGTTTACCCTTCAAACTTGCCAAAACATCAAACGGATTATCCCGCTTTTCTTCAACAAGTTCTTCAACGGCAGGTTGATGCTTATGTTCACAAGCGTCATGCTTAGCAGACAAAGGCATCAACAATAACAATTCATCTTCTATCAGAGACAGTAAATCAGCCGTCGCAGGTGCATCATAGCTACCTTTCGTCGTTGCTTCACTTTCACCTAAGACGATGAAATCAGCATCCTCATCCAAGCGCTCTATCAGTGACTCATCATCCACTAGAGCTAGATGAAAATCTGAAACGAGTTCAATGTTTACCGTGCCTAAACAGCGCTGGCATTCCATTGGAACGTTCGTTTCAACGTGACCATCTAGCCATACAATACGATGATACGCATCCATTGATAGCTTACAGTCTATGTTAATCAATTGATCATCAATTGATCCAACAGCTTCACGGGCTATACGAGCAAAGCGAGACAATGGCAGTGTTCCTGACCATGTAAAGCCTTGTTCGGCCCATTTAAACGGCTCAATCTGTGCCGGAAAGGTATTTGCTGACATAATTAAGGCGGCAATTCTACAAATTCATCAGTACTCTGTCAAAGATTAAGATACAATTTTGTACTTATTTAGACAGACCATTTGGGTAACTTAAGTCATGCATCTGTTGCAGCCGCAAACAGAAGTGAGTATTTCATCACTTGTGAGCACAATTTCAACTGTCGATTCTGACATTTCAAACCGCCAAGTGCAACTCTCGACGTGGGAGAATTTGTGTACAGAAGCAGAACAAGTTGATTGGCTCATCTTACACTTTAATCGTTGGTTTTCCCACCTGAATGTCAACTTGGTTAAAGGTGATTTTGAACCTGAATATTTTCCCGCTATAGACAGCACCCCTGCGCGTATCCAATTTGCCCATGGTTTTTTTAATAGTGCCTTGCATGAAATCAGCCATTGGAGCATTGCAGGAGACCAACGTCGTCTACTCCCCGACTTAGGCTACTGGTATGCACCCGATGGCCGTACGGCTGAGCAACAAGCTTTATTTGAACAGGTTGAAATTAAACCGCAAGCCATTGAATGGTTATTTGCCACAGCTTTTGGTCGGAAGTTCCGTGTTTCCTTAGACAATCTGACTGGTGAAGGTGGTGACGGCAACTGCTTCAAAGACCATGTTTTCGCTCAAGTTCAGGCTTATTTTTCAGGCCAAGTCCAATTACCGCGCGATGCGAAACACTTCATTGACTGTATTTGCTTATGCACTCGTGCTGGCAAAACATTACAGAGCAATGAATTTCAAAGAGAAATGCTCGACTAAATTTCACACGATTCACATTTTGGTCATTGAACATCAACGAGATAAAGCGCGATAATGTTGAAAAAACCATCAGGAGATAAAAACGATGCTTCATTTAAGAGTCCATCCTGATAACCCTCAAGCACGCTCAATCAGCCAAGCTGTAGAACGGATTCGCGCAGGCGATGTGGTGGTGTATCCGACCGATGCCGCTTATGCCATTGGCTGCCAGATTGGGAATAAAAATGCCATGGAGCGGATTGCTCAAATTCGCGGCCTTGGGGCCAAACATCAATATGCCATCATTTGCGCAGATCTTTCCGATATTGCCACTTATGCTAAAGTGGACAATGCCATGTATCGTTTACTGAAAAACAATACACCAGCCGTGACCACGTTCATTTTGCCTGCAACCAGTGAAGTTCCAAAACGCTTGATGCATCCGAAGAAAAAAACCATTGGTTTACGCATTCCAAGTAACCCTGTATGCCAGATGTTACTCAAAGAGTTGGGTGAACCGCTACTGACCAGTACCTTAATCCTGCCGAATCAAGAAGAACCGCTGGATGATCCCTATGACATTGAAATGCAACTGTCAAAACGAATTGATGTGTTTATCGACAGCGGGCTGGGCACCTTGAGCACCACCAGTATTGTCGACTTATCAGGTGATCACCCTGAAGTGATTCGCCGTGGACTTGGCGATGTCAGTGCATTTGAGTAATGCGATGCATTTATTCGCTAGGGAAACTAAATCTCACATTCTCAAGAGATCAACATGACCCTGTTTACGGCTTTGCTCAATCTCAACCAATTTCCCGAGCAACATAGTTTATATGTGCAGCGTCCTTGGACGCTTGAGTCCGAGACTTTGGTGCAAAGCCCGAGTTCAATCGACTGCATTATGCGGGAAGAGAATCTGTACAGCTATTTCCTGCCGATCACGACCATCCAAAAATACTTCAAATATCTTGAACCCAAGAATCTTTGCCTGCAAGACAGCTGTCAGCGCATCATTGAATTTGCGCTACAAGCACCTGAGTAAATCTTTTCTTTGGCGTCAACTGACATTAACTTGAGCTTCAGCTACTCTCTTCACTCATTCAAACCATCTATCAAATAAAAGCGTTACCCTCACTATTCTAATCTCAATAAATCTGTATCGCCCATCTACCTATCTGCAGCAAATCGATTTTTTTTCAAACCACAGAACTAGGCCCTAAGTATGTTATGTTCTCTTAAACCCACCCCATTTCTGCAAATTTAGCCACGACATCAGCAGATAAAAAGCATCACACAAATAAATACTCTCTATTTATTTACAGCTTTTTTTGTTATTTGGTCGGTGAAATCATGTATTCACGCCGCAATTTGTTTTACACTAAGCCCTATTAAAATTATGTATTTTTTAAATCACCTCTACTTTTTCTCCTTAAGTACTGATTCGAAAAAACATAATCATGCCTTTGAAAATTCGCGTGGCCAATAACTGTAATGAATCAATCCGTCCATAATGCCATGGAAGATCTTCCACAAATCCGTGTTATGGATGAGTGGCATGACTCCATCCCCGAGGATTTATATATTCCTCCAGCTGCATTTGAAATTCTTTTAGAGCATTTTGAAGGACCACTCGACTTTCTGATTTACCTGATTCAAAAAAACGGCTTCGACTTATTACAGTTAGATATTGCCCCGATTGCAGCGCAATACCTGTCTTATATGGATGCCATGAAGTCGCTTAACATTGAGCTGACAGCAGACTATATGGTGATGGCCGCACTCTTAGCTGATTTAAAGTCACGTTTGCTATTGCCAAAAGCACCCAATGCAATCCAAATTGAAAAAGACCCAAAACAAGAGCTGATTGACCGTTTAGAAACTTATCTCCGTATTAAACAAGCGGCTGAACGCTTGGGGCAAATGCCTATATTAGAGCGAGATACCTTCTCAACCAATGTCAGCTTAGGCCAAACTCTAGACAATAATGACGGTCATGATGTGCAACAGCTGCGTGATGCACTGTTCTGCGTGTTTAACCGACCTGAGCCAATCACCCATCAAATTGCACAAGAACCAGTTTTACTTGAAGAACGCATGGCTTTTATTGAAAGCAAAGTCGCTTCAGGTGAGGTTTTAGTTTTTGAATCTTTGCTGCGCCCCATCCAAGGTCGGATGGGCATGGTCGTGACGTTTATGGCCATTTTAGAGTTAACCCGTCAGCAACGTATTCAAATTGTGAGTTCAGGTGTTGAAGCACCACTTTCGATACAAGGAGTCAAAAAATAATGTTAGAACAAACCGCTCCTGTAACGAATGAAGATAACTTGCATGAAGTGTTGATGCAGTTAGAAGCAATTATTTTTGCCAGTGATGCGCCTGTTTCACTTGCGCGATTGAAAGAATCGTTCCAAAATCAATATAGCAAACAAGATTTACGCCAGTTTTTACAACAACTTGCCATGTTACAGCATGGTCGTTCGATTGAACTGATTGAAACTGCTCAAGGTTTTCGTTTTCAAGTTCGAGCAAAATACCGTCAAATCGTTGCACAAACGTGGCCAGAGCGACCAACTCGTCTCTCGCCATCGCTACTCGAAATGTTGGCCGTGGTTGCCTATCATCAACCCGTCACTCGAGCAGATATAGAACAAATTCGAGGAGTCTCAAATAACAGTCAACTGTTACGAACGTTATTTGATTGGAACTGGATTAAAGAATCTGGTTTTCGTGAACTCCCAGGAAGACCTGCGTTGTTAGTTACGACGCCCCAATTTTTAAATGCATTTGGCCTAAATTCTTTAGGTCAGTTGCCTCCCCTGCAGGATGCCAAGGAAGCTTTTATGGCGCTCGATGCGAATGCACCGAAGTCGTAAATAGGTGAACTGTTGATGATAATTTCTAAGGTTATGCTGTCATGAGTGAAAAGTTGCAAAAGGTACTCGCACGAGTTGGTTTGGGTTCTCGCCGTTATATGGAAGAAGTCATTGCCGCTGGTCGTGTGAGTGTCAACGGCCAAGTTGCCCAAGTAGGCGAACGTATTGAACCAGGTGATGAGCTTCGCATCGATGGTCGTAAAGTATCGTTCCAAATTGAAGATGAAATTCGTCGTCGTGTTCTGATTTACTATAAACCAGAAGGCGAAATTTGTTCACGTAGTGATCCTGAGTCACGTCCAACTGTATTTGAGCAATTGCCTGCAATCGCGAATGATCGTTGGGTAATGGTCGGTCGTCTGGATATTAACTCAACAGGTTTACTACTATTTACAAACGATGGTGAGTTGGCGAATCGTCTGATGCACCCATCGAATGAAATCGAACGTGAATATGCTGTGCGTGTTATGGGTGAAGTAACCCCGCAAATTAAAAACAACATGCTCAAAGGCGTGGTGTTGGATGATGGCCCTGCTAAGTTCGAATCATTCTCTGAAATTGGCGGTGAAGGGATTAACCGTTGGTTCCAAGTGGTGGTAAAAGAAGGTCGTAACCGCGAAGTACGTCGTATTTTTGAATCGCAAGGTTTAAAAGTCAGCCGTCTACTCCGTACACGTTATGGCACGGTTATTTTACCGCGCGAACTACGTACAGGTCGTTGGATGGAGTTGGACAAAAACGACATCGACAACTTAACCAAAGCGGTTGAGTTAAAACCACGTCAAGGTACTGGTTTATACGGCATGGCAAAACGTCGTACTGAACGTATGCAAGAAAAACCAATGGCTGCGCGTCGTGGTGGTTTCTTACGTCAACAGCGCCGTGACAATGAAGATGAAGGCCAACAACAAGCGAAGCCAGCTTTCAACCGTGAACGACGTGAAAATCCAAATGGTCATAGCCAACGTCGTCAGGACAATGCACAAACTGGTTATGGTCAACGTGAACCACGCCAAAACTCAGGCTATGCACAACGTGACAGCCGTCCAGAGAACTTTGGCAACAAAGGCACCTATGGTCAACGCGACACGCGTGATGAAAATGCGCCACGTAAACCTTTTGGAAATAAAGGCTTTAAGAAGTTTTAATTTTTAAAGTCAAAATTTGAGCCACTTTCGAGTGGCTCTTTTTATATGTGTTTACGATGCAATAATCACTTTCTATTCTGTAACACGAACAAGCTGCAAACACCTCATAAAAAACGCTCAACCTATTGAGCGTTTTTATTATTACAACAACAACCACCCATTCATGCCACACTTTGCGGAATAGCACTAAGTAAGCGTTTGGTATATTCATGCTGTGGAGACTGGTACAAATCATCCGAATTGGCTATTTCCACTAAATCACCATGATTCATGACCATGATTTGATCTGAAATATATTTCACTACAGACAAGTCATGTGAAATAAAGATATAACTCAGTCCAAATTCATCCTGTAAATCTTGCAGCAAATTCAGTACTTGGGCTTGTACCGAAACATCCAACGCTGAAACAGACTCATCACAAATCAAAATTTCAGGTTTTAAGGTTAAGCAGCGCGCAATGGCAATACGTTGACGCTGTCCGCCTGAAAACTCGTGTGGATAACGATAAAAAGCCTGTGCCGGTAAGCTTACGCGTTCCAACAAGTCCAAAGCCATCTGTTTACGTTCAGCATCATTCGCGCCGATACGATGCACTTGCATCGGCTCCATTAAAATCTGCCCGACAGTAAATCGAGGATTGAGTGATGCATAGGGATTTTGGAAAATGATTTGAATCTTGCGTTGATACCGAGCAAACTCTTTTTCTGACATGGCTAAAATATCTTGACCTTCAAACAGCGCTTTTCCTCCCGTCGCCGCCTGTAAGCGCATCAGCAATAATCCGATGGTGGTTTTCCCAGAACCAGACTCACCCACCAAGCCCAAAGTTTTGCCTTTTGCCAGCTGAAAACTCACGCCTTTGACCGCTTGAAACTCCTCTTTACCGAATAATCCTTTACGACTATAAAATGACTTTTTAAGGTCATGCACATCTAAAATAATCGCTTCTTGGCCTGTTAAGCCTCGTGTCCTTTGTTTAAGTGACTCGACATCGACGGTATGCGTTTCAATATAGTCATCGCCCTTTTGCTGCATAAAATCACTGATCATCGGCAAACGCATGGGACGTTTGGACAGTTGCGGACGGCAGTGCAACAACGCTTTGGTATAGACATCTTGAGGGCGTTCAAGCACATCTTTAACCCAGCCTTGTTCACGAATTTGACCATCTCGCATCACGATCACCTGATCTGCAATTTCTCCGACCAAAGCCAAATCATGGGTAATAAACAGCATCGACATTTGATGCTTCTTCCGCAACGACTCCAGCAAATCTAAAATTTGCTTTTGAATGGTGACATCCAGCGCTGTCGTCGGTTCATCGGCAATCAAGAGTTTTGGTTTACACGCAATTGCCATGGCAATCATAACGCGCTGCTGCTGACCACCCGACAACTGCCCCGGATAAGCATCAATCTTAGTTTCAGGAGATGGAATCCCAACTTCTATCAAGAGTTCCAAAGCACGTACACGCGCCTGCTTACGACTCATGCCCAAATGTAACTGCAAAATTTCGACTATTTGTGAACCTACCGTAAACACAGGATTCAAGGATGACATCGGTTCCTGAAAAATCATGGCAATATCTTTACCACACTTTTTCCGCATATCACGGCGTGGTAAATCGAGTAGGTTTTGCCCCTCAAACAAAATTTTACTGTCCGAAGCAATTTGACTGCTTTCAGGAGGTAGTAGTCCCATAGTCGCTAGCGATGTGACCGATTTACCACTGCCAGACTCCCCAACCAAGGCCACAGTGGTATTCACTGGAATACTAAAACTGATGCCTTTGACCGTTTCAATGTACTGCTTTTCTTCATTTTTAAAGCTGACACGCAAGTTTTCCACCTGAAGTAAGGCTGGCGCTGTCATATAATTGAGTTCAGACATTCTCATGCTCCTATTTCAGTTTCGGGTCTAATGCATCTCGCAGTGCATCGGTAAACATTGAAAATGCAGTGACCAGAACCGCCATTGCTACCGAAGCGGCCGCTAACTGCCACCACTTGCCTAAAATCAGTTCACTCTGCGCTTCATTCAACATGCTGCCCCATGACACCACACCGACAGGGACACCAAAACCAAGGAAGCTCAAAATCACTTCTGACTTAATAAAAGCCACCACTAAAATTGACATTTGAACCAGCGCAATATGACTGACATTGGGAAATATATGCACAAAGATACGTCGGCTATGGCTCACTCCAATCGCTTTTGCCGCAAGCACATATTCCCGTGAAGTATGCTTCATATATTCGGCACGAATTAAACGATATACCCCTGTCCACCCCGTTAAGCCCAAAATCAAAACAATGGATAAAACACCTTTTTGTTGCAGTACTGCGGCAATCGCTAGCACCAAAAGCAAATAAGGAATCGAGATAAAAATGTTATAAAACCAGTTCAAGACATCATCAACCCAGCCGCCAAAGTAGCCCGAAATAGCACCTAAAACTGTGCCAATCACGACAGCAAGAAAAGCTGCAACTAAGCCAACAATAATTGATGTTTCTGCGCCTTTAATGGTTTTCAGTAAAACACTTTGTCCCCATTTGTCGGCACCTAAGATCAGGCTTTGCTTGAGTTCTGCTTGCTGATCTAGTAAATGACCACCCAGCGCTTGATCAATCGCTTTCATATCTTCGGCTAAAGGATCAACAACTCCATAATAATCAATAGCACCACCCACACCCTGTTCAGCAGCAATCTCTGCATTGAGCTCACGAATCACATCTTTCAAAGGATCGGCAGGGTTTTCAGGCACAGCCGCTTCGACTTTTTGCGCTTCGCTTTGCGGGAGTGGCACTACAGCCGCCCCGATAAACGTAGGCGGTGCATAACTCACAGCGACTTCTTTATTCCAGTCTTTTGCAATTAAGCCAGTCGATGACAAAATTAAAAGCACCAAATAAAACAGTACGATTAGGAGAGAAAACATGGCGATTCGATCGCGTTTTAAACGGCGCATGGCGAGTTGCCATAGCCCTGTAGACGCTGTTGTAGGTTCAGCAGTATCTGGTTTTCTTTTAGTGAGAACACTGAGCATAATTCACCTACTTCAACTGTACACGTGGATCGACCCATTTATAAATCAAATCGGCAATCAAGTTGAAAAACATCGTTGCGAGAGCAACGTACACGGTAATGGCTTTAATCACAGGAAAATCACTACGCTCTACTGCAATAATCACTTCACGACCAATGCCCGGAATACCAAAGAAACGCTCAATCAAAAATGCACCAATCAGTAAAGCAGGTAAACTTGCCATCACGTCTGTAATAATTGGAATCGAGGCATTACGTAACACATGCACACCTAAAATGCGCCGTTCGCCAATTCCTTTGGCTCGTGCAGTACGAACATAGTCTTGATTGACTTCATCCAAAACAAAACTACGATACAACCTTAAAGTCGGGGCAATACTGACCACCAACATGATCAAAATAGGCAATAAAGCATACTTAAACAGGTTTTCACTAAAGCTATCGCTCCAGCCTTGGACTGGAAACCAGCTCAGCTGATAGGCAAAGACATACTGAAAAACAATGATATACACCAAAATACTGATCGACATGCCAATCGTACACAGCATCATCACCATACGATCTGTTAAACTGCCGCGCACAGCTGCTACCGCCAAAGCCAACACAATAGAAATGATGGTTTGTAAGATCGTCAGTGGAATGAGCAAAGTCAGTGAAGGCCCGAGTCGTGTCGTGATGATTTGCGATACTGACTCCCCTGTACTCCAACTTAATCCATAATCAAAAGTCAAAATCTGCTTAATGAAAATCCACAGTTGCACATAATAGGGCTGATCGACCCCAAGCTGCTGTCGTATATTTTCAATCTGTTCAGGATTCGACATTTTGCCTGCCAAAATATAGGCAGGGTCGCCACCGACCCAGTTAAACAAGAAGAAAATCAGCAACACCACCCCAAGCATGGTCGGGATCATTTGCCAAATTCGACGAATAATATATGCCAGCATACAAATGCCCCTTATTTCACCCGTTGACCGGTAATTTCATCGAAAAAGGCTTTGTTATCAGGCTCACGACCCAAAAAGTCTTTGACCAATGCTTGGGCAGGTTTTTGACCGCCTTGGGACAAAATGGTTTGACGATAGTGCTGTCCCACTTCAGGATTATTTAAGTTATCACCAAAGGCTGAAAGCATGTCCAACGCCATCACTTCTGACCACATATAACCGTAATACCCTACTTGATACCCTCCCATGATGTGACCAAACTGCCCCGGAAACTCGGTGGTTGGAACATAGCCCAAGGCCGTTGCGCCTTCCATTTTTTCCCAAACCTTTAAGGGCTGAACGTCTAGCGCATCACTACCATGTAGCGCCATGTCATACTGTGCATACAACGTCTGACGAGCATAATGTAAACCACGCCCATAGCTATGCACGGCATTAAGTTTCGTAATCAACGCATCATCCACGCGTGGGCACTCAGGTTTACAATAGTCTGCCACCTTTGACAAAGTCTCTTTACGTCGCGCCCATTCTTCATACATTTGTGACGGTGCTTCGACAAAGTCTCGCTCAACCGAAGTTCCTGACTGAGACGAAAAACGTGTGTTGGATAAAATGCCATGCAGCGCATGACCAAACTCATGTACAAAAGTTTCTAACTCATCGCTATTTAAACCATTGCGGTTAAAGTTAGTGACCAGTGCTGAAATCGGTTTGCGTCCAGTTAGGCTACTGCCGCCATAAACGCCCCACACAGCAGCATGTCCATACTTGCCTTTACGTGGAAATTTATCCATATATAAGCCGCCGAGCAGTTGCCCTGTTTTGGCATCGGTCACATCGTAATATTCCACTTCATCTTGCCAAACCTCGACTTTTACAGGCTTAAACTTGATGCCATACAGGTTTTCAGAAATGGCAAATAGCCAGTCTTGAGAGGCTTGCGTTGGAAAATACTGACGTAGCTGTTCTTGGTCAACCTGATACTTGGCTTTGCGTAATTTTTCACTCCAATATGCTTCGCTCCAACGCTCAATACTGGCTAGCTCAACAGGGATATTCAAACTTTGCGCTTTAAACTCGCGTAGAGTTTGGACTTCCTTTTTCTCTAGGGGTGCCACGGTAGCATGTACATCTGCCAAAAATTTATTCACAGTTTCAGGGTTTTTCGCCATCCGGCTTTGCAGTACCCATTCGGCATAACTAGACTTACCAAACAGTTGTGCTAACTCATAACGTAAGTCCATGGCTTGCTTCAGCAGCGCTAAATTTTTCTCGCCACCACGTCGGGTAAATGCAATTTGATAACGCTTACGTGCGTCATCGTTATCTGCCAACTCCATAAACGGACGATAATCGGGATACTCAAAACCGAGTAAATAATTGCCTTTGTCATTTTTCTTTAGGCCATCGATATAACTTTGTGGCAGGCCTTTTAGCTCATCAGGGCTAAATTCGAGTTTTTCAGGATTATCACGTACATTACGCGCATACTCTTGTTCAATTTTTGCCAGTTCATCAAAAATCGCTTTTAAGCGTGCTTGTTTATCCGCTGAAAGCTGTATCCCTGTTTTTTCAAAACCTTCCAAAATATCTTCACGGAACTTGGCTTCAATGGGATCAGCAATTTTAATTTTCTTAATTTGTTGATATAGCTTTGGATTCTGATAAACATCGGTTTGGAATTGGCTAATTTTAATTTCACAGTCTTCAGCCGCTTTACGCAGTGCTTCATCAGGGTCAACATTGCTATACAGACCAATCGGGCCGTAAAAATCTTCAAATGATGCAAAAATACGATCCCATTCAGCCAATATAGGCGCTACTGCCGTTTCGTTTTTAAGGGGCTTATTTTCAAACGTTTTAAGTTGCTTTTTCACATCCGCAATTTTGGCATTACACATTGCAGGGATGTCTTTGGCTTGAAAGCTGGGTAATGTTTGGCGCTGTGGTGTTTCCGCCAAAGCCATCTGACTCATCCCTAGGCCCAACATGCACAATGCAGTGAATTTAAAATGTTGCTTTTTCATCATGACTCCAGTTTTGTTTAATTTCTATTTCTTCAAATCAATATCGATATACATCCACTCTGCAGGCAGTATGGGATGCTTTTTAAAACCAATCACACGCGGTTGTGCCAAGATATTGCGGTAACGCGCGCCAATCACCTGTACAGGCATATACACTTCCAGCAGGCGTGACATTTTGGCGTAGATTGCATCGCGCTCTGGGCTTGGTGTCATCTTTTGGGCTTGTTCATATAGGCGGTCATATTCAGGAATTTTGACGCAGCCATTGTTGGTGATCTTGATGTTTTTGCCATAAAACAGCTGCATAAAGTTATCTGCATCTGGGTAGTCTGCAATCCATGCTGATGCTTTAAACATGGTTTTACATTGTTTTTCTAATTTCAAAGCTTCAGCAAAAGGCATCGACTTGGTGGTCATTTTGATTTTGATGTTGTCTAGGGTTTTCTTCCAAAACTCGGCCTGTTGTTGACTGCGTAAATTATTGCCCGAAAGCGTCATCTCAATCACCAAAGGTTTCCCATTCGGCTGAGTACGCCAACCATCCGCAGCCACGTTATAGTGATAACGATCTAACAATAAATTTGCTGCTTTGACTGAATAAGGAATACTGCTTCGATAATTGGGATCGTAGCCCACCACACCACTTGGAATCGGCGCTTGCAGTTTTTGCGCATCACCTTTTTGTAAAATATTGATGTAGTTATCGGCTGAAAATGCCATCGCCATGGCACGGCGCAGGGCGATTTTATCTTTACTTAAGCCGCCGACTATTGGGTTTTGCATATTCCAATAATGATAGTCAATAGAGGGATCGGTGATTCGTGACAGCTGTACGCCTTTTTTAACCAATTCAGGTTTTAGTTTTCCATCTTGTAAGGCTTGAACCGTCAGCTCACCATCTAAGGCAAACAAATCCACTTCATCTTTAATAAAGGACAACCATCGCGACTGGCCTTCTTCCATCACCTGAATATCAATCACACCAATTTGCGGCATCTTTTTGCCTTGCATGGCTTTAACGATCTTTTGGTCCTCAGGCGTACTGGCCTTAAAGTTCCAAACAAAACTTCGGAAATCAGGGTTGGACTTTAAAATAATCCGTGAACCTGGCGTCCAACGGCTGAGCATATACGGCCCCGTTCCTATTGGATGCCCCATCACAAACCCAGATTTGTCACGATATTTTTCGATGACTTCCCGTGCAACCGCGCCTGCAGGCTGATGCGCAAGCAGCATTGGAAAGTTCTGATCAGGGCTGGTCAGGCGAATAACCAAGGTATAACGGTCTGGTGTTTGCAAGCCCACGACAGATTGGTCGTAATTGAATTTTCCTGTTTTCTGCGCCTCTTTCAGCAAAGCATCCATCCCTAAGATTCGCCCATCAAGCAACCAACTGTTGGGTGAACGCAAACTCGGATCCATTAAGCGTTTAAAGGTATACACATAATCAGCCGAGGTCAGCTCACGCTTTTTACCTTTAAACACTGGGTCAGCAGCAAAATAAATCCCCTTTTGCAGACGAATGGTATAGGTCAATCCATCCGCGCTCACCTCGGGTAAAGCCGCAGCTGTTCGTGGTACCAATTTCGCAGGTGAGGCCAAATAATCATAGGTAAACAACGTTTCAAAAATCGAACCATTGACATGGGCTGAGTACAAGTCATGCACGCCCGCAGGGTCAAAGCCTGTTTCAGCCACAGGAAAAACATAACGTAAAACTTTTTTCGGGTCGGTAGGGCTTTGCGCAAAACTGGAAACTGAACTACTCAGCAGAATGCTGCCTGCCAAAATTCCCAAACCCCATCGTTTCAATGTCTGATTTAGATCTCTCATTATGTTCTACATCTCAATTATTTTTTTATGGGCTGAATATCCAAATACTGCCAATTGGTATTCATCATCGGATGTGCTTTAAAACCCTGAATCTGTGGATGTAACAACCAATTTCGAATGCGACTGTTATGAATAATCCATGGATTATCGGCTTCAATTTGACGACTAAGTTTTTCATAAAATGGCAAACGCTGAGGCGGTGGGAGTGCCATTGCTTGTGTATAAAGTGCATCATACGCTTTGGACTGGTAGCAACTGAGATTGCCCTGAGCCGAATTGGGCCCATACAGCAGCTGGGCAAAGTTTTCCCCTTCAGGATAATCAGCAATCCAAGCCCCGCCCCAAATCATATATTTACATTGCATCGCTGCTTTTAAATTGTCAGCAAAGTTACTCACCACAAAGTCAGCACGCAGACCAATCGCATCTAAATTTTTCTTCCACAGTTCAGACTGAATCACGGAACTGGAACTATTTTCTGTCATAAACTTGAGCGTTAGAGGCTGACCATTCGGTAGTCGGCGGTAGCCATCTCCCCCCTTTTTATAACCAAAACGATCCAGTAATTTATTCGCCAAGAGCGGGTTATAGGCCACACTACTCCGATAATTCGGATTAAAGCCTTGTACCCCCTCAGGCACCAACATCTCCGACTTCACCGCCTGCCCTTTATACAGTTGTTTAATGGCTTCTGCTTGGTTATAAGCCAGACTAATCGCACGTCTTAATGCAACTTTTTCAAGCCCAAACCCGCCTACTGTAGGGTCTTGCATATTAAACATGGTATAGGTGATTTCAGCGTCTTTATTGGGGAAATGTTGAATACCCTGCTTGACCAGTTCAGGTTTGAGTTGTTTGCCATTTAAAGCCTGTGGTACTGCATTGGAAGTCAGTTTGTCAAAATCGAGTTGGCCTGATTTGAACGCGAGCCAGCGTGATTGTTCTTCTTCAATAATACTGACGCTGACTTTGCCAATTTGCGGCATTTTTTTGCCTTGCATTTCTTTGACCAGACGATTATCCCAACTTGAACCTGTAGATTTAAAGTTCCATGTAAAACCACGATATTTCGGGTTGGCCACCAGTTCAATACGACTCCGCGGTACATATTTACTCAGTTGATAAGGCCCTGTTCCCACGGGATGTTGCGCGATTCGGTCCCCATAAAACTCCACCACTTCCCGCGCTGTTCCACTAAATGTGGCGTAAGCTAAGATATAGGGAAAGTTATAGTCAGGACGGGTCAATGTGATTTGTAGTGTGTATTTATCGAGAGCTTTTAAACCCGAAATCGCGGCATCGTAATTAAACTGGCCTGTTTTCTTGGCTTGAGCAACAGCAGTATCGCCACCGACAATTTTACCCTCTATAAATGAATAGGTCGGTGAGCGGTTTTTCGGGTCCATAATCCGCATCATAGAATAAATATAATCTTGCGCCACCAACTCTCGCGGCTTGCCTTTGAAGGCTGCGTCATCGCTAAAATAAATATTGGGCTGAATTTTAAAGATATAGACTTTGCCCTCTTGTTCTATTTTTGGCATCGACACTGCTGTGTTTGGAACCAATTGAGCGGGGCGTGCCAAATAATCGTATTTTAAAAGTGGTTCAAAAATGGCTTGGGCAATACTACCACTATAAAAATTATAGGTTTTAACCGTATCAAAACCATCATCAGGCGCTTCATAAGCAATATTTAATACTTTGTTTGAATCTGCAGGCGACTTTGCATAGGCAGAAAAGCCAAAACCCATCGCAAGGGATAAAGCAGCAAGCTTCAGTTTTTTTGAATTCAAGTTCATACCTATACACATCTTTTTTTAAGCAAGGTGATCTCATGCCATCCATGTTCAATGTCTGTGTTTTATTTTTAAGACAACACTGACAAAAACTTAAAACATAAACCCATGTTTTATAAATTAAATTTTAATTATCAAAATTTAAAAAACGGTCATGGGCAAATATTCACCCCAGCAACAAAGCGAATATCATGCCATGCCTATTTTTTCTAATTCCTTAGGATGTTGTACCATAAGTCGAAAAATGTTCCATCCAATTTATACGGCCAAGCTTCAAATATAACTTAGGTAAATGATCGATTTCTTTTTGATTAGTGGCCGTAGACAGCAATTTAAACCTGTTCTTTATTCACACCAGATAATGAACGTGATGCCATACAATTATCCCTCTGTCATTGCGCACACTATGTTTTACTTCTTTGATGTCATTTGAATTATTTTTCTAGTCGGTATTCATGAAAAACGTTTTCGTCACTGCAAAATCTTCATTTTTAGTTTGAGCGAAGTTCGACTTGAAACTTTCCAAAATTTAGCAACAGCTCATCCTCCAAGTGCAGCATGATCATGCATGCTTTGGAAGAGGATGAGTTTCATTATTTTTCATATGTAAACAATAAAAGTAAAAAGATTACTTCAATACGGGAATGTCGATCCACAATGCTTGCGGAAAATGTGTCGCCAAATAAGCTTTTAAATAGGTCGCCGTGTCTTTAGAAATGAGTTCATCTTGTGACTCATCATTTAAGTTATAAGCCAAAGCATAAAGCTCTAAACCACGACTTTTCAGTGCTTCTAAACTTAAAATGGTATGATTAATACTACCCAAACGTCCCGAACTCACCAAAATCACAGGCAGTTGCTTGGCTGCAATATAGTCAATACTGAGCAAATCTGTGGTTAAGGGCACCATCAAACCACCCGCACCTTCTAACAACACTACCTCATATTTTTCAGCCAGCTGCTGAGTAGCACGCTCGATTTTTGCAAAATCAATCTCACGACCATCAATTTTAGTCGCTAAATGTGGCGATGCAGGATAACTAAAAATTTCAGGCATGGTCAGCTTACTGTCATCTTCTGGAAACCAGCCCATACCCATAATTTTACGATGCTGTTCAATGTCTTCAGAAACATCAACATTGCCCGTTTGCACTAGCTTTTGGGTAATGGTTTTTTGGCCTTGTTCATTCCAAAGCTTGGCTAAGTAGCCCGTGGTATAGGTTTTCCCAATGCCTGTATCGATTCCACTAATAAAGTAAACTGATCCAGTCATGGCATTCTCCGTGCAATACAATAAATAGGGTGATAACTCAGGCGATAATGAATCTGACCTGATGTATCGAGTTGTGAAAACTGTTGATAATCTTGATAAAAGCGTTCAAGCGAGTGCTTGGTCCAACGAAAGCTAGAGGCAGTTGCCGTGACACCTGTGGCTTTTAAATGTTGCAGTACCTGTTTCGGTGTCGCAAAGTCTAAGTACTCAATCTGTTCAGACAGATGCAGAACTTCAAAGCCTTGGTTCTTCAATTTTACCCGGAGTTGATCGAGGTTGACATAATCTAAACCTTGCCCCGTTAAGGTCTTAATCTCTTGTAAATTCCGCTCACCAAAAGTGGAAAAACAAAACAGCCCTTGTGGAAGCAGACTGTCATTCGCTTTCTGAAAAACAGCATCAAGATTCGTCATCCACTGCAGCGCAGAGGTCGATACGATCAGTTCTAAATAAGCTGGAAAAACAAGCTGTTCAATATCGCCTAATAACCAGTCTATATTTGAATAGCCCTGAAAGTGCTGCTGCACTTCGGCATATAAGTCATTCAGAAGATAGTGTGAAATTTGGAAATCTTTCAGCAGTAAATGGCTTAAATTGCCTGAACCACAACCAATTTCAAACACCCGCTCAAATTGCGTTTTAACGGCATAACGTTGGATTAAATCAAAAAGCTGGCGTGCAATTTGCTTTTGCACAACCGCATGCTCACTGTAGCTTTGCCCTGCCTGAGCAAAGCGCAATGCGACTTGTGCTTTATCAATCTCTAAATTCTTCACGGCTCACTCACAACAACTGAATCAACTGATCTAAATCAGTATGGCGAACTTGAGCGGTCAAGGAAATACGCAGTCTAGAACTATGCTGCGGCACAGTCGGCGGTCGTACAGGCATAATATAAAAACCCGATTGTTGCAAAGCTTTTGCCTTCTCTACCGTTTTGCTTGAATCCCCGATGATCACAGGGACAATTTGAGACGTTGATGGACAATCAAAACCTTTCGCCTGAACTGCTTGCTGTAGACGCTGACTGATACTGTGTAAATGCTGACGTGTATTATTTAACTGCAAGACTTGTTGCAAGATAAAGTTGCTCCACGCCATACAGATCGGCGGTTGTGCCGTACTAAAAATCAATGGGCGCATCGTATTGATGAGATAGTCTCGAATCACAGGGTGACAAATCAGATAGCCACCGATTGAAGCCATAGCCTTACCCAAAGCACCAACTAAAAAGTCGATCTCATCAATCACTTGGTATTGCTCAGCACAGCCCAAGCCTTGCTCACCACGTACGCCAATGCCATGTGCTTCGTCGACATAGAGCATGACTTTTTCAAACTGTTTTTTGATGCGAACCAATTCAGCCAAATCGGTTTCATCACCATCCATACTAAAAATGGACTCCGTCACCACAATGATTCGCTCAAAAGTATCATCGGTATGATACTTCTGTAAAAGTTGAGTCAAATGTGCCAAGTCATTATGGCGATAACGTACCAACTTCGCTGTCGATAAACGAATGCCATCAATCATGCTAGCGTGGATTAATTTATCAGCCAGAATTAGGGTTTTACTGTCCGCTAGCGCAGGTAAAATACCGATATTCATGTGATAGCCGCTGTTGAATACCAAAGCCGATCGACCATGAAAAGCCTGACTTAGACTGGCCTCGAACTGTTCATATTCAGGAAAATTACCCGTCAATAAGCGTGAAGAAGCTGAACTCATCCAACGCTGTGCATTTGGTGTTTCATCGAAAAACTGTTCACGTAATTCTATATTTGCAGCCAATCCTAGATAGTCATTCGATGCCAAATTCAACATCTCATGATCATTGATTCGAATCATCCGCCCTTGCTGCATATTGGACGTGAACTGGCGCAAATTGCCTTGCTGTTTAAGTACATCCAGTTGTGCTGCAAAATGTTCTACATGCTTCATACAACAGGCTCCTGCATCTGCGCTACCACTTCAACCAGTTGCTCAAGTAAGGTCTTGAGTTCCTGTGTGGTAATCACATAAGGGGGCATCACATAGACCAGTTTTCCAAATGGTCGCACCCAAATACCACGGCGGACAAACTCCTGTTGTAAGGTCTTCATATCTACATTAAACGTCAGCTCAACCACACCGATGGCCCCCAATACACGAACCTCGTGTACATATTCAAGTGACTGCAACGGTGTCAAAGCGGTACGAAGTTGTGTTTCAATGCGTTGAATATTGCTTTGCCAATCTTGTGAGATCAGGAGTTCTGTACTTTTCGCCGCCACCGCACACGCCAAGGGATTGGCCATAAACGTTGGACCGTGCATAAACACACCCGCTTCGCCTCGACTGATGGTTTCAGCAATATGCTTTGTGGTTAAGGTTGCAGACAAGGTCATATAGCCGCCTGTCAAACCTTTACCCATACACATAATGTCAGGTTCGACCTGTGCATGCTCCCAAGCAAAGAGTTTCCCCGTACGCCCAAAACCCGTCGCAATTTCATCAAAAATCAGTAAAACGCTGTATTTTTCACACAACAATTTGGCCTGCCGTAAATACTCAGGATGATAAAAACGCATCCCTCCTGCACCCTGAACAATCGGCTCAATAATCAGCGCGGCGATACTTTCATGCTGTGTAGCTAAGGTGTTTTCAAGCTCACAAATGTCCTTCTGATCCCATGCTGCATCAAAGGCCACTTGCGGTGCAGGAACAAAAATACGATTGGGTAAACTTGAGCCAAAAATTTGATGCATTCCTGTGACAGGGTCACAGACCGACATCGCATTCCATGTATCACCATGGTAGCCCGAACGCGGGGTGACAAAATTGGTTTTGTCTTGTTTCCCAAGCGAAGTCCAATATTGAACTGCCATCTTTAACGCCACTTCAACCGCAACAGAACCCGAGTCTGCATAGAAAATTTTATCTAAACTTGGCGGGGTGATTTGCAACAGTAATTTGCCCAGTTGAATGGCTGGATCATGGCTAAAACCACCAAACATAATATGCGACATGTTTTGCAGTTGATCTGTCACAGCCTTGTTCAGTTCAGGATGATTATAACCATGTATGGTGCACCACCACGAAGACATTCCATCAATCAGCTGACGCCCATCTTCTAGTTCAATGGTTGAACCAAAGGCTTTTTTGACTTTAAAGGTGGGGAGCGGATTGGTCATCGAGGTATAAGGATGCCAAATATGTTCTCTATCAAATGCTAAGTCATCCAACTCAGCATCCAATTTGGCATTAATCTCAGTCATCCTTAACTCCATATCGACTACAGTTACAGCAAAATTTCAATTCGACTGATCTTAAACCTGCGCGCATCAAAAAGAAATTGCGATATTCGCCACTCAGCAAATTGTTTAATCCATTTTTTGTAAATATTGGCAGATTTTGTCAGTTACTTCATCGGCATGAAAAACTGGAAGTCCATGTGAACCACTTAAAAGCATCGCATCTAAAAAATTTGTGCCTAAAGCTTTTAAATTATCCAAGACTTTGTAGCTAACTAAAAAATCTTGTTTGGCTAATAGATGGAGTTGATGTCCCGTATAATTTTGTAAGATCTCAACGGTATTTAAATGCTCTAAGCAATTTAGTCCCTGTTTTAACAGATCTAAAGATTGAGGTTGGAGCAAACTTTGCAACTGCAAAAAATCTTGCTTGGTGGTTGCCGTCCCTTGGCATACCATAAATCCAAATTTCTTTAAGGTTGCAATCGCATCTTCTTCGAAGGATTGTTTAAAGTTTTGAAATGTCGCTGGACTCATCGCGGTTGGCCAGTTTTCATGCGCCACAAAGCACGGATTTGAAGCCAAAGTGATTAATACTTTTTGCTGTTGATACTGCTGTTCAACAGCCTCGACCAATAAAGTCGCCAGTTGTCCACCCAAAGACCAACCGATAATGACATCAAAATCTTTGGCTTGTTCAGCATGTTGCTGCAAAACTTGCGCATCCAATCCATTAAAAATATTGATCAGCTCAACCGAATGGCCTTTATGCTGCAGAGCATGAGCCAAAGATTGCAATAACTTGGTTCCACCACCCCAGCCCGTGATGAGTAAGATACGTTGATTCAATGCCGACTCTAAAACTGTAAATTTCAAACAGTATAAAACCTCAGACTCCGTTACAAAGCAAGCCCTTTGAATGAACAGTAAATTTAAATAAATAATTCAAATTTAGACACCAGAATCTCAGCACTTTATTGCCTTAAAATTTGCTAAGATCAATGAAATACATTTCTGGACAGCCTACACAATGAAAATAATGCAAATGGCAACGATTAGCTTAATTTCGCTAGGTAGTTTCTGTGCCATCAATAGCGCCACTTATGCAGCACCGGCTTTTTCAAGCGCTTCATCAGACCAAAAACAATGGGTAGGCAAGCCCGCACCGAGTTTTAAGTTACAAGATCAAAATGCCAAATGGCATGAGCTCAAACAATATCAAGGCAAATGGGTCGTTCTCTATTTTTATCCGAAGGATGACTCACCGGGCTGCACCCAAGAAGCCAATCAGTTTAAAGCACTCTACCCACAATTTAGCAAAAATAATGCGGTGGTCTTAGGCGTAAGTTTGGACGATGTACAGTCACATCAAAAATTTTCTAAAAAGTTGGGGCTGAATTTCCCTATTTTAGCTGATAACAATCATCAACTGGCAAATCAATTAGGTATCGTGCGGAACTTGGGCATCGCGAAAATTGCCAGACGTGAAACCTTTCTGATTGACCCACAAGGTACGGTGGTCTATCACTACAGCAGTGTAAATACCCAAACCCATGCGGGACAAGTATTGGCAGATATTCAAAAATTCTCTAAAAAATAACCCATACAAAAAAGCCTTCGGACATTGATTCGAAGGCTTTTTTGATTACTCAGTATGTAAATGCAAAAGCACCTTTACATAAAACTGGTGGCTAGCATCTCTTACATTTGAGACTGAATGTAGTTTTGCAGACCAATCAACTCGATTAAACGTAATTGTTTTTCTAACCAATAGGTATGGTCTTCTTCGGTATCTGACATTTGTTGACGTAACATGTCACGGGTAATGTAATCACCCTTTTCTTCACACAATTTTACGCCTTGTGCTAATTTTTCACGTACATGATATTCAAGCTTTAAATCGGCTTTTAAGCAAGAAACCACATCTTCACCAATTTCAACGTCATCACGTTGCATATTCGGTGTGCCTTCCAAAAACAAAACACGGCGAATAATCGCATCTGCATGTTGTGCTTCTTCTTGCATTTCATGATCGATACGTTCAAAGATTTTGCTTAAGCCCCAATCTTCATACATACGTGAATGAATGAGATATTGATCGCGTGCAGCCAATTCTCCACCGATCAACATATTTAAGTAGTCTACGACTTCAGGATTGCCACGCATTTCAAAATCTCCATTCTCTAATGCAACTATTATGGACACATTTAATTCACTTTGCAAAAGATAAATTATGTAAGTTTATGATTTTTATAAAATTAAAATGAGAAACATACGCATTTGCAGTATGAATCATCAAAATAATAGTTATAAAAGAAGCCTTTGCAAAACTTCATCTCTTTTACAAAGGCTTTTTAGGCTTAAACAGCCCTGTGCTTCATTTTGTAACCATTAAAAATGCTTCTTATTTCAGCCTTGGAACGGTATTCATTCTTTCACTTGTTCTGAGCAACGGACCAAAGAGAACCCACGTCTGCGGACTGGACTCGGGCCTGAGCTTGACGATAAAAACGGAAAAATAACCCAGAAAAAAGAATAGCAAAGACGTCAATCCACCATAAAGAGGAAGAAGATGACCATAGTCCAATCTCAGGTAAGAGCAGTTCTATAGCAGAAGTCAAAGGCATAAGCAGTAAAACAATCACAATCGACAGCAGTAACGTTGGTAATGCTCGCGCCGCGCCCAGTACAAAGCTAAGCATTAAACTGAAGATAAAAATCGCATAATAGATATACATAAACCATGCGTTGATGCTGTGTAGTTCAGGACTGAATACATAGGCCCAACGCCCGATCAACATACTCATAACAATGCCAAAGACTGTTCCCAAACATGACCCTATGGTTAAGTTTGCGATGAATTGCACATCCTTACGCTGGGCAGGTGGTGCTAAATTTGGATTTTTTTGTCGTTTCACTCGAGATTCAATCCATAACAGATTACCTGAGTAAAATAAAAATGCTCCGCCTAGACCCAAGGCCAAATATAACCAACGGGTAAAATCTCCGCCATAGTTACCAAAGTGCAAACTGAACATCGATCGAATCAGTTGATCTAGACCAGAACTCTGGGTATTTAAATTGGCTGTACTATAAGGTGCAGGCTGATAAGGATTGAAAAACATCACGTCGAAGTTATCACCGCGTAACATCTGATCTGGACTATATAAACTGACGCGTGCCGAAGCCTTGGCGGGTTGGTCTAGATTGTTAAAGCTTACAGACGAGACCTCATAGCCCTGTGCTTGTTGCTGTACCTGTAAGAGTATTTTTTCAACATCCAGTTGAGGAACCGGATCTGCAATCTGCACCGCAGCAGGACGTTCAAACAATGGTTTACCTTTGGTGACCAACTGCCCCAAGCCATCATAAAATAGATCATGAAATGCAAAAACAATCACCGTCACACTAATCAAAATATGAAACGGTAAACTGGTAATGCCAATCACATTATGCGCATCGAGCCAAAAGCGTTTTTTATTCTTACCTTGCCGTATCGCAAAATAGTCTTTGACCAACGTCGGCAAGAGGATGATCAAACCTGTCATGAGCGCCAAAAAATATAAGACGGATACCACGCCCATCACATAAACACCGAGTGTATGGTGCCCAAGCATCCCCGGAATGCCTGCTGTTTCATGCAACTGTTCAATCAACCAACCCAGTTTGGATAAATTTTCTTGTTCAACCTGTAAAGTACCATCTGGTTTCAATGTCGCTAACATCGCGCTTTGATCGGTATCAAAGTCGTGATCATCATGTGCTTGACTTTGCGCAGGTTGCCATTGAATCGGGGCATAATGGAACTCTTTGGAGTTTAAATTGATCTGGAAACTTTTTTGCGCTTCAGGATACTGCTGCTGTACCTGTGACACCAAATCGTTGTACTGATGGAGTTCAACCGTATTTAAACTTTGTTGCGGTGGCGTTGCCCACTTACTCAAATCATGCTGAAACATACTCAGCCCACCTGCAAAAAAGCAAATGAACAAGAGAATGCCTGCGCAAATTCCTACCCACGTATGTAACTCTTTGGCCAGTCGGAGAATATCTGTACGTACCTTCATGCCCTATGCCCCTCTGAGCCAAAATACGAGTGTGTAAGCCACAACATTGAAAAACAGATAAATCACAATGGACTGCCATCCACGTGGAATAAAATAGGCCACAAAAAATAACGGTAGCCAAATCCAAGGAATCGACCACATCCCTAACTGTGGAGCAAGACTACGATACTCAGATTGCAGTCCCCACATTGTGATTAATGCAGCTAAAGCGAAAGCTAGACTAAGTCCAAGAACTGCACCAGCAAAGCTTTTCGTCCACCAGTCAGGTTGTATCTTTTGATCGCGTAGCAACGTCATGCGTCAAAGCCCCATATAATAAAGGAATAAATGGCAGTGCTGACCACAACACCAATGGCATCAGTAACCACATCAACACCGCCACCAGTTTTGGTAATACCGCCAGTAAAAGAACCAATGCCAAAACAAAACCAATCCACCCGACCCAACGATACTTTTTCGCCACAGCCTGTTTAAGAACCGTTTGATTAGGATGGGTCAAATACAGCAGTACAGAGCCACCGCAGCACAGGAGTAAACCGAGAAATTTCATCATTGCTTTCAACTTAAATGAGACAGCATTCAGACATAAAAAAAGCCCAATGCATCGCAATGGGCTGATCATAAAAATTAGAAATCGAAAGTGACGCCAAGTTTATAGGTACGGCCTGCACCCAAAATTGCATAGTTATTGCCAAATACCCCAGACCAATATTTTTCATCGGTTAAGTTATTTACATTGGCTCTAAAGGTAGTATTTACACCGCCAATTTTTGTCGCATATTTAGCCCCCAAATCTACAATCGTATAATCAGGCAGTTCTAACTTATTTGTAGAATCTAAGTACTGCTCGCTAACATAAGAAGCACGACCATTTACACTCAAGCCCTCAACGACAGGTATTTTATAGTCCAGACCTAGCCCCGCAGTAAAATCAGGCGTACCGATTACCGTATTGCCAACTTGAGATACTGTCCCTGATTTCACATATTCAGCATCGATATAAGCTAAGTTCGCCATCAAACTTAAGTCTTCGGTTAGCTGTCCTGCTGTTGAAAGCTCGATACCGCGTGAACGCGTTTTGGCATCATCTGTTGTTATTTGGGTATTACCATTGACGTCAGCTTGAGCAAACACTGTAACCATCGTATCTGGTTTTTCAATTTGATAAAGCGCTAAAGTATTGAGCCATGAACCAGCTTGATATTTTGTACCCACTTCATATTGTTTAGTTTGATATGGAGCAAAGGTTTTACCTTTATTCACATCATTAAGCGTTGAATCTACAGTTTTACCTTCAGACAACCCTTCTACATAGCTTGCGTAAAGTGATAAATCTTCTCCAAAAGGCTTAAGCACAATCCCTAGGCTCGGAGATACTTTATCTGAGTTATATGTAGACCTTGAATAAGGCACTAAAGACTCTGTCGAAATATCTTGATAACGCGCACCTAAAATGACTTGTAATTTATCGTCTAGCATCGACATTTGATCGGTTAAGGTATAGCTGACATAACGGTTATCTGCATATGGCCCAATATATGGCTTGGCTGTTGGCATCTGCCCAGATGCACCTACACTTGGGTCATAAAGATTTGTTGTAAACCCATTCGTCGGTAAGATAAAACCTGATGCTCTATTATTATAGTGCTGCCAATAATTGCGGGTTAAGTAATCCGCACGTAAGCCAAGCGTATGTTGAATGGCACCTGTTTCAAACTTCCCTTCTAGACCAAGATTAGCTGCGACAGCATGTTCTTGGTAACCTACTCGATAATATTGTGAACTTGCTGCACCTGTAGCCGCATTTGTTACAATCATCCGCGTACCAAAAATATGTCCCGCATATTCTTTTTCGTTATAGCCTGCACCAGCAAATACTTTTAAATCAGGACTAAATTTATATTCGCCTGATGCTCCTACATATTGGCTATTTTGTTCACCATGAATATTTTGAAAGAAATTACTATCACCACTCGGCGCATCAATCACTTTTCCAATGGTTCCCATACTCACCATTACAGGTGAACCATTATCCCGCTTGTCTCTCACCGCATAAGCGTCAAAGTTTAGCTTCAACTTGTCTGTTGTATAGTCCAGTGCCACGACACCTGTTGCATTGGAATCATCCATCCCCTCAACGATATGTTCACCTTGTCCATAAGAACCGCTGACACGTACACCAAATTCATTGTTGTCGCCTAAACGTCTTGCAACATCGAAGCCTGACTTATAGTAGCCATCATCTTCATAGCTTGCACTTACACGTGTCAGATCTTGCTTGGCACGTTTGGTTTGTGCCATTACCACGCCACCAACACCACCCGCTGGCGCCATACCAGCAACCAAGGCATTTGGACCTTTAAGTACAGTGACCGAATCAATAATATCGGTCGGAATTCGACCTGTTGGAGCCATGCCATATAGGCCATTGATGTTGTAGTCTTCAAAACCCACGAAGAAACCACGAATCTGAACATTTTCATTTAAATGGCCTGAATTGGTCGTTTCACGAATACTCGGATCATTTTTAAGAACTTCAGAGACCGTCGCTGCTTGGCTATCGATAATGGTTTTGGCGGTATATGTGGTGACACTAAAAGGCGTGTCAATCACAGACTTATTCCCTAAAGCACCTAAGTTAGCATCCTTCGCCAATTTGCCATCGGCATAGCCTTGTTGTGTCTGTGCTTCTGATTTTAAGGCAGGTAAAACTGAAATCTCCTCTGCAAAAGTAAGCTGTAAACAGCCTCCACCCATCATTAAAAGCCCAACAGAGCTTGCAAGAATTTTCTTAGAGAAGGATTTCATTTTAAACAACACTTATTTTTAATGAGAATCATTATTATATGCAAAATAATTATCATTATTTATTGTATTTTATAATTTGACTTATCTATTTGATCTAAAATATAAATTTAAGCTTACTGCGAAAAAATACGTTTTACTCGCTTATTTTCAATACAGTTTGGTGCAATATCATAAAATGACGCATAAGTCAGGCATCTGTTCACCCCATAGGCAAAGACTTTCATGGCATTCACGTTTACACTAAGCCAATACTTAAAACAACAATGGGTAATCTATGACAAACTTAGCAACACAAGCACCAGTACTGGTTACAGGTGCATCGGGTTATATTGCCAGTTGGGTGATTCAAAAATTATTAACCCAAGGGTATACCGTTCATGCCACTGTACGTGACCTGAACAAGACCCAAAGCTTCGCGCATTTATCTAAAATTGCAGACAGCAGTGCTGGAACACTGAAACTCTTTAAAGCCAATTTGCTCGAACCCAATTCCTTTAAAGAAGCGATGCAAGGTTGTGAAATTGTCTTTCATATGGCCTCTCCTTTCGTCGTTACCAACTATAAAGATGCGGTGAAAGACATCATTGAACCTGCTGTTTTGGGTACAGAAAATGTCTTAAACGCCGTTAATGAAACCGAATCCGTTAAACGCGTCATCGTCACTTCGAGTATTGCGTCGACCTATGGTGATGCCATTGATATTTTAAAAACAGACCACAATACTTTTAATGAAAGTCACTGGAACAGCAGCAGTTCTGAGACCCATCAGCCTTATCCATATTCTAAAGTGATGGCTGAGCGTAAAGCTTGGGAAATGGCTGAGGCACAAGATCGTTGGCAGTTGGTATGCATTAACCCTGCGTTGGTCTTTGGTCGTTCATTGACACCAAATACGCAGTCAGGTTCCATTGAGGTCTTACAACAATTTACCAATGGCTTAACACTCGCGGGTGTTCCACCCATGTGGAATGGTGTGGTCGATGTTCAAGATGTTGCTGAAGCGCACTTACAAGCAGCATTCACCCCAGAAGCAACAGGTCGTTACATTGTAAGTGGTGGAACTTTAAGTCTGCTTGAAATCGGTCAATTGCTTAAAGCACATTTTGGTTGGAAGTTTCCATTTCCACGAAATGAACTTCCCAAAGCAGCCTTTAAAGTAATTGGTCCATTCATTGGTTTTAGCCGCGAGTTTGTTGAATTGAATATGGGTTATCCCATTTATTTTGATGCGAACAAGAGCCAAAAAGAATTAGGCTTAGAGTATCGAGATGTCAAAGAAAGCCTCATTGAGCACTTTCAACAATTGCTTGATGACGGTGTCATCAAACAATATATTCCTTGAAAATAAATAAAAAGCATAATACTAGTCAATTTCATAACTGACGAGCATTATGCTTTTTCTAAATTTATGAAGGTATGGGATACACGAAATGTCATCAGCAACTGTTCGAGACAACACTACATTAGAAAAAAAATTGTTTCTGCGACAATTTTATTCATTGATGGCAATGAACGAGTTTTGCTGATGACTAATGCCTTTGGTTACTTTGGGCTAATCCAAAGTAACATACGAACTTCAAGCATTTGATGCTAATACGGTAAGACTCTGCTGTGAACCCCTTCATCATTAAAAGTCGTTTTAGTCGTGCTTTAACTAAATATTATCTGAACCGTATATTTTTGATCCAAATCAAAAATCTAAACCTCTAACTGACCATAATCTTTCATCAGTTGAATAAACTCAGCTTCATTGATCACAGCAATCCCAAGCTTCTCAGCTTTATCTAGCTTTGAACCTGCTTTTTCACCTGCAACGACACACTTGGTTTTACTCGACACACTACCACTCACACGTGCGCCCAGTGCTTGCAAGAGCTGTGTTGCTTCATCACGGCCCATCGTACTGAGTGTCCCTGTCACGACCCAACTTTCACCATTTAAAGGTTGGCGACTTGGTGCCACAGGCGCGTCCCAGTGAATACCTGCCGCCAATAATCGGTCTAAAACTTCAAGGTTATGCGGCGCTTGGAAAAAGTCGACAATCCACTCTGCCGTGATATCCCCAACATCTGGAGTTTTCTTTAAAGCTTCAATGTCTGCGACACGTAGCGCATCTAAAGTTTGGAAAGTATTTGCCAACATACGTGCTGTGGTTTCACCCACCCCACGAATCCCCAGTGCATAAATAAATGCAGCCAAAGTGGTCTTCTTGCTATTTTCAATCGAATCAATCAAGTTCTGAACGGACTTCTCACCCATTTTTTCAATGGTTAATAGTTTTTCTCGGTGCTCGTGTAGGTGATAAATATCAGCCACATCTTTAAGCAAATCAAGATGTAACAATGATTCGACCCAACGATCACCCAAACCTTCAATATCAAGAGCTTTACGTGACACGAAGTGGCGAATTGCCTCAATACGCTGTGCAGCACAATACAAACCACCAGAGCAACGTGCTAAAGCTTCACCTTCGGGCATCACCACAGGCGATTCACACACGGGACATTGGCTCGGGAGTTCAACTTCAGTCGCATCGACAGGACGGAACTCAGGCCACACTTTTTCCACTTTGGGAATCACATCACCACTACGGTAAACACTGACAGTATCGCCAATTCGCACATCTAAACGGTGGATTTCCCCAATATTATGCAAGGTCACATTTGAAACGGTCACGCCGCCCACAGCGACAGGATTCAACCGCGCTACAGGGGTCAATGTACCTGTACGTCCCACTTGCCAGTCAATATTTTCAACCGTGGTAAGCGCAGCCACCGCAGGGAATTTATAAGCCGTTGCCCAACGCGGTTCACGACTTAAAAAACCGAGCTGTTGCTGTTGTTTGAGGCTATTGATCTTAATCACCATGCCGTCAATTTCCACACTCAATTGTGGTCGTTCCGCATTGATTTGTTCATAAACCGCTTGAACTTCTTGAATACTATCACAGACAAAATGACGCTCGCCAACCGCAAAACCAAACTGTTGCAACCACTCTAGACTTTCCGACATGGTGCTTTGACCATGGTTCGGTTCACACTGCGCAATACCATAAGCATAAAATGCGAGTGGACGCGAAGCCGCAATATTCGGGTCTAACTGACGTAGACTCCCCGCTGCGGCATTACGTGGGTTGGCAAAAGTCTTCTCACCTTTGGCTTCGTTTTCGGCATTGAGCTTTTCAAAGCCTGCTTTAGGCATCAAAACTTCGCCACGAACTTCCAGTAGCGTAGGTACTTCGCCCTGATTTGTGGTCAACACCTTCGGCAAGTTCCGAATGGTTTTGACGTTTTGGGTAATGTCTTCCCCTGTTTCACCATCACCACGCGTCACCCCACGCACCAGCACACCTTGTTCATACCACAGTGAGATCGCAAGACCATCAAACTTCAGTTCGACATCGTATTGAATCGTTTGATTCGGCAACCGTTCTTCTGCACGGCGTGCAAAGGCAAACAGTTCTTCCTGATTAAACACATTGCCTAAAGACAGCATCGGTACCACATGGGTCACGCTCGTAAACTTCGCCAAAGGTTTAGCACCGACTTTATTGATCGGGCTATCTGGCTGAATACACTCAGGGTATTGTTCTTCTAAAGCTTTCAACTGATGAAAAAGCTGATCATATTCACTGTCTAAAATGGTCGGCTGATCCATCACATAATAAGCATGATTATGCTGTGCCAAAATTTGGATCAGTTGACGCATTTGCGCAACGACAGTCGAAGTTTGAGTCATAATTTCACCATAAAAAAGGGCGGTCTTTGTTCCGCCCTAAAAATTGTATTTCTACTGTCTATTATAGAAATCGTTACCGTTGCTTTCAATCAGATTAAGCATCGATTGCTTGTCCAGCACGGTAATCAATCGCCAAGTGGCGCCAATGCTCACGCAGTTGTGGCGTGAACTCTTGGTTGTTTTGGTCATAAACCGTTCCATCGATTTCACGGGCAATCAAACGTGAAATACTGTCCATGGTGTCGAAGGCATTTTGGACGTCACGGTGTGGTAAGGCCAAGAAAAATGCCAAGCCTTTAATTGGATCGGTCGACAGATTCTCCAAGTCAAAACCATCCATGCCTGTATCAGTAATTTGCAACACAGAGAACAGCAACTTGGTTCCATCTTCGTTATAACGATGGAAACAGGACATTTCGCCAAAACGTAAACCATACTTCATTAAAACTTTTAAGGTTTTCTCACCAGACAACGCGCGACGTTCAGGATAAACATTCAGGGCAATAAACGACTCTGCTGTGGCTAAGGCACTTTCATCATCAACAATTTTTTGCTCATACAAATGTGCATCTAAAATGCTGCTTTCATCGTCAAACTCTGAAATTTCGGCTTTTTCGACATTAGCATTTAAACTAAATTCAGCTTTATCCGCTTTTGCTTGGTCATCAACAAGCGAGGAGCTTGCGCTTTCAGTCGTTAATGCCGTTGCATCTGCTACAGCATTTTCAGGAGCGACTGAGTCTACTGCTTTATTTTCTACTTCAGCTGACGCATCCAAACTTGGTTCAGTACTGCTGCTTTCGAGCACACTGTCTGCATCCAAAGCTTTCGGTTCGGCTTTTGCAGACAGTGTCTCTTCTACAGAGTTTTCGTTTAAAGTCGGCTCTTTACGTTCAGCCTCTTCAACTGATGCCGATTGCAGTTGATCACGTACGTGACGCGGGATAATCGGTTTTTGACTGTCAGCATCAATATGCAATGCGGACTCAAGTGAAGGTGCTGCATCTGCCGGCTTTCGAAAAATCATTCGAACTCCAAACAGCATAATGATCACTGCTATGACGATACCAATAATTGTTGTGTATTCCATCTTATTAGGCCTCCGCGACTAAACCGTATTCTTTTGCCTGTTCTAAATTTACAGTCACTAACTTTGATGTTCCCGGTTCAGGCATCGTAACACCTAACAAGTCGGTCGCCATCGTCATTGCGAGTTTATTATGGGTAATGTAAATGAATTGCACCTGTTCAGAAAGCTCTTTTACAAGATTACAAAATCTTCCCACGTTCGCATCATCCAAAGGCGCATCAACTTCATCCAAAACACAAAATGGCGATGGGTTGAGACGAAAAATCGCAAACACCAAGGCCAACGCAGTCAGGGCTTTTTCTCCCCCTGAAAGTAGCGCCAATGAACTATTGCGTTTGCCTGGCGGACGGGCCATGAGTTTAACCCCAGACTGCCAGTCATCTTCTAAAGTCAGACTCGCTTCACCGCCATTGAATACTTTCGGGAACAAATCTTGTAGTTCGGTATTGACCCGATCAAAAGTGCTCATGAACAGTTTACGGGTCTCTTGATCAATACTTTTCATTGCAGCACGCAACTGCTCAACAGTATTTTCCAGATCTTGAATTTGATGACTTAACTCTTCAAAGCGTTTTGATACTTCTTCATATTCTTCTGAGGCCGCCAAATTGACTGCGCCCAATTTCTCAAACTCCTGCTGTGCTTTTTCCAAAATCTGTTGATGGCTACTAATATCAATACTCAAACCCACAACAGGTTCAACATTCATTTCTTTGAGCTGTTCAGAATAATGTTGTAAGTCTGACTTTGCCGATTGCCACGCCAAACGTTTCTCTTCTAACTGGGTTCTTAGCTTTTCATCTTGTTGTTGCTGATGATGACGGTGTTCGGTCAAACTCTGCTGACGCTCTTGTACTGCATTCAGCTCAACTTGCCATTCAGACCATGTTTTTTGCAGCTTTTCAGTGATCTGTGCTTGTTCGCTAAACTGGCTTTCTAAGGCTGGTAGCTCAAGTTGTACAGGGTCAATAAACTTTTTGGCCTGCTCCATCTGTGACAATATTTGCTGATACTGCGCTTTTAAGAAAGTACTGTCTTTCTCTAACAGTTCAATCTGCTGTGTGGTTTGCACCGCCTGACGACGCACCATTTCAAGTGCTTGCCAAACCTGCTGTGCCTGCTGCTGGCTATCATCCAGTTGCTCAGTCAAAGACTCCACTTGGAACTGCATGGTTTTGTAGTTTGGCAAATTTTGCTCTAGCTTAATATTCAATGCATGCAGATCAATCTCTAGATCATCTTTTTGCATGGCATCTTCTTCAAGCTGACTGTCTAGCTGCGCCAGTTGATTGGCCAATTGTTGCTTTTGCACTTCAAAGGCTTGGTTGGTGCTTTGCACTTTGGCAATATTCAAATCAATCTGCTGCGTCGCTTGAACTTCTTTTTTCAACAGTTGTTGATCCGCTTTTAACTGCTCATCCACCGCTTGGACTTGAGTACGAAGCTCTGTGGTTTTCGTTTCAAGCTGAGTCAGAAGTCCCGTTTTTTCAGCAAGGGTCTGTTCAATTTCATCTAAACGAATCCGATGGCTTAGCGCACCCTGTCCAGCTTGGCTTGCTTCGTCATAATCCAAACCAATCACCCAGTCCACGCCGACATGGTAACCGTCTAAACTCAGAAGAGACTGACCATCTTTCAATTGCTTTTGCAGCGCTAGGGCTTGTTTTAAGTTGGTGGTCACACCCACCTGCTGCCACAAAGAGGATTGTGGCGATTCAATCCAACTGGCTAGGCTATCGCAACCTGCAATTTCGATCAGCTCAACATGCGGCTGAGGCGTTAACTGACGTGCAACCGCATCGGTGAATGCATCGCTGTTGTCCAAACAATGCGCAGAAAGCCATTTGGCTAAGAATTTTTCGACCAGCGCGGCATGGGTTTTAGCCGCATCTTTAAGCTGCAGCACATGCATCAACTGTGGATGATCACTATTTTTTAAGGCACTGACTTTGACCAACAACTGCTTTAGATGCTTCTGCTCGGCACTTAAGACCTGTATATCTGCTTTGTGCTGATTCAACTCAGTTTGAGCAGCTTGATGTTGGATGCGTAAATCATCCAGCTGCAACTGCACCTCAATGATACTTTGCTCACGTTGTAACTGCTGTGCCTCAGCATCTTGCTTGGCATGTAACAGTTGATCAATCGCATCCAACTGGCTTTGGTTTTGAATTTGCGCCGCTTGCTGCTCTAAAATCTGCTTTTGCTGTTCAAAGCGTAAAATGTTTTTGGCCAACTGTTCACTTTGCGCCAACATTTGCGTTTTTTGTTGCTGCTGTTTTTCAACCAAACTTTTGACTTGTTCAAACTGTTGAAGCAACTGTTGCTGCTGTGCTTTTAAATCCGTTAAACCTTGGCTTTGCTGTTGGTTTTGACTTTCTTGCTGTTGTAACTGTTCGGTATGAAGCTCATTTTGTTCGTGCAAACTTTCCAGTTGCAGCTCGATCAGTTGCATACGTTCTTTGGTTTGCGCCTTCTGCTGTTCAAGCTGTGCCAAAGTGGTGGTGTTTTGCTGGAACAGTGTCTGCTTTTGTTCCAAAGTCATTTTCAGCTCAGCCAGCTTTTTCTCTGCCTGCTGCCACTCACTCTGTAATGGCGTGGACTGCTGAATCAGACGTTGAAATAGCTCACTGGTTGACGTCAAATCATGCTCTAAAGTGGTTAACTCTGAACGCACCAGCTTGAACTGCTCACCTAGATCATTCATGTGCAACGTATATTCTTGTTGTAAACGGCTGCTTTGTTCGCACTGAAAAGATAAAACTTCGACTTTAATTGTACGAATTTGGCTTTCCAGTGTTTTGTACTGAATCGCGGTTTCAGCCTGACGTTTTAAAGTTTTTAACTGTGATCTTAATTCAGAGGCAATATCTTCTAAACGCGATAAATTTTGCGTAGTATGATCCAAATGTAATAAAGTTTCACGGCGACGTGCTTGATAACGCGAAACCCCTGCAGCTTCCTCAATAAACACCCGCATTTCTTCAGGTTTTGCATCGACCAAACGGTTGATCATGCCCTGTTCAATAATCGAATAAGAACGTGGCCCTAAACCTGTACCCAAGAAAATATCGGTAATGTCCCTACGACGGCATTTGGTGCCATTTAAAAAGTATTCAGACTTGCCATCTCGATTAACCTGACGTTTGACCGCCAGTTCGGTATAGGCATTATAGCTACCGCCTAACTTGCCATAAGTGTTGTCAAAACGCAGTTCTACACTGGCGACACTCACGGGTTTACGCTTTGCCGTGCCTGTAAAAATAACATCCTGCATACTACCGCCACGCAGTTGGCGAGCACTGGATTCGCCCATGACCCAGCGAATAGCATCGATCACATTGGATTTGCCACAACCGTTCGGCCCAACGACTGCCGTTCGGTTATCTTTAAAGTGTAATGTAGTACTGTCGGCAAAAGATTTGAAGCCGGAAAGTTTTAAACTGCTTAAACGCATAATATCCTGACTAACGTCGTGAGCGTCTCGCCCACGCAAGTTCAATTTGTTTCATTCGGGTCAGAGATTCCAACACCAAGTTACGTAAGTGTCGACAAAAATCTTCCATAAATAAAGTAGCTTGTTGTGATTTTCTGATTAAAACAGCATCAGTCACCAGTTTAAATAAATCATAAGATTCTTGTAACTCTCTACGCGAAGTATTTAAGGTTAAAAAATAGCTCCGACGTATCGAGGGTAACAGTTCTTTATAAAACTTCATCAAATAGGCATTGCCCACCATTTCATGCTGGCGCGCCAATCCTTCAAAAATCAAATCATAAAATTTTTCGATACTGCCCTGTTTCAGCTGATTCCCCAACTCATCCAATAACAGCTGTAAACGTTCCGCTTCATAGCTACGCCATGTTTCCGCAATGCGTTGCACAATTTGCCCCAACAGCAGACTGCTGGTGTCAAACAAGGCGCGCACTTGTTGAGCCGACATTTCAGAAACGATAGCACCACGGCGCGGGTAGATTTCAATCAGATGTGTGCGTTCAAGAAGTAACAAAGCCTCACGCACCGAGCCGCGACTCACATCCAGTTCAGCGGCAATACGTAATTCTTGTATGCGCTCACCTTCGACCAACTCACCACGAATGATTTGTTCACTGATGTGTTTGGCAATTTGTTCGGACAAACTCTCTGTATCATGTGCTTGCATACTGTTCCTAACTTGTTTTTATAAGATGCAATCCATGGTCTTTAGTGACCTATTTTTAGGTTTTACCCGATCTTAAACGCTAAACACTATGTCATTGTCTAACAATTTTACCGTCTATAATGCCAATCAACAGCAACGCACACAACATTGTCAAAGAAATTAAGAACTAAAACCTTGATAAATAAAATATAAACCGACCACCACCAACAAACCAGCAAAACACTTTTTCAACATCGCAGGCGATAAAAGATGCGCCACTTTTGCCCCAAATTTCGCGGTAATAAAACTCATGACCGCAATCCCGAAAAAGGCATAGACATGAATATAACCAATGGTATTCGGTACATTTACTTCAGCTTGGTGCCCAAACCACATAAAACCTAAAGCTCCAGCCACTGCAATTGGTAAGCCACAAGCCGCAGACGTCGCTACTGCTTTTTGCATAACCACACCATGACGGTTTAAGTACGGCACCGTCAAACTTCCCCCACCAATACCAAAGATCGCAGAAGCTACACCAATGCCAGCACCGACAAATAACTGTTTGCCTGTAGAGGGCAACTGACGCGATGGATCGACCTCAACATGTGCGCCACTAAACATTTTGTACGCCACCCACACCGCAAAAAAACCGATCAGCAGTTGTAAGCCATGTCCTGACATATAGTCTGCAATGCCTGCGCCTAAAAGAGCGCCCATAACTAAACCTGGGGCCAAATTGCGAAACACAGACCACAACACTGCCCCGCGTTTATGATGTGCACTCACTGAACTCATTGACGTGACAATGATGGTCGCCAGTGATGTGCCAACCGCCATATGCATAATGACACTCGGGTCATAGTTCAGGTGAGTAAACACCACATATAAAATCGGGATGATAATGAGTCCACCACCAACCCCAAATAGCCCCGCAGCAAAACCAGCGATTGCGCCAATCAGTAAATATATGATTAACTCCATGATCATTTTTCACTTTTCTCAGATTCATATGGATTTAGAGACACGCCAATTACAACAGCTTCTCGCTGAAGCACAGCAACTTCCTGAAGTTTTATTGCTCAAGCCAGTTACCACATCCACCAATGATGATGTGCGTGAAATTGCGCAAAAAGGGATTCAGAGCATTTTGGTCTGCAGTACACGACAAACTCAAGGTCGTGGACAGCGTCAACGACAATGGGTTTCTCCTGAAGGAAACATCTATTTAAGCACATTGCTACAGACCAAAACACCTATAGATGGGCGCTTGGCTTTAGAAATTGCGTTAAATATCTTGCAAATGCCGAGTTTACAAGGCCTTGCTCTGCAAGTGAAATGGCCGAATGACCTTTACAGTGCTCAAGGTAAATGGGGCGGAATTTTAGTTGAACCACTGTCAAGCCACCAAGCTATTATTGGGGTAGGCATCAACATCAACCAAGTCGAAGATACCCAGCTCGATCAAGCCACCAGCTCACTTGAACAGCTGGGTTTAGCCCAACCAGATCGCATTAGTTTAATGGCAGAACTGTATCTGGCAATTCAACAAGCAGGCCTATGGTTCACCCATAACAGTGCGAATTTGGCTTCTCGTTTCAATCATTACGCAGCCTTTATGCAGCAACAGGTTGAATTTGAACATATGAAAGGTCTGTCTCAAGGCCTATTCTTAGGCATTCAAGATGATGGTGCGGTACAAATTCAGACCACCAATGGTGTTGAAAATTTTTATCAAGGCCGTTTACGCCCAATGATCCCTGTTTAAATGATTGAGCATCATCATGAAAAATTTATGGTTAGATATTGGTAATACTCGTCTGAAGTATTGGATTACGCAGGAAGATCAAATTTTGGAACAGGGGGCTGAGTTACATTTGCAGTCTCCTGCAGATTTGCTTTTAGGTCTAATTCAGCATTTTAAAAACTTAAATATTCAACAGATTGGCGTTTCTTCGGTTCAGGATAAAAAAAATAATGACCGAATCCGTAAATTATTAAAAAGTTTAAATGTACCGATCACCTTTGCCCAAGTACAGGCCAACTATGCAGGCTTACAATGTGGCTATGAACAGCCTGAACAACTCGGAATTGACCGTTGGTTGCAAGTGCTGGCAGTCGCACGCGATCCTGAGCAGAACTATTGTGTCATTAGTTGTGGCACGGCGCTGACCATCGACTTGGCGGATGGTTTGCAGCATTTAGGTGGCTATATTTTACCAAATCTCTACTTACAACGAGACTCGCTGATCCAAAACACCAAAGGCATTAAAATTCCAGATGCGGCTTTTGATGAACTGGGTCCCGGTCGTAATACCATCGACGCAGTACATCATGGGATTTTGCTCGGCTTGGTCAGCACCATTGAAAAAGTCTTGCAACAGTCACCACGCCAACTGATTTTAACTGGCGGTGATGCGCCTGTATTTGCACGCTATTTGGCAGTGTATGCACCATGCATTGAAAATGATTTATTACTTAAAGGGCTGCAATATTATATTCAGCATCAACCCTGAGCCACCGCCTGTTGTTGTAACAAGGGGTTTAAGGTATTGAGCAGTAGCTCAAATTCAGCATAACCATTTTCCCGCATAAAATGCCCTGCACGTTTCACTTCCAATACCTCTGCACTCAAGAAGTGTCCAAAGGTAAGTGCCAAAGGCGGTGGAACATAGGGGTCATTATTGGAAAACATCACCACACGTGAAGCAATGTGAGAGTGGAGTATACCGCTGTCCAACTTCGCTTGCGCAATAAAGCCACTTAATTCAGGCAAGGTTGTTAAAGCCGCTTTAAAGCCCGCAATACAGAAGATCGCTTTGATTCGACGTTCACGCAGTTTACTACTAAGATAATGCAAAGTCGCTAGACACCCCAAACTATGCGCAATGATGATGGTATTTTCATCCAAAGTGGTCATTTGCAGGGCCAAAGCCTGTTGCCACTCTTCGAAATGTGGTGCATCGCTATGCGGGAGCACTAAGCGTTTTACTTCAGCATGCAGATCCATCTGACTGAGTTTTTGACTTAGCCACGGAAACCAATGGTCATTGGGCGATGCTTGATAGCCATGCACAATATAGATATGTTGTTTTGATCTATTCATTTTCAACTTCTTATTATAATGTTTGAAAAGAATAAATTTTACGCAACTTTCAAGCCATAAACAGTGCGTTTTTGTTATTAAGCGACGGTATTGAAAACGCACACAATAATTTCCATAACTCACAAAACAACATAAAAAAAGGCGCTTAATGCGCCTTTTTCTGAAATGGTTAGAAGTAGATTACTTCTTATCGTTCCCACCAAATAATGGTCCCATTCCGCCGCCACCACCAAACTGTTTTTGCATACCGCTTAATGATTTCATCATTTTTGCCATACCCGATGGATTGGCAAATTTCTTCATCATTTTAGCCATTTGCGCATGTTGTTTAATCAACTTATTGACTTCAACGACATCCATACCACAGCCTGCTGCAATGCGCTTTTTACGGCTTGGGTTCATGAGGTCCGGATTACGACGCTCTTTGATGGTCATCGATTGAATAATCGCTTCCATCTTTTTCACTTGCTTTTCAGGGTTCGCTTGCGCCAACGCATCTTGAATCCCTGCATTGCTCATGCCAGGCAACTTATCCAAGAAGCCCATCATGCCGCCCATTTTATTCATTTGCTCAAACTGCATTAGCATATCTTCAAAGTTGAAGCTGCCGCCTTTTTGCAGTTTTTTCGCCATTTTTTCGGCTTTTTCTTTGTCGACTTTACGCTCAAGCTCTTCGACCAAAGAAAGTACGTCACCCATACCCAAAATACGTTGTGCAACACGTTCAGGATGGAATGGCTCTAAGGCATCAAGCTTTTCGCCCATACCTAAGAATTTGATTGGTTTACCTGTGATTGCACGTACTGAAAGCGCCGCACCACCGCGCGCATCACCATCAGTTTTGGTCAGAATCACACCCGTTAATGGCAGTGCATCATTGAAAGCTTTGGCTGTATTTGCCGCATCCTGACCGGTCATTGCATCGACCACGAACAAAGTTTCAGTTGGCTTAATCGCCGCATGAAGCTCTTTGATCTCGTCCATCATTTCATCGTCTACGTGTAAACGACCTGCAGTATCGACAATCAAGACATCCGCAAACTGAATTTTGGCTTGTTCAATTGCACGCGTTGCAATAGTAATCGGTTTTTCGTCAGCACTCGATTCAAAGAAAATCGCACCAACTTCACCTGCAACGGTTTGTAGCTGTTTAATTGCTGCTGGACGGTAAACGTCGGCAGATACCATTGCTACTTTTTTCTTTTGACGTTCTTGTAAGAAGCGAGCAAGTTTTGCAGCCGTTGTTGTTTTACCTGCACCTTGTAAGCCCGCGAGTAAGACCACAACCGGAGGTTTTGCTGCAAGATCAAGGCTTTCATTTGCCTCGCCCATCATTTTTGTTAATTCGTCATGCACGATTTTAACAAATGCTTGGCCCGGCGATAATTGAGTCATGACTTCTTGACCCAACGCCTCTTCCTTAACTTTCGCGATAAATTCACGAGTTACAGGAAGTGCAACATCGGCTTCAAGAAGTGCCATACGTACTTCACGTAGGGTATCTTTAATATTGTCTTCGGTTAGCTGCCCAGAGCCAGTAACATTTCTTAAACTCTGCGTGAGTCGTTCCGTTAAGGTATCAAACATTGCAAAATCCGCTTAAAATTGCTAGTTGCAAAAAAATCTTTCTTAAAATAGAAAATTTATGCATAGAATGCTATAGGATACTGTAGTTCGCACCGAATTTATATAAATGAATATTCATCATCCTGAAAAAGGTTTGACATGATTAGCCTGCCCTTGGTTTACACCATCTTAGCATTAGTCGCTTATACCACCTCTTTTTGGTATTTGTTTCTCAAGTTAATGGCTAAACGTGATCCAAACCATTGGTTTATTGGCATTATTTTAGGCTTAGGCTTATTACTACATGCCACTGTTTTGTACCATGACATGCTCACTCCGATGGGGGTGAATTATGACGTTTTTGTCTTAATGTCATTTACATCAGGGCTCATGCTATTACTCAGCCTACTCTATAGCACTTATCGTCCAATTCTAGCGTTGAACCTGATTGGCATTCCTGTGGCCGCTACAGGACTCATTTTAGGATTTGCCTTTAGTCAGTCCACTCAATTTATTGAACAGCGCTCATTGGGCCTAGATATTCATATTATTTTATCGCTGTCGGCCTATGCGGTGCTACTCATGGCGACCATACAAGCCGTGATTTTATGGTTCCAAGATCGTGAGTTAAAGAACAAACAAAAGAAACGCTTTTGGGTCAACTTACTGCCCTCTTTTCAAGCCATGGAATCTTTACTGTTTGATTTAATTAAAACGGGTTTTATTTTACTGACCGTGGCGTTGGTTTTTGGTTTCTTTACCATCGATAATTTTTTTGCCCAACATCTGGCACATAAAACCGCTTTTAGTATTATTTCTTGGTTTGTGTATGGGGCTTTACTCATCGGACATTACCGTTTTGGTTGGCGAGGTCAAAAAGCTATTCGTTTTACCTTAATTGGATTCTTCTTGTTGGCTGTCGGTTTTATCGGATCTAAGTTTGTATTGGAAATGATTTTAGGTCGATAAAGTCTTTTTTAGTTTTACTAATTACAAACATAGAACATTGCTCGATAAGTAGACCTAGAACGTGATAATTCAGTAGAAAAGCCCAGCTTGAATAAACTGGGCTTTTTAGTAGACCTCAATATTTTGATTTAGAATAAATTATCGAGTGCATTTCGTATTATGTAAATTTTAGAAAAACTTAAATACTTTTTACTGTGTTAAATACGTTGTATGCCGCTTTTATCCGTTCTTCATTTGGGATTCTTTTATTCATTAACATGACTAGCCCAAAGCCTTTTTCAGGAATAAAAAGAACGTAAGTTCCAAAACCATTAGTAGAACCAGTTTTATGAAAAACTTTGGATTTTGACTGACTAATATCCTCTATAACTGGATTTGATTGCATAACAACGCTTTCAGAATTGCTCTCTTGCAAAATTTCTAAAGTAGTCGGATAAGAGAATGTCTTCCACCCAAGCGCCTGAGTCATGTTTCCAAGCTTGAAATAGCCTTTGTGCGTTTCTAAAATAGCTGTCTTTATCTTTGAACTATTTTTTTTCTACATCCAAATTTGAGTTTAAAAAACTCAGCATATCTGGAAGTGTAGATTTAACTCCATATGCTTGAGCATCTAATGCACCAGGATTAACTCGAATAAGATTATTCTTTTGATCATGCCCAAAAGCGTAATGTTCTATCTGTTCCTCTGGAACGTTCACATAAGTGTGTTTTAAATGAAGATTTGGAAAAATCACCTGTTCTAGTAATGATGGGAAAGGGACTTTCATTGATCTTGCTGTTAACTCGCCAAACAATCCAATACTTGGGTTTGAATATTGACGATATTTACCAGAAGGTTTTTTTATATGCCAATTTTGAAAATAGTCTAAAATTTGCTCATCTGTTTTGACATAATCAGGAAATTGTAAAGGTAAATTACCACTAGTATAGGTCGCTAATTCCAGCAAACTCACCTTATCAATTTCTGAATTCTTTAAAGCTGGCCAATATTGACTTGGATGATCTTTAAAAGATAATTTTCCTTGAGTCTTAGCATAAGCACCCGCGGTTGCAGTAAAAAGCTTGCTGACAGAACCCAACTCAAAGATAGTCCGACTATCTACTTTTTTATTATCATTATTAGATTGAAGACCATAATAGTGTTCGTAGTTTTCTCCCTTATAGATGACGCCTATCGCCATTCCTGCCACACCATACTGTTCCATAAGTGGTTTAAATGACTGGTTAACAGCAGTTTCAATATCTTTTTGATTTTCCTCTATTTCATATGCATTTGAATGAATACTACATCCCACAGCTAAGGTAAAGAGACTAGTTTTAAATAATTTTTGGGTTTTAGATAACATTCCTGCTATTAGCCTCAATAATACAAATAACAATGTTCTCACTTATCTAATATATTTTCTGTAATAAATCCTTACCCCTTCTATTTAATGAAGTGGGCGTTATGCGAAATAACATTAAAACTCATCCACGCACTCACAAAAGCCTCACTTAACCAATCGTGCGGGTTGTATTCACATCTACAGGAAGCATCGACTAGTGTATGACAATATTCCCTAACCAATAGCACTGATCGATAAACCTTAAGTACATAAGAAAGATAATAAAATGGATCATTTTTCATCCACCTGCTATACTTGTTAAAATTATTACACCCCCTTCTTCTATTTTAGAGTAACGCCAATGAAGTAAGTCTTATTTTCCGTCAAATCTAATTTATGTGTTTTCTGACGTGCAAAATAAACTTATTTACTACTCTATATCTCTATAAAAATTTATTTTGTATGTCCTGTATAAAGGAGTCTTCAATGACCCAACAGGCCTGTACCGTAAAAAATCTCAGTGTTCAATTTGCTCATGAACCACTTTTTCAGCATTTAAACTTTGAATTGCCCACTGCCCAATGTTCAGCTCTGATCGGACGTAATGGTCAAGGCAAATCAATATTAATGTCCCTACTCACTCAAGTGCACAGACCCAATTATGCGAGTGGCGAAGTGATTTGGCATCTGCCATTTTCCTACTTAAGTCAGCTCGAGCGTTTAAGCAACTGTACGCTTGCCGAAGCCCTTAACATCGCTGATCTGCATGCAAGTTTTCAGCGTATTGAACAATCGACTGCGAGCTTTGAAGACTATGATCGCGTCGAACATGCATGGCATCAACCCACTGAATGGCTGAAATTATTGGAAAGTGCAAACTTACCTACAGATCTATCTAGCTCAGTTTCTCAACTCAGTGAAGGTCAGAAAACTAAACTGGCACTGTGTCGCCTTTTTTTACAAACTGGGCATTATTTACTTCTTGATGAACCCAGTAATCACTTAGACCATGCAAGTCGTGCGTGGTTAAGTCAAAAAATCCTTCAACATCCTGCTGGCTGTTTAGTCATTAGCCACGACCGCACATTGTTAAATCAAATCTCCAATATGTATGTTTTAAATGATTTTGGTTTGCAACACTTCCGTTGCAACTATACCGAGTATCAGTCACACACCGAGCAACAACAGCAGGCACTACAACACAATATCTCGCAAGGGAAACGCGAACTAAAACAATTACAAGTCCAACAGCATGAGCAGCGCATGAAAGCTCAGAAAAGGCAAAAGTCTGGGCAGAAATTACGAAGCTCTGGTTCTCAAGCCAAAATCCTACTCGACTTTAAAAAAGAACGTGCGAGTCAAACCTTATCGGGAGTCGCGCAGCAACAACTTCGCCAAAAGGAACAATCGCAAGATGAGCTCAAAAACAAACAGCAGCAACTAGAACAGATTAAGTCACAAAAGTTTGATTTCCATTTTCAACCTAAACAAACTGGTGAAATGCTTCGTTTAAAAGAAGTGGTTTTAGCAGCACTTTCTATCTCCCCTATTTCTTTTGCCTTACATAGCGGAGAAAAAATCCAACTGCGCGGCCAAAATGGTTCAGGTAAGTCGACCCTACTTCGTGCCATTCAAAATTATAGTCATATTCAATCGGGAGACATTTTCAAGCGAGGAGCATCGTTATATTTAGATCAAAACTTTAGCCTACTGAATCCAGAACTGAATGCGGTAAATAATTTACAGTTATTGAATCCGTCTTTGTCCGATGAGGAGTGTCGGAATCAATTGGGGCAACTTCGAATTCGACGAGATAAGGCTCTGCTTCCAATCTCACTACTCAGTGGCGGTGAACAACTCAAAGTTGCTTTACTAAGTATTAGTCTCGCGGCACAGCCTGTGGACTTGCTGTTACTGGATGAACCCGAAAATCATCTCGACATCGACTCAAGACAACTGTTGGCACAGGCTATTCGCGATTTTACAGGGGCAGTTATTTTAGTTTCGCATGATGAAGCCTTTGTCGAGGAGACACAGATTCAAAACTATTTCGCTTTAACCCAAACGCCTTAGACTAGACAGCGTGATCGGATTTGCGTATAACACCGTTTTTCTATTTGACTGGTGACACCGCTGTGAAACTCATTCTTGCACCGATGGAAGGCTTAACCGACCCCATCATGCGTGATGTGCTCACGTCTGTAGGTAGCTTCGACTGGTGTGTGACCGAGTTTATCCGTGTGACCAATTCGGTCTTACCTGATCATATTTACCACCAGTATTGCCCAGAATTACTCAATGGCGGAAAAACAGCGGCGGGAACACCCGTGCATGTGCAATTTTTGGGCAATGACCCTGAAATGCTAGCTGCCAATGCCATCCGTGCAGTGAAACTCGGTGCACCCGCCATTGATATGAATTTTGGCTGTCCAGCCAAAACCGTGAACCGTCACCGTGGTGGATCGGTGCTTTTAGATGAGCCAGAAGTGGTACATGAACTGGTCAAAGCAGTACGTGATGCGGTTCCTGCACACATTCCTGTTTCTGCGAAAATGCGCTTAGGCTATATGGACAGACATTATATGCTGGACAATGCTCATGCCATTGAAGACGCAGGTGCGGCTTGGGTGACAGTGCATGCACGCACCAAAGCCGATGGCTATACCCCACCCGCTTTTTGGGATCAGCTCCGCCCGATTCGTGAAGCATTGAAGATCAATGTGATTGCCAATGGTGAAATTTGGAACAATGCAGACGCGAAACAGTGTCGATTAGAGTCTGGCTGTGAAGATTTGATGATTGGACGTGGTGCCGTGACCACACCCGATTTGACTCAGTGTATTCGTCAAAATATCGACACACCTTTGCTGACATGGAATGAGCTACTGACCTTACAAATCCGTTTCTTAAACGGCGGGTATAAGAAAGAAATGAATATGGTCGGACGTTATAAGCAATGGCTCGGTATGATGTCTAAACACTATCCTGAAGCCAAAGCCCTCTGGGATGAAGTCAAACGTATCAAGCCGCTGGATGACATTATTCTTAAACTAAATGCAAGCGCGACTTAATCTGTTCGCGCAACGATCGCGACATAAGTGGGTAAGTTCCATGCACCACCCGCAAAGCCTTTGCACTGCTGCGATTGCGCCTGATAACTGAGGACAAAAGCCTTTCCATTCCAAGCCCACTCGGAACGAATACCACAGTCTGCAATACCCCGACCTTTTTGCTCTGAGAAAATTTGCGCCTCACTAAAACTTGAGCCTGATGTGGTGACTTGCTGCTGAATCTTTTGTAATGCTTTGTCCATAACCCAGTAGCCTAGACCTTCATTGTACGCTCCACGCCAGCATGGCACTTGAACCACCACTTGTTCCGCATTCAGCGGATAGACTGAAACCCGATCTTCCTCAAAAAACCGTGCCTCATAGAGATTTGGACAGTCTTGTTCATCTGTTTTTGCTTTTAACTTTTTAAAAAGTTGGTTGGCATTTTTACTGTCCACGGCAAAGTGACTGGCAACCGCAGGGCGATACCCCGTGATGCCAATTTTTGGGATGGCTTTGGGTTGTAAAACATTTTGCTCAGACTGATTGCCTTTTTGATATACCGCATTCGGTGTATTTACACGTTTTTGTATATCATCCATTTTGAGCAAGACTGCATTTGCCCCAGCGGTTGAAATTTGCCATTGCTGTGCTTGGGTCGTAAGACGAATATCTTCTGCGCCCACCAAAGCTTTTAGCAACTGTGCGCTTTGAGCACTGGACAGTTTCGCAGTACTTTTCTTGGCATCAATGGTCAGGCTCCCCAGAGATATTCCTCCTACATTTAAATTGGCTTCAGTATCCTGTGTAAATTCCTCAGCCACTTGAATTTGGCTGAGTACCGCACTGCCTGCACCTGCGGGGCGAGAAATCAGTAATGAAATAGGATGACCAAACTGAGCATCACTTTGATACCCCACCGCGCGGCACATGCCCGTATTATCACAGGCAAGCTCCCAGTCTTTATGCATAAAATAGTTACCCGTTTCAGCATGAGTCAACTGGCTCAAGGCACTCATCAGCAACATACCAATAATGGGACTATTTCGTTTTATAATCTTATTATTCAACATATGCACTCACTCCACTTCAGAGGAATCTTAATTTTGCACTCAAAAACTTCGGCTCTGCACGATACCTATATAATTTAAACAATCTTCAACACGAATCCGTTGTACCTTCGACAACTGATCTAAATCAAACCAAGCATAGGCCGTATGTTCATCACTGAGCCGGATCTCAGCAGATGCAGCTAAATGACATCTAAAAATAAAGGCGTGCGAGGTCACTGCCGAATGAAAGTATACCCCCGATAAATACTCGATCTGAACCTGACAACCCAACTCTTCTTGGCACTCACGCAGTAAAGCCTGATGAATAGTTTCTCCCATATCCAAGGCTCCACCGGGTAGCCCCCAAGCCTGATCGGCATAATTGGCTTTCAGTAATAAAACCTGTCCTACGTCATTGGTCAGCACCGCATGAGAACTCAGTCGGTAAAAGTCTTGAAATGCCATAGATACCTTCTTCTTAAGTTGTTCATGTTGTCATTCAAACATAGCCCACTAAAACTGAGGTAGCTCTATCTGTGCCCAAGCCAACGCTTTAGTCGAATTCAGTCTGGAAAATAAATCGGCTTTGACACTTTAGTTTCAAAGTCCACAGGCACCGAAATATGCTGATGGGCAACCAACCACTCACCTGCCGTTTTTTGAAAACATAGCGTGGTTCTGCACCAAGGAATCTCTGGAGTTGCAACACCACTGGCATGATCCAGTTTAGAATAACAATGTAAAAAAGCTAAACCGTCACGACTAAAAATATTGATATTACGCCTAAACACTTTGATTTCCCCCTGAAAAAATGGGGCATATCGTCTCCACAATTCTTGATAGGCTTGCACACCTTGCAGCTCAAACCCAATATCAAACAAGCTGACATCACTCTGACAAAGACGAATGATATTTTGTACATCCATTTTACAAATGGCATCATCCCATTGTTTGAGTTTGAAGATAATTTCATGCCCTGCATGCTCATCTCCAACTAATCGAAAATCCACATCGCACTCCCACACTATAAATCAAACCGCATAAAAAAACGCGTGCGCCATCCATAGCAAACACGCGGTTTTCTTCAATTCTTAAAACAAGCAAAATATGTAATCTGATCTTAAGTCGTCAAATCCTTAATCGTGGTACTTGAACCATTGTTTTTAACCGACTCAATGCCTTTATCTCGGGATTGCTCACTGGCATAAAACTGACTGGTACCAATAATCTGATGATTGGCAGCCTTTAAGTTAAAATAAGGTTTGCCATTTTTAGCTTCTAAGCGTTCATAACGCGTATCATCGGGGCTATTTTTTTGCACCGACTCAATTCCATTATGTGCTGATGCTTTTGCTTTATACAGTTCACTGGTCAAAATGACCTCGCCATTTCCCGCTTTTAAAACAAAGCGATATTGGCCATCATTTGCCTGACTTACTTCGTACCATCCTGACATAAGCTCACCTATTGTTATTTTAAAGTGATTGTAGATCCACCAAAACTGAATAAAAAAACATCCAATTTCATAAAATATAAATGACTTCTTTTATAAAAAAAAGTGCATTTACTACCAGCCCAAATTTTATTTTTTTAAAATAACAGCGCTATATGAATAACGCATGACAGCCACAAACCGTTTAAATGACACGTGATATCGGCCCAATAAACGGCTTGGCGTTCTTCATAATTTTATGCTTTTAATACCAATTTGCTATAACTGCTTTTTGGCATTTCAATAATTTCTACACAAATTTGTACCGTTAAATCCTGAGGGGCTGTAAAGTTTTGCTGCAATGTTTGGAGTAATTGGCTCGAAATGGCACACTTGGTGGCTTCATCTCGTCCGCTTAATAAAGATACTTTGGCATGCAAATAAGCCTGTGCATCTCCATCTACCCCAATCACAAAATCGGACTGTCGAATGGCACGACTTTTGATGTCATTGCCCGATTGTACAAACTGACCATCCAGCAAAGCTTGGTTTAACGCCAGTAACATCGGCTTAACTTCAAGGGTGTCGATATTGTCTGAATATTCAAGGTGGATATGTGGCATAACGTATTCTTCAACAGTTTTTATCTTTATAGCATGCTGTGCTGGTGTTTCAACGCTTAATGTCTTTTTAGAATGGCTGAAAAAACAAAAACGGAGTCCAATTGACTCCGTTTTAATCTCGAACTGCAAACTCAACAGACTAGGCTTTTTTCACATATTCAGATTTCAGTTTCATCGCACCGACACCGTCGATCTTACAGTCAATGTCATGACCATCTGCGGCATCTGGCAATAAACGAATACTTTTCACTTTAGTTCCGACTTTCACCACCGATGACGAACCTTTAATTTTTAAATCTTTAATCACCGTTACCGTGTCACCGTCAGCAAGTAAGTTGCCGTTGGCATCTTTAATTGTCACCACTTCTTCAGTTGTTTCTCCCTCTTTCCATTCATTTGAACATTCAGGGCAGATCAGCAAGTCACCATCTTCATAGGTATATTCGGACTGGCATTTTGGGCAGTTGGGTAAAGACATAAAAACCTCAAAAATAAAAAAAATAAGCAATTCACATTGCTCAAAACGCCAATATAGCATTTTTCAGATGAAAACAATGCGAATCACATATTTATTTTAAGGCTTTAGCCTTGTCACGGGATGGATAAAATAAAGTCTAGGGAAATATAAATTTTAACTGTAACGGCATCACATCAGCGCTTATTTTTGTTCCAAGCACTGCTTCAAAATCACCACATGGTTATGCTGTTCTTCTTTAGCTGCGGTAAGTAACGTGATCTGTTCACGCACTGCCAGTTGGCGCAAATCATTCAACTCGGCGGGATGTGCTTCCAGTTCTTTCATATAACGGACTTTAAACTCATCCCAATGTGCCACCATGTCTTGGTGATACCATCTCCGCAGCTCATTGGATGGTGTAAGAATTTTTGGCCATTCATCTATTTTTGCCTCAAGTTTTGACACCCCTCGTGGCCACAACCGATCGACCAAAACCCGTTTGCCATCCTCTGCTTCGACAGGCGCATAAATCCGCTTCATGCGTATTGGCATGCAGACCTCCTTTTTATTCTTTTGTGCAACTTATTCTATTGTTCAACAATGACGAAGCACTATTCATCAGGAATGTCTGGATTCACTAAAAAAGCCAAGAGTTGCAACGACTCTTGCCAACCTAGATAACAGCCATCGACAGGAATCACATCGGGCAAACCAGACTGCGTAATATGAACCTCTGTACCGACAGATACTTCTTTAAACTCAACACGCACTTCAATTTTACCTGCAAGTTCAGGCACATCGAACTCATCGGTATAGCGTAATAAACTGTTTTCAACGATTTCATGATAGGTGCCATGAAATGAATGCTGCATGCCTGTACTGAAGTTGGTAAAAAACATGCGATATTGACCACCTTCACGCAGATCGAACTGATCTACATGTGCGGTAAAGCCATGTGGTGCCATCCACTTCACTAAAGCATCTGCGGTGGTAAAAGCACGATAGACGCGCTCGACGGGCGCACTAAATACGCGGTGTAATTGGACGCTATTTGACATGATTTTTCTCGTTCTTTTCAAATATTCAGATTTAGTTTAAAACGCTCAAACCTACATACTGTATTTTTTTTGTGCATGTTTTTTAAACATGCCAAACGGGACCTGTTCGCTTTTCTACCCACCAATAAAAAAAAGCATGTTTTTCAACATGCTTTAAATTTAACCATTTCTTAGGCCTGACCTTGCTCATAGTCCTCATCATCTTCGTCGTCATAGACATAGGCCATACAGCCCCAGCCATCATATTCGCCACCAAACTGCTCTGCAATTTTAGTAAACCATTGTTCTAAGTCGACAATGTCTGAATACTCAGGTTCCATATACACATAGATGGTGATAATCCACTCAGATACGTCACTTTCTTCATCGACAAACAAAGTGATTTTTTGCTCTTCTTGTAATAAATACAGCGCACACTTTTCTGCTTGTGACTGCTCTTGAAAGGCAATCGAATATTCTATTTCATGCGGTTCAGACAGGTCGTCGCCATCCTCAGCCATTTGCCAAAGTACATTTCCGTTATCATCATCTGGATATAATTCATAATCACGTGTCATGCGTATGTCCTTGTTATCTTTTTAGCCAATATATCGTTGGCAAGTGACAAAATAGTGACTTCAACATAGCATATTTTGCTCATTTTTATAGCAGTTACATCTGATTTTTCGAAGGTTGTTTGGACTTTATTTCACGCAGACTTTGCCACGTTATTGTAAAACCCGATGTTCAACTAAAATGTCCGCTTGAAACTGTAAATCACTGCTTTTTAAGCTTTCTAATAAGGCCGCAAATTTAAGCTCTTCTAAGCGTAAAGCCAAATAACTATCTTGTATCTGAGTATGCCCAAAGGCCGCACCATAGTGATTGATGAGAGTAAAGTCATCCTGTAAAGCTTGAATCAAAAGACCAAGATTGTCTTTACTCACACGTTGTAAATAAAAATCTGCTTTCGTATTAAATAACTGTGAAACCAACACCATCACCGATAGTCGTCGATGTTCATCCATAAAGGCACAGGTCACAACGTCGTTTTGCTCAATCGCATGAATCACCTGTTGTCGAACTTTCAGTAAATGACCGGCCGCATCCGTTTTCCCATAGCCTTCGATGAGTTCATCTAATAACTGCTCCGAAGGCAGTTGATAACTCTGGCTGTAGGTTTCAATTTTATGGTGTAGTGCCTTCGATATTTCAGCCAGATGTTGTCGTTCTTCAGCCATGTGAAAAAAAGCACCCAGTTTTTCTCTGGCGCGCTGCATGGTAACTTCTTTGGCTTTACATTCATATTCCGTTAAGAAGTGATGTACTTTTTCGATGCGCTGCCGACATTGTTTGAGCATTTGTTCAGCATCAAATTTGACCGTCTCAGCAAACAATTCAACTTGGTTGTGCCGTTCAATAACATAGTGTTCAACATCAATAATTTCTTGGTAAGGACTCAAGGTTTCGTTGCGTTGTCTGAGTGTTCCAAGCTCAATTCTTAAACTGGTCAGCCGATGTTGTAATTCACTTTGCTGCTGTTCATAAACTTCTAAACTGTTTCGACTGCGCTCTAAATTGCTTTCTAAGGATTCAATCTTCTTTTTTTGGGCAAAGCTGTGTATTTTTTGCCCGCATATAACAGCACACAGCAGGACAAGAATGACAGCGAGTACATAAAGCATGGCCTATCTCCCTACGGGAATGTCATTTTTATTTTAAAGACTCAGCTGTAAGAACACATGAAACTCGAACAGTAAGCCTTGGAACAGACAAACATATTTTCATTCAATTTCAATCAGTCGTGACGATGGCCAAAAAGCCAAACTCAAATGTTAATTTCAATAAAGATAAGCACACTGGATAAAAGTGCACTTACACAACTTACGCTAACGGTTTTTTAAACTGCCCGATATCCCAAATTTTAAGTATTTCTCAAAATATAGGTAAAGTGTGACACAGTTAGAATGGCACACTTCCATGAATCGCGACCGCTTTTCCACTTAAAGGCTGCTGAAAGGCGAGAAAACTGGCATGTAAAGCCATACGTTTTAATGGACTCCGTGTCGGCTCAGGGTGATACAACTTATCCCCTGTAATTGGATGTCCAATATATTGCATATGCACACGGAGCTGATGTGAACGCCCCGTAATCGGGGTCAGTAAAACTCGCGTAATATCAGTCTCAGTATCATAGCTAAGAGTTTGATAAAGCGTTTTTGCAGGCTTCCCCAGTTCAAAATGCACAATCTGTCGTGGTCGATTTTCCCAGTCGGTAATCAGTGGTACTTCAACACTGCCTTCAGCATCCAACTGGCCTTGAACTAAAGCAATATAGTGTTTGTCCACTGTGCGGGCTTGGAACATTTTGCTGACCGCAACTTCGGCATCGCGGTGCTTGGCAAACATTAAAATCCCCGAGGTCGCCATATCTAAACGATGGGTAATTTTGGCATATGGGTACTGAGCTAAAACCCGTAAATAGGCACTGTCTTGGTGTTCTGGTAAACGTCCTGGCACAGACAACAAGCCCGCAGGCTTTTCAATCACCACCAAATCATCGTCTTCATAAACGATCACCAAGTCTTCTTGGGGCGGTGTATAAATAAAGTTGTCATTTAGAGCCATGGGAATAACAGCATACAAAAGCGAGCGCGAAAAATAACAAGCTGTGTTTCTGCTGTCAATCATTCAAGAAATATAGAAAACAGCCTCAATGATATGCATTCATCATCATATATAAAGCAAAATTTTTAGCAGGGCTGATTAGATTGGAAGCTTAAAATAAAATGATGTAAGTGAAACTACAACAGCAGAATTTTTCGATTTCCGCGGGAAATATTAAAATTTATTTTTTGATTTATCTTTTATTCGAGTTCAAATTTTTTAGGGTGTCTGGGAAAACATGTTGTTTACTTCAACTATCATAACTTTGTAAGTGATGATCTTATAGCCTATAAACTTTTGATTTATAGCGTCCTAAGCCGAATCAAGACCTTTTGGGTAAGTACTACTCACGCGTTTTGCGCCACTGGTAGCATGCTACTCTTTTCGATCCCGTCACACCCTTGAGATATAATTTAACAATCCAAGGGCGGGATTGTTTCCCGAAGATAAAGTCTTTTTAGCTATTTTTGGAAAAAAATCTTGGCTTTCAGGTTATCTAAAAAATATTTTCCCAAATGCAGCGTATTTATGATTTTTTTCTCACATAAAAGCGCTTTTCTCAGGATTTTATTTCTTTGCTGTATCACAGATGAGAAATTCAACTTCCTGCACAGACCTGCATCAGCTGAATGAGATTCCCGCAGGTATCATCAAAGACTGCAACTTTGACTTTTCCTGCCCGCATCGGTTCACTGGTAAAGCGCACTCCTAAGTTTTTGAGTCGCTCATATTCCGCATCAAGGTCATCCACTTGAAAAGAAGTATAGGGAATCAGATCTGCTTTGATCGCAGCTTTAAACGGCTGTGCCGCAGGATGTGCATCAGGCTCCAGTAGCAGTTCAACACCCTCTGGACTTTCGGGTGAAACCAAAGTCAGCCAACGATAATCCCCTACAGGTACATCATGTTTGACTTTAAAACCGAGTTTTTCTGTATAAAACTGACAAGCTTTTTCTTGGCTATCGACCATGATGCTGGTGACATATATTTTCATTGTTGTTCCATATTTTTATCAGACTTTTAATGGTTATAGCAGAACTCTAAGCGTTCCAATGTTATCAAATCGCAATTTTTTTAAAGGCTTTTTCACAAACCAAAGCGCCAATTTGTTTGGACACAGTTAGAGCAAATATTTGGATAAATTCGGAGCAATATAAAAGTTTTAAAATGGAAGAAAATATTTGAATGGATGTATCTTTTATCGTGTTGTTTTTATAATTTAGTTTCTAGGGATCAGGAGATAACTTCAACGATTAAAACTGGGTAAGTTCTAAACTTTTGCCTATAAATGGATAATCTATAGCGTCCTAAGCTGAATCGAGACCTTGTGGGTAAGTACGACGCTGATCTGATAGATAACGAGTCGCAAACTACTCTTTTCGATTCCTGTGCCCTTAAACGCTATATTAAGCAAATTGGTGCGGGATGAATTTCCTAAGATCGGCTAATTTCAAGCAATGATGAAAAATATTTCCCTAAATAGAACCAGACTTGATAAAAATATTCATCATGATACTTTAATCATCTATTTCATCGCATAAAAATGAACTTCTATCATTTTTTACACCATCATTCCATAACGCTTAAGTCCCCATATAGCCTTGCAGCCACGTTGCAATAAACCACCATAAACTGATCGCGGACATACCACAGAGTAAATTAGCTAAAACCTTCTGGATATTGCTGAGCTGAGACAGATAGATTTTTCGGTTAATTACATACGCAACCACAGCTAAGGCTCCACCGATTGCACCACCAATCATCACTAAAAACAAAGGCCAGCCTGCCATCAAATGGGCAGCCGGACTCAGCTTAGGTTTCTCTTCAACACTCAAGAGTAGTTCTTTATTTTCCATCTCTTTCCCCCCTATACATGATCAAGTAGTCATGTGACTGATGCATCAGACTCAAGTCACTCATAAAAGTGTATTTTGAAATATAAGTTAGCAAAAACTAAGCCAAGACTATTCAAAACTCAGATCGTCGATGTCCTGAATTTTGCTCAAATACATTGGAGCAACATTCACTTTGCTCCATGTTTCTTTAAATTTAGGGTCGCTATCAGGGTCTTTGTTGAGATTTTCTCTGACCAGCTTCTTAGCGGTGAGAAAATTGACACTGGTTTCACTATTCACATAAGGGCCAAAATTATCGGAGCTGTCATAGCCAATCAAGCGCATATCACGCCCCTCTAAACGGAACTGATAAGCCCAATATCCATAACGGCCATGTGCATAATGTAGTTTTAACAGGCCTTTTTCGATAGAGGGCAACAACTCAGGCGCAAAGTACACACCGCCATCTTCATTTTCTGAAGAAAACAGGGACAAGTTCTGAACGACTTTTTGGTACTGCCCTTTTGCATTCAACAATACAATCACACCACGGCGGTTGCGGTCTAGTTTTCCTCGGTATTCATCGGTGACCCACTGTTTCGGATCTGTACCTTTAACGATTAAAACCACATCTTTCAAGCCATCTTTGTTTAAATCCCCTTGCACGACCTCAAACACCGTATATTTTGCAGGAAGATAAGCTTTGTATTGGCTGCTGGCTTTTTGTCGCTGAATATCCTCTGTGCTTGAATTTTCAGCATATATATTGGCGGATATACCCAACATTGCAGCGAACATTAGAGAAATTTGAATGAACTGTTTTTTCATAGTTTTGTTAATTTTTTAAATAATAAAGTAGGTAAAAGAGCGCGCTAATGAATGCTTCATTTTTGGCATCTGTGCTACAGATTAGCATTTATCAGAAGCCTATTTATAGGATGCTCTACAGTTAAAACAGATGACCATATCAGTGTCATATTTTGATTGCTGCCGTTGAAAACTTTCCGCTAAAGTGACGAAAGACCATTCAAATACGTTTCATCATGAAAACCAAAACTGCCCTGCTGATGCTGTGCCTTGCGCTTTCCCTCAGTGCATGCAAAGTGTTAAAAACACATATCGTTAAAGTCACCAGCTCAACTGAAGCACAGCCAAATGAAGTGTTATTAAAAACAACCAAAGGCTATGTGTACTTATCGACACAGAACATGACAGATAAACAAAAGCACATCCTAAAAAATCTGCGCCCTTTTCAGTGCTTAGAAATTAAAACACCTGAACAGTTTGCCATGCAAAACCGAGTGGTTCGATTTTCTGACTTTAAAATTCGTGCTTTAGTCGAAGCTGACCGAGAGTGTCGAAAAATTAAGGTCACAACCCGAGTTGAAATTCATTAATCTTGTAGTACCTTAAAAATAGAACATCCATCTCCAACAATGAAAAGCTCTGCATAATTTGCAGAGCTTTTTTGTTTTTGATTATTTGAAACAACACTTGTCACAACCTTCTACTTTTTCTCTGGGCCAGTTCATTCTTGCCCGTTTATAAGCCAGCTCATAATTGGCAAAATAACCAATCAGAATTTGATCCTCCGAGCTGGGTAAATCTGCACAGCCTAAGGATGCATTATGAATATGATGGATGCCTTTTTCACTAGGCTGTTCATTTACAATAAATTTTATCATTTACAGTTCCCCGAATAATTTTTATAAAGTTCAACCCCAAATAAACCCATACAAAAAGTATGTATTTATAAAATTAAACGGATGCCGTATGAAAATCAATCATTATTTTAAAAGTGAAACTGACCTCTAAGTCATATCAACCTAAAAGGATTGATGTCCACATAACCGAAAAATTGGCCACTCTATTTTTAAAATTTAGAGACCAAGCAACGCCATAAGAAAACTACTGAAACTATAAGGGTGTGCTGATACTTTCTTGTTTTTTACGTCTAAACCAACGCACGGCCCAGATCGCCAAAATAATGCCCACAATCACCACCAAGACTGGAACCAGTAGTGACAACACGGACAGTAAAACAGCTCCGACCCATTCCACTGTAGACACCAGTGGGTTAGCGACACCGCCTGTCGTCGCGGTTGAAACCCCTCGAACAGCAACGGTACTCATTTGCACGGCGCCTGCTGTTCCCCCACCCACAATAATTGCCGCAGCCCAACTGGCAAACTGCGACATTTCCCCACTGCTGACTGCCATAGTGGTGAGTGTGCCTGCGACCATCGCGGCTGGCGTTGCAATGGTGTCTAAAGCGTTGTCGACCCATGGTATGTAATAGGCTGCGATTTCACAGACGGTTGCAATGGCTAAGGCGATACATACCGATGGCATGGTTAACCATTCAAAACCTTGCATGGGCTCAAACCATCCCATTATTGAAGCAAGGCTCATGACCAAGAGTGGGACAAAGACACGAAAGCCACAGGCCGCACTTAAGCCAATACCGATACAAAGTCCTAATATGGTTTCCATGTGCTTTTCCTGTGTGGCCTAAGTTGGGATGTTTTTATCTTTTTTATAACTTAGCAAAAAGCCCTATCGGGTGATAGGGCTTTTCTTTAAAACAGTGGGTAACTGTTAATTCTTTAGCTTAGGCATTCTTATTGTTAAATTGATTGCCTTGGCATTTGGTACACGGGGGTAAACGATCTGTACCAATTTCTAAGTAGACGCGGTGTCCGCATTGAACACAAAAATAGAAGCCTGTTCCAGGTTTTTCGCCAGCAGTAACCATTTTTGTTCTCCATATGTTTAGAAAATGGTCTTACTAGTATATGCATTTTATGATGGATGTCTATTGATCATTTTGACAAATGATGGCGTCATAAATGTAAGAAATGATGTATTTCAAAAATAGCTAAGCTAAATAAAATTTAGTCATGAAAGTGCTGTCAGTAGCTTATATTGTTGTCTCTAGAGCGTTGAATCATAAGTGCATTCGTTTAAGCTGAGATACATTTGAGTCATGGTATCAGTGCTAACCGCTTCCAAAACCTTTCTTCCAGCAAATAAAAAGCCCTATCTAATGACAGGGCTTGATTCAAAACAGTGGATAACTGTTTGCAGTGTGCCGCTTAGGCAATCTTGTTGTTAAATTGATGGCCAAGGCATTTGGTACACGGGGGTAAACGGTCTGTACCAATTTCTAAATAGGTGCGGTGTCCGCATTGAACACAAAAATAGAAACCTGTTCCAGGTTTTTCACCAGCAGTAACCATCTTTGTTCTCCATGTGTTTTAGAAATGGTGAACAGAGTATAGACAAGCTTTAGCGATTGTAGAGTCTATTTTGTGACCGTATGGGTCAGGAATTTTTCTCCCTATACCCGTTATCAAAAATTAATTTACGCAGCACAATAGATCATTGGAATAACATTAGCTTCTTTTGCAGCATGAGAAAATGAAGACAAAATCCATATTAATTGTATTATATGCCCCTTAACCTTTCCTCCTTTCTTTAATTGATTAAATTCTTTTGCTACATCTCCTTTTGAAAGAAAGCTACAACTTAAAATACATTTTCTATGTAATTTATGATTCTTTAATAAAGCTTCTAAATCAGTCTCAAATGTTGGGGTAGTTTTCCGAATTCTATTAATTTTTGTTTGAACACCAGCTCCTAAGTATTGTTTACTTAAAGAATTTTGAACTTTTTGTATTAGTTGATCTTTTAAAAAAAACATATTACCTAAGTTTTTTATACCTTGCCCAACTACATCATGTAAATTACTAGCTGAGGTTGATACTTTTCCATGTTTAGAATGGATAAAGCTTATACTTGAATCAACTAAATTAAATGTTATGTGATCAGCCCATTCATCACCTAAATCATCACAAAAAATGCACTCATCATTTGAATGCAGATTTTCTACGAATCCAAACATGGAATCACTATCAAAATCAGTATAGGTATCTTTAAAGCTTCCTTTTTCTGAAATAATTTTTTCTATGTTTTTTTGAGGATATAGAAGTTCAAGTATACTATCTAACTCAGAAATTCCAGAACGATCCTCAAAACAATTGTTCATAAAATACATATATTTAGGATTATCAAAAGTTATACTAAATAAGCCTTTTTTGTTTATATAAGTTATAAGATTATCTAACTTATTATTTTCTTCAACTTTTATCTTGCTTAATAAACTTTTAGAGTTAAGTGATAATGTATTTTTATTAGCTTTTAATTTTGAAGTACTTTCAAAGCCAACAATTTCTAAAGAAGAGTTTATTTCAAAAACTTTCTCTAGTTCACTAAATACTTTAGACTGAAAACTATTCGGTAAATCCATAATTTTTTTTGTACGCTTTTTCTTACCAGCATTTACCTCTATTTTCACTAACTCATACTTAAGTTTTAAACTACCATTTAAATAATTATCAACGATTTGATATATATCAATTAGTAATGCAGAAGGTTGTGACTTAGTTAGTACCTCTTTAAGTTGAATCTTTTTAGCAAATAAAGTTAAAAAATCATTTTGACTTGCTGTTTTTAGAAGAAGTATTTGTTGGTTAGCCCACTCTACAATTTCATCAATAGATTGCCTAGCTGAGGATTCAACTACTCTACCAGTACTTGAAATAGATTTTATATTTCCACCCTCTCTCACTTTTATATGAGAAGGAATCGATCTACCAGCTGCATGTGTTGATAAAGTTCCTTTAAGGTTTGCTGCTTCAAAAGATCGATTACGTACTGCTTTATCAGATACAGTCATATTCCTTAGAGACATTTTTTGAAATTCAGCATTATTTCCTAATAACTTACTTAAATCCTGAGTCTCTATTAATTCAAATTTATCTTTTAATATGTGTGAGAAGTTCGAACAACTTTTACTCAATACAACTAAATAATCACCTAGTTCGATTAAAAGAATAAAAGCAAATATTCTATCTTCAATATTATCATCATTAAGAAAATAGACTGGCTTTGTTGTTGGAAAAACCTTAGCCGTTAGCTTATATTCAGTATTTTCAGTTGTAACTTTTATATCTTGAAAAGCCTCAAGTATAAAATCTGAATTTTTCTCTTGGTTTAAAGTAGCCTCATTCAAAACACTAAAAAGAACATTTTCATCCAGAGAATTATTAGTCTTATAAAACTGCACATTCTTCGTTAATTCAAACCTTTCAGGCATATCTGAACCCTATTTTTATAATAAAAAACCCCACTCTAAAGTAGGGCTTTTTTTAAACAATTTCAAATACTTTTAATTAAGCTCTTAATTGCTCTTTATCTGATTGGCTTTCCAAGAAATCCTGCGCAAAGCGTTGTAACACACCACCCGCTTCATATACAGACACTTCTTCTTCAGTATCTAGGCGACAGGTTACAGGCACTTCAACAATTTCACTCTTACCTTCATCCGTCGCACGCTCAATGACTAAAGTTAAAGTCGAACGCGGCGCAATATTACCAATCACGCTATAAAGTTCAGTACCATCTAAACCTAAAGTTTTACGGTCAGTTCCTGCTTTAAACTCAAGCGGTAACACGCCCATACCCACCAAGTTAGTACGGTGAATACGTTCAAAACCTTCTGCCACAATCGCTTCAACACCAGCAAGACGCACACCTTTAGCAGCCCAGTCACGGCTAGAACCCTGACCATAGTCTTTACCTGCAATAATGATCAACGGTTGCTTACGATTCATATATGTTTCAATCGCCTCCCACATACGCATCACTTCGCCTTCAGGCTCAACACGTGCTTTCGAACCTTGTTTGATCGTACCGTCCGCACGAACCACCATTTCATTAAACAATTTCGGATTCGCAAATGTCGCACGTTGTGCCGTCAAGTGGTCACCACGGTGCGTTGCATACGAGTTAAAGTCTTCCTCAGGTACGCCCATTTTATGCAGGTACTCACCCGCTGCCGAATCCATCATAATTGCATTCGATGGTGACAAATGATCCGTGGTGATGTTATCAGGCAAGATCGCAAGCGGACGCATATTTGCCAGTGTACGTGGTGCAGCCAAAGCCCCTTCCCAATACGGCGGACGGCGGATATAGGTACTTTGTGGACGCCAGTCATATAACGGACTTGCCGCTTTTTCCGTTACACCCAAGTCAAACATTGGAATGTAGACTTTACGGAATTGTTCAGGTTTCACCGCTTCTTTAACCAATGCATCAATTTCTGCATCTGATGGCCAAATGTCTTTCAGGTAAATTGGGTTGCCGCCTTTATCTGTACCCAAAGCATCTTTTTCAATGTCAAAACGAATTGTTCCTGCAATCGCATACGCTACAACGAGCGGAGGAGATGCCAAGAATGCTTGTTTTGCATAAGGATGGATACGACCATCGAAGTTACGGTTACCTGAAAGCACCGCTGTTGCATACAAGTCACGGTCAATAATTTCTTGTTGCAGTTTAGGGTCTAACGCACCTGACATACCGTTACAAGTGGTACATGCATAGGCCACGATACCAAAACCAAGTTTCTCTAAATCGTCCAACACACCTGCTTCTTCAAGATATAAAGCAGCAGCTTTAGAACCCGGTGCAAAAGAAGATTTCACCCAAGGCTTACGTGTTAAGCCCAATTCATTGGCTTTACGTGCCAACAAACCTGCTGCAACCGTATTACGTGGGTTTGATGTATTGGTACATGAAGTAATGGCAGCAATAATCACTGCACCATCTGGCATTAAGCCATCGGTACGTTGCTCAACTACACCTGCAATGCCTTTTTCTTTTAAATCCGCAGTAGATACACGTGCATGTGGGTTTGATGGGCCTGCAATATTACGTGTTACTGTTGAAAGATCGAAGCGCAGTACACGTGGGTATTCCGCTTGTTTCATATCCGATGCCCAAAGACCAATTTCTTTGGCATAGTTTTCAACGAGTGCAACTTGCTCAGCTTCACGACCTGTCAGGGTTAAATAATCAATGGTGTTTTGATCGATATAGAACATCGCCGCAGTCGCGCCATATTCAGGCGTCATATTGGAAATCGTGGCACGATCACCCACAGACATGCTGTCTGCGCCTTCGCCGAAGAATTCAAGGTACGCACCAACGACACGTTCTTTACGCAAGAATTCAGTTAAAGCGAGTACGATATCCGTTGCAGTAATACCCGCTTGACGTTGTCCAACAAATTCAACCCCGATAATGTCTGGAAGACGCATCCAAGACGCACGACCTAACATCACATTTTCAGCTTCTAAACCACCCACACCAATTGAGATCACACCAAGCGCATCGGTATGTGGTGTGTGTGAGTCTGTACCGACACAAGTATCTGGGAATGCCACACCTTCACGACTTTGCACCACTGGAGACATTTTCTCCAAGTTGATTTGGTGCATGATGCCGTTACCCGCAGGAATCACATCGACATTTTCAAAAGCAGTCTTGGTCCATTCGATGAAGTGGAAACGGTCTTCATTACGACGATCTTCAATAGCACGGTTTTTCTCAAAGGCATCTGGATCAAAACCACCGAATTCCACAGCAAGAGAGTGATCGACAATCAACTGAGTCGGCACAACAGGATTCACTTTCGATGGGTCACCACCTTGGTCTGCAATCGCATCACGTAAACCAGCAAGGTCTACGAGTGCCGTTTGTCCAAGAATATCATGGCACACAACACGCGCAGGATACCAAGGGAAATCGTGATCTTGTTTTGAGAAAATTAATTCTTTTAGTGACTGCTCCAAAATGGCAGGATCACAACGACGCACTAACTGTTCGGCCAATACTTTTGAGGTGTATGGAAGTTTTGCATAAGCGCCTGGCTGAATCTGTTCAACGGCTTCTCGCACATCAAAGTATTCTAGCTGGGTGCCTTGCAGTGGTTTGCGGTGATTATTGTTCATAGCGTTCCTGCCTTTGGTGTTTCATTTTTCTTCACTGTCTTTACGAGACAATTCATCTTTGTCTGCTAGGCATACTACACTGTCGAAAACCCATTTCCCAAATCGTTTATATTTCATAAACTTAGATATAAAAACAGGGGGTTTTGAAATATTTAGTTACATTAACTTTTAAATATTTACTCTAAATATGATTTTTTCTGAAAAATAGCGGAAAATAGCCCTAATTCTTTAGTATTAGATTTTAAGGTAGGCGAGCAATTCATGAGCGATCTAGCTTTCTCCTCTTTCACTTTAATTGGTGTAGATACACTCAAATTTTTACAAGGCCAAGTGACGGTCAACGTTGAAGCTTTAGCTGAAAATACAACGCAATACACCGCCATTTGTGACTTGAAAGGCCGTATCCACTTTGGTTTGTGGCTGACAAAACGTAACCCTGAGCATTTTGAAATTGTCACCACTCAAGACCAGTCGGAAGAATTTGCTAAGCACATTAAAAAGTTTGGTGCTTTCTCTAAAATGGAACTTGAACCTACGGGTTCAGTTTTTCCAACCTTCACGCAAGACAGTACCACCTTCTCTGCTGAGCCTACCGATATTGCAGCATGGCAAGTACAAGCCATTACTCATGGTGAAGCGTTTATCGACCAAGCCATTGAGCATGTGTTTCAACCTCAAGAGTTACGTTTACACCAACGTGAAGGCGTACACTATGACAAAGGCTGTTACTTGGGTCAGGAAGTAATTGCGCGTTTATGGTTTAAAGCCAAACCCAAAGCATGGTTGCATTTAATTCAGGGTACAGGCAGTGCGCCTGCGCAAGCTGAACAGTTGAATAAAGGTATTCAAGTGGTAAATAGCACTACGATTGATGGCGGTTATATCGCGTTGGTGGTGGCACGTCCTGAGTCTTTGAGCGAACTGGATGTGATAGTTTTAGACTTACCAGAATGCTTAAATGGTGATGTGGCACGACCTCAGTAAGACTTTAAATTTTATGCTGTTATGATAAATGAGCCTCTAAAACTTATTCTTGGTTTTGGGGGCTTTTTTTAACTTAGAGCGATGAGGGTCCTTTCTTCCTCACATAGTAAATCACACCGCCCTTATCATCAGAAAAATAAAAGGAATTTGCATCTATACGGTAAATATCCGCAGGTCGACCATTCACCTTATTCCCCACTAAAAAACCATCCATAAAGGTTTCAAGTTTTTGCCCTTTTCGCATAATCACAATTTTATAACCATGACCAATTGTGGCATCCGTAGAACCATGCAGAGCCACTAAAAAAGAATTTTTAATCGTGTCATCCGTATTCGGATCATCAAAATAGTCAAAGCCTAGTGCAGATGAATGCGATGGGAAATAGGCATAAGGAGGCGGTACATTTTTACAGCCTGTTGGACGTTTAAATTTTGGGTCTGCAAAAATTTTACCATTCGACGAATAGCAAGATGGCCAACCATAATCTGCATCACGTTTGAGTGCATAAAACGTTTCATCAGGCTTATGTTTACCCAGATGGTCTACACCTTGATTGGTGGCAAATAAAAATTTACCCACCCATTTTAAACCGACTGTATTGCGTAAGCCTGTGGCGAAAATCTTTTGCTCCGAACCATCGGGATTCATTTCTAAAACTGTTGCTCGAATTTTTTCTTTCTCAGTACAAGCATTACAACTTGAGCCAACTGAAACATAAATTTTACCGTTCCCACCCACGGCAATGGTTCGCGTTAGATGCCAGCCCCCATATTTATAACTTAAACCATAATCAGGAAAAGTCGCTAAAACTTCAGCTTTGGCCATAGGTTTAATTTCACCTTGGGTGAATTTTCGTCGGGTGAGCTGATGCGTTTCAGCCAAATATAACCAATCTTGCCCTGAAGAATCGGTATAAAACTGGACTGAATTTGGATTCTTCAAACCTGTCATATAAGGAATAATTTTGCCGAATTTTCCTGTTTCAGCATTCCATTCATCCAAAATATAAACGATGCCTTTTTTATTGTCGGTCAAATCGTGCATGTCTGTGACAAACATTCTACCGTCAGGTGCTTTGCTAAAAAAACGAACACGTTTTAAACCCTCAGTCGCAGGAATGATGTCGTAATTTGCTGGAAGGTTTAGAGAAAAACGCTTCCCATCTTTCAAGTTGATTTGATGAGGCACAAGATTTGGCTGCCCTGCTAAAGCTGCCATTGAACTAATTAAGCATATGAATAAGATTGAGAATATTTTTATCATTTTAGATAGGTCTCGATTCATCTTATGAAAAACAGCTTCTTCTTATATGATATAACTTGAATGATGAGCATATAGTCAAATGCTTTTACTAGGAAAGCGTATAGGCTCTTCATATACAAACTATTATTTTATATTATCTTTTAGCCTAACCACTGCAAGTGTCTTTACAGTGGGTTAAACCATTCACACTCGTTCTTCGGGTATAAACAAAACATAAAAAATTGTTGCTTTAGAACTCTATAGCAACCATCAGTACTTGGATAAAAATCTTATCCAAGTGCTTAAACTATTTAACAGCGCTATTGAACAGTTCACTCATTTTCAATGAATATGAAATATCAAAAATCATGAAACAACTTATTCATGTCTTTGCAGAGATAGTCTTTAAATGAAAAGTCTCGTGCATGTTTAGCATCAAATTTTGCGGTCACACCATCTTTTTCAAAGATATATACACGGTCATCTTTGCTCACTAAAAACTCACCACCCAATTTCATCAATAAGGCATCAATTTTTTCACCATCTGGAATCGACTCATCGGCCAAAACTTTTAAATAATTTCGCTTAATTGACTTAATAAACATGCTGAACTCACTACTCATTTTCAGCGCTATTTAAACAGAATCTAAGCCAGAATCCTAATAAAACCCGAAGCCATCAGCTGCAAATACCAATAACACGTTTCAGACTTTTCCACTGTACAGCACGCGGTTTGTATTGGAAAAATATATACCGATCAACACAATCAACGGAAATTTGTAAGACCAAGACACAATTCAGATATTTACATTCACACAATTCAACTTATGATGTGAAATGACTCAAAACAAATACACACATAGATGGACTTATGTGTAAGAAAAAGGTTTATAAAACATGAAGAAACTCGTACTTGCAAGCTTAATTGCACTCACTAGCCAGCTTGCACTTGCAGCCACCACTCAAGATACCATCAACCCCGAATTTGCCAAGATTGAAGAAATGGTCAAAGCCAACAATATGACGGGGGCGTATCAGGCTTTAGAAAAACTGGCGAAGTCTGGCAACCCACAAGCCATGTATAACTTGGCTTATTTGACTCAGACTGGCCAAGGCACAGCGAAGAATGAGAAGAAAGCCATTCAGCTCTATCAAGATGCTGCAAACAAAGGCTACCCTGTTGCGCATTATGTGCTTGCGAAAAACTATGTCACTGGTACTTTAGGCTTGCCTCAAGACATCAACAAAGCCAAACAACACTTTGAAGCCGCATCTAAACTAGGCTTTGATGATGCAACCGTTGAATATGCCGTGCTGTTATTTTCTGAAAATAAACCAGAGTCTGAAAAGTTAGCCCTTAAGAAACTTGAGCCTTTGGTGAAAAAAGGCAACTATCAAGCCATTCATGCCCAAGCTTTGTACGATATCAGCACAGGCTTTAAAAACAAACAAGAAGCGCCGATTCAAAAAGGCCTCAACAGCATTCAGGACTTAGCCAAAAAAGGTTACATTCCTGCCCTAATGGCCGTAGGCAATATGTTTGCTAATGGCAATATCATTCCGCAGAACTTGCCTGAAGCGAAGAAAATTTTCACCGCTTTAGCCAAGGAAAATGTGCCACAGGCCAAAGAGTCTTTGGCGATGGTTGATAAAATGATTGCCGATCAAGCCAAAGCCCCTGCTGCAACAGCTGCGGTCAAAAAATAACTCTCTTCTTCAAAAAATACTCTCAATTGAGAGTATTTTTTTCACCACCAAAGACCAATCAAGACACTGACCACCACAAAACTCAATAACGTGCTGATCATCAATGGAGTGAGTGCTTTTTCATTCAAGCCATACACTTGCCCAAAAATTCCAAATAGAGATGGCATCGGTAAAGCTGCAATCAAGGTCCCTGCATAAATCATCTTTGGGTCCAACTCAGTCAAATAGGTTAGCCCTAAATAAACCAATAGCGGCATACAAATATTTTTAGATACCACCAGATAAACGGTTTGTAAGTTAAACGATTGAATGGTTAGCCCCACCATTCCCCCACCAATAATAAAGAGTGCTAAAGGTGCAGCAGTCTGACCTAGCATCGCAAATACTTGGTCGATTAAATGTGGAATTTGAAGTTCGAAAATCGCACAACTCATACCAATCATCACCGACAAAAACAGTGGATTTTTAAGTAAAGTGAGAAATGTGGTTTTTAAAATGGAGGCTAAATTGGCTTGTCTTTGTCGCCCTATTTCCGCCAGAGTGAGCATCAGCGGTACAAGAAATACACTTTCAATGATCACCACCAATGAAATATAAATCATCGCTTCACTTCCCATCAGCAGCGTCAAAATCGCTGCTCCCAATAACCCCGTATTGGACATGGATGCACCCAGTGAAAAGACTGCAGCGTGGGTAAAGTGATTATTAAACAGCTTTTGACCTAAAATAAAAGCCGTAATAAATAAGCCAAAGGTCACAGCTGCATAAACATAAAAATATGACGGATACCAAATTTCATGCAAATCTTTTGAAGCTAAGGCGTGCAACAATAAAGCAGGTAACGCAATTTTGATGACAAAAGCACTGATTGCAGTCATTTGCTCTTTAGCAAGCAACTGGATTTTGACAGAGGCAAAACCAAGGAAGAGCAGGAAAAATACTGGAAAAATTACCGAAAAAATCATTCAAGTTGTTCCTTTTCCAGATGATATAAGTAAAGACCTATCCTAGGATACAGCTTTACTCAGTTGAAATATTTTAAAAGCCCAATGGCGAAGTAAAAGGCTTATGCGATTAGAACGCAGAAAACAAATCTTTGATCCCATGTGGCTGACACCGTAAATACTGCGGTGCGATAGAGACTTTCCCACCCAATTCTGCAGCTGCATGCCACGGCCATCGTGGGTCATACAACATGGCACGCGCAAGACCAATAGCATCGGCTTCTTGCGCTTCTAAAATATGTTCAGCCTGCTTGGCTTCTGTAATCAACCCCACCGCAATCACGGGAATTTTCACCGCTTGTTTCACTGCGTGGGCAAAAGGTACTTGATACTTGGCCTTAATCTGAATGTCTTGTTCCACATGCAAGCCACCACTTGAGACATGAATATAAGCCGCACCGAGTTGCTCCAACGCTTTCGATAGCCCCACTGTTGAATCAATATCCCAACTTTCTGTTGCGGTCGACTCCATCCAGTCAGTTGCAGATAAACGTATACCCACGGAATAATTTTCAGGAACAGCTTGTTTAATGGCTTGGAATACTTCTAAGGTAAATCGAATACGATTTTCGAAACTTCCGCCATATTCATCGGTACGTCGGTTCGACAGCGGTGACATGAATTGATGCAACAAATAGCCATGAGCTGCATGTAGCTCAATCAGCTCAAAACCTGCATCTACTGCACGTACAGCGGCGCTAGCAAAGTCATCAATGATGTCTTGCATCTCCGGCACACTCAAAGCATGTGGTGCGTGCTCTTCAGGCTTAAAGGGGACATCACTGGCAGATACCGTTTGCCAACCATGCGGTTCATTCGGTTTAATCTGACCTTTTCCCGACCAAGGACGATCGGTCGATGCTTTACGTCCCGCATGTGCCAGTTGAATGGCAAAAGGCATTGGAGAGAGTGTTTTGACTTTTTGAAGTAAGGCTTTCATTTGCGCACGCTGCAAATCATTCCACAGTCCTAAGTCCGCAAAACTGATCCGTCCCACCGCTTGTACGGCTGTCGCTTCAACAATACATAGACCTGCACCTGACAAAGCATAATTGGCCCATTGTTGCTCATGCCAATAACTCAACTCTCCTGCATCATTGGCTGAGTATTGGCACATCGGTGCAATCACGATTTTATTTGTTAAGTTTAGATCCCCAAATTGAATGGGTTGAAATAATAATGGCATCACAGCTCTCCCTGTACTCACTATGATCTATAACAAATAAAGTGCCTTGCATTCAACGCTAAAAGTGCAAATCTGCTGTCAAACCTTTGCACTTTTATAGCTATCCATTTAGAAAATAATGCGGCTTCCGAGCCCCAAGACCAGTGCATTATCCACCACATGGCTTGAACCTGAGTTGACCACATACTGAATGTTGGGACGTAACATTAACCACGGCGTAGCGTTATAGCTATAGTTCAATTCAATATTGTATTCTGCGCTCGCATCATACTGTGCTTTACCCGCAGTAAATCGCTCATTCAGATGTACACGATTCACTCCAAAACCTAAAATATCCGTCGGATGCTGCTTAAATACCCCAATATATTTCAGCCCCACTTGTTGTGAGTTGTCTACTTTATTAGTGATGCGGTCATGCCATGTAAAGTTGGCAAAACTATGCAAACCTTGACGCCCTGCACCCGTTGAAGTCAGTTGCTGTTCGATGGCAATCCATCCTGCAAATGTCCGGTCTTCGCCAACCACACCTTTGCCATAAGCTACGTCATATTGGTTATTTCGGTCATCTGCGGTGTTATATATCCCACCGACCCGATAGCTCCCAGCCAAACCATTGAACAATGCTTTCGGTGCCCAAATCACTTCCACAGGAATAGTCACACCATCGGCATGCTCTGTGTCTAAGCTCCAACCTTGTCCTTCGGCTTTGCCATTGCCATTATCTGGATTGAATTCATAAACACCCACTTGAGTTGCCACTTCAGGGGTCAGTTGATACTTAATGCGCCCCCCCCATTGTGAAACCGGTGTATTCATCCAGATATTACCCTGCCATTTCCCCATTTGCGCGGCACAAAAAGCATTACTGACAAAATCACAGGCCATCACGTTAAAATCTGACCCCAAACCCAATCGCCCAACTTTGACACTGAGCCCTTGTTCTTTAAAACGCTTTTCAATCGAAAGCTCTGACAAACGGCTGTCTTGGTTTCCACGGCCATAGGTGGCTTGTACATTGGCTAATTGCGGTGCAGAAGGATCTTGCAAATCGCGAATTGAGGTACTTTGTCCTTGACGCGCAGTCGTAAGAAAACGAACGGTGACCCCTTCCCAGCCCGCTAGCTTTTCTAAATCAAATTGTGTTCCTAACCAAAACTGCGAAGCGGTACTTGGGCTTGCACCTGGATTGCGACCGCCATCCGCCAAATAGTTGGTATCTGTTAAAGCATTGGCTTCAAACTTAATGCCTTTTTGCGCCAATTCAGTTCGTTTTCCCTGCCAGTCACCAAACAAATACTGTCCATGTACATCCAACATCTGCTCCGCATGACTCACTGTCGCCCAGGCACATATTGCTGTTGTAAATAAAGAGAAAGAAAACTGTCGCATAAAACCCAAGCCCCAAACTACAATGAAGAACAATCCATTTCATTTAAATGAAAAATTTAATGAAAAGTACATAATTTTTAAACAAAGATCTCAGCAAAATTTTTATCATTAAGTCAAAAAAAAGTTATCAATATCGCCCGCAGCCATAAATAGAAGATTTTATTTGAATGATTCATGACAGTTTTCAATCGATTCGAGAACGCAATATAAAGAAGATAATTCCTGATCGCAGCAGAAAATCCCGCAGTTTAGCTTTGTACAAATGTGCTAAAGGCAAGTCTCTCGCTGAAATCACTTGCATTCTCGTGTGTACACCGCAATATTAGCCTCAAGTTTTATCAGCTCATGTTGCCATGCCAGAATTACCCGAAGTTGAAACCACCAAAGCCAGTTTAGCGCCGTTATTAGATCAGCAAGTGCGCAGTGTTGAAGTTCACCAGTCGAGCCTGCGCTGGCCGATTCCCGCCGATCTCAACAAACTGGTGGGACAGCGTTTAATTCAACTCAAACGCCGCTCTAAATACATTCTGGCCGTTTTTGAACAAGACACGATGCTTTGGCATTTGGGCATGTCAGGAAGTTTCCGTATTTGTGAGGTGGGTGAAACGCTGCGTAAACACGATCATTTGATTATTCGTTTTGAAGATGTCGAGCTACGCTATCATGACCCGCGCCGCTTCGGCTGTATTTTATGGTTGGATGAATATTCGCAAACCAAGTTGATCGATACCCTTGGGCCTGAACCGCTGAGTGCTGATTTTAACGCTGAATATTTAAGTCAAAAGTTGAAAAACAAGCAGGTCGGCATAAAAGTTGCAATTATGGATAATCATGTGGTGGTTGGTGTTGGAAATATCTATGCCACAGAAAGTTTGTTTAATTTGGGCATACACCCTGCGCAAGTGGCGTCTAGTTTAACGCACGGCCAAATTGAAAAATTGGTGGTCGAGATTAAACGTATTTTGCAGCAGGCCATCGATTTAGGTGGGTCTACCCTGCGGGACTACTCCAATGCGATGGGTGAAAATGGCTACTTTCAACAAACCTTATTGGCTTATGGTCGAGCAGGTGAAATGTGTGTGAACTGCGAAACCACGCTTGAAAACATCAAACTGGGACAGCGTGCTTCTGTGTTTTGTCCCGAATGCCAACCGCTGAAAAAAGTGCAATCTAAGCCCAAAGCCACAGCTCGAGGAAAAACCAAATGAAAACTGCCATTGTTCGTCATATTTTGGTCAAAGACAAAGACCTCGCTGAACAACTGAAAAAGAAAATCCACGATGGCGCCGATTTCGCCAAAATTGCTAAGCAATACTCCACCTGTAACTCGGCTAAACGCGGTGGTGAACTGGGGGAAGTCAAAAAAGGCCAACTGGTGCCTGTGATTGATAAATTGGTCTTTAGTGCAGCTGAAAAAGTACTACATGGCCCCATCAAGAGCCAATTTGGTTTTCATTTACTAGAAATTAAATTCCGTATGGATTTTTAAAAGGCTGCGCGGTATGTGATGTGTTTAAGTCTAAGCACATCACGAACACAGCATTAGATTAAGCCTCTTTCATCTCATATGTCCAAGCATCAACGTGTTCGCCAGATTCCAACGCCCCTTGTACCCTCACCCGTTGATACTGTATCCCTTCAAACTCATCCAATGCATCCCAATGTTCAGTTAATTTTTCACTGCTAAAAAAATATCCTTCAACCGCTGCTGCTTGCGGATCTAAAACAATGGCGAATAAGCCTTTGTCTGGTCCCCAATCCAAAATATGCACCACGCCATGCACATAGCCTTTTTGCCATGTCCCACCTATACGCTCTAAAAGATGGGCATTTTCATGATTTGGACGAAGTGTCCCATAGACAAACAAACGATTCATTATTTTCTGCTCTATACTTTTTCCATGATTTCAACACATTAAAAACTGACGTTTAAAATAAATTTCTGATCATTCTATACTGTAAAAATTAAGTCTTTATTGCTATTCTGGCTAATGAAAAAAATGCTATTTTACTAAATAAGATAATGACTTTTAATAAATTTTCAGCTAAATAAGTTTATTTTCAAACTAATAAAACCAACTTATATCAAGGAAATAATCATGGGGAAATATTCTAATTATCGCTTAGGGATTATCAGAGATCAATCTCCTATCAGCGTTAGAGAAAAACAAAAAATAATCCAACAAATGTTTGATGATCCAGATATTGATCCAGAGAATGAAATGATCAAGGCACTGACAAATGACGGTCAAACTAATCAGGAAACCAAATGGTACGATTTCATACCAAACTTAACAGCTTTCAGTAAAAAATATCCTGAGTTAAAGTTTGTTTTAGGATTGTCTGAAGTAAATGACCGATATCAACGCAATGAAAATTTTATTCTGTTTCATCGAGGAGAAAATCAATATCTGGAACGGGAACAAGGTACAGATGATATTGTCATCGGACATTTAAAGACGAATACATGGTATTTATTTCTATCCGATGCTGTCATACTTTTTAAAGATAAAAATGATTTTTTAGCCCAGGTGACTCAACAGCAGTATGACAACAATACAATCATCACCATTCCATTTAAACATTACGATTCTTTAGACGATGCGAAAACAGGGCTTGATAGGAATACAGTTTTTATAAACAGCGAAGTGGTTTTTGATCATCTGGATACATTATTTCCTGAATTCGAAAATATTGTGGTCGCATTAAAAGTTACATTTCCATCAGATCACTTTTCATTATTCCTGAATGCTGCTGAAACACATATTTTTGAATCAGGTTTATGTATCTGACAAAGGCCGAACGGCACTCGATAGTGCCGTTCGGAGCTGTACAGATTAGTCACGTTTTTTCAATTCATCACGAATTTCACGTAACAACTCAATATCTTCTGGCGTTGCTGCTGGTTCTGGCGCTGCTTCTTCTTGTTTACGACGCATACGATTAATCATTTTCACCATTAAGAACACTACCCATGCCAAAATGATGAAGTTAATTAAAATCGTAAGGAAGTTACCATAAGTCAGGACGTTCACCCCAGCTTTGGTCAATTCATCTAAAGACTGTAAATTATTTGGGTTGTCCCCCAAAACAAAGAATTTCTGTGTGAAATCTACACCACCACCAGTCACAACCGTGATCAATGGCATGATGATGTCTTTCACCAATGAATCGACAATTTTACCAAATGCACCCCCGATGATCACACCGACAGCCAAATCAATCATGTTGCCTTTTACCGCAAATTCGCGGAATTCTTGAACAATACTCATCTAAATCTCCAGTTATTTTTTGACTTTAATTTATGTGACGAAGTATACATTAATTTTATACCTTCATTTCCACGTAATTTACTCGGAAATCATCTGCTTTTATATATTGGTTTGCTAATTTTAAACAAAAAAATGCCATCAATAAATTGATGGCATTTTTAAATGTGACGGCCCCGCATGGGGCAACATCATTTTAAAACTTATTTACCAGAACGGTTACGTTTACGTTCGTTTTCAGTCAAGTAACGCTTACGGATACGGATTGACTTAGGTGTTACTTCAACTAATTCATCATCTTCAATGAATTCAAGTGCTTGTTCAAGCGTATATTCAACAGCAGGAACAAGAGTCAACGCATCATCAGTACCAGAAGCACGTACGTTTGTTAACTGTTTTGCTTTAGTTGGGTTAACTGTCATGTCATCTGAACGAGAGTTAATACCAATGATCATACCTTCGTAAACTTCTAACTGAGGTTTAGCAAATAGACGACCACGGTCTTGCAATGTGAACAATGCATAGCCAAGGCAAGTACCTTGAACCATAGAAATCAACACACCGTTTTGACGTTTTGCAACAGTACCTTGTTTCATTGGACCGTAGTGTGAGAAGCTTGAAGTCATGATTCCTGTACCAGAAGTCATAGTCAAGAATTCTGAACGGAAACCAATCAAGCCACGTGAAGGAACAGTTGCTTCAATACGGATACGGCCTTTACCGTCAACTTCCATATTCGTCATTTCGCCTTTACGGTGACCCATTTGTTCCATTACAGAACCTTGGTGCTGTTCTTCAACGTCAAATGTTACGTTTTCGTATGGCTCTTGCTTTTCGCCATCTACTTCTTTCAAGATTACTTGTGGACGAGATACGCCCATCTCGAAGCCTTCACGACGCATGTTTTCAATAAGAACTGAAAGGTGAAGTTCACCACGACCAGATACTTTGAAACGGTCTGGACTGTCAGTGTCTTCAACACGTAACGCTACGTTATGAATCAATTCGCGGTCTAAACGTTCACGGATGTTACGTGAAGTTACGAATTTACCTTCTTTACCTGCAAACGGTGAGTTGTTTACTTGAAAAGTCATTGTTACTGTAGGCTCATCTACAGACAATGGTGGTAAAGCTTCAACATTTTTCGGATCACAAATTGTGTCAGAGATATGAAGTTCATCAATACCTGTGATACATACGATATCGCCTGCTTGAGCAGAATCAACATCAACACGTTCTAAACCGTGGTAACCCATGATTTTTAAGATACGACCGTTACGAGTCTTACCTTCTTTATCAATTACAGTAACTTGAGTGTTCAGACCAACTGAACCACGTTGAATACGACCAACACCGATAACACCTACGAAGCTGTTATAGTCAAGTGAAGAAATCTGCATTTGGAATGGACCATCAACATCAACTGCTGGTGGCTCAACAATGTCTACGATGGTTTGGAACAATGGAGTCATATCTTCAGCAAGTTCTTCTGGAGATGGACCAGCAACACCACGAAGACCTGAAGCGTAAACAACTGGGAAGTCTAACTGTTCGTCAGAACCACCAAGGTTATCAAACAAATCAAATACTTGGTCAATAACCCAATCTGGACGTGCGCTTGGCTTGTCGACTTTGTTGATAATTACGATTGGCTTCAAACCACGTGCGAACGCTTTTTGCGTTACGAAACGAGTTTGTGGCATTGGACCTTCTTGAGAGTCAACAAGAAGCAATACACAGTCAACCATCGACATTACACGTTCAACTTCACCACCAAAGTCGGCGTGTCCCGGGGTGTCTACGATGTTGATACGGTATTCTGTATTGGTACGATCATCAGTCCATTTAATTGCAGTATTTTTTGCAAGAATGGTAATACCACGTTCACTTTCAATAGCGCCTGAATCCATCACACGTTCGATCTCACCCGCGCGATCACCGAGAGCACCAGATTGTTGCAAAAGTTTGTCTACAAGAGTCGTTTTGCCATGATCGACGTGCGCAATAATGGCAATGTTACGGAGAGTTTTAATATCTGACATGTAAAAATTCATACGTATATAATTTGAGGGCAAATTATACAGAAAAATATGAAACTTTTATAGTGACAGTTTATTGACAATATCGTTTTTTTTGACCAACAGCCGTTTTTTGATTTTGTAAAGCAGTGTAATCAGATTAGAATAGCGCCATCTTGCTAACACCCTTTGACATATGTCTGATCAAAAACTCTCCCCCAATCAAGCACAAACAGATCAACTCGATTTGGTCTATGGTTTAAACGACCGCCCTCGCCCAATCATTGCTTTTCTTGCTGCCTTTCAACATCTGCTTGCAATTATTGTCCCAATTGTTACTCCGGGCTTACTCATTTGTCTAGCGCTTGGTGTGTCGAAAGAAGACACCAACATGATTTTATCCATGTCTTTGGTCATTTCAGGGATTGCAACCTTCTTACAATGTAAAAAAGTTGGACCTTTTGGTGCAGGCTTATTGATTGTTCAGGGCACCAGTTTTAACTTTATCGGCCCGATTATTGGGATTGGCTCTGCCATGGTTGCTGCAGGTACTCCTGTAGAGTCTGTCATGGCTGCAATTTTTGGTGTGGTAATCGCAGGTTCATTTATTGAAATGGGCGTGTCACGTATTCTGCCTTGGGTGAAAATACTCATTACCCCATTGGTAACAGGCATTGTGGTGTTATTGATTGGTTTGACCCTTATTAAAGAAGGTCTGATCAGCATGGGTGGTGGCTATCAAGCCATGTCAAACAATACCTTTGCCAATGCAGACAACTTAATCATGTCGTGTACAGTATTAGCACTGATCATTATATTGAACCGTATTCGTATTACTTGGGTAAAAAGCTCTGCTATTTTAATCGCACTGCTTGTCGGTTACGTGTTGGCAGGCTTTATGGGGCATCTCGACTTTTCTGGTCTTCAGGATGCACCTCTGGTTCAAATTCCAACCCCAATGCACTTTGGTTTAGACTTCTCTTGGAGTTTGTTTATTCCAATGGCCTTTATTTACCTTGTGACCTCTTTAGAGGCGATTGGTGATATTACAGCAACCTCTAAACTCTCGAACCAACCTGTCGATGGTGCAACATGGATGGAGCGTATTAAAGGTGGTGTCTTGGTGAATGGTGCAAACTCTTTCCTTGCGGGTATTTTCAATACCTTCCCTAGCTCGGTCTTTGCGCAAAACAATGGTGTAATTCAACTTACTGGCGTTGCGAGCCGTTATGTCGGCATCTGGATTGCTGCATTATTGGTGATTTTAGGTTTACTCCCTGCTGTTGCAGGCGTGATTCAGGCAGTGCCCCAAGCTGTTTTAGGCGGTGCTGTGATGGTGATGTTCGGAGCTGTAGCAGCTTCTGGGATTAACATTCTGTCAAGTATTCATCTTGACCGCCGTGCACTACTGATTATTGCCATTTCATTGGCGCTTGGCTTGGGTGTTGCGCAAGTTCCACAAATTTTGGAACATTTACCCGAATTATTCCGTAACATCTTCAGTTCAGGTGTTGCGACAGGTGGTATTGCAGCCTTGTTATTAAATATTATTCTTCCTGAAACGAAGAAATAATTGTTCATTTCAGTATGCACTTTGCCCAGCACTGTCTGGGCATCGTTTTTACAATGGAGTATATAAAATGGATCCACGAAGTGAAGTTGTTCTTCGCCAGCAGGAATTTCTCTCTGGTTCAGTCTTACTGGTCAATGCACCGTGTGACGAATTAAATACACAGCTGATTGGTGCTGTAGAGCCGCATTTTTGGACATGGAATTTTAACGAATTACAATATTTCCAAAACCAACAAAGTGATGTGCATTTTGGTACAGATTTGCCTGAAGTCACCTTTGACCAAGCCATCGTGTTTGTTCCAAAGTCAAAAGAACTACTCAATTATGTCCTACACCAACTGGTCAGTCGTTTGGCCGTAGGCGCATCAATCTTTTTAGTCGGTGAAAAGAAAGGCGGTGTAGAACGCGCTTCTAAACAGCTGCAACCTTTTGGTAAAACCCTCAAATTAGACAGCGCTCGACATTGTCAAATGTGGCAATTGGTCACCGAAAAAACCGTAACCGCAAAACCTTTGGCCGATTGGGCACAACTCTATACAGTGCCAACCCCGAAAGGTGAATTACAGATTTGCGCATTACCGGGCGTGTTTAGTCAAAACCGTCTAGACGTGGGTACAGCCGTGTTATTGCCTCAACTTTCACAGGTCACTTCTGGAAAAATTGCAGACTTTGGTTGTGGTGCTGGCGTGATCAGCGCCTATTTGGCTAAGTTAAATCAGAAAAATCGCATTTTTGCACTGGATGTCGATGCCTTTGCATTAGCTTCAACAAAAATGACTTTTGAGAAAAATAACCTTTTACCAGAACAACTTGAGATTAAAGCGGTACACGGAATTGAGGATGCTCCATTATTCTTACACGCAATCGTCAGTAATCCCCCATTCCATCAAGGCATTCATACAGATTACAATGCCAGCGAAAATTTATGCAAAACATCCCGTCGCCATCTTAAATCGGATGGCGAGTTGTGGATTGTTGCCAACCGCTTTCTGAATTATCCATTACTCATTGAGCAAAGTTTTGGCCAATGTACAACCAAAGCCGATCAACAAGGCTTTAAAGTGCTGTTTGCTAGCACACAAAAGAAATCTTAAGGAACAATGATGAGCGAAACGACTCAACCAGCTCAACTCAAGCGGAAGCTTGGAGCTCGCCATCTGAATATGATCGCCATTGGTGGTTCAATTGGTACAGGTTTATTCCTTGCCTCAGGTGCAACCATTGCAAATGCTGGCCCTGGCGGGGCGTTATTGGCCTACTGCTTAATTGGTGTGATGATTTACTTTCTCATGACCAGTCTGGGTGAGTTGGCAACACACAACCCAACATCGGGTGCATTTTTCACCTATGGCACCAAGTATGTTGAAGGCGGTTTTGGTTTCGCCCTTGGCTGGAACTATTGGTATAACTGGGCCATTACGGTTGCATTTGAATTGGTTGCAGTTCAATTCATCATGAAATTCTGGTTTCCCGACCTGCCCGGTTTCTACTGGAGTGCTCTCTTCTTAGCTGTTGTCTTTGGGATCAATGCACTGACAGTCAAAGGCTTTGGTGAAAGTGAATTCTTCTTCTCCTTGGTGAAAGTCCTTGCCATCATTGTGTTTATCATCATTGGTATTTTCATGATTGGTAAAATCATGATGACGCCTGGTGTCGCAACTTTTGCCAACTGGACCAAAGGTGAAGCGCCCTTCGTTGGTGGCTTATCTGCACTGATTGGTGTGGCGATGATTGCAGGGTTCTCGTTCCAAGGTACCGAAATGGTCGGTGTTGCTGCAGGTGAATCAAAAGATCCGCAAAAAACTATCCCGATTGCCATCAAACAGATTTTTTGGCGCATTCTACTGTTTTATGTGGTGTGTATTTTCATTATCGGCACACTCATTTCATATGATGATCCACTTTTGTTACAAGCGGCTTCATCAGAGAATATTGCACTCTCTCCATTTACCTTACTTTATGAAAAAGCTGGTTTTGCCTTTGCTGCCAGCGTGATGAATGCCGTGATTTTAACCGCGATTCTATCGGCAGGTAACTCTGGGATGTATTCATCAACGCGTATGCTGTTCAATATGGCTCAAAATGGCAGTGCACCTAAAGCATTTGCCAAATTAGACCCTCGCGGCGTACCTATGAATGCGCTTTATGCGACAACAGCAATTGCTGCACTCTGCTTCTTAACTACTTTCATTGGCGAAGAACAGGTCTTTAATTGGCTGCTCAACATGTCAGGTATGTGTGGCTTTATTGTTTGGTTAGGGATTGCTGTTTCACACTATCGTTTCCGTAAAGGCTATGTTGCCCAAGGTCATAAGGTTGAAGACTTAGCTTATCGTGCGAAATTCTTTCCCTTTGCCCCGTGGTTTGCCTTTATCCTGTGTGCGATTGTTGTTTTAGGTCAAAACTACCAAGCGGTACTTGATGGCGAATGGCTCTCCGTTTTATCGACCTATATTGGTATTTTCTTATTCTTGGTGATTTGGCTAGGCTATAAATGGAAATACAAAACTAAACTGGTTTCATACAAAGAAATGGATGTCAGTCCAATGAATCCTGATCGCGAATAAAATCCATTCATAATAAAAGACAGCCTTCGGGCTGTTTTTTATTGTCATCATTCATTTACTTAAACCGTAACTTTTCAATCATGCACACACCCATCAATAGCATGGTTCAACTATTGAAGTTACATAGAGTCGATATCTAGGATTCGGATCTAGCCTAAAATTAGTTAATATTCTTCCATCAATATCGGTTCACTTGTGCGATGAACAATTTACATACTGAAGCAGTAAAAAAGGCATACTTGATTTAGCCTCTCAATTCACACAGCCATAACTAAATGTTACGGATCATTGAGCACTGATCTCTATCAAATTCCTAGACCCTAAATATCAAACCAGAAATCTTATCTCATTGGCAAAATAAATCCTTATAAAGCTATGTAACTAGAAATATCCATTCACGCTAAAGGCAAAATTATTATCGATGTCGTGAAGCATGAGTAAATGAAAATACCCTTATCATTCTTCTTATATTCATCTTCTAAAATGAAATACTTCTAACAGTATTTAATATCCTATACGTAACTAACCATGACCACCGTATGTCTTAAAGACTCTTGCATTGAGCTCGAGCTTATTTTCAACAACACGAGTTAACTTAAATTTCATTATTTTAGACATAAAAAAACGACTCCGAAGAGTCGTTTTTTAGTTAAAACTCAGATTATTGAGCTTGAACTGTACGGCTGCCAGAAATTGTCGCGAATACACGACGGTTCATAGCACGGCCTTCTTTAGTGTTGTTGTCAGCAATCGGTTGGTCCCAAGCGAAACCTTGAGTAGACAAACGAGCTGGGTCAACGTTGTATTCGTTTACTAGAGACGATTTAACAGAGTTAGCACGAGCTAAAGATAAACGTTCGTTCAATGCACGTGGACCAGTGTTGTCTGTGTGACCTTCGATGCGAGCAGTAGCGTTTGGATATTCAACTAACTTCTCAGCAACTTTAGCGATTTCTGGCTTGTATTGGTCTTTGATGTTTGATTTGTTTGTATCAAAGAACACACGAAGTTCCATGTTAAGGTCTTCAGTTAACTCTTGTGGTTGAACTGGAGCAACTGGCTCAACTGGAGCAACTTCTACTACTGGAGCAGCAGGTTTCAAGTGACCACCAAGAACTACGTTAAGACCAGCAAGTGCTGTGTAGTTCCAGAAATCTTCATCGATGTTGTAAGTAGCACGAGCTTCAGTACGTAGAGACAAAGCATCGTTCAAGCGCCAGAAAGCACCGAAACCTGCATTACCTAAAGTACCTTCGTCATCTTCACCACCTGAAATTGAACCTTCACCTTTATACTTGTAGTGACCAGCACCTAAAAGTACGTATGGCTTGATTTTGCTGTCGTAGTTTTTAGTGATCAAATCAGAAGTAGCATAGAAGTTACCGTTGATTTGAGTTTGTTTATATTCAGCACCAGCAAGAGTACCGTCAACATCACCTTTAACTTGGTTGTATTCAGCTTCAAAACCCAACCAAGGAGTCAATTCAACACCAAGTGCTGCACCAACGAATAAATCGTCTTGAAGTTCAGGACCATCTGTCAAATGATCAACACCATTGTTGTGCTGACTGTCTTGCCAAGTGTAACCAAGCATTAATGGAGTAACAGTTACGCCCGCGTTTGCAGCAGCTAAAGGAGCAGCTACGAGCATTGCTAATGCAATACGACTCATTTTCATGGATTTATCCTCCAGAGATAACAATTGTTTTTCAAGCTTAAGCTTAAAATTATTTAACCATTCTGAGATAGGCTTTTTTATACCCCAGTTTTATTTTTAAGCTATTCGCAATGAATCATACAAACACTTTATTTTTTTTCCAAGTGCTTGATAACTTTAATCAAGTAAATTATTGACAAAATTACTTACAATTTCCGTTGTAATTCGGTAATTTTTTACTCAATTTTTACTTGCGAATAGCTTATTTTCACTTGTCTTACATTTTAACAGCTTTTTAAACAAGTTGAGTACTACTAATTATGTATAAAATTTGTTTGATAAACAAAGCTTTAATAAATAAAAAATAACTCTATAACAAAAAAACTGGATAACCATATGTTTTTCATCAATAAAAAAGGGTTCACTTTATTTGAACTCACGATCGCTATTAGCATTATTATGATCATTTGTACAATCGCACTTCCTCATTTTCATCAGTACATGGCCTCACAAGAGCGAATCAAAACATTGAATACATTAAGGAATAGTATTCAGGCAGCCAAAAATATGGCCAACTTACAACGTCAAAATATCACCATTTGTCCAAGTCAAGACCTCGTTCAATGTCAAAATCATCAATGGAACACAGGTTTTATTGTATTTATCGATAATAATAAAAACCGACGAGTAGATACCAGTGAAACGATTATTCGGACAGAACAACAGCAGCTCAAATATGGCAATCTTGATTGGCGCGGCACCCTCAGTCTTCCATCCTTAAGCTTTAAAGCTGAAAATGGCCTCCCCCTTGGCTCAAATGGAACCTTCTATTACTGTTCTACACAAAGTCAGGATCACTTTAAATTGGTCATGAGCAAAATGGGACAGGTCCGCCCCGAACCCCTCAATACCTGTAACTAGACCCATGAGTCCATAATCACGTTTTCAGCTTTTCTCTCGAGCAAATTTGCATATACTGCTTAAGTTTCCAACAAAACGTATAAGTAATTCGGAGTAGAAAATGACAGACATCGTAATTGTGAATGGTGCTCGTACGGCAATGGGCGGTTTTCAAGGCAGTTTAGCAAGTGTAACCGCTCCAGAACTCGGTGCTGTGACGATTAAAGAAGCGATTGCTCGTGCTGGCCTACACGCAAACGATGTAGAAGAAGTAATCATGGGCTGTGTTCTACCTGCGGGATTAAAGCAAGGTCCAGCGCGTCAAGCTATGCGCCAAGCAGGTTTACCTGATTCAACAGGTGCCGTGACCATCAATAAATTATGTGGCTCTGGCATGAAAGCGGTAATGCAAGCTGCGGATATGATCAAAGCAGGTTCGGCAAATATCGTGGTTGCAGGTGGCATGGAGTCGATGACCAATGCCCCTTATATTTTAACCAAAGCACGCGCGGGCTACCGTATGGGGCATGGCGATGTCAAAGACCACATGTTCCTTGATGGCTTAGAAGATGCTGAAACAGGTCGATTGATGGGTTCTTTTGCACAAGATATGGCCAATACTCGTGGCTATACGCGTGAGCAAATGGATGCATTCGCGATTCGCTCTTTAGAGCGTGCACAAACAGCGGTCAACGAAGGTTACTTTGCCGATGAAATCGTACCTGTGACAGTATCAACCCGTAAAGGTGATGTAGTTGTAGATAAAGATGAACAACCGTTCAACGCCAACATTGCAAAAATTCCAAGCCTTCGCCCTGCTTTTGCTAAAGACGGCACCATCACTGCAGCAAATGCAAGCTCAATATCGGATGGCGCATCCGCACTGGTTTTAACTTCAGCCGAAAATGCATCGAACAAAGGTTTAGCACCATTAGCCAAAATTGTGGCTTATGCATCGAACTCACAACATCCATCAGAGTTCACCATTGCACCAGTCGGTGCAATTGAAAAAGTGCTTAAGAAAACAGGTTGGAATGCGCAGGACGTAGACCTTTGGGAAATCAATGAAGCTTTTGCAATGGTGACCATGTGTCCAATCGATGACTTCAAACTTGATCCAGAAAAAGTGAACATCAATGGTGGAGCTTGTGCACTGGGTCACCCTGTCGGTTCAACCGGTTCACGTATTATCCTGACTTTGATTCATGCGCTTAAGCGTACAGGTGGTAAAAAAGGTATTGCGGCACTATGTATCGGCGGTGGTGAAGCGACTGCTGTAGCGATTGAATTACTTTAAGATGCAAGTTGCCCTCTTTTATTGACATATTTTATACAATAAAAGATTGGATGATTAGCTGATATAAAAGCGACATTTATGAAAATCCCTCAACTTCGGGGGATTTTTTATTACAAGATTGTATTAGGGTTGATCTCAACGACTTGTTAAAATAACGACGAAAAAAACAACAAGGATAAGACAATGCAACTGAATCACTACCTCAACTTTGACGGTCAAACTGAAGCCGCTTTTAATTTTTACAAATCTATCTTTGGTGGAGAATTTGCAACGTTCATGCGTTATGGAGATTTACCTTCAGATGAAAGTTCAGTCACCCTTTCCGACGCTGAGCAACAAAAAATCATGCATGTTTCACTTCCCATCAATGCCAGCACGATTCTGATGGCTTCGGATACCAATGATCAGTTTTGTGCCCAAAGCAATACCGTCTTTACTATAGGCAACAACCACTATATTTCGATTAACTTAGATGCCCATGAACAAGCCGATGCAAAACGCTTATTTGATGCACTTTCAGTCAATGGAAAAATAGAGATGCCTCTAGAGAAAACCTTTTGGGGTGCACTCTATGGTGCATTTACCGATCAATTTGGAGTGAAGTGGATGGTAAATTGTCAATTAGAAGAAGGATAAAAGCATCTTCTTTTTAGACATCAATATTTGAAAATTGCGCAATAATAGTGAGCCCCACAGTAATAAAACCGATACCAAGCCATCCAGCCAAATCGATGCTCTGTCCTAAAAATGCTTTAGCAAGGAGTGCTGTGGCGATGACACCAATGCCAGACCACAGCACATATAAAATTCCCGCTTGCATAAATTTCAAAGCATAAGCGGCACACGCAAAAGAAATCATATAAAGCACCACTGCAATGCCTTGATCCAATTTATTGACCAAGCCATTACCTTTTGCGGAATAAAAAGTCGAAAGCACATCTGTAACAATAGCAATGAGTAGCCAAATGACACCGGGATTAATTTTTGCAAAAAGTGCCATCATGTCCAATTTACCTGCTTCTTTTTCTTCAATTTGTTCATCAAAAATGCTGCGTATAAACACAAAAAAGCCGAACCGAAGTCCAGCTTTTTATGCAATTAAAAATTTAAGCGCCCGTTTGATAACTGGCTTGTGCAACGGCTGTTGATGCTTGATACGGATTTCTAAAATCATTTAAACCCGCAGCAGCTTCAAGAATGTCTTTACCTTCTTTAATAACAAAGGTATCAAAACCTGAACGTTTCATGTAGTTCAAGACATCTTTAAACACATCACCTGTTGCGCGTAGTTCACCTTGGAAACCTTGGCGACGTAATAGCGCTGCAAATGAATAGCCACGACCATCGTTAAAACCCGCAAAATCAATAAAGATGGCATCTAGCTGATCTAAAGGGAACTCATGCGTTTCAGGAGAAGCATCGACTGTAACAAGGAGCGCTTTTTTACCTGAAACTTGAGCCAATTGATCTAACTGCTCAACCGTTAAAACCACATCACCTTGCGGTAAAACACCATCTTCACCAATCACTTGGTAAGTGTTGTCTGCAATCGAGCCATCTTTAGAGAGGACTTGTCGTGCTGTATTAAGCATATGCGCGCTCCTTAAAGGGTTGAATGCCTACACGGCGATAAGTGTCGATGAATTCTTCACCCTCGTTTCGAAGGTCAAGATAGGTATTTAAAATTTCTTCAACGATATCTGGCACAACTTCAGCTGCAAATGATGGGCCTAAGATGTCACCAATTGAAGCATCATGATCTGCATTACCACCCAAAGTGATTTGGTAGAATTCAGCGCCTTTTTTGTCCACACCTAAAATACCAATGTTGCCCACATGGTGGTGACCACATGCATTCATACAACCTGAAATATTCAGATCCAGTTTGCCAAGGTTATAAATGGTATCTAAGTCATCAAAACGGCGTGAAATCGCTTCTGAAATAGGAATCGATTTCGCATTTGCCAGTGAACAGAAGTCACCGCCTGGGCAGCAAATAATGTCGGTTAAGAAACCAATGTGCGCACGTGCTAGATTGTTTTTCTCAAGAATAGCCCACAGTTCAAATAAATCTTTCTGCGGAACATCCACCAAAGAAATATTTTGCTCATGCGTGGTCCGCAATTCACCAAAGGTGTATTTGTCTGCAAGGTCTGCAATCAAATTCATCTCTTCCGTGGTCACGTCACCCGGTGCAATACCCGTGCGCTTCAACGAAATTGTTACAATACGATAGCCCTTCACTTTGTGAGCATTGGTATTGATATTGAACCACTGTTTGAATTTTGGATGCGCTGCAAACTGTTCAGAAAAATCTTCATCTGCATAATCTTGATAATCAAACGGTATAAATTCTTCGTCTAATTTCTGCAAAATTTCAGGCTGAATTTTTAAAGTTTTAATGGTGTGCGCAAACTCAGCTTCGACTTTTTCAGCAAAGACTTGAGGCGTTAATGCTTTCACTAAAATTTTAATACGTGCTTTGTATTTGTTATCACGGCGACCGTGTAAGTTATAAACACGCAGTACGGCTTCTAAGTAAGCAATCAGGTCTTCACGCGGCAAGAAGTCACGAATAAAACTACCAATCACAGGGGTACGACCTAAGCCGCCACCGACTTTAATTTTATAGCCGATCTCGCCCGCTTCATTTTTAACGATATACACCCCAATATCATGGAATGAGGTCGCTGCACGATCTGTTTCTTCAAGTGCGGATACCGCAATCTTGAACTTACGTGGCAAGAAAGCAAACTCTGGGTGGAAGGTTGACCATTGACGGATCAATTCACACGTTGGACGTGGGTCAGCCACTTCACCTGCAACCACACCAGCATATTGGTCTGTGGTCGTGTTACGAATACAGTTACCCGAAGTCTGGATCGCATGCATTTGTACCGAAGCAAGCTCTTGAAGCATGTCTGGAACATTTTCTAGCGCAGGCCAGTTAAACTGAATATTCTGACGGGTCGAAACGTGTGCATAACCACGGTCAAACTCAGTTGCAAGTTCTGCAACTTTGCGCAATTGCGTTGAGCTCATTAAGCCATAAGGCACAGCAATACGTAACATTGGCGCATAGCGTTGTACATAGAGACCGTTTTGAAGACGTAATGGGCGGTACTCATCTTCAGTGAGTTTTCCAGCTAAATAACGTTCCGTTTGGTCACGGAACTGTGCAACACGTTCATTGATCAGTTGCTGATCGAAATCAGTATATAAATACATGGCGTACAGCTAGTAGTTTCATTATAACGGCTGACAGCATAACGAGATTTAAACTATCAACAAAATGCGTTTTTTACATATTTCATAGCTGTTTTATTGATAAGGATAAGTAGATGTATTGTTTGTCCCTAATCCTAAAGGTTTTTTCTGATTAAAGTATTTTTTATTAGATACTTATACATTATTCAGCTAACTCCGTTCAGCCTATCAAAAACACACTAATCCATTCATTGCTACCGCGTAAATTTTAAACTCTGCTTATCTGGGTAGATCTCAATTTTTCTATTCTTTCCTCCTCGTCACTTTGTCCTTTTAAACTCACTGCACATAAAAATAGCCTGACGAATCAGGCTATTTTAAAATTTAAATGACTACAGCAGATTATTTTGCATCGGGTAAGGCATATGCCACCAAAGCATCTCCCATCTTGGTACCAAATGAACCATGACCACCCGCCATAATGACCACATACTGTTTGCCATTGGCTTCATAGGTCATTGGTGTTGCTTGACCGCCCGCTGGTAGACGACCTTTCCAAAGTTCATCACCATTGGTCACGTTGATGGCACGGATATAATTATCCTGCGTACCACCGACAAACATCACATTACCCGCAGTTGAGATTGAACCACCAAGCATAGGAACCCCCATTTTAAATGGTGGTAATTGAATTCCCGGTAAGCTATCACGGATCGTACCAATACGACGTTTCCATGCAACTTCGTGAGTATTTAAATCTACACCTGCCACAAAGCCCCAAGCAGGCTGTTTACATGGCAAACCAAATGGAGACAAGAACGCACTGATTTCAACACCGTAAGGCACGCCATACATCGGTTGTACACCCGCTTCGGTGCCTGCACCCTTGGCTGTTTTCGGACGGTTTGGATCGGCTGGAATGAGTCGAGAGACAAACGGTAAACCGATTGGGTTCATCACCGCAATTTGACGATCAGGGTTAACGGACATGCCGCCCCATTCAAATACACCCAAGTTGCCTGGGAAAACCAAAGTTCCATTTTCTGAAGGTGGGGTATAAATACCGTCATAATTCAGTTTGTGGAAAGACACACGGCACATCAACTGGTCAAACATGGTTGCGCCCCACATTTGCTTATCTGTCAATTTCTCTTTTGGCGCAAGGTCAAAGTCTGAGAAAGGTTGTGTCGCAGAGTAACGCTCACCTTTGGTTTGCGGCCCACGTTTCACTGTTTGTGGTACAGGTTTTTCCGTAATTGGAACAATGGCTGCACCAGTACGACGGTCTAGAACAAAGGCATTGCCTGTTTTCGTTAACACGTAAATGGCAGGAACCATTTTGCCAGACTTGTCTTTAATATCCGTCAATGTCGGTTGTGATGGTACATCCATATCCCACAAATCATGATGCGTGGTTTGGAAATTCCACACCAACTTACCTGTTGAGGCATTCAGTGCCAGCATTGAGTTAGCATAACGCTCATGTAATTCGGTACGGTTACCGCCCCAAATATCTGGCGTACCCACACCCGTTGGAATGTAAACCATATCCAAAGCCGCATCATAGGCTAATGGTGCCCATGCATTCGGTGAATTTTGAACATACTTTTGACCCGGAGCTGGAATCGCGTTCGGATCTTCGGCACCTGTGTCAAACACCCACAACAATGCACCCGTATTTACATCATAACCACGAATCACACCTGAAGGTTCTTCAGTTGAATAGTTATCTGTGGTTGAACCCGCAATAATAATAGTCGTGCCTGTGACCACAGGTGGCGAAGTTGGGATATAACCGCCCGGATAAGGGAATGGCATATCTTTTTGTAAGTCAACTTCACCATTTTTACCAAAGTCAGTACAACGCTCACCAGTGTCAGCGTTGATGGCAACCAAACGGCCATCATTCACAGGTAAAATTACTTTACGTGGACACAGCTCAGACGATGACTTTTTATTTTGCAAGCTGGCTTCAAAACCAGCTGTATTGTTCGCATCATAATAAGACACGCCACGACAGGTTAAATGTTGGAAAGTATTGTCCGCTTTAAGTTTCGGATCAAAAGTCCATTTCGCCTTACCTGTAGCTGGGTCAAGTGCAACCAGTTTTTGGTGCGTGGTACAGATATACATATTGTCCCCAACTTTAATTGGGGTGACCTGATTGGTGGTTTCACCAGAATCATTTTCTGTTTTAAAGTCGCCTGTGTTATAGGTCCAAGCGACTTTTAAATCCTTAACATTCTCAGAATTAATTTGCGTTAAAGGAGAATAGCGCAAGCCAGATTGAGTACGGCCATATGCAGGCCAGTCGCCATCAGCAACACCTGGAATGGACTGCGCGGTTGCAGGCTGCTTGCTGCTCAGTTCACCTCGAATTTCTTGAGGGTCATTAAACACAGCAAAAATCATCACGGCAATAGTCACCGCCAGTGAACCTGTTAAAACCAGTTTTGCACTTTTAGCGTTGTCAAAACCGCGCGTTACCGCTGGAATGAGTAGCCACAAGCCAAATAAACCAAGGATATCTAAACGTGGTGCCAAGGCAAAGAAGTCTGAACCCACTTCCCATAAGCCCCAAACCACTGTACCCAAGACCAACAACGCATAAACGATTAATGCCGTACTTTTTAATTTTTGCAGTAGAACTGCAGTCGCGATGAAGAGTAAACCTGCAATGATGTAGTACCAAGACCCACCAAGCACTGCAAGATAAATCCCTCCTATCAGCAGGACTAAACCAAAGATCACAGCAATCACAGCTGTAAAAGTTTTAAGCCCTGAACCTGAAGACGGAGTACTCATATTGACCACCTTTTTCTTAGATTCTGTTAAAAGCTCATATCGTTTCAATATCGATATGAGCACCTAGACAGTTTTTAGATTTTAAGTATCTGTCCAAATGACTTATTTCGAACAGTTTTATGCTTTGAGCAACCGTAAAAAGTATTTATCAACCTTGTTGGACAAATACTTATCGATCTAGAAACTAAAATGCGGTCTGGAATTTAATCCCGCCGACCCATGCATTTTCACCATTTTTATACGCGCCTACATGGCGGATATATTGGATATTGGGACGAATGGTCAACCAATTGGCTGCATGAATACCGTAGTAAATCTCGGCATCATATTCTTCACTTTGTAAGCCACGGGTATCGACGCTGTTATTGGCAATATTCGCGTCATTGACATCATCATTGATATTAATACGGGCTAGGCCAATCGCGATTTCATCTTGAGGGCGGGCATCAAAAGCGCCTTTATAGACCAAACCAATGTTCTGCATGTCACGAACCGTATTGGTATCTGAATCATGTAGTGTGAGATTCACAAAACCTGTTAAACCACGTGCAGCATCACCGTGATGTGCTGTGAGTTGCTGCTTGGCAACAACCCAGCCGCCTTGTTTATGTGAGGTTTGCTGTGGGTTTTGAATGTCTGTGGCATCTGCCGAACTGTAGTAATAACCCGCACGATATTCGCCGGGTAATTTTTCAGCCCCTAACTGAGGAGACCACACCACTTCAGCAGGAATAATGGCCCCCTGCGAACCGTCAGTACTTAAGTTCCAGCCTTTGCCACGTTCTAAGTTTTCAGGGTTATATTCATACACCCCGACTTGTGCATAAAGGTCTGGCCGAAGATTATATTTGACTCGCGCAGCCCATTGGCTGACAGGCCAGTTGTACCACTGGTCACCGACCCAGTTACCAACTTGAGAGCCACAGAGCGCAAGATTTTGGAAATCACAGTCGAAACTGTTGAAGTCTTCACCCTCACCAAAACGACCGACTTTGATGTCTAACTTTTGATCCATGAGCTTTTTCTTAATCCACAAATCGGTTAAACGCCACGTTTGACCACGTCCCCACACTTCTTGAGTGGAACTTAAATGCCCATCTAAAGCATCGGATGTTTGAGAAAGTGAACGCCCATTGCGTTGGGTAATGGTGATTTGGGCCTCAGTATCCTGCCAGCCCAAAATCTTGTCTAAATCGAAGTGCGTACCGAATGCAAACTGGTCTGCATATTCGGTACCATGACTTGAAGAATGTGAGGCATCGAGCAACGTTGCCATTTCACCCGTATAGCCAAAGCTAAAGTCGTAGCCTTTTTGCTGTAATGCGCTGCGCTGACCATTCCAGTCACCCAGCATCCAAGGGCTTTCTGCCTCAAAGGCATTTGCAGCATACACACTTTGAAAGCAGCAACTGAGCGCTAAGAGACTGAGGTTAAAACACCAACTTCTTTTACATTTATTCATAATTGGTGACCTTTCTTACAAAATTACAACTAATCGATATGATACGCTTTATTTGTATAAAAACCCATTTTATGACGTTTTGTTGTTTTAAATCTATCCAAATTATCGTTATATGATATTTATAAAGAATCAAAACCAAGTGGTTTGCCTATAAATTCATATCTTATTTTTGAACGTGAAAACTTAATTGGACAAGCTAATTGTTGTTCACTTTTTGTACTCCCCTCTTGTAAAGGTACAGAAACCACCCATGCACGATCTTTTGCCAACTGCGAATTGAGTGCTTCATCCAACTTTAATACAGGCTCAACGCAGACATCTTGCTGCTGAAAGATTGCGTTCCACGTGGCAAAATCTTGGGTTTTAATTTTGTCTTTTATTGCTTGTTTCACCACCTGACGGTCTTCGGTTGCCAATGAGGCTCCTTTTTCAGCCACAATCGGCAATTCTAAAATTTGTGCCAGCCCATGTAAAAACTGTGGCTCTAAACTTCCAATCGATAAATAACGCCCATCTTGGGTTTCATAATAGTCATAAAAAGTCGCACCATTGAGGTAGCTTTGTTCAGGCCCTTGTTTTTCCTGTCCTGCTAAGCTCGCAGCTGCGGCCATGCTACTAAGCCCCACCACACAGTCGGTCATGGAAATATCAATATACTGCCCCAAACCACTCCGCTGTCTTTCAATTACTGCGGCTAAAATTCCAATCACGCTATGCAAAGAGCCTCCAGCAATATCCGCAATTTGAATCCCCATTGGTGGTGGTCCACTGTGCTGTCGGCCACTATGTCCCGCGATCCCTGACAAAGCCACATAATTGATATCGTGTCCTGCTTTATTTTGATACCCTCCTGTTTGCCCATAACCTGTAATGGAACAATAGATCAAGCGCGGATTAATTTCAGATAAGGTCTGATAATCGAGTCCCAATCTTTGCATTACGCCTGGACGGAATTGTTCAATCACAATGTCATAGTCTGAAATTTTCGATTTGATCAGTTCAATATTGGCAGGATCTTTCAAATCCAGAGCGACAGCATGCTTATTTCGGTTGAGATAACTATGTGCAGTGGCCTGTCCATTGGCATAAGGTGGCATTAAACGGATCAGATCGGGGCGGGTTGGAGACTCGATGTGGATCACTTCTGCACCTAGGTCTGCTAAGTACATTGTTGCAAAGGGTCCGGGTAAAAGTGTAGAAAAATCGAGAACTTTCAATCCTTTCAATGCCATATCCATGTTTATTTTCTCTTTTTATGTTGATTTTTTAGCTATTTTAGAAATATAAAAGCAACAAAACAATGTCATGTTCAGCCATTTACCTTGATCATTTCGGCAATTTAACATGTAAAAAGGCAAAAAACTTTAGTGTAAATTGCCTAAAATACTTTTTTTAGCGTCATTTAGGTCAAACGCAAGTGAATATAAAAGAGACTGAAGGATTAAATATGAGCCGTGATACCATTAGTATCCATTTCGTCAATGCGGCTTTAACTGGCGTAAAACGTCTCGGCATGGATGTCGAAACATTACTTTCTCACGTAGGGATTGAGGCAGAACTGCTGCGTCAACCTAAAGCCCGTATTTCTCCAGAACAATATACTCGCTTCGTTAAAATGTTATGGATGGTGACCCAAGACGAACATGTTGGCTTCGATAAGCAACCACGTCGTTTAGGTACCTTTGCCATCATGTGTCAGCTGATTATTCATGCCAAAACCTTAGGTGATGCTTTAGAACTGTCTTCACAGTTTTATAAACTGTTTGGCGATGAGTGGTCGGTGACATTAGAACGCGACAAGCATGAAGCTCGTCTTGTTCCTCAGATTCCGAAATCGATGGATCCCGATCACTTCATTACCGAAAGTATGCTGATGATTTGGCATGGTCTCGCGTCGTGGTTGATTGAACGTCGTTTGCCACTGGAACGTGTGCACTTCGGTTATGAACGTCCGACCCATGCAGATGAGTACGATGCCCTGTTCTTCGCACCTGTGATGCAGTTCGACATGCCGCGTACTGAAATCACTTTTGCCGCAGATTATTTGGACTTACCAATTCGTCAAAATGAAGAAACATTAGAAGAGTTCTTAAAAGCCGCGCCTGCACAGTTGTTGGTGAAATTTAAAAACACCAACTCACTCACTTCACGTATTCGTGATGTGTTGAAGAGTCAAATTGGTGAGGAAATGCCAACCCTGAATGATGTGGCTTCCATGTTGTATTTATCTCCACAAACGTTGCGTCGTCGCTTAGCTGCTGAAGGTAAAAGTTACCAAGGTGTGAAAGATGCATTACGTCGTGATGCCGCGATCCACCTACTATTGAACCCAGGTTTGACTTTAGAAGATGTGGCACAACAAGTGGGCTTTAGTGAAACCAGTACCTTCCACCGTGCCTTTAAAAAATGGACTGGGGTCACACCCGGTTTATATCGCCAACTACACGGCTATCACTAATTTTTTAGTTTGACGACGGTTTCGGCACATTGCTAAACCCAAGATTTCGATCTTGGGTTTTTTTATGCCCAACTCTTCAGTCTATTGGCAAAAAGACTCATCTGACCTGACCCGTTCTAGTCATTGCATCACGGCCATTAATTTGTACACTCAAATGCATAACAATCTAGAAGTCATAAAAAGGAACAGCTATGAGCGAGGCTTATATCATTGACGCCATTCGCACACCACGCGGAAAAGGAAAGAAAGATGGTTCACTGCATGAAGTGAAACCGATTACGCTATTGACCACATTGTTGAATGAGTTGAAAGATCGTCATCATTTAGATACCTCGAAAGTGGATGATATTGTCTTGGGTTGTGTCACGCCTATTGCAGACCAAGGTGGTGATATTGCTAAAACTGCTGCAATTGCTGCGGGTTGGGACAATGATGTTGCAGGTGTGCAAATTAACCGTTTCTGTGCATCAGGTTTAGAAGCGGTCAACATGGCTGCGCAAAAGGTACGTTCAGGTTGGGAAGATGTGGTTGTTGCAGGTGGTGTCGAGTCGATGTCACGTATTGCAATGGGCTCAGATGGTGGGCCGTGGGCATTAGACCCTGAAACCAATTTAAAATCACACTTTGTTCCTCAAGGAATTGGTGCGGATTTAATCGCAACATTAGATGGTTATACCCGTTCAGATGTCGATGCCTTTGCAGCAAATTCTCAACGTAAAGCCGCTGCTGCGCAAGCTGCGGGTTATTTCAATCAATCAGTGGTTGCCATCAAAGATAAAGCAGGCGTGACCATTTTAGATCAAGATGAATTTATTAAACCGTCAACAACAGCGGAAGGTTTGGCAAAACTCAATCCAAGTTTCGAAATGATGGGTGCAATGGGTTTTGATGCGATTGCATTACAACAATATCCAGAAGCGCAAAAAATTAATCATGTGCATCATGCAGGCAATTCGTCAGGTATTGTAGATGGTGCAGCGCTTGTATTACTTGCTTCTGAAAAAGCAGTCAAAGAACAAGGTTTAAAACCACGTGCCAAAGTATTGGCGACCGCATTGGTGGGTTCTGATCCAACCATTATGCTGACTGGGCCCGCACCTGCTGCGCGTAAAGCGTTGGCAAAAGCAGGTTTAACCATTGACGATATTGATCTATTTGAAGTCAATGAAGCCTTTGCATCTGTGGTGATGCGTTTTATGACGGAATTAAGAGTTCCAGCTGAGAAAGTCAATGTGAATGGTGGTGCAATTGCGATGGGGCATCCATTGGGTGCGACAGGTGCAATGATTCTCGGAACATTGCTGGATGAATTGGAGCGTCAAGGCAAAAAGCGTGGTTTGGCAACATTATGTGTAGGTGGTGGCATGGGTATTGCGACCATTATTGAGTTGGTATAAGGAGAATAATAATGAGCGCAATTCAATATCTAAAAAATGACGATGGCATTATTATTCTGACTTTAGATTCTCCAAACCAATCTGCAAATACCATGAATGGTGATTTTCGGGTAGCTCTGGAAAATATTGTTTCTAAACTGAAATCTGAAACATCGATTACTGGGATTATTCTCCGTTCAGCGAAAAAAACCTTTTTTGCAGGCGGTGATTTGGATGAATTAATCCAAGCACGTTTGGAAGATGCCACACCTTTTTTTGAAATGATTCAGAAAATGAAAGCAGAGTTTCGTTATATCGAAACTTTAGGTGTTCCTGTGGTTGCAGCATTGAATGGTACGGCTTTAGGTGGTGGTTGGGAAATCGCTTTAGGTTGTCATGCACGTATCGCATTGAATGATCCTAAAACTAAATTTGGACTTCCAGAAGTGACTTTAGGTCTGCTGCCGGGTGGTGGTGGTATCGTGCGCATGGTACGCCTTTTAGGTCTACAAAATGCTTTTCCATTCCTGATGGAAGGTAAGCAGTTTGGTGTAGATAAAGCAAAATCTCTTGGTTTAATTCAAGATACCGCGGAAACACCTGAAGAGTTGATGGATAAGGCGATTGCTTGGGTAAAAGCCAATCCAAAATCACAACAACCTTTTGATGTTAAAGGCTATAAAATTCCAGGTGGTGATCCTAAAACACCTGCGGTTGCGCAAATATTGGCAATTGCACCAGCGATGCTACGTGATAAAACCAAAGGTTGCTATCCTGCTCCTGAAGCGATCATGGCAGCTGCGGTTGAAGGTGCGCAAGTTGATGTGGATACGGCATTAACCATTGAATCTCGCTATTTTACTTATCTTGCCACAGGTCAAATTTCAAAAAATATGATCGGTACTTTTTGGCATGGATTAAATGCCATAAAAGCAGGTGCAAGCCGTCCTAAAGATGTTGCAAAATGGCAAGCAAGCAAAGTCGGTGTACTTGGTGCAGGCATGATGGGCGCAGGCATTGCTTATTCAACAGCAATTAAAGGCATTCCTGTTGTACTGAAAGATGTTTCTGTAGAAAATGCAGAAAAAGGCAAAGCCTATAGCCAAAAATTACTAGATAAAAAAGTATCACAAGGTCGTATGACGGCTGAGAAGCGTGATCAGGTTTTAAGCTTGATTACTGCAACAGCATCTGCGGAAGATTTAAAAGGCTGTGATTTAATTATCGAAGCGGTATTTGAAAATCAAGAACTCAAAGCAAAAGTCACTCAAGAAGCTGAAATATTCCTTGTTGATGGTGGGGTGATGGCTTCAAACACTTCAACATTGCCGATTACTGGTTTGGCAAATGCATCGAAAGATCAAGTGAACTTTATTGGTCTGCATTTCTTTAGTCCAGTCGATAAAATGCAATTGGTCGAAATCATTAAAGGTAAAAACACTTCTGCTGAAACTTTGGCAAAAGCATATGACTATGTACAGCAAATTGGCAAAATCCCGATTGTTGTCAATGACAGTCGTGGTTTCTTCACCAGTCGCGTATTTGGTACTTTTGTTCAAGAAGGTTTGCGTTTATTGCATGAAGGTGTACACCCAGCTCGTATTGAAATGGCAGCACTTAAAGCAGGCATGCCAGTTGGTCCATTAGCCATTCAAGATGAAGTTTCGTTGACGCTTTCTGAACATGTTGCCAATGAAACACGTAAAGCATCGCAAGCTGAGGGTAAAGATTTACCACGTTCAGGTGCGGATGATGTGATTCAAACCATGATCCACACTTTTGACCGTAAAGGTAAAGCTGCAGGTGCAGGTTTCTATGATTATCCAGAAGGTGGAAAAAAATATCTTTGGGAAGGTTTGAGCCATTGGAAGAAGGACGTAGATATTTCTGAACAAGAAATGATTGACCGCTTCCTATTTGTACAATCGCTCGATACGTTACGTTGTTATGAAGAAAATGTCCTTGAATCTGTGATTGATGCAAATATTGGTTCGATCTTTGGGATTGGTTTTGCGCCGTGGACAGGTGGCGCAATTCAGTTTTTAAACCAATATGGTTTAGATCAAGCTGTACAACGTGCCAATCAACTTGAAGCGAAATATGGTGAGCGTTTCAAAGCACCGCAACGTCTGGTTGAATCGGTGCCATCGGGTCAGATTCACTAAAACTTCAATCTTAAAAAAGGGATCAGCAGATCCCTTTTTTGCACTCTCAGCACACAACAAAATTAACCTGCTGATTCAGCATCTAATTTTGACTTATTTTAGTGCATTCTTTTCAAGCCCGATGCAGTTTTTTGTGTTATAAAGTTACATAGTTTTAGATTTATTTTTATTCAATTGGGCTGTTGCACATGACTGACAATACTTCTCCTGAAAAATCACCATGGGGTTGGAAAGCACTGATTATTGCTTTCATTTTAAGTGGAATTTTCTTAGGTATCTTCTACCTTGCGATTACCAATGAGCCTGACTATATGCCAAGTCAGCAAACACAGCAAAACTCTCAGCAACATGCTTTTAAAAATGCGCCTGCGATGTCTGAAGAAGCCATGGCCAAAGCACAAGCGGATAAAGAAGCGCGTGAAGCAAGAGCTCAAGCAGCTTCTGAAGATACCACAGAACATGCAACCGCTGATGAGCACAGTATGAATGCCGATGAACACGAGAAAATGTCATCTGAACATGGTCACTAATATGCTTTGACTAATAAAAAAAGCCCTGAAAGATCAGGGCTTTTTTATGGATGATAAACGCATATGGATATGTGGAATACCACAATCCAAATACTCCTCACCCTCTTGCATAAAGCCCAAAGCCTGATAAAACGCTTGCGCATGCACTTGAGAGGATAAGACTAAAAATGGACGCTGTCGCTGTTGAGCATATGCAATCACCGCCTGCATCAGAACTTTGCCTACGCCAAAACCACGATGTGACTTCAAAACTGCAACACGACCAATACTATGATTTTGCAAAAGTCGTGCGGTGGCGATGGCTTGATCTTGTTCATAGACCACAAAATGAACTGCGATTTCATCTTGCTCATCCCACTCATCGTCAGCAGCAATGTTTTGCTCTTGAATAAAAACCTGCTCACGAATCATTTTCGCAGCCTGTTGCAACTCTTCCCATGTTCCGTGTGTAATTCTCAAGCTCGGCATTTTCATTTCCCTATAAATCATCTCTGTATTGGTCATTGCACTAAAAAATGATGTTCAGATCAGCATTTGCAGCCTACATCTTGCTGATCCCATTGATCATTCAACAGCAATTCCAGTGAGTGCTTTTGAATACCATACATCTCTTTCAAGGCTTGAATTTGTGCTAAGACAGCAACATCGGGCGCTTGATAATCCTTACGCTTGGTTGCCAAAATCATTTTATTCTTGCTGGTATGCTCAAGTGCTACAAACTCAAACACTTTGGTTTCATAGCCATAGGCTTTGAGTAATAAGGCACGAATAGTATCCGTCAGCATTTCAGCTTGCTGTCCTGCATGAATGCCAAACTGCAACATCGGTTGCAACACGAGTGGAGCTTTCAGCTGTGGGCGTAATTCTTTATGACAACACGGCGCGCACATGATCATTTCGGCATTTAAACGAATGCCTGTATGAATCGCAAAGTCCGTCGCGACATCACATGCATGCAGCGCAATCATCACATCGAGGCGTTCAGGTTGGTACGTCCGAACATCCCCCTGAAAAAAATCAAGTTGCTGAAAATCTGACTTGTTCGCAACTTCCTGACAAAATTCCACCATTTTGCTGTTTAGCTCAACCCCAGTCACAAAAGGGTTCAGATCTTGCTTTAGCAAATAATCATACAAAGCAAAAGTTAAATAGCCTTTTCCTGAACCAAAATCGACCACGCGCAGTTGTTCAGGCAGTTGAATATGACTTAATGCCCCTGAGAAAATTTCGACAAACTTATTAATCTGCTTCCACTTACGCGCCATACTGGGAATGATTTGCGCTTTTGCATCGGTAATACCGAGCGGCTGTAAGAAATAACTGTCTTGATCGACAAAACGCTGTTTGACACGGTCATGACCTTGCTGCTCAACAGCTTTGGTTACCGTTTTATTTTTACTTTGCGTCAGTATGGCTTTCTTCTTGTTCTTCTTCAGTTGCAACTCTTGTTCAGTTGTCAGCAGATTGGCTTGTTTACACTGCGCCAAAAGTGCAGTTACCGTATCAAGTGCTGTGTCTAATGAATAATTTTTGGTGACATCTTGGGTTTTATGGCGATATAAACAGCTCAATACAGGCTGTCCTTGCAACATTACGACTCGAAAAGTCATCTTCTCGAGTTGCTCAAGTTCACCCTGATATTGACTCAGAATCATCCGATCAAAACTTTGAGATTCAAGCGCTTGCTGGAAGGCTTGAAGGAATTGCTGCTCTTGTGCAGAGGACGATACCGAAACGGTCATAATAGAAACCAAAAAAAGAATTGCGATTAAATTTTAAAGCGTCTTACGCTAAATGCAAATTTGAATTACGATACAGTTGTATATTTTATAAAAATGCACACGACTTATGAGCGCTCACCCTGTTGTAAACTACGATCCTGCTGAAGAAAGAATCAATTTTATTAGCCATGCTATTGGAGCAGGTCTTGCACTCATAGCGGGTATTTTATTGATTATCAAAGGGTCTTACTTAGAAACAGCGCAGTGGATCGGGTTGTGGGTCTATGCTTTGAGCCTATTTTTATTATTTGCCGCATCAAGCTTATATCATTTTGCCGAATCTCCAGAGCGGCGCGGCTGGTATAAAAAATTAGATCACACTGCCATTTATTATTTGATTGCGGGAACCTACACCCCATTTTTGTCTATTGCACTGCCCACACAAAAAGCCCATTACCTGCTCATTGCACTTTGGGTGATTGCACTCATTGGCACACTATTCAAGTTAATTTTCATTCATCGCTTTGAAAAAATTTCACTGATTGCTTATCTGCTTATGGGTTGGCTGGCTGTACTGGTAATGGATGATATGCAACGCTTTTTATCTAAACCAGCTTTGACTTTTTTAATCATTGGTGGACTTTCCTATACCATCGGTGCATTGTTTTATGCGCTAAAAAAGGTAAGATATACGCACGCTATCTGGCATATTTTTGTATTGATTGGTGCAGGATCACATTTCCTGTCCATCTATCTTTACGTGATATAACCCGCGCACACTACATTTTTTAGCAACCCTAATTCCGTAGTCTGCTCGAGGAACATTCGTATTTTTTTAAAAAATTACGCCTTTTTTAAAAAGATGACGCTTTTAAAACTCAGTTCGACTATTTTTTAAGTGTAAGGTCTACCATGGCGTCATTAAATACTGCTGTTGCTGAACAGCAGCCTGTAAACTCAAAATTCCGCGTACTTACAGCCAGTCTGGTAGGTACAACTATCGAATTCTTCGATTTTTATATTTATGCCACTGCGGCTGTCATTATTTTTCCGTACCTGTTCTTTCCAGCAAGTACCGATCCAATGACTGCAACCATTCAGTCTTTGGCAACCTTCGCGATTGCCTTTATTGCACGCCCGATTGGCGCTGCACTCTTTGGACATTTAGGTGATCGTATCGGCCGAAAGGCGACCTTGGTTGCAGCGTTGCTGACCATGGGACTTTCAACCGTGTGTATCGGCTTATTGCCCACCTATGCGCAAATTGGAATTGCCGCACCATTACTGCTTGCGCTGTGTCGTTTAGGTCAAGGTCTCGGCTTAGGTGGTGAATGGTCGGGTGCGGTATTGCTTGCCACAGAAAATGCACCTGAAGGTAAGCGTGCTTGGTATGGTATGTTTCCCCAACTGGGCGCACCGATTGGCTTTATCTTAGCAACTGGTTCATTCTTAACGTTAGGTCATTTTATGACTGAAGAAGCGTTTATGACATGGGGCTGGCGTATTCCCTTTATCTCGAGTGCATTATTGGTAATTGTAGGTCTGTGGATTCGTTTGCAACTCCATGAAACTCCTGCATTCCAGAAAGTTTTAGACAAGCAAAAAGAAGTTAACATTCCATTTAAAGAAGTGATCACCAAGCACTGGGGCATGTTGATTTTAGGTACCATTGCAGCCATCTGCACCTTTGTGGTGTTCTACCTCACAACGGTATTTGCTTTACAATGGGGTACCAAACAGCTGGGTTACACCCGCGAACAGTTCTTACAACTACAATTGGTCGCAACCCTGTGCTTTGCTGCATTCATTCCCTTGTCTGCGGTTTTTGCAGAAAAATTTGGTCGTAAAACCACCTCTATTGCAGTCTGTATTGCTGCGGCGTTATTTGGTTTAGTATTCTCAAGCATGTTGGAATCAGGCAGTACCCTTATTGTGTTCTTGTTCCTATGTATTGGTTTATCCATCATGGGTTTAACCTATGGACCAATTGGTACTGTGCTCTCTGAAATTTTTCCAATATCCGTTCGTTATACAGGTTCAGCGCTGACCTTTAACCTTGCGGGGATCTTTGGAGCATCATTTGCACCTCTCATTGCCACCAAACTTGCAACCACCTATGGTTTACATGCCGTGGGTTACTACCTCACGGCGGCATCGCTTCTGTCTTTATGTGCGTTCTTAATGATCCGTGAAACCAAAAATGATGATGTAAATAATCAAATTTAACCCTGAATTTGATGTCTAAAAACCAGCACAGTGATGCTGGTTTTTTTATACCAATGCTTTAACAAACGCTACAAAAACCATATTTAAAATCTGTCGTTTTACTTCAAAAATAGAGAGAGATACAGATGAATAGGACCGAAAAATGGATGAAAAAATACAACAACTCACCAATGAACAACTTCTGGATGTCATCGTATTAGTTGAAGAAAATAAAATAATTCAAGCCATTCAATACATCGCCACACATACCGCTTTTCAATACGATGATGCACAAGAGATCGTGACTGAACTCACGAAGCGGCATGATGCCGCGCTAAAAAGCATGTATCGCCATAAACGGCATCAACAACAACGCATATCAACCGCCGAATTAAGACACCACAGCTCCCTTGTGGCTGAAGGACGGAGCTTTACACAACACCAGCCACAAAGCCCGCATAGCACAGCAGTGAATAACCTCGATACTATGCAAGACCTACAAGAGCTCCATACAAAAAACCACAACCTTTGGATCATCTTGGCTGTGGTCATTTTGGTTTTAAGCTTTATTTTTTATTGGTTCTAAACCCAACTTAAATCAGCTCAATAATATCGATGGTCGGTGGCACACGAAAACGAAACGGCACACCCACCATGCCTGTTCCAACCGTAACAAACACATCCGCATGTTCATGTCGGTACAAGCCTTTTTTGTGTCCTAATATTGACACTTTTTTCATTACATAATCTGTGAGCCATGGCAGCTCAACTTGGCCACCATGCGTATGACCTGAAAGCATTAAAGGACGGCTGGGTAAAGCGGGTACCATATCGATCGTGTCTGGATTGTGCGATAAGATGACCCACGGTTTGTCCTGCGGTAAATGTGGCATAAAACGCATATCCGCCTTGCCTGCCCACAAATCCCCAACGCCAATCAGACGAAACTCTTCAAATTCAACAATCTGACCTTCAATATCAATCACATTATTCACCTTCAAAGCATGTCTTAACAAATTTTGAATCGGCGGACCTGGATATTGCTCATCATGATTTCCATTGACCGAATAGACTGGGGCATTAATTTCTTGCAGCACCTCTAATTCTTCTGCCAGTGTATTTTCAGGTTCATAAGTCCAGTCCCCTGCAACCACCACCAAATCAGGTTTTTGTTCATTCAGTCGTTTGACGATTGTTTTCAGTTGTCGCTCATGCCCTGAAAATAGACCGATATGTAAATCGGCAATTAAGGCAATACGAACAGGTTTCAGTAATTTATAATCTTCTTGGATTTGATATTGAGTGGTTTTAACATGTACAAAATGCGGTTCAATAAAACGTGCATAACACAGCACACCACTGACCAAAAACACAAAAATAGCTTCATGCCATGAATAATAGCCCTGAAAACCAGCATACAAGCTAAAGAAAAACAAAGGAATGAGTAAATAGGAAAGATAAAAAGCCAACAAATGCACAAAGGCCTTAAACGGATGAATCGTCTCCGTATTGGTTTGACTGATCCATGCCTGATACACCGCCCACCCTGCAAGCAAGGCCATCGCAATATAAAAATAGAACACGACGGAGTGTATATTCATCATAGACTTTTACTCACAAATTGTTCATCAAGAACACATAATCTTCTGTTTATCTTTTCACAGCTCAGAATTATACTCAAACCAAATTTATAGACCTTATGACGATGGAAAAACCTCACGGCTTAGCGAAACAAACTTCATTCCGCTCATCTTCGACTCAGCAAGGTGCCAAACTGTTGTTGCTGAGCTGTATGGTTTTGACTGTCCCAGCGTGTAATACCCTACCTAAACAGATCCCACAGACACCCGTCTATGCTTTTGATCTACCAACCGATCAAACCAGTTTAGGCAAAATCGTACTGCCTTTACGTGAGAAAAATCCAGGACTTACAGGTTTCCATGTTCTCTACAACCCGCTCGAAGCATTGGCCGCGCGTATCCATCTCATTGATAAGGCAGAAAAGACCTTAGATCTACAATACTATATTTGGGACAACGATCGTATTGGTTCTTTAGCGCTTTATTCTATTTTGAAAGCCGCTGATCGCGGGGTGAAAGTTCGATTACTTATCGATGATAACAATGCCAAGAAAATGGAAGGCATTTATTTGGCGCTCGATCAACACGCCAATATCGACATCAAACTGTATAACCCCTACCGCTTCCGTCACTACCGCCCGATGGATATGGTCTTAAATCTAAAACGCATCAACCGTCGTATGCATAACAAAAGTTTCATTGCCGATAATCAAATTTCGTTGATTGGTGGGCGCAACATGAGCAATCAATATTATAACGTCAGCGACAGTTATCAGTTTTCCGATGTTGATGTAATGTTGGTCGGCTCTGCCTCAGATGAAATTGTGCATTCTTTCGATGAATACTGGAATGATGATTATGCCTTTCCAGTGCGTCAAATTGTCAACGCCAACCATTACAGCTTACGTTATGAAGGTTTAAAAACCCAGTTAGCGCAGCACTATCAGGAAGTGACTGTACAAAATTATCTCGATCTAGCCAATCGTTCGCAAGCCTTTGAACACTGGTTAAATGATAGTATCCAATTCGATTGGGTCAAAGCCGAAGTGGTGAAAGACTCACCGAGTAAAATCAAATCACGGGCAAAAAAAGAAGAACATTTAAACTTCCAGTTGCAAACCCATTTAGAAAAGCCAATGGAAAGCATCGACATTATTTCAGCCTATTTTGTACCTGAGCGTAAAGGCAAAAAACATCTGGCCAACCTAGCACAGAGTGACATTCAAGTCCGTGTATTGACCAACTCATTTAAAGCCAATGATGTACCGTTGGTGCATGCTTTCTATGGAAAATATCGTGAAGACTTGCTTGAAAGTGGTGTCCAACTCTATGAGTTTTTAGCCACGCCTGCGGCCGAAGCCTTAAATGAAAACAATGAAGAAATCTCGAAAAAAGCCAAAGTCAGCATCAAAGGATTAAGCCGCTCGAGTCTGCATGCAAAACTCATGGCCATTGATGAGAAACAAGTTTTTATTGGTTCATTTAATTTTGATCCCCGCTCTGCCAACTTAAATACAGAAATTGGAGTTTTACTGAACAGTCCACCGCTGGCCAAAGCAGTACACTATACCATGGACCAAAACCTCAGCAAATATGCCTATAAGCTGGTCCTAGACGCAAACAAAAACATTAACTGGCAAATCAAACAAGCAGATGGTTCTACCAAAACCTATACCACTGAACCAAAAATGAATTGGTTCAAACGTGCTGGTCTCAAAGTCGTTTCTTGGCTACCGATTGAAGGCTTTATGTAAGCCTTCAAGCTTGTTCTATGTTTAGTTGGGACTTCAAAACTTTATGATGTAAATCAGCCAAACCTTGCACCATTTTTTGTTGGACGAGTGCCGTTAAACTATCAACCGTATGTCCTGTGGTACAAATGGCTGGAAGCGCAACTAAATGTGCTGTCACTTGTGGCATCTCTAGTACTTTTTTAACATGCTCGGAAAAACTAATGTTACCGATAAACGGAGAAACTTGGTCAAGCCCGCCTTGTTGATTCACATAGCAAATCAAACAAATTTGCACATCACGTTTGGCCTCAATTGCTGCGCCTAATATACGTCCATGGACCTTTTTCACTTTAGAACCATCGGTGGTGGTCGCTTCTGGGAAAAACAGCACAGGAATGTCTTGTTTTAAAAACGCCGTAATTTGCTCTCGAATTTTGATGGAATCGCCTGAACCACGTTGAATAAACAAGGTTCCACCACTTTTTGCCAATTTGCCAAACACAGGCCATTTTTCAATTTCAGCCTTGGCCAAAAAGAAAACTCGTGCGCCTGAGCCCAAAACCGCCACATCTAACCACGAAATATGATTGCTGACCCAAAGCGCAGGTTTACGTGGAATATCACCGTGGACATGCACATCAATGTTAAAAACTTTGCACAGTCGACGGCAAAAATACTGCACGTAACGGGTATTTTGTGGATTGTTAATGTCTTTATACAAGCCATGTCGATAGACCAAATAAAACCCTTCGGACACGGCGCCAAGCCCCGAAGCTAGCTTTTTACCATACAGGAAAAGCTTAGAGACACCTTTTATTGATGTTGTTTTTATTTCAGTATTCGATTGCATAGACGGTTCACTTGGCACAGCTTCATTCAACATTTAATCATTGATTTCGGCTCATTCTATACTGATCTTGAGTAACTTGCATTGATCATAAAAACCGAAGGACCAGATGATTATTTTCAATTTTAATCGTTTAAACAAATTGATTAAAATAAATCAATCGAAATACCAAAACATGGTGCGCACATGAACGATCAAATGAACCCTCCAGCTCCGCCGTTAAATCCTGTTCAGGCACTGAAATTTATTATAGGACTCAGTATTTTATACTTTGGCACCTTGCTGCTTTTGGTTCACTTATTTCGCTCAATGTAAGGCAACGGCATAACTATTTCGCTCAATCTCAACAAATTCATCTACACTAGAGTTTTCAATGTGAGATCGAATTTAGTGGAATATTTTGAGCAGAAGCAAGGTGGCGAAAAAACCATTTTAGTCAGTGTTGCCATCCATATTCTGGAAGACCTTGATGCAGAAGAATTTCGTTTGCTTGCTAAGTCGGCAGGTGCAGAAATTCTGGAGCATGTTCACGCTCAAAGATTCAAACCCGATGCTAAATATTTCATTGGTTCAGGCAAAGCAGAAGAAATTGCTGCTCGCGTTGAGGAACTTGAAGCCACGCTGGTGATTATTGACCATGCCCTAACACCCAGTCAGGAACGTAATCTGAGTCGCATTATCAAGTGCCGCGTTATTGACCGTACACGCCTTATTCTAGATATCTTTGCACAACGTGCCCGTACCCATGAAGGGAAACTTCAAGTCGAATTGGCTCAATTGGATCACTTGTCTTCTCGACTGGTCGGTACAGGCATTAGCCTCGATAGCCAAAAAGGCGGGATTGGACTCCGTGGTCCAGGTGAAACTCAACTTGAAACTGACCGTCGTTTACTCCGTGTCCGTGTTGGACAACTTAAAGATAAATTAGAAAAAGTCCGTCAGACCCGTATACAAGGGCGTGCTGCACGTCAAAAAGCCGCAATTCCAACCGTTTCTTTGGTTGGTTATACCAATGCGGGCAAATCGACCCTCTTTAACACCCTAGCCAAATCTGATGTTTATGCCGCAGATCAGTTATTTGCAACCTTAGATCCAACCTTAAGACGTTTGGAATGGGATGGTATTGGCCCACTGGTCCTAGCCGACACGGTTGGTTTTGTGCGTAATCTCGCGCATGCTTTAGTGGAATCGTTTAAAGCGACGCTAGAGGAAACATTAGAAGCCAGCTTGCTGTTGCATGTGATTGATTCGAGCAGTCCAGACCATATGGAACAAATTGAAGCTGTTGAAAAAGTGCTCAAAGAAATTGGCGCAGATATTCCAATCCTACGGGTGTATAACAAGATCGATCAAAGTGGTGAACAAGCCAAAATCATTTACGCTGAACCGAATGTACCTGAGCGTGTCTATGTCTCAGCACATACAGGCGAAGGCTTTGATCTACTACGCCAAGCGGTACAAGAGTGCTTGATGGGTCAAATTCAGAGCTTTGATGTCCTACTCAAACCAGCTTATGGCAAATTGCGTAATCAACTGTACGCCCTAAATGTGATTCAATCTGAAAATTATGATGATGAAGGCAACCTACACCTAGAAGTGTATATTGCACCGCATAAACTTGAACAATTGATTAAACAAGCACATTTACCGATTGATGAAATTTTAGGTTTGAAAGCACAACAATTTCATCGTGAACTCGAAGAATTTGAAATCAAAAACTAAATCGGTTAAAACGTGATAAGTAAAATGTTAATGACAGAACAAAATGGAATGGATAAAAACTGTTGATTGGAAAGCATGGATCGGCACGGTTGCCCTAATCATCGTCTTTCGTGAAGCGGCTGTGTGGATCACTGGACGTTTTGGACATCCTGAACTGGGCAATTTAATTGGACTGATTAGTTTATTAATCGTCCTTTTGGGTTGGAGAAAATTTCATAAAATTCCAGTACGTTTGGTCGATACCAACAATAAAATCATGAAAGAAAGTGCCTTTGCTTTTCTACCTATCAGTGCAGGCTCCCTGCTGATGATGACGCATTTAGGCAGTGAAATCCCAATGTTTTTGGTGGTGCTGTTTGTCAGCACACTAATTCCACTGTGGGTTTACGCAAAAATGTCTAAGAAATGGCTTTAGGAGTGTGCACATGATTCCCATTATTTTCGGTTTTTTCCTAACTCTCGTTGCCTATTTACTAGCAAAGCCACTCAACAAAAAACTGCCACAAATACCCGTGATTGTTTTTGGCATGTGCTTTGTGATTGCACTGCTCTTGTTGTTAAACATTCCGTATGAGCAATATATGGCACAGGTAAATCCAGTGTTTAACCATCTGCTCGGTTATGTCACGGTCGCATTAGCTATTCCATTAGCTGCCATGCGCTATGACGACCTCCCCCTCAAAGCCGTGGTGGGCATCTTGGTCTTTGCCAGTATCAGTGCGGTCGGACTGCCGATGGGGCTGGCTTATCTACTACATTTGTCCGATCCTACCATTATGGCATTTGCCACACGCGCAGTCACAACGCCTATCGCAATTAACATTGCAACACTGCTGCAAGCCCCTGTGAGTCTGGCAATTTTAATCGTGATTTTATCCGGTGTGATTGGTGCTGCATTTTCACCACTGATCCTCAAACATATTAATGATGAACGAGCATCGGGCTTAGCGCTAGGTCTTGCAGCTCATGCCATCGGTACAGCTCAAGCATGGCAACGGGGAAGTATTGCTGGACGTTACGCAGCCTTTGGAATGGCTGTCAATGCAGTATTTACAGCAATCTGGTTACCGTTGTTTATTCTATACTTGCAAAAAATGTGATATGTTCCTCACATAAACAATTGTATTGTTTAAAAAATCGACTTAAGATGAGTTTGTCGTTGATTAAATGATAAAAGGATTTTGTTCATGAGCAAATTGACACTTGCAATCGCATTCGCTACAACCGTTATGGGTAGTACAGCTTTCGCTGAAGATATTAGCGGCACTTGGAAAAATATTGATGACAAAACTGGGTCGTCAAAAGCCATCCTTGATATTCGCCAAGAATCAAACGGGACATATACCGCTAAGATCGTTAAAGTAACGCCTCGTCCGGGTTATACACCAAAAGAAACTTGTATTAATTGCCCTGCGCCGTATACCAATAAGCCTATTTTAGGCATGGATGTGATGAAAGGTTTGAAACACAGCGGTGATACCAATTACACGGGTGGAAAAATCATTGATCCACTCTCTGGTAATATTTATAGCTGTAAAGCAAAACTCAGTTCGAATGGCAAACGCTTAACCTTGCGAGGATACGTGGGCATATCTGCTCTAGGTCGTAGTCAAACGTGGATTCGAGAATAATCTAAGTTCTATTACTGAACAGGCTTGGTCTACGCAATCACTTAATAGATTCATTTTAGATTTTGTAGACCACCACTGAGTCACTCATACATTGCATCAAACTTAGTCTGATTGTTTCAAATTCAATGAATAAAAGAGTTTCAGCTAAGCATGTATGATTTTTCAATTTTTAAAGGCAACTGCCTAACTCATATCTAAACACAAAACAGTTTGCCTTGTGCAAACTGTTTATTTTTCTGTGTCTTGGATATCTTTTTGTGAAACTATAGAGAACCTTATATGAAAAGTAAGTTTTTTATCGCGGGATTAACATTGTCCATGCTTTGCGGGGGAGCATTTGCACAGGACTTAACAGGGACATGGCAACAAATTGATGATAAGTCAGGTTCACCTAAAGCAGTTATCGAAATTCGTAAAGAATCGAATAATACTTACACTGGAAAAATTGTAAAAATTACTCCACGCCCAGGCTATACACCAAAAGAAACTTGTGTGAATTGCCCTACACCATATACCAACAAACCAATTTTAGGCATGGACATTATTAAAGGCTTAAAGCATGTGGACGGCACCAACAACTACGAAAAAGGTCGTGTGATTGATCCTTTGTCTGGCAAACTTTATGATGCGAAAATGAAACTGAATGCCACAGGAAAGCGTCTTTCCCTACGTGCATACATCGGTGTTTCTGCTTTAGGTCGTAACCAAACCTGGTTAAGAATCGACTAAGAATAAAAAAAGCCACGAAGTTCGTGGCTTTTTTAATGCGTGTGCTATTGAACGGGATTATCAACTGCAAATAAGGTCTCATCTTCTAAACGATAAGCCATTAATTGATGTCCCCAAACACAACCGCCATCTACATTTTGAATCGAGTCTGAAATGGTTTTGCCTTGTAAAGCTGCCCAGTGACCAAACACAACTTTATGGGTTTGCGCTGCTTGTGAAGCAAATTCGAACCATGGTTTGAAGCCTTCAGGCATCGGGTCACTGAGTGAGTCTTTAAAACTAAACTCCAAACGCCCAGCACTATCGGTTAAACGCATACGGGTCAAATAATTTACAATACAACGTAAACGCGCGTGTCCCGTTAGTTCATCCGACCATAAGGTAGGCTCTTTGCCATACATTTCTTTTAAAAAGGCATCGACAACATCAAAATCATCCGCTGCAATGACCGCCTCAACTTCTGCGGCTAAAGCAGCAGTTTGTTCCGCTGTCCAATTGGTTGGAATGCCTGCATGAGTCAGAATCGTCTTTGCGTTTGGGAACACACACAAAGGTTGTTTACGTAGCCAATCAATCAAATCATCACTATCAATCGCATCAATTACATCACGAATGTTATCTTTGTCTTTAATTGCTTTAATGCCACGTGCAGCCGCCAGCAAAGTTAAATCATGATTGCCTAAAACTGTTGCAGCCGAATTACGCTCTACTAATTTTTTAATAAAGCGTAAAGCACCCAATGAGTTTTCACCACGAGCAACCAAATCCCCAGCAAACCAAATAAAATCTTGGTCAGGATCAAACTGAATAGTCTTTAGCAAGGCTTTTAGTGCTTCAAAACAACCCTGCACATCACCAATGACATAATTGTATCGAATCTCTGCACCTGTCACCTTAAGCCACCATTTGATCTGCTAATGCCACAAATTGAGCCAGTGTTAAAGTCTCTGGACGTGCCATCGGATCAACACCCGCTTGTTCAAAACCATCTTCAACCAACATGCCTTTTAAGCTATTACGCAAAGTTTTACGACGCTGAGTAAAGACGTGCGAGACCAAACGTGCCAAGGCTTTTTCATTTTTTGCCACAATAGGCTTAACCGCATATGGCTCTAAACGGAACACCGCAGAAGTCACTTTTGGTGGTGGGTTAAATGAACCGGGTGGTACTTCAAACAAGAACGTAGGTTTACAGAAATACTGAATCATCACCGACAAACGACCATATTCTTTGCTATTTGGAGAAGCCGTAATACGGTCAACCACTTCTTTTTGTAGCATAAAGTGCATGTCTTTAACTTTGTCACCAAACTCCAAGAGGTGAAACAAAAGTGGCGTCGAAATGTTATACGGCAAATTACCCACAACACGTAAAGGGCGACCATCTTCAAATAAATTAGTGAAGTCGTACTTCAGTGCATCAGTTTCAATAATGGTTAAACGTTCAGGATGTGGCACACGCCCTGGCAAACCTGCCGCCAAATCACGGTCTAATTCGACAACCGTGAGTGCGTCACACTCTCCAATCAACGGAGAGGTCAATGCTGCCAAACCCGGGCCAATTTCCACAATGTTATCACCTGAACGTGGTGCAACTGAACGTACAATCTTGGCAATCACACGTTGGTCATGTAAGAAGTTTTGCCCAAAACGCTTTCGCGTATGGTGCCCTTCATCTTTAGGGTTTAAGGCATTAATTTGATACATAAAATTTTCCAACGTGAGTTAATCACTGAACATTAGTGACGAGCTAATTCTAACGCTAAATCAACAGCAACCTGTAAGCTTGAGCTTTTCGCAAGACCTGTTCCTGCGAGGGAGAGAGCTGTGCCATGATCGACTGAAGTACGAATAAACGGTAAGCCCAAAGTAATATTAATGGCTTCACCAAACCCTTGCGATTTTAACACAGGTAAGCCCTGATCGTGATACATCGCCAAAACAGCATCGGCATCTTTTAAGTGTTCAGGGGTAAATAAGGTATCTGCTGGTAAGCTCAGGCTCATATTTATGCCTTGAGCACGGTAGCTTTCTAACACGGGGTTGATCACCTCAATTTCCTCCATCCCCAAATAGCCATCCTCCCCTGCATGTGGGTTTAAGCCACACACTAAAATATATGGATGCTCTTTTCTAAATTTGCTTTTTAAGTCTTGAATTAAAATATCAATCACTTGATGCAGTCGCTCTTTGGTAATCGCATCGGGCACAGCTCTTAAGGGCAAATGTGTAGTAGCCAGCGCAACACGCAAGGTCTTGGTTGCAAGCATCATCACCACACGTTCAACTCCAGCAAACTCTTGGTAGTATTCGGTATGTCCACTAAAGTGAATCCCAGCATCATTGATAACTGACTTTTGTACAGGTGCAGTTGCAACACCTACACTTTTACCGGACATGGCATAATCGGCCGAACGTCGTAGCTGTTCTAAGACATAGGGTGCATTTTGAGGATTGAGCTCACCCATTACAACAGCTTCACTTAAAGGCACATGCTCAACATAAAGTTGTCCCTGAGTTGATGATGCTTCTTGCCCTGAATATTCAATCAGTTCAATCTCCAATCCCAAACATGCTGCACGTGTACGCAGCAAGTTCATATCACCAAGGACCACGATCGGACGCTCATCTATACGAGCAGCAAGGCTTAAACAAATATCTGGACCAATCCCAGCAGGTTCACCACTGGTGACATATAAAGGCAGCATGATCAACTCAAATAAAATGCGTTTTGACTATTATACAACGTCTCACCCAGTATCTCCGCATTCACCGTACTCAACTTGAACCTATTCTTTTATATTCAAATTCTCACTTATCCTGTTTTCACATTCCATCGACTTTCAAAGAAAAAATAAAGCCTCAAACATATAAAACATGAGCAAAGAAATTGCGAGTCGTAACTCCTGCAATATCCGTTATATTAAAATGCTTCTATGATGATGATCCCGCATTTCATTCAGTGAAGTCATAAAGTTCAATATCGTTGTTTCCTCATTTTTTAAAGTTTGAACTCTTTTGTGATTTTTTAAAAAGAATAAACTTTGGTCTCTTCCTTTATGCTGGGAAATACCTTAAAATACGGCTCTTGAAATTTTATATTTTCATTTGTGATTCTGAGCAACTTCGTTTAGAATCGCGTCTCCTTTTGTTTGGACAGATTCCATAGTCCAAACCAACTATAATAGGTAGTGGTTTAATGAAAACTCTCAGCGCTAAGCCTGCTGAAGTTCAACACGACTGGTACGTTGTTGATGCTTCTGGCAAAACTTTAGGTCGCCTTGCGACTGAAATCGCTCGTCGTCTACGTGGTAAGCACAAGACTTCTTATACTCCTCACGTTGACACTGGCGATTATATCGTTGTAATCAATGCTGAAGAAATTCAAGTGACTGGTAAAAAAGCGCTTGATAAAAAATACTATCGCCACACTGGCTTCCCTGGTGGTATCCGTGAGACTAACTTTGAAAAGTTAATCGCTCACAAACCTGAAGCAGTTTTAGAAAAAGCTGTTAAAGGTATGTTACCAAAAGGTCCTCTTGGTTATGCAATGATCAAGAAAATGAAAGTGTATGCAGGTACAGAGCATCCACACGCTGCTCAACAGCCACAAGTTTTGGACATCTAAGGGATACAGCACATGGCTACTAATTATGGTACAGGTCGCCGTAAGACCGCAACTGCACGTGTTTTCTTGTCAGCTGGTACAGGCAAGCTCGTAATTAACAACCGTACTCTTGAGCAATACTTCGGTCGTGAAACTGCTCGTATGGTTGTTCGTCAACCTTTAGAGCTTCTTGAAGTTACTGAAAAGTATGACCTTTACATCACTGTTGCTGGTGGTGGTATCGGTGGTCAAGCTGGCGCTATCCGTCACGGTATTACTCGTGCGTTGATCGCTTCTGACGAAACACTTAAACCTGCTCTTCGTCAAGCTGGTTTCGTTACTCGTGATGCTCGTGAAGTTGAACGTAAGAAACTTGGTTTACGTAAAGCTCGTAAACGTCCTCAATTCTCTAAACGTTAATTCGTTTACCGAATCGGACAAAAAAGCCTTGGTTTATCCAAGGCTTTTTTTATGCGTGATTTTCAAGTTTTAAGTCTATGCTTCCTGCTTTGTTCGCACTCCATCCCTGTAGTTACATATTCCAGCTTATTTTGAAAACTGATGATCTTTGGGAAGTGGTGCATTACACGGCTCGTCGGTTTTCTCATCGACCATTTTCACAGGCCCATCATTATAAACAGTGACCTTACAGCCTTTTACTGTATATTCTTGCTGAATGCCGCCATACATCTCATCCTCAGGTACAGAAGTAGCGACATCACAGGCTTCATCGGCAATACAAGCTGCATATTCAGCAGTTTGCTGCACTACATCTACGTGTTCTGCTGCATCTTGATTTTGAGCATAACTATTTGAGATAGAAGTCATTAATATAATAACTGCGATCAATTGGGTGATTCTGAGCATAAACTGCATGGTTCTATCCTTATTTTTGATTTATTCCAAGTTGTTCGATTGTATAAGCATATTAAAGTTAAGATGATTTTATTGGCTATTTTTAGTATTCTAACCGATTCACTTCACCTAGTTTCTTGAAATATGTCTGTCGAAACTACTCCGCTTCAAGGAATTACGCTGTATAGCCATGCAGATGATTTTCGCTCCCATTGGATTCGTTATGTACTTGCAGAGAAGCAAATTAAATACCATTTGGTTTTAAGTGATGCTGATGATGAAGATCTTGCCAGCTTAAACCCTTATAATCAGCTACCGATGTTGATTGAAAATGATTTAAAACTATTTAATGCCAATATCATCTCCGAGTATTTAGACGATCGTTATCGACAAAATAAGCTCTATGCCGACGCGCCTATGCCTCGTGCGGAACAGCGTCAGTATATTTGGCGCTTTGAACAAGATTGGTTAAAGCTTGCTGATATGATGCTGCGCCATCCAGATACACTCGATGAACAAGCAAAACTGCAAGCACAAAAGAAACTGAAAGACACACTCATTTCCCTAACACCATTGTTTCAGCATTTCCCCTATTTCATGTCAGAAAGCTTTAGTATTTTAGATTGCATGCTCGCACCCATCTTTCTACGCTTAAACAGCATGGGCGTGCATTTACCCAAACAGCAATGTCGCCCAATCTACTTATATTGCCAACGTATTTTTAGTCGTCCTGCATTTTTAAAGTCTTTAACTTTGCAGGAGAAAAACCATTATAAACCTGAATTTAAACAGCCGTAGAGAATATTATGTCTGATCAAGAATTAAACCTTACGCCGACTCGTCCATATTTAGCTCGCGCCATTTATGAATGGATTTGTGATAACCAACTGACACCACATTTATTGGTCGATGCAACCCAGCCCAATACTCTCGTTCCTGAACAGTTTATTCAAGATGGACAGATTGTCTTAAACATCGTCCCTCATGCCGTACATGCGCTACATATGAGCAACGATGCGATTGCCTTCTCTGCACGTTTTGGTGGGGTATCTCGTGATATTTATGTCCCACTTAATGCTGTGATTGGCATTTATGCCCGTGAAAATGGACAAGGCTTATTCTTCGACCCAAGTGAGTATGACAATCATACCCAAAGTGAGCAAAATGCTTTAAAATCAGACAATGAAGAAAAAACTGAACCCGCTAAGAAAAAACCAAGTTTAAGGTTATTAGATTAATAAAATGGAGTAATTATATGGCTTTTGATTTAGTACAATATTTTGCAGAGCAGATTAAAATTCAAAAGCCTGAGCTTCTGAGTCAATATTCAGATGAGGAGCGACTTCAATATCTTTCTGAGGCCAACACCCTCTCCCTTGGAAAACTCATCACTTTGATGCGTCAAGATGGCACCAAGCTCTATCATGAGATTCAAACTCAGGATCATCTCTATATTCAAGAACTTGCAAGGCATCTCACCACGTCTCCGCAAAATGAATCACAGTTAGCGAAGGCAGACTTAGAACATAGCTTGACTACAATGTTGGGTCTTCAGTTTGCTGAACTCAAACAACTTGATGTCACGGGAAACTTTGGCGAACATGGAATACGTGAGCTGCTTGTCGGTCAAATCGAGCACCTCTCTGGTCTGGCTGATGACTGGGTTTGGACAACAAGTGAGCTAACAGAACTGATTGGCTCTAAACCAAAGCCTGAAGAAGAGCTATCATTAGAAGAGACGATGAAGGAGTTTAATCAAATGGTAAATCAACACGCAACAGACCACTCAGATCAGCTACACACACAGGTAGCAGAGCAAAATCCAACGCCAACATGGGCAAAACTGATTGAGCCTGCTGTGGCTATCGCGATTTTATGGGGACTTTATTGCGCAGCAAGTCAAATGTTTCTCTAATGTCCAAGGGATGCACTCATTTTGCGCATCCCTTTATTTTTTAATGAAAAATAATTATATATTTCATCTTTAAAAATCAAAAAAATCGATTTCTTTTTTGCTTTTATTTGTCCAAATGGTAAAAGTTACATTTTGTTACAATAGCAAATAAATTAAACACTATTTCAAATAACAATAAACTTTCTCACACTCCTTTTTAAAATACGCAAACTTAATCACAGAATTTGTAGCAAAAACTGACTAAAAGCCTCGGGTTTAATCGTACATTTATTCATCTTTTTTTTGTTACATTTATTTATATTGATAATTTTTTCACGCCGTCCATATAATTAAATCGACTTGTGAAACAACAAGTTAAAAGGATTTCAAAACTCATAAAATTAAAGAGAAAAACTATGGCTAAAGTGTCATTGGAAGCATTAGCAAATATCGATGGATTCTATGCAGCAGCATTGGTCGATGGGGAAAGTGGTTTGGCCCTAGCAACTCAAGGCGGTGGAAGCATCGATTTAGAACTCGCGGCTGCAGGTAATACTGAAGTCGTTCGCTCAAAACGACGTGTTGCACAAGCATTGAACTTGAATGACACCATCGAAGATATTTTAATTACGCTGGGTAAACAGTATCACCTTATTCGTCCTTTAGAAGGCAATGACAAAATTTTCTTATATCTTGTCCTTGAACGCTCTAAAGCAAATCTTGCCATGGCTCGCCATGAACTCAAAGGATATGAAAAAGGCCTAGATTTTTCTTAATTTGAATTGCCCCTTTCTCATCCTTTTGGGAAAGGGGTTGTATGCGTTGTCCTCTTCAACCTAATTAAATTAAAGAAACACTATGAATAAGCAATATATTAATATTGCGATTACCGGCCTGAGTTCAAACCATTCTGACGAACTTAAAACACAGCTACGTAATCTCATTCCTCAAGAGTATCAAATTAACTGGAGCTCCGCTGCTGACCCAACTATTGATTGTTTATTTATCCATGAAAGTTTTTATGAAACCGAAGGGATCCAAAAGATCATTCGAAGTCGTCAGTTCCCATGGCTAAAAATTTCTAAGCAAACCCATAACGAAAACCGACTCCACGAAAACACACTTTCTTTACCAATTACACACCTTGAAAGCTTCTCGAATTGGATTATTCAACATCTACTACATCCCTCTTTTGAGAATCAACAAACCCTTCCTATCGAAACTCAGAATAAAAAAACACCCTACAAATTAGAATATTTCAGCAAAATGCTGGATACCGAACGCAACTCAAAGCTACATCTTTTTGATACTTTGGGCACCATTGCCATTATTGATATTCAGAAAAATATCGCTTGGCTCAATACAGAACGAGAACAAGCCTTTACAGATTCTGGTTTTGATTATGACATTGCCAGCACTAGTAACTTCATGAAAGTCTCACGTAAGCAACCCCATATACTTAGCGACTGGCTATGGCAGTTTTTTTGGGATTCACCCATATTTTTGAAAGAAATTGCACCTGAAGATGGGCATTTTAAGATCCATATGTGGCCTAAGCCAGCAAACAATGTGGACAGGAAAACCATTTTTCAACTTTCCAGCTGCTTTATTCAAGGTGGTAAAATTTCAAAAATTGCAACGCAATTGAACCTCCCTATTGAAACTGTGCAGCGCTTTATTGCAGCCAATATCGCGACCCACAATCTCTCAAAAATCAACATTTGGGATAAACACTTTAACCCGCCAGAAATGCCTCAAGTTGATGAAGAAGCAGGATTAATTAAAAGCTTTTTTGGAAAACTAAGAAAAAAACTAGGCATATAGGATACCAATATGATTTTACAACGCTTTAAAATTGTTTTTGCTGGTGGTATGGGCGCGGGTAAAACGGAGGCGATTCGATCACTTTCAGAGATTCCCGTACTGCAAACGGAGGCTTTCAATACAGATGCACAGCGCCATACCAAATTAGAAACCACTGTTGGTATTGACTATGGTGAAATCACGCTTGATGAAAACCTGACCATTGGGCTATATGGTACACCTGGGCAAAGTCGCTTCGACTTTATTTGGTCTGCCATTACCAAAGGTGCTATTGGTGCAGTGATTTTGATTGACCATCATTCAGATAACCCTATTCAAGAATTAGAAAGCTATCTGGAAACCTTTCAAAACTTTACCGACAATATTGCAATCGGCATTACACATACCGATCTTCTTTCTGAGTCAACCAAATCAACCACTATCTATAAAGACTGGTTACTACAAAATGACCTCTTTTCTCCACTCTTCTTTATTGATGCAAGGAAGAAAGATGACGTTTTATTATTATTAGAAGCGCTCATTACATCCATTGAAATCAACTCAAATATTGCCAATTAACCCTTAACGAGGTTCTATATGTTTACTTTAGCGCAAAGCCGCACAGCACCAAAAGAGTTAATTGATTTTGCAAAGAGTGAGATTCAAGATGTTCTCATGAATGTCCGCAGTGTCAATTATGTCATGCTATGTAGCACAGATGGCTTCGAGTTAGCCCATGTCTATAAGAGAGATGGTTATAACAGCACGAAACTTGCAGCAGTTAGTAGCTCGATTCTAGCTATGGTTGCAGCCTTTATGAATGAAATTCATCTCGAAGGTTGTCAATCCATTACTTTAGATGCGGACAATGGCAAAGCCATTTTAACTTCAATCCCCTCTTCAAATCATCCAATGATTATCGTAACGCTGACTGAAAAAGATGTACTCTTAGGGCAGCTACTCTACACGTTAAAAAATGCCAGCAACCGTGTTATGCAATACTGATGACATTAAATAACCAAATCAAATTTTTAATCAGAATTAAACCTATTAAATTTTAAGCTAATTTTCTCTATTTTTTATATTTTTAATCTTCCGCACATAAAAAATCCCCCTCAGCTTTAAGCGGAGGGGGATTTTGAATTAATGAGCTGGCGATGACTTACTCTCACATGGATAACTCCACACTACCATCAGCGCTAAGAGGTTTCACTTCTGAGTTCGGGAAGGGATCAGGTGGTTCACTCTTGCTATTGTCGCCAGCACAACTGTTTATGACTATTCGTTGGGTCTAACCTCAGAGCAGTGCTCTTCGTGCCTAACTTTCATCAAATGAGTTATTAACAGAACATCTGAGTTAATTTAATTTGCACATTGTACTTAGCTTTATAACTAAATCAAGTTGTTTGCAGTGATTTGAACCACAACACCAACTGTTTGGGTGTTGTATAGTCAAGCCTCACGAGCAATTAGTATTGGTCAGCTTCACATATCACTATGCTTCCACATCCAACCTATCAACGTCGTAGTCTTCAACGGCTCTTTAGAGGACATAAAGTCCTAGGGAAATCTTATCTTGAGGTAGGCTTCCCGCTTAGATGCTTTCAGCGGTTA
>NZ_JAVWVO010000001.1:517378-682140 GCF_036666595.1 Acinetobacter sp. | reverse complement strand
GCGTCAGGCATCAATGACGGTGCGGCTGCTGTACTGATTGCGTCAGAACAAGCCGTTGCACAGTATCAACTTAAACCTCGTGCCAAGATTATTGCGTCTACGGCTGTCGGGGTTGAACCTCGCATCATGGGCTTTGCCCCAGCGCCTGCGATTAAGAAGCTCCTCAAACAAGCCAATCTCACAATCGAGCAGATGGATGTGATTGAGCTGAATGAAGCCTTTGCTGCACAAGCACTGGCGGTAACGCGTGATTTAGGTCTGGCAGACGATACGACCCAAGTGAATCCAAACGGTGGTGCGATTGCGATTGGTCATCCGTTGGGTGCTTCAGGAGCACGTTTAGTCACCACGGCTTTAAATCAATTAGAACAAACCGGTGGAACCTATGCCTTATGTTCGATGTGTATTGGTGTCGGTCAAGGTATTGCAATGATTATTCAGCGCGTTTAAAGCAGATTTAAGGATAGCGATCATGAGCCAGTTATATGCCAGCTTATTTTATCAAAACGAGGTGACTGAAATTTTCAGTGATCGCGCGTTGGTGTCTTACATGATTGAGGCAGAAGTTGCCTTGGCACAAGCGCAGGCTCAGGTCGGTGTTATCCCAAAATCTGCGGCAATCGCAATTTCCCAAGTTGCACAGACTGCGCTTGATCAGATTGATTTTGATGCTTTAGCAGTTGCAACAGGCTTGGCTGGCAATATCGCGATTCCTTTTGTGAAGCAATTGACTGCAATTGTGAAACAAAGTGATGAAGATGCTGCGCGTTATGTGCATTGGGGCGCAACCAGTCAAGACATTTTAGACACTGCCTGTATTTTGCAATGTCGTGCTGCAATGACGCATGTTGAAGCTTTAATTCACCAATGTTACCGCACAGCTTTGGCTCAAGCTGAACAGTATCGCTCACAAGTGATGATTGGACGCACATGGTTGCAGCAAGGGTTGCCGATTACTTTGGGGCATAAATTCGCGCGTTGGGCTTCGGCATTTCATCGTGATTTAGCTCGTATTGATGCCATGAAAGCGCGTGTTTTTGCTGCGCAATTAGGCGGTGCGGTCGGTTCATTAGCATCTTTGCAGAATCAAGGCACAGCAGTTGTACAAGCATTTGCAGCGCAGTTACAACTTTCTGTTCCAAGCTGTACTTGGCATGGTGAGCGCGACCGTATTGTTGAAATCGCGAGCGTCTTAGCAATGGTGACAGGTAGTTTGGGCAAAATGGCGCGCGACTGGTCGTTGATGATGCAAACTGAAATTGCAGAAGTATTTGAGCCAGCGGCAAAAGGGCGCGGTGGGTCATCGACGATGCCACATAAACGTAATCCTGTTGCTGCGGCATCGGTTTTGGCAGCAGCCAATCGTGTGCCTGTGCTGATGTCGAGTTTGTACCAAAGCATGGTGCAGGAACATGAGCGTAGTCTAGGTGGATGGCATGCAGAATGGTTGGCGTTGCCTGAAATTTTTCAACTGTGTGCAGGTGCTTTAGAGCGGGCTTTAGACGTGTTACAAGGCATTCAGGTCAATGCTGAAAATATGCAACGCAATTTGGATTGCACACAGGGTTTGATCATGGCGGAAGCGGTGATGATGGCTTTGGCACCGCATATGGGACGCTTACAGGCTCATCATGTAGTGGAAGCCGCATGCAAAACAGCCGTTGAAAAAGGTGTTCACTTAAAAGAGGTCATGACTGAGCTCGATCCAGTCAAAGCCTATTTTAGTGCAGCTCAGATTTCAGAAATTTTTAAACCCGCATCATATCTCGGCAATATTCAAGACCAGATTGATGCGGTTTTGCGGGAAGCAAAAGGAGAGGCAAAGTGAATATCACGATGACCAATCGTCAAGGCAAGACTTTATCTGTTGCGATCAGTGGGCAAGACCATGCACCTGTGATTGTATTTTCAAACTCATTGGGTACAGATAAAGGCATGTGGCAGCCGCAAGTTGCTGCCTTCGAACAGCAGTTCAAAGTGGTGACTTATGACACGCGTGGTCATGGGAAAAGTGATGTGATTGAGCAGACCACTGTACAAAACCTTGCAGAAGATGTGATTGATATTCTGAACGGTTTAAACATTGAAAAAGCGCATTTTTGCGGAATTTCAATGGGTGGCATGACGGCTTTGTGGCTCGGTATTCACCATGCAGATCGTTTTCATAGCATTACCGTGGCGAACTCGGCAGCCAAAATTTGGACTGCGGAAGGCTGGAATGCACGTGCAGATGCTGTGGCAGCCAATGGCTTAGCAGATTTGGTCGCGACCACGCATACACGCTGGTTTAGTGAGCATTTTGATTATCAACACGATGCTTTGGCGCAGCGCACCATTCAATCTTTAGCCACTACGCCAGCACTGGGCTATGCAGAATCTTGCCGAGCGCTCGCGCAAGCAGATCTATCTACTCAAATTCAACAGATTCATATTCCAACTTTAGTGATTGCAGGCACATTTGACCCAGTTACGACAGTGGCAGATGGCATCTTTATGCAACAACTGATTCAAAAGAGTGAATTAGCGGTGATTGATGCATCGCATCTTTCCAATATTGAGCAACCTGAGCTGTTTACCCAAACCCTCAGTCAGTTCATTGGATTGATTCAATAGTTTAAGGATTTTTAAAAGGACTTTCAGCCCAAGGAGGCAGGTATGGCGTCTCAGGAATACGCTACTCAAAAAACGAGTATAGACGCACAAGCACTGATTAATGATGCACCGATTAGCAAATATCAGTGGTTGATCGCAATTGTATGTTTTCTCATTGTTTTTGTTGATGGTATTGATACTGCGGCAATGGGTTTTATTGCTCCAGCCTTGGCACAAGACTGGGGGATAGACCGCTCGCAACTGGGTCCAGTCATGAGTGCAGCGTTAGGCGGCATGATCATTGGTGCTCTAGTGTCTGGTCCAACCGCTGACCGCTTTGGGCGAAAGATTGTTTTAAGTGTTTCGATGCTGATTTTTGGTGGCTTTACTTTAGCATCAGCATATGCGGCTGACTTAAATACCTTGGTAATACTGCGCTTTTTAACCGGTATTGGTTTGGGTGCAGCGATGCCGAATGCAACCACGCTATTTTCTGAATATTGCCCACAGCGCTCTCGCTCGTTACTCGTGACCTGTATGTTTTGTGGTTACAACTTGGGTATGGCGACAGGCGGTTTCATTAGCAGTTGGTTGATCCCAACCTTTGGTTGGCACAGCTTATTCTTATTGGGCGGTTGGTCGCCACTGATCTTGATGATCTTGGTGATTTTCTTCTTACCTGAATCTTATCGTTTCTTGATTGTGAAAGGTCGTGACCCCGAAAAAGTTCGCAAAATTCTAACGCGTATTGCACCGACGCAAGTACATGGTGTTACTGAGTTTCATGTACCTGAAGAAAAAACGGAAGGTGGAGAGAAGAAAGGTGTGTTTGGCATGCTGTTCTCTCAGAAATATGTCAAAGGCACGGTTTTATTGTGGCTGACCTATTTTATGGGTTTGGTGATGATTTATCTACTCACCAGTTGGTTGCCAACCTTAATGCGTGAAACTGGCGCAACCATGGAACGCGCTGCATTTATCGGTGGTTTATTCCAGTTTGGCGGTGTCCTCAGTGCTTTATTTATTGGCTGGGCAATGGACCGTTTCAACCCGAACCGCATTATTGCAGGCTTCTACTTTGTCGCTGGGATCTTTGCCTTTGCCGTAGGTCAGAGCTTAGCAAATCCAACCTTACTTGCCATTTTAGTACTTTGCGCAGGTGTTGCAATTAATGGTGCACAGTCGGCAATGCCAGCACTGAGTGCGCGTTTTTATCCAACCCAATGCCGTGCAACAGGTGTGGCGTGGATGTCTGGGATTGGACGTTTTGGTGCGGTATTTGGTGCATGGATCGGCGCAGTTTTACTGGGTAATGACTGGTCATTTACTGCCATTTTAAGTCTGCTGTTAATTCCAGCAACAGCAGCAGCGGTCGCTATTTTTGTTAAATCATTGGTCGCACATACCGATGCGACCTAATTGAGGTTTCTCCCATGAATGATGAACAACGTTATGAACAAGGAATCACCGTACGCACCGAAGTGCTGGGTGAAAAGCATGTCGGTCGTTCACTTGAGAACTTGAATGATTTCAATGCCGACTTTCAAAATTTTATTAGCCGTTTTGCGTGGGGCGAAGTCTGGTCTAGACCAGGCATGCCACGTCATACCCGTAGCTTAGTCACCATTGCCGTGTTATTGGCATTGGGTCGTGAAGATGAACTGCGTATGCATTTACGTGCTTGTTTTAACAATGGTGTGACCAAGGACGACTTAAAAGAGTTGATTTTGCACTGTTCACTGTATGCCGGTTTACCCGCAGCCAATGCAGCCATGCACATGGCAGAAGAAGTTTTTGCAGATTTGGGTATTGCCCCGCAGAAACTGAGTGAACTGCAACTTAGCCAAGAACAAACGAATCAAGAGTAATGGAACAAGATTAAGAGGGACGTCACATGTCGCAACTTATTTTAGGTGCTTATGCACAACGCAATACCGAAGATCACCCGCCAGCATATGCACCCGGCTATAAAACCAGTGTATTACGCTCGCCAAAAAATGCGTTGATTTCGATTGCAGAAACTTTGACTGAAGTGACTTCACCGCAGTTTAGTGCCGAACAGTTTGGGCCTAAAGATAACGATTTGATTTTGAACTATGCCAAAGAAGGTTTACCGATTGGCGAGCGCATTATCGTGCATGGTTATGTGCGTGATCAGTTTGGGCGTCCAGTTAAAAATGCTTTGCTCGAAGTATGGCAAGCCAATGCTTCTGGCCGTTATCGTCATCCAAATGACCAGTTTATTGGTGCGATGGACCCAAACTTTGGCGGCTGTGGTCGCATGATGACGGATGCTAACGGCTATTTTGTATTCCGTACCATTAAGCCGGGTCCTTACCCATGGCGTAACCGGATTAATGAATGGCGTCCTGCGCACATCCATTTCTCTTTGATTGCCGATGGTTGGGCGCAGCGCCTCATTTCGCAGTTCTACTTTGAAGGCGATACGCTGATTGATTCGTGTCCAATTATTAAAACCATTCCTTCGGAAGAACAACGTCGTGCATTGATTGCCTTGGAAGACAAGAGCAACTTCATTGAAGCAGACAGCCGTTGTTACCGCTTTGACATCACTTTACGTGGTCGTCGTGCGACTTATTTCGAAAATGATTTGACTTAATTCAGGGAGAACAACATGAACCATTGGAACTTTCAAGAATTACATGAAACGCCATCTCAAACAGGTGGGCCATACGTACACATTGGTTTGTTACCACAACAAGCCAACATTGAAGTCTTTGAAAATAACTTTAATAATCAGTTGGTTAAAGAAAAAACCTTAGGCGAACGTATTCGCTTGGAAGGTCAAGTGTTCGACGGTTTAGGCTTGCCGTTACGTGATGTATTGATTGAAATCTGGCAGGCGGATGCCAACGGTGTGTATCCAAGTGCGGCTGATATTCAAGGCAAAGTGGTCGATCCAAACTTTCTCGGTTGGGGACGTACAGGCGCAGACTTTGAAACTGGTTTTTGGAGTTTCAATACCATTAAACCGGGTGCGGTTCCGGGACGTAAAGGTACAACTCAGGCACCCCATATTGCACTGATCATCTTTGCTCGCGGGATTAACATTGGCTTGAATACCCGTGTGTATTTTGAAGATGAAGCGGAAGCCAATGCGCAAGATCCTGTACTGAAAGGCATTGAATGGGCACCACGTCGTCAGACCTTAATTGCTAAGCGCGAAGAACGTGATGGTGAAGTGGTTTATCGTTTCGATATTCGTATACAAGGCGAAGATGAAACGGTCTTCTTAGACATCTAATTGTCAGAATTGGCAAGAGCAGCTATTTGATTACTGCTCTTGCTGCAATGATCCAAGTTTATACGTGGTGATGGTATGACCCATTTCATTCATCCCACGTATGTTTGCGGATGATGATAAAAGTCAGGCAATAGTTTGGAAATACAAGGAAATGTAATGATGACAATCAAAAAATTAGCAATGCAACTCTGCTTAAGCAGTGCTGTTATCGCAGCAATGCCAGCATTTGCAGCTGAAGCGGCTCAAGCAAGCGCACAACACTATATGGTCAAAAAACTTAATATTGGTGACTTACCTGTCAAAACCATTGTACCGATTACCGCAAAAACAGCAGAGCAAGCCATTGCTCAAGCAAAAGTGATTGCCAGTAATCCAAACGCTGATGTAGCTGAGTTTCGTATCGACTTATTGGAATTTTCTGTCGACACTAAAAAAGTCATCGCATTGGGTCAGCAGCTGAATCAAATTTTAAAAGATAAACCATTAATTGCCACTATTCGTACCCATAACGAAGGCGGAAAAATGACGGTATCTGACCAAGACTATGAAAAGATTTATCGCGAATACTTGAAAAAGCCATTTATGCAATTGCTGGATATCGAAATGTTCCGTGATGCAGGCAGTGTGGCGAAATTAACCAAATTGGCACATGAAAAGAACGTGTTGGTGATCATGTCAAATCATGATTTTGCCAAAACCCCCGAACAACAAGAAATTGAAAACCGTCTGCTAAAACAAGATCAGATGGGTGCCGACATTCTAAAAATTGCGGTGATGCCAAAGTCAAAACAAGATGTCTTTACCCTCATGAATGCCACGTTGGCTGTGAGTCAAAAAAGTCAAAAACCACTACTGACCATGTCGATGGGACAGTTGGGCACCATTTCACGTGTGGCGACTGCCAACATGGGCGGCAGCCTAAGTTTTGGCATGATTGGTGAAGCCTCTGCACCGGGTCAAATTGATGTGACTCAACTCAAACAGTTGCTGAAAACTGTACAACCAACCCCTTAATGCACTGCGTTATTCATCTTCAAGGATAGAAAAGGATTTAAAATATGAAACCATCAACTTTACGTTTGACCACATTGGTTTTGAGTTTAGCGGCATCAGGTTTTGCCAGTGCAGAAACTTATATTGTGGATCGTTATCAGGACGATAGTGCAAAAGGTTCACTGCGTTGGGCGATTGAACAATCGAATGCCAATGCGACACAAGAAAATGAAATTCAAATCCAAGCTGTGGGTAAAGCACCCTATGTCATTAAACTGAATCAAGCTTTACCGCCAATTAAGTCTTCAGTGAAGATCATTGGGACGCAATGGGACAAAACAGGCGAGTTTATTGCGATTGATGGTTCAAACTATATTAAAGGTGAAGGCGCGAAAGCCTGCCCGGGGGCAAACCCTGAACAGTATGGCACCAATGTCCGTACCACGACTTTACCGGGTTTAGTGCTGCAAGATGTGAATGGTGTGACGCTAAAAGGTCTCGATATTCACCGTTTCTGTATTGGTGTATTGGTGAACCGTTCAAGCAATAACTTGATTCAACATAACCGTATCAGTAATAACTACGGTGGTTCAGGCGTGATGTTGACAGGTGATGACGGTAAGGGTAATCCGACCTCAACCACCACCAATAACAACAAAGTTTTGAACAACTTGTTTGTAGATAATGGCGATGGTTTAGAACTCACCCGTGGCGCGGCATTTAACCTTGTGGCCAACAATCTATTTACTTCAACCAAAGCTAATCCAGAACCGTCGCAAGGTATCGAAATCCTGTGGGGCAATGACAATGCGGTAGTCGGGAACAAATTTGAAAACTACTCGGATGGTTTACAAATCAACTGGGGTAAGCGCAATTACATTGCTTATAACGAACTGACCAACAACTCGATTGGCTTTAACCTCACCGGTGATGGCAACATTTTTGACAGTAACAGAGTTCATGGTAACCGTCTTGGCATTGCCATTCGTTCAGAAAAAGATGCCAATGCCCGTACGACATTGACCAAAAACCTAATTTGGGGCAATGGCAAAGATATTAAACGCTGTGAAGCGGGTGGCTCGTGTGTACCTAATCAGCGTTTAGGTGCCATTGTGTTTGCTGTGCCTGCGCTTGAACATGCTGGCTTTGTGGGTTCTCGTGGTGGTGGCGTGGTCATTGAAGCGGCGAAACTGCAAAAAACCTGTACCCAGCCAAATGAGCAGGGCTGTAATGCGATGCCAAACCAAAACATTCAAGCTCCACGTTTAAGCTATAGTAAAGGTCAAGTCACTGCTACAGTTCAAGCACAGCCAAATCAACGCTATCAAATTGAATTCTTTGCCAATTATCAAGCGAAGAGTCAAGAAGCAGAGCAGTATTTAGGTACTCAAGTGGTGACCACGAATGCACAAGGTCAAGGTCAAGCAATGTGGAAAGTAACAAGTAGTGTGGCCAATGTCACCGCCAATGTTACAGACCGTTTGGGGGCAACTTCTGAACTGAGTCCAGCCGTTCGCATTAAATAATAAAAACCGCATGGAAAGCTCATGTGAGTTGAGCTTTCCTCACAAAAAAGGATGTTTGGGATGCAACAACTATTAAAGCTAGGCGCATTATCTTTGGCGCTTTTAACTTGCCAATTGGCTTCAGCCAATGAATTTTATTCAGCAGACCGTCAATGGTTATTCGGTGATTGGAACGGTGAACGGAAGCAACTGGAAGATCAAGGTTATAAATTTACAGCTTCAATTATGAGTCAAGCAGCGACCAATTTGGCTGGCGGTTATAACGATGACAGAAGTTTTGACAATGCTGCACAGTTGACCTTAGGTGCCAATTTTGATTTAAACAAAATTGCAGGTTGGGAAAATACCTCCGCAGCAATTATGGTGACTAAGCGTGATGGTAATGCCTTAACGCTTGAACGCATTAAAGACCCTCGTGCTAGTACCTTGGGCAACAGCCAAGAAATTTATGGTCGTGGCAAAATTTGGCGCTTAACCCAAGCATGGATCAAAACAGGATTTGACGACAACCGCGTCCAATTTAAGATTGGTCGTATGGGCATGTCCGATGACTTTAACAGCTCACAATGTGAGTTTCAGAACTTACTTTTGTGTGGTGGGCAGCTTGGAAAATCCATCGGTTCGATTTGGTATAACTGGCCTGTCAGCTTATGGGGCACCAATGTTAAATACCAATTTGCACCAGACTGGTCACTTGGCATTGGCATCTATGAAGTTAATCCTGACAATGTCAAAACAGATTCAGACAGTGATGGCTTTAACCTCGATATGGACAATGTCGAAGGGGCGACCATTCCAGTTGAACTGGCTTGGAAACCAAAACTTGCCACATTTAATGGCTTACCGGGTGAATATAAACTCGGTGCACTATATTCCACAGCAGAAGCTAAAGATGTGGGTACATCAGGAGAAATCCACGATGGTAAATATAGTTTTTGGTTGAATGCTCAACAACAACTGACTCAACACGGGGCTGATCCGAAGCGCGGTTTATATATCAGTTTCAATGGGGTCATCAATGACCGAGACACGACCGCTGTAGAAAGTACACAACAACTGGCACTTTGGTACAAAGGCCCTTTTGATAGCCGTCCAAATGATTCTATTGGTTTTGGTTTGGCCAACTATGTGGTGAATGACCGTGTGACGGACAAGCAAATCGCCACTAACGAAGGCCGTGGTTATTACAGTTATGAGGCACTTGCCAGCGATTATGTCCCAATTCAACATGACGAACTCAATGTTGAGTTGAACTATACCTATCAGTGGTCACCTGCGGTGATGCTCAGACCCAACCTACAATATATCTATCAACCTTCTGGTGTGAAAGAGGTGGATGATGCTTGGGTGGCGGGTCTTAGCGTTAAGGTGAATTTTTAATCGTCTTTAAAGTAAAAGAGTGTTTAAAATGTAAGCAATGCTGTTGCTGAATTTAAACACTCTTTTTTCATTGTTGAAGCAAGTTAATTGTGGATGCTCAAAGTTTGGATGTGGTGTGAATGATGCTCAAAACAAAGTAGGAGAGATCATTTAAAACACAGCATTTGGAGTAAAAAGTATGTCCGAAGCACAATCTCAACCCATATTTAAAATATGGTGCTTTATATTAGGCTTAGCTTTATTGCTGACTGGCTTATTTTATTTAATCGGTGGTGGAAAACTGATTAGTCTAGGTGGTTCATGGTACTTCCTCATAGCAGGTTTATTGACCACTATTTCCGCAATATTTATTTTTAGAAAAAAAGCATTGGGTGTCTGGATCTTTGTACTGGTTTTTCTTGGAACTGTGGTTTGGGCACTGTTTGATGCAGGTTGGGATTTTTGGGCGCTTCATTCACGTTTAATGTTTCCTGCGGGTTTATTTGCCGCACTGTGTTTTACCTTGCCTGCTATTCGTAAGTACCAATTTCAAATTGCGCCTTCGGCACCCGCTTATGCCTTAGGTGGTTTGACAGTGTTAGGTATGCTCGGTGGTTTATATGGCATGTTTATTCCACATCCTACAGTCAAAGCCAGTGGTGAAGAGCTACCCCTAGTGCCTGTAACAACTCAAACCCAACAAGTGAATTGGTCGCACTATGGTAATGATGCTGGTGGAAGTCGTTTTGCTGCGTTGGATCAAATTAACCGTAATAATGTGTCTAAGCTAAAAGAAGCATGGCGCTTTCAAACAGGCGATATGACCACAGGTACGGGTAATGGCGCAGAAGACCAGCTCACGCCTTTACAGGTCGGTGATAAAGTCTTTTTATGTACCCCGCATAACAACATCATTGCTTTAGATGCGGACACAGGTAAACAAATCTGGAAAGCTGAAGTGAACTCAAAAGCCGATGCTTGGGAGCGTTGCCGTGGTGTGGGTTACTTTGACTCAACTCAAGCCTTGGTACAACCGACTTTAGCAGGTGCAAGTGCGGTGACAGCGGTGGTAAATAATACAGCATGTCCACGTCGTGTTTATACCAATACACCTGATGGTCGTTTAATTGCAGTCAATGCCGATACAGGCGAACGCTGTAAAGACTTTGGTGTCGATGGAACGGTGAACTTACTGGAAGGTCTAGGTGCGGGCACGCAAGCGCCTCGTTTTGAGGTAACCTCGGCGCCAACCATTGCGGGCACCAGTATCATCGTTGGAAGTCGTATTGCTGACAACTTTGCAGCCGATATGCCCGGTGGTGTGATTCGTGCTTATGATGTGATTACTGGACAGCTACGTTGGGCTTTTGATCCACGTAACCCAAATCCAAACTATGTCCTGACACCGGGTGAAATCTATAAACGTAGCTCGGCAAACTCTTGGGCTGCAATGTCCTATGACCCGCAAATGAACACGGTGTTTTTACCGATGGGCAGTTCATCGGTCGATGTCTGGGGCGGAAATCGTCAACCTGTCGATCATAAGTACAATTCTTCCGTTTTGGCTTTAGATGCAACCACAGGTAAAGAGAAGTGGGTTTATCAAACCGTTCACAATGACCTTTGGGACTTCGATTTACCCATGCAGCCAAGCTTGGTTGATTTTCCAATGCAAAATGGGCAAACCAAACCTGCTGTTGTCATTGGCACCAAGTCAGGTCAGTTCTTTGTACTCGACCGTGTTACGGGGCAGCCTTTAACCAAAGTGGTTGAGCAACCTGTAAAAGCTGCAGATATTCCTGATGAGCAATACAGTGCAACTCAGCCACGTTCAATTGAAATGCCACAGATTGGCAATCAAACTTTGACTGAATCGGACATGTGGGGCGCAACGCCATTTGACCAGTTGATGTGTCGTATTAACTTTAAATCAATGCGTTATGACGGTCTCTTTACAGCACCGGGTTCTGATATATCTTTAAGTTTTCCGGGTTCGTTGGGTGGGATGAACTGGGGCAGTATCGCATTTGACCCAACGCATCATTATATGTTTGTCAACGACATGCGCCTAGGTCTGTGGATTCAGCTGATTAAACAAACGCCTGAAGACTTAAAACTTGAAGCCAGTGGCGGAGAGAAGGTCAACACTGGTATGGGCGCAGTGCCAATGAAAGGCACACCGTATAAAGTGAATAAAAACCGCTTTATGTCGGTATTAGGCATTCCATGTCAAAAACCACCTTTCGGAACCATGACGGCGATTGATATGAAAACTCGTCAAGTGGCTTGGCAGGTGCCTTTAGGTACGGTTGAAGATACGGGTCCAATGGGTATTAAAATGGGCTTAAAAGCGCCGATTGGTATGCCAACTATTGGTGGTCCAATGGCGACTCAAGGTGGTTTAGTGTTTTTTGCTGCAACACAAGACTTCTACTTACGTGCCTTCAATTCATCTAATGGTGAAGAGTTATGGAAAGCGCGTTTACCCGTAGGTAGCCAAGGTACACCGATGAGCTACATTTCTCCAAAAACAGGCAAGCAATATGTAGTCATTTCCGCAGGTGGGGCACGTCAGTCACCTGATCATGGTGATTATGTGGTTGCGTATAGCTTAGCCGATTAAAACGTTTTATTGTATGGAAAGCCTGTCGAGATGATAGGCTTCCCATTTTTATGGTAATAACAAGCAAGGAAATATTGTGCGATTAACTTATTTGATGCATGCGCCTTTTAAACAAGCCTTATTGACTGCGGTTATTTTACAATCTATGCATGCTTATGCAGAAACGACAGAATATCAACTTCCTATTATCACCGTCCAAGCGGTACATACCGATAGCGAGTTGTTATCAACTTCCGCATCTATTCAAAAAGTCCAAGCGGCTACAGTACAAAACAATGTCAATGTGAACCTATCTGAAGTTTTACAAGGGGTTGCAGGCTTACAAATTAATAACCGTGAAAACTATGCACAAGACTTGCAGATTTCGATGCGTGGCTTTGGCGCTCGTTCGACTTTTGGCGTGCGTGGCATTCGCATGTATGTCGATGGTATTCCTGCGACCATGCCTGATGGTCAAGGGCAAAGTTCCAATATTGACCTCAATAGTTTAGATCACATCGAAGTACTGACAGGGCCATTTTCATCTTTATATGGTAACTCATCAGGTGGAACCATCTTGGCTGAGACCAAAGAAGGACAAGGGAAAGACTCAATCCAAGTGGGTCTAAATGCAGGCAGCCACCATAAGCAACAAGCCAATATCCAATTACAAGGGGGTTCCGAACAAGCCAATCAACCCGCTTATGTGATTAGTTCCTCTTATTTTGATACCGATGGTTTTCGAGACCATAGTGCAGCACAAAAAGTACTGAATAATGCCAAACTGACATGGAACTTAGAGGATGGCAGTAAAATCAACTGGGTGATGAATCGTGTCGATATTGATGCCGACGACCCACAAGGTCTCAGTCGTGAGCAGTGGAAAGCCAATCCCAAACAAGTGAATGACAGCAACAATATCTATAATGTCCGTAAAGAAATTGAACAAACCCAAACAGGACTGACGTGGACTAAGCCGCTGAATGATCAGCAAGAGTTGTATAGCATGCTCTATTTGGGCAACCGACAAGTCGTACAATATCAGTCGATTCCAAAGGGGCCACAAGAGAATGATCGCCATGCAGGTGGCGTGATTGATTTTGACCGAGATTACTATGGTGCAGACTTCCGTTGGACAGGAAAAGCACTTTTGCCGAATACAAGTTTGGTTGCTGGTGTGGCTTTAGACCGAATGGTTGAAGACCGTAAAGGCTATAAAAATTATGATAATAAAAGCAACTTTGGCGTGAAAGGTGATTTACGCCGTAATGAAAATAATACCCTGTGGAATTTAGATCCATATGTGCAGGCCTCATGGCAATTCTTACCCATGTGGCATCTTGATACAGGCTTACGCTATAGCAATGTACATTATGAGTCAGATGATCATTACATCATTGATAAAAATGGTGATGACAGTGGTTCAACGGATTATCAAAAATTATTGCCTTCTGTGGCTTTAGGCTGGGAAATTTTACCGGAACTTTATACCTATGCCAGTTATGGCAAAGGCTTTGAAACACCAACCTTTACTGAAATGGCTTATAACACTGATCCTTCGAAATCGGGTATGAATTTTGCGTTAAAAGCAGCAAGTAGTGATAACTATGAGCTGGGTCTAAAGTCGCAGAATCCATTCGGGCTCTTCACTTTTGCTATTTTCCAGACAGATACAGAAAACGATATAGTGACAGCGGGAACACGTGATGGTCGTGCGACTTTTCGTAATGCAGATCAAACCACACGACAAGGTTTAGAGCTTTCATGGCAACAAACGATTTGGAAAGAACTCAACATACAATCGAGCTTTAGTTATATTGATGCTGAATTTGATAGTTATACAGCAGAAATAGCGAATCCAAATAACCCAACTACTCCATATGCAAAAGCAATTGATAAAGGAAATAAGATTCCCGGAATTGCTAAAAATCAAGCATTTACTCGTATTGCATGGCAACCTGAACAGGGCTTTCAAGCAGGCTTAGAAGCACGCTATATGGATAAAATTTATGTCGATGATATCAACTCAGATATTGCGCCAAGTTATACCGTTGTGGCTGCAAATGTCGGCTATTTATGGGTAAACCGTAACTGGAAAGTAAACAGCTATGCCCGAGTCGATAACCTGTTTGACCGTAACTATGTTGGCTCAGTGATTGTGAATGATGGCAATAGTCGCTTCTTTGAACCTGCCGATGGTCGAAACTTTAGCGTTGGCATGAGTGTGACTAAAGCCTTTTAATGGAAATGGTTTGGCTAGGCAAAAAATGCTGCATAGCCAAACCAGATGAATCGCGCCATACAACTGCAAAAGAGGCTTTTGTATGGCGCATAATCTATTTATGAATTGCTTTGATATTCCTGAATCACTTCCAGCGCAGCACGGAACGCCTCTTGAGTCGCAGGTGCGCCGCAATAAGGCAAACTGTGCAAAAGGACTTCTTGAATTTCTTCAACCGTTGCACCGTTATTCAACGCACCGCGAACGTGACCTTTCAACTCAGTTGGACTCTTTTGTGCCGTCAAAAATGCAATGGTAATTAACGAGCGATATTTACGCGGTAAGACACCTTCACGTTGCCATGTTGAGCCCCAAGCATGTTCATTAATCCAGTCCTGCAAAGGTTGGGTGAAAGGTACAGTATTGTCCTGAGCACGTTTAACAAAAGATTCGCCCATGACTTCTGTGCGAACTTTTAAACCATTTTCATAATCTTGTTGTGACATGGAAACCTCTGAATGTGGAGTGCAAATATAGTAGCCGAGCGGTTTGGTTTTTCATCCGATATTTAGGTTGAAAAGATGTGCGCAGGAGTCATCCTTCAATATATTTGGAAGTATAGAGATACTCTTGATCAAGCTGATGATGGTTTTTATACTTGATTGAAAGGCTATAAAAATGCCTATTGGAACTGAAAACCTTTTTGATTGAGCCCAATAAGAAAGCAGCCGAAGCTGCTTTGAATGATATCGTTTTGTACTAAGCGGCTTTAAAATCACTGACAATCAGTGTTAAACCAGTCGCTTTCTGGATTTGTTCTAGGCTTACATCGCGTGCCAATTCAACCAGTTTCACACCTTCAGTAGTGATATCCATCACGCCTAAGTCAGTAATGATACGGCTGACGACAGCTTTACCCGTGAGTGGTAGGGTACATTGAGGCATGATTTTTGGTGTGCCATCTTTGGCACAGTGTTCCATCAGAACCACAACTTTTTGTACACCAGAAACCAAGTCCATTGCACCGCCCATGCCTTTGACTTTTTTACCCGGAATCATCCAGTTTGCCAAGTCGCCTGTTTCAGAGACTTCCATTGCACCTAAAATAGCAATATTGACATGTCCCCCCCGAATCATGGCAAAAGATTCTGAGCTTGAGAAAAATGCAGCACCTTTACGTGCGGTGACGGTTTGTTTTCCTGCATTAATCAAGTCTGCATCGACTGCATCATGGGTTGGAAACTCATCAATACCGAGCAAGCCATTTTCTGACTGTAACCAAACATTGATCCCTTCTGGCAGATAATTGGCCACTAAAGTCGGCAAGCCAATACCTAAGTTGACATAAAAACCATCTTCGAGTTCAAGGGCAGCACGCTGCGCCATTTCATTACGTGTCCAAGCCATGATTAAGCTTCCTCTGCTTTAATGGTCAGTTGTTCGATCTGCTTTTTGGGGGTGGCATTTAGCACAACACGGTTGATATAGATACCCGGTAAATGGATGTCATCTGGATCGATTTCACCAATTTCAACCACCTGTTCAACTTCGGCAATCGTGAATTTGCCTGCCATGGCACAGTCAGGGTTAAAGTTACGGGCTGTTTTACGGAATACCAAGTTACCGGCTTTATCGGCTTTGTAGGCTTTCACTAAAGCAATGTCCGCAGTAAGAGACATTTCTAAAATATGCGGACGACCATGAAAGTCACGGACTTCTTTGCCTTCGGCAATGAGGGTGCCTACACCAGTTTGGGTGAAAAATGCAGGAATACCTGCGCCGCCTGAACGTAGTTTTTCTGCGAGTGTACCTTGCGGGGTGAGCTCAACTTCAAGTTCACCATTGAGATACTGACGCTCAAACTCTTTGTTTTCACCGACATAAGAGGCAATCATTTTTTTAATTTGTTTGGTTTCTAATAATTTACCTAAACCAAAGCCATCCACACCTGCATTATTCGAAATACAGGTTAAACCTGTGACACCTGTATCTTTTAAGGCATCAATTAATGCTTCTGGAATACCACAGAGGCCAAAACCACCCACGGCAACGGTTTGATTATTGGCAACCACATCAGCCAATGCTTCGGCTGCATTTGCGACGACTTTATTCATCTTTTATTTCCTGATCTTCCTTGCTTGTTATTTTTTTAGCATTGCGCTGCACTTTTTAGAAATTGAATCTTTCTAACGTATAATAAGAAAAACTCATTAATGCAGAATATTTACGAAGAAAAATAGATAAAAGAATAGCCAAAGCTATGCAAATAATCGTACTGCTTATTTTGAACTATCAAGGTTTAGCTTCAGTTTCGCTTAGAGAAAGGGAGAACTTAGCTTAGAAATGATGCCAAAGTGTGGTTTCAATAAATTGGGATGAAATGTTAGACAGTTCATAATCTTTTTTATAAATAATGCCCACTGCGAGTTGTGCTTGATTGTCCTCAATTTCAACCAACACATTTTTTTCAAGATCGATGAATTTTTGGAAATGCCGTGGAATAGCACTGACGCCCATGCCGTAGGCGACAAAGTGTGAAAGGGAACTGATCTGGTGGCATTCGACTTTTAAATCCAACACCACTTGATGCGCAGCACAATGTTCCTCAATCACATGCCGAATAATTGAAGGGTTTTGTAAAGTCACAAATGGACAAGAGCAGAGTTCAAGCCACGTCACGCTTTTCTGCTTGGCTAAGACGTGGTGTTTGGGCAATAGAGCTAAAAAGTCTTCATTGAATAAAGGCTGAAAAATCAGTTGGTCATTGGCCTTGGGTTCAAAACAAATGCCGATTTCAAAGATGCCTTCTTGAACTTTTTCAATGATTTTTTCATTGGTGATGTCATGGATTGAAAAACTGATGTTAGGGTGTAACTGTGAAAAATCATGCATCACTTCGGGGAGTACCGCATGAGTGGCAAAGGGCATTGAGGCAATATTTAAAGTGCCACGGTTGAGTTTAAAGCGCTGTTTGACATCTTTTTCCATATCCTCCCAGTTGGCCAGAAGCTTTTTGGCATAGGGAATGAGGGACTGACCTTCAGTGGTGATTTCCACTCGACGCGTGTTGCGTTTAAATAGTTTTCCACCCAGTTCTTCTTCTAATGTTTTAATGCTTAAGCTGAGAGCAGATTGGCTCAGACACAGTTCATTGGCTGCATTGGCATAATTAAGCGTACGTGCAAGGACCAAAAAGGCTTTTAATTGTTTGAGTGTCATGAGCTTCCCTGAGCAATGATGCAACACGATGTTGAATGAAAATGAACGTGTTGTTCTCAAATGGTTTACATGAAAAATACAACAGACGGTCAAAACAGATCAAGTGATGGAAGTGGGTGTCATTTTTATCAAGTCGTCAAAGCAGTATAAGTCGAACAGAATGATAGTCTGTAAAAATATGTTTTAACTGAATGAAAAATATAAAAATTGGTCATTTCGTGCGATTTTGAAATTTTACCTTTAACTTGATGCAATTAGTTTTATCTGTCTTGCTAGGGCTTGGATATTAATCAATTTTTCTTCTTACTCAATGATTATTTTCAAACAATGTGTGGGTTTATATGCATTATAGTCTGACCCAATAAGCTGAAATATTAATGCTCTGATGGATAAATATAGTACATAGATCAGAGTGCAAATAGACATCTCGTCATGAGGGAAATAGACGGTCTATGAATGCGTATTCGGTCTTTCCGCACAGGCTGATTGCACTGTGACTCAACTAGATTTGACATCATTAGCCATTAATATCACAGCACATCAAGACATATTTTCTTTAAGGATGGAGTAAAAAATATGTGGGATTTGGGTGTAATTTTATTGTCTCTTGGGCTACTGATGTATACAGCCTACAGAGGTTTTTCCGTAATTCTTATGGCACCGATTTGTGCCCTGTTGGCGGTTTTACTGATAAACCCTGCTAACGTTTTGCCTTTTTATTCAGGCGTATTTATGCCCAAAATGGTTGGGTTTATTAAAGATTATTTCTTGGTGTTTTTACTCGGTGCCATCTTCGGTAAAGTGGTTGAAATGTCAGGGATTGCCGAATCCATTGCCAAAACCATTGTGAATTTGATTGGTTCTAAAAATGCAATGTTAACCGTTGTGCTTTTAGGGGCGATTTTAACCTATAGCGGTGTCAGTCTCTTTGTGGTGGTCTTTGCAGTTTATCCATTTGCAAATCAACTCTTTAGACAAGCCAACATTCCAAAGCGTTTGATTCCGGGAACCATTGCCCTTGGTGCATTTACGTTTACCATGGATGCCTTGCCGGGAACCCCGCAAATTCAAAACGTTATACCGACGACCTTTTTTGGTACAGATATTTATGCAGCGCCGTTTCTTGGTTTGATTGGTGCGGTATTTGTTCTAGCAACGGGCCTGAGCTATTTGGAATGGCGTCGCCGTGTAGCCGCTCGAAATGGCGATGGTTATGCCACAGGTATTGAGCTGACAGAAGCCGAGCAACAACAACTGAAGCAAAACTTAGATACAACCTCGAATGGTTCTACCTCACGTCAATGGTTGGCTTTTGTACCCCTCATTTTAGTTGCTGTGACCAATAAGTATTTATCCACTGCGATTAAAGAATGGTATCCAAACGGTTTTGATTTTAATGCCATTGGACTTGCAGCTTACACCGTCGATGTTGCCAAAACCTCTGCCATTTGGGCCGTGGGTTTAGCCTTAATTGTGGGGATCATTGCGGCAATTTCATTTGACTTCCGCCGTGTCTATACGGGCTTCAAAGATGGCGTCAATGCCAGTATTGGCGGGTCTTTACTTGCAGTGATGAATACCGCATCTGAATATGGTTTTGGTGCGATCATTGCAGCCTTACCGGGCTTTGCAATCATTAGTCATGCATTGGGTAATACCTTTACCAATCCGCTGGTCAATGGTGCGGTTACCACGACAGTCTTAGCGGGTGTGACAGGTTCAGCTTCTGGTGGTATGAGTATCGCGCTAAGTGCGATGGCCGATCAGTACAATGCTGCGATTCTAGCCATGGGTATTCCACCTGAAGTGATGCATCGTATTGTTGCGATGGCATCTGGTGGTATGGATACCTTACCGCATAATGGTGCCGTGATTACCTTACTTGCTGTGACAGGTTTAACCCATAAACAATCTTATAAAGACATTTTTGCCATCACGATCATTAAAACCATCGCGGTATTTGTTGCCATTGCTGCCTTTACTTGGTTTGGTATTGTTTAAGACTTTGGAATGAAAAAAGAAGACAACGGAGTACATCATGAGTCAACTGTTAAAAGATAAAGTTGCATTTATTACTGGTTCAGCCAGTGGTATTGGACATGAAATTGCAAAGAAATTTGCCAGTGAAGGTGCAAAAGTTGTCATTTCTGATATGAATGCAGAGAAGTGTGCTGAAACGGTGGCGGCACTTCAAAAGCAAGGCTTTGAAGCATTGTCTGCACCTTGCGATGTGACTGATGAAGACGCATATAAAGCAGCGATTGAACTGACTCAGAAAACCTATGGTCGGTTGGATATTCTCATCAATAATGCGGGTTTTCAGCATGTTGCAGTGATTGAAGACTTTCCAACCGCAGTCTATCAAAAGCTGATTAATGTCATGTTGGTGGGGTCGTTTATTGGCATTAAATACGCGTTTCCAATCATGAAAGCGCAGCAGTTTGGTCGTGTGATTAATATGGCTTCGATTAATGGATTAATTGGATTTGCTGGCAAGGCCGGCTATAACAGTGCTAAGCATGGTGTGATTGGTTTGACCAAAGTTGCGGCTTTAGAATGCGCGAGAGATGGCATCACTGTGAACGCTCTGTGTCCAGGCTATGTCGACACGCCGTTGGTACGTGGTCAAATTCATGATTTGGCTAAAACCCGAAATGTCAGTGAACAAAGTGCATTAGAAGATGTGATTTTGGCGATGGTGCCGCAAAAACGCTTATTGAGTGTAGAAGAAATTGCGGATTATGCAATCTTCCTTGCCAGCGATAAGGCGGGCGGTGTAACTGGTCAAGCCGTGGTAATGGATGGTGGTTATACCGCGCAATAACTTACCTCAGCACACGTTTAAAAATTGAAAAGCCTTGGATGTTCGTATCTGAGGCTTTTTTATAGCGATAGATTTTGTATAAGATTTAAAATTCCACTTCATATGAAAAATTATAAAAAACATAGGATTAATAAGTAAATTTAAAGATTATTTGTCGTTATAATTTTATTACAGCCCAAGCTTTATATTTAGATAAAAAATTAAATTAATTTTTTTTGCATGTTTTTTATCCGCCATTCGTCTCTATACATACAAACAAGGGATTTATTTATGTTTGTTGAGTTAATGATTATCATTTAATTAATTTCAGGTCGGGGCATGCGTCATTCATCAAAACAATTTACACAGCAGGTCACATATTTAAGCCTCTGTATATCAGTGGCCATTTCATCTTCATTGATGATGCAAAATGTTGCGGCAGCACCACAAATGGCCGAAATAAATTACCAAATACCGCAGGGCAATTTAACCAGCGCCTTGAATATGGTCGCACAGAAAGCCAATGTGACTTTATTACTCGACCCGAAAAAAACCAATCTACTTCAGGTGCCAGCTTTAAAGGGGAAATACACCGCAGATGAAGCCTTTCAGCGTCTATTGAAAGACACACCCTTTAGTATTCAAAAAAATGCGACGGGCTATTTATTAAAAGAAGCAACTACAACAGCAAAGTCAGATTTGGAACACAGCAAGGTCATCGCACAAGCGCTGCCTGATTTACAAAGCACACAGGCTTTAGATGTAGAAAACCCAAATTCTGTTCATGTACAGCTTGAAGCCCTCAGTTTTAGTGGAGAAAAAGAACGAGATGAGCAAGGCTATGATGATGTCTATGATAAAAATATTTCGACCGTCTATGCAGGCAAAGAAGCCATTGAGCGTTTTAAAGGAACAACGCCTTCAGATTTACTGAAAGGGATGTCGAATGTTTATAGTGGTGATGCCCGTAATAGTGGAGCTTTAGATCCGAATATCCGTGGTATGCAGGGACAGGGGCGTGTACCTGTCACGATTGATGGAACAGAACAGTCGATGACGGTGTGGCGTGGCTATAACGGTGCCAATAGCCGCAGTTATATTGACCCAAATTTACTCAGTTCGATTCAAGTGGTGAAAGGCTCTGTTTTAGATCGTGATGTGAAAACAGGGATTGCAGGTGGAGTGTCAGTTAAAACTTTAGAAGCGGATGATGTTGTACGAGAAGGACAACGTTATGGTGCCGAAATTAAAGTTGAAGGGGCGACGAATACCACCAAAGCTCAAAAAATGCACTCTTATCATGGGCAAGATTATCGGGATGTTGCGGAGTCTAAAGGTTGGGAAAAGCTCGGTAGCTACAATGGTGAAGACCCTTTAGGTCAAGTGACTCCAAAAACCAGCAGTGATAATAAACTCACGCATCTAGAAGATCAGGCACTTCGTATTGCGGTGGCGACCAAACAAGATCAATTTGATTTGCTTGCAGCTTATGCCTATCGAGACCGTGGCAACTACTTTGCAGGAAAGCATAACAGCGACTTTTTTAAGCAGGGCGATCGTAGCAAAATTGATTACAACACTGGGCTTGTACCTTATATGGCAACGGTTTGGCAACCAGGCAATGAAGTCACCAATACCTCAAACCGTATGGAGTCTTGGTTGTTAAAGGGGAATTGGCGACCAAACGATGAACATGCGCTGCAGTTGACCTATCGTGATACCAACACCATTTATGGCGAAATTATGCCTTCGCGGATTATGTGGCAAACCCAAGACAATGTTCCACAGTGGCCTGTAAGTGAAGTGAGTACAAAGGCTTATAGTTTAAAATATCGATTTAACCCAGAAAATAGTCGTTGGATCGACTTCAGTGCCAATCTATTTCAGACCGATACAGAATCGCAAACGTATTCGGCAGGCGGTTTCGTGAACTGGATTTCAAAGCGTGACTATGTTTGGGAAGCCAATGTCGATCGTGATGGGGATGGTATCCGAGACCGAAGCCCAGGTGATGGTTTTACCATTCTTGACACAGCATTTACCGATGCCAAAACTACCAATAAAGGCGTGAGTCTCAGCAACAAGTTTAACTTTATGGATGCTTTAAGCTTAACTGTTGGGGCAGATTTAACGCGTGAAAAACTGACCACCAAAGATGAATATATCAACGACAGTCAGGGCACCTCTGCCTTTCGCATGCTGCCACGGGCAGGGCATCGTTCTGAAAACCAATATTGGTTTAACTTTGATTGGAAAGCGACCCCATGGCTAAACTTAACGGCTGGTGCACGTTCAGTTTCGTATAGTTCTTTTGACGACTTTTTAAATGGCAATAAAGACAGCATTACAGGTTTGTCGACAACAACGAGAACGATTGGGCAGAAACTTTCTTATACTGAAAATGTGGACGTCTACACCCAAGAAATGTTCGATGAAATGCTTAAAAATGGTGCCTTTAATTATGATTGGGGGGGGGTAAATCCTAGCCTGCGTAGCCGTGCGCAACGTGCGATTGGTAAAGCCTATCAATTTAAAGGTGTCCACTACTGGTATGCTGACGCAAATGGAAAATTTCATGCCGAGAATAATCCATTCTTAAATGGAACGGTCAACTTAAGCGAAAAGAATTTGGCACTCGATGCCAATGGTCAGCCTGTGGTGAGTTACTCAGAAGTGACTGAAACCAACCCTACTGTGGTGAAAAAGAAAAAAGACCATAAAAACTGGGCACCTGCTGTTTCAGCAGCTATTACCTTGAATCCGAACAATCGTTTTTATATTAACTATACCGAAGCCTATCGTATGCCGAGTATGTTTGAAACGACTTTAGGTTTCTCCGCATCGCAGTCGGGTTATGACCTAAAACCAGAACATGCACATAATTTTGAACTGGCCTATGTGTATAACATGCAGGATCTATTCAACTTACAGAATGGTCATGCAGATATTAAGCTGGCGTACTTCTACAACAAAACAGAAGATGTGATTGAACGTAATAACCAACTGAAATTTAGCAATATCGACAAACAAACCGTGGAAGGCTATGAGTTTTCAGGGCGTTTTGACAATGGCAAATATTTTACCGATTTGTCCTTGGTTTATAACTCAAAAAATGAAGTCTGTGATGAAAGTTCGGGGCTACTTACGAGCGTAGAGGCAATGACCATGTCGGGTGCGGCAAAAAGCTGTATCGATTACGGCTTCCCAACAGGTTATTTGGTCAATATGGCTCTACCAGAATACCAAGCCAATTTAACCCTCGGCACACGGTTATTGGATAACAAATTAGAGTTGGGTACACGTCTGAATTATTTTGAAGGTTATGACCATCCATATATTGGAACTGAGTTGGTGGCTTGGTTTAATGCACCTTTGCAATGGGATGACACCCTGACCGTCGATGCCTATGCACACTATCAACACAGTGAACATTTAGGTTTTGACCTGATCGGAACCAACTTAACCAATCAATACTACTTGGATCCTTTAACCCGTTCTGCGGTTGCTGCTCCAGGTCGTGCATTTAAATTGGCACTAAGCTATAAGTTTTAACGTGACATAAAAGTTTTACTGCATTGATTAATATATGAATATTGATGAGTTAAGATACTTTGAAATATTTATAAGAAATACCGAAGGCTGAGCAGCACTTTATTTAAGCTGAGCCTTCTGTATGTATCCATGTGTTTATCCATGGACAACTGAACTGTATTCGTACAGTTTTATTGACGATTTACATAGCCCGATCTTTTTATGCTTTACATCTAGAGAATTGAATCAAGCATAAATAAAATCTAAATATGTAAATAATAATCATTAAGATTATCATTTTGTTTTTGGTGATCTTATACTCTTAATAATAGGAAATGAACAAATGAAATTTAAGCAAGTTACACTGGCATTGATTGCATCATTGGGCGTCGTGGGTTCTGCACAAGCAGCCTTGGTTTATGGTCAATCGGACACGACCAATTTGTTATTGGGCTCAGCCTATAATCTTTCTGGTACAGCAGCAGGGGGTGTCCAAGGTCAGTTATTAAATTTGAAAGCATCATTTGAAGATCATCTGGTTAGCTTTATTAATAATCCAAATTATGGCGGTACTTATGATCCTGCAACAGGCATCTATGGGTTGGCTGCTGGAATTGATTTAGCCAGTATTCCATTTCCTCATACAGGGCTCGGAGTTTGGAAGTTCAAAAATGTAAGCCCCGCTGCAAGCAATGATGTTTGGTTTGGCGAATGGGCCAAAGAAGTGAAAGACAGTGCCGGAAACTATACAGGTGCTGCTGATGCAGCAACCCGTACAGTCTTCTATATTGGCAACAATACTGGCGCGTCGGTACCCAATGCAGGTACTGCAACCTATAGCGTGAGTGGGATTAATAATGGAAACAACCTCACGGCCACGGGTGCCAATACATTTACTGCAAACTTCAATAATGCAACTTTGACGGGTCAATTAACGGGTACAGGTACGGTGACCAGTTTACAAGTGAATGCTGACATCGACGCGAGTTCAGCAAGTTTCTATGGAACAGCAACTGCAAATGGCTCAATTGCGGGTGACGCATCAGGGCACTTCTTTGGTAACCAAGCGACAAATACAGGCTCTTTAGCGGGTATCGCACAGTTTGATAACCGTAACTTAGATACGGCCTTTGGTGGTGCCCAAACTTCATATACCCCTTAATTGAAAGGCGTGAAGGACTTACTACGGTAGGTCTTTCACATTTCTATGTTTTATCTTTTGAGTGTGAGTAATGAAAAAAAAATGGTTAATTGGCATATTCCTTTTAAGTCAACAACATATATATGCAGCAGATGACGACACTCAGTTGCGTTTGAACCAAGAATTACAACAACAGCAATTACAAATAGAACAACAGTTCAAACAGCAACAAAACATAGATTCTCATCCATTACCGACGATGGTGATTGATGGGGAGGCTGTCCAAGTTCAGCCGAATGTGGAGGAAGTTGGACGTGCTTTATACATTGCAGTCATGCAGAAACAGTGGCAGGCCGCTCAGATCTACTTAAATCGCTATTTAAGTTTTAAAGATTATGACCTATCTTTGGCTTATTTTGCGCAAGCCTCACTGGCAAGAGTACAAGGTCAGACGAAACAAGCCGAGCACCTATTTCAGCAAGCCTTAGAATTGCAGCCTGACAATATGATGATTCGTTTAGAATTGGCAAGATTATGGACAGAGCAACAAAAAAATAAAGAAGCCAAACAGTTATTTGAACAGGTGAAACAGCATTTAGTCGGTGCGAATGATCAAATCAGCCAAAATATTAATCACACCATCGACGTGTATTTAAAAACTTTGAATCAAAGGGATACATGGCAAGGCAATGTTGCTTTGGGAATGCGCCATGCAACTAATATTAATAACTCCTCCGAGCGCTATACATTGGTTCCCACCATTGTCGGAGTGGATGCAAATGGTGAATATATTATTCGCGACTTAAGGCAAGGTACTCCAGACCCAATTGATGCGAGTGCATTGGACTATGAAACAGTCATCAGTAAACGCTGGTCACTTATAGGGCAGCATGGCCTCGCATTCAAAGCATTGGGTTATGGTAAAAGTTACCAAAACCAAAGAGACTATAATGAAACAACACTCAATTTTAATGCGGGCTATAGTTTTCAAAATCCACGTAATCAAATTTTAGTTGCACCTGTGTTTGAACATCGACGCTATGCCAATGATACTTTGTCAAATGCTTATGGTATGCGGGCTGAATGGATGCGATTTATCGGACAGGATAAAGCCTTAAAACTGGAAGCAGAAATAGAGGATATCGATCACATTTTATATGAAAAACAAAGTGGTATTGAAAAGTCGATATTTGTGACCTTTTGGAAAGTTCTACCACAGCAGTGGACGTTGTTTTCAGGGTTAGACTATGTCGATCACAATACCGAGGAACAGTATTTTGCAGCTTATGAACAACAAGGTGTTCGCTTTGGGTTGAGTAAACCAATTACAGAGGGAGTTAACTTGACTGTGTTTAGCTCTTTACGCTGGAGACAGTACGATCAATATGTCAACGGTTTTGGTTTTGATACCCGACGTCATGATTTTGAACAGAATTACACTGCTGTATTACAAATGCCTAAATTTACCATGTATGGTCTGACTCCCAATTTAACCTACAACTATAACCAAAATAAAAGCAATGTAGACTGGCTATATAGCAATGATAAGCAAAGTTTAAGTTTAAAGTTTGAATATAGGTTTTAAACTAGGAGGCCCTAATTTTGACGTAGGTGACATAGTTCCCGATTTGAAAAAACTCAAGTTGAGGATACTGTAACTGGATCAGTTGCAGTGTTCCGACTAAGTCTTGTTGAGGGTTAATAATCCCTGTAATTTTGATTTGTGCGAGCTCTTTTTCATTAAAAATCATGTAGCCAGTATGGTAGGTATTTAAGCGATTGAGGAGATCAGGTAAAGCCAGTTCATTGGCTTGAATTTGTTGCATGTGCCATGAGGTCTTCAACATTTTTGCATCAAAGACTTCTATTTTTCCTAGACCACTTTCGTCAACTTCTATACGTTGACCTTCAGAAATGTTCTGAACTTGGGGATGCGCGGCGAGATTTGTACTGGCACGAACACGTGAATGCAGCATACTGAGCGTACTTGTATCGGTATATTGGTTGATTATAAAACGCGTACCAAGTGCTTGATAGTCGGCTTGTTTTGTATGGACGATAAAAGGGCGAGCAGGGTTCTTCGCGACATCGACATAGATATCGCCCTGAATCAATTCGATTCGTCTTTGCCCTGTGGTGTAATCCACTTTTATTGCTGATTTAGGTGCGAGGGTAAGCATTGAACCATCTTCAAGCACAATATTTTTTACTTCACTGGTTGCGGTTTTATAGTCTGCAAAATAGTAGGCAAAGGGAATATAAGTAAAACTCAAATAGCCAAGACAACTGATGGCCATGAATGAGAAAACAGTTTGGTTAAACAAAGACAGCACTTTTTGCTGTTCATGTTCAATGGCTTGAAAGGTTTGTTCGACAGTCTCGCCGTGTAAATTTTGTTGGTGTGATAGGCTCTGCATCTCAAGATCAAAGTCTCGAAATTCTTCAAAATAGGGCAGATACTGCGGATGATTTTTTTGCCAAGCCTGAAACTCTTGCTGGACTTGTGCACGCTCGATAGGGTTGTCGCAGTTGAGTCGAATAACCCAGAGTGCAATTTCTTTACGAATATGTCGAGCGTCATTCATTCTTCGCATTCTGCATTCATTTTATGACGTAGCTCATAACAGAGACTCAACCCATCGGCCAAATAGCCTTGTACACTGCGCAGTGATTTTCCTGTTAATTCAGCAATCTCAGTTTGGCTATAGCCTTCAATATAATAAAGAATAAAGGACTGACGTACTTTAGCGGTGGTTTTGCCTAATGCAACCGATAGGAAATCCAGAATTTGTACTGTTTCTTCAATGGTGTTGTCTTGGATCAGCTCTTGCCCAAATTGAGCTTCATCATAAAGATTTTTTAGGTAATTGGTTTCAATCACATTACGTCGATGCTGATCAATCAAAACGTGTTTAGCAATATTGATCAAATAAGCTTTCGGTTCTTGAATTGAAGCTAATTTATGTTTGGCTTGTATCAAACGCACAAAAGTATCTTGCACAATATCGGCAGCATTAAAAGGATGACGAATCCGATATCTCAGCCACTGAATTAACCAATCATGGTGCTGAAGATAGAGTTCACCAATTAATTGCTGTTGTGCTTTGGAAGAGGTGGGAGGTGCCATAATACTTCCCTAAGGTTTAAATGATAGTGATTATCATTTATGATGTATTCAAATGCAATAGCTTGTAAAGTAAAAATAGCGAATTTTCAGTGTGCGAAAAACTTTGAATTTTTTTGCGTATTTTGAGCGTTTCATTCGTCTCTATGTATAAGTCCAGTTTTTATGGTTTAGGAAAAATCATCAATCTTAAAAATGACCTTGGGTGTTATTTAACGTTGTATGAAATTCTAAAGGCATCGAACATGGAAATCAGTGCAGAACAGCAAAGATAGGATTTTAACGTGACTACCAGTATGAACCAGCAGCTAGAAACAAGTTTATCTCAGCGTCTAAAAACGGAAACATCGACTGAACATGATCGTATGGAACAGTTAATGGAGCAGGCGAAGGTTTTTGAAAACCAAAGTAATTATGCACGTTTTACGTTATCTCAGTACTACTTCCAAAAGGATGTTGAACATTTATATGCACATCCAGATGTGGTTCAAATTATCCCTGATTTAGATGTTCGTGGTCGTTCAGATGCGGCATTACTGGACTTAAAGGATTTGGGACTAGAGCCACAGTCCACCCGCATTGCAACAGATGGAGTTAGCTTTCCTCAAGCTTTGGGTTGGATTTATGTGTCTGAAGGTTCGACTCTAGGTGCAGCATTTTTATTTAAAGCGGCACAGCACCAATTTGGTTTTACTGCGGACTTTGCAGCGCGTAATTTGGCTGCATATCCAGAAGGTCGAGCAGTGGTTTGGAAACGCTTTAAGCAAGCTATGGATGATGCAAACTTTAGTCAAGAGCAGCAGGATCAAGTGATTGAAGGGGCGATGCAAGGCTTTTCCCGTTTTGGTCAATTGTTAGCAGACTTGGAACAGTTGAAATAAGAGGGAAATATGCAAAATACCGAGTTAAGCTTAATATCTAAATCCAAAGATGAGTCAGAAGCACATCTTGCAAAATCGATTTGGGTACGTTGGTTGTGTATTGGGCTGGCTTGGATTTGTTTATGTATTGGGACGTTAGGGATTATTATTCCTGGTTTACCCACCTTTGACTTTTATTTTTTAGCGACTTTATTTGCAGCCAAAGGTTCTGCACGATTGCATCGATGGATTGTTCAAAATAGGTTCATTGGACCCATTTTACAGCAGTGGAGAGAACATAAAACTCTACCAACAAAAGCGAAAATTTTTTCGCTATTCAGTATGAGCCTTGCTGCGGGGCTCATGCTTTGGAAAGTACCTCATCCTTATTTTGTTGCTATTACTATTTTGCTCATGATCGCTGTGCAAATTTGGATTTGGTGGAAAAAATAATCTGAGCGGCAAAAATCAATAGGTACAGAAAACTCTCGGCGCGGTATTCATTTGCTGATTCGGTATAAAAAACTAAATTTTAATAAAAATAATCAGTTTTAAATCAATAAAAAAAGATGGTTTTTATTTTTATCTTATTGAATAGATTGTTCTTTTATTAAAGAGCGTTGCAAATTACAGCTTCTGCCACACTTGATTTTCATCATCAAAAGACACCGTAAAATTAAAACGAGAATCTGCCGTTACCAAGTAACCTGTAGGTGTTTTCATGAGAACTTTGAGCACAGTGCCTTCTTCAAAGTTAATAGGTGGAAAGTCTTCTTTTGTCAGTGTGAGTGGTTTGATCAGTTCAAGTACTAGGGTTTCCATGTCATAGATCCAATAGTTTTTAATGAAAAGATAGTAGCATGAAGTCATTTTAAAATGTGCAAACTTCATTCTTTTATACATAAAATCAACAAGTAATCGTATGGTTGTCAGAGAAATACCATCAGTGTAGTCGCTTTAAATCCTAAGCAATTTTTCAGTTTGGAACCCAAAAGTTATAAGCAATAAAATATTATTGTAAGTCTGAGGCAAAGCCCGTTCCTATTTTTATAAGTTATTGAAATAATTAATTTTGATTGTGATATGACTGATCAAGTCGGAAAATAATGTCCTGAGCTCTTGTGAAGGGGCATACAAATCAAATAACGTATAACCCAATAAGTATAAGTAAAGTGTACAAACTTGCTGTAATGAGATTGTACTAAATTAAGAAATAAGGATTAGTATGCACGGATTGCATACCTGAAACATAAAAGGGATATATATCGTTCATGTTTAAGTCATTTTTCCCAAACCCTAGATGGTTCTTCATTTCGGTATTACTTTGGTCGGTGATCAATGTCGTACTGTGGTACACAGGGGGAAATACATGGGGAAGCGCCATAGGTTGGTCGCAAGGATATGCAACGGCTGAACTGCCTATTGGAGTGAGCCGTTTTTGCTCTCCGTCTTTTCTGTGGTTCTATCTCTGGTTTTTTATAGCAACAACACTTTTTGCCTTATTTTGGCGTTTTTTCTCAGACAATAAATGGCAACGATGGTCGATTTGGGGCTCCGCATTTATTCTCTTTAACATCTGGTTTGGTGTACAGGTCAGTGTTGCTATCAACGCATGGTATGGACCATTTTGGGATCTCATTCAAAGCATGCTTGGTAAAGGTGGTAACATTAAAGACCTCTATATGGGTACTTTAACCTTCTTGTATATTGCGATGGTTGCGGTCACTTTCGCAGTGATCAATGCCTTTTTCACCAGCCACTATGTATTTCGGTGGCGTACAGCGATGAATGAATACTACACCCAACACTGGGAAAAATTGCGTCATATAGAAGGGGCATCACAACGTGTGCAAGAAGACACTATGCGCTTTGCTACCATTTTAGAAGATTTGGGCGTTGAGTTGATCAAGGCTGTGATGGTGCTGGTGGCTTTCTTACCAATTCTATTTGAGCTTTCAAAGCATGTTCCTGAATTGCCTATTGTGGGTGAAGTAAAGCATTCCTTGGTTTGGGCAGCTATCATTTGGGCTGTATTTGGTACGGTCTTGTTAATGGTAGTGGGAAGTAAACTGCCGGGTTTAGAGTTTAACAATCAAAAAGTAGAAGCAGCTTACCGTAAAGAATTGGTTTATGGGGAAGACCATGCAGACCGTGCCCAACCTGCAACATTGGTCGAACTGTTTAGCAGAGTAAGAAAGAATTATTTTAGACTTTATTTTCACTATGCTTATTTTAACTTAGTCGCGACATGGTATCGACAACTGGATATTTTATACAGTTTGGTGGTGTTATTTCCCGCAATTGCAGCAGGGAAAATGACTCTAGGTTTAATCAACCAAATTGGTAATGTGTTTGATAAAGTACGAGAGTCATTTCAATATCTAATTTTGTCATGGAAAACCATTATTGAACTGCTCTCGATTTATAAGCGTTTGAAGGCTTTTGAATCGACTTTGGATGACTAAATGTTTTGTGATATATCTAACCTGCTGTTCACGGCAGGTTTTTTATGTGCTCAAGCATCGTTTTGTCTGTAACTTCTGTTGTGTGGTTCAAACTAAATTTATTAAATGTTGTTGAGGTTATCATAAAACAAAGCAGAATGATGTGTGCGTCAAACTAAAATAAATAATAAAAACAGTTATTTAAGTTTGTTATTTTATGAGCTTTCCGCTAATGTTTTTATGCGGGTGTTTAAGAGTAAAGTCGTAGTGAATTATAAAATTTTATGTGTATTTGGGGTTTTGGGGAGTGTGTTGCAGGGCTGTACCAGTCTGGGAAATATAGCACAAACAGCTTTTACAAATATTGCATCACCACAAGAACTAATCGTAGAACGAAAAATTAATGATACCGATAAAAACAGCAAAGAATACGTGTATCACACGGTAGGCGTAAAAAATGAAAAAGATATTGAGGCGCTATATCCACGGAGCATGTTTAGTCAGTATTGCCAAGCACATGGTGGCCGTTTTAGTCAGACACAAAAAAGCAGTTTCAGCTTAGTGAAAGATCCGTGGGCGAAAAAGTTACTGCGTACCTATAACAGTTTAAAACAGGGCACGGGTACTTTTCGTTGCCAGCTTAATAATGGCGAACAGTGGTTGGTGAGTATTGAGGCATTGTCTGAACGCAAACTGCCTAATTCAAATGATACTCGTGTGGTTAATCTACAAAGCAAAGTACTGACTGAGCCAGCACCACGGAGTATGGCACCTATTACGCCAAGCAAAAAAGCGGTGACGAAGGCACCTACGACCAAGGCAGAGGTGAAGAAAGAGGAAGAAAGCAAAAAAGAAGTAGAGCCTAAAAAAGAAAACAAAGTGGAAGTACCACCTAAAGCCGCCAAAGCTGTAGAAACACCACAGCAGCAACAGGCCAAATTGTATGTGGCTGCACGCCGTGATATTAACAGTGGACGCAACCAAGTCGCTGCCTGTAACAGCGCACAACGTGCATATAACTATGGTCGTTTGCCGGGGTCGGATGCCTCAAATGTCTATACCGAATCGGGCATATTAGTTGCACGTTGTTTAACGGGTATTCCAAGTTATAGCAGTCGTTTTTCCAACCCTAAAGGGCAGGCAAAATATGTTTTGCAGAACTTAGCCAAAAATCATAACCATACAGGTGCTAAAAATATGCTCAAGCAAATGAAGTAAGATTTTCGGCTGTTTGCGACAGAATTTCATGTGAGCACCTCAACCAAAGGAAATAACATCATGAGTAATGTGCAAACGCCAGCCACATATTTTACTGCGCCTTTGCTGGATCAGACCATGCAAGAAATAGACGTTGATATTTCAGCTCAGCCTTATTTTTACAACAATGGCGGAACGCCTGAGTATTTAGCCGATGTGTCAGATGCTATTGAACTTATTTCTGCATCATCGACCAATGCCCATATGAGTATGGGACATGTTTATGATGTACCCAAAGAAATTGCGATGATCCAAACCCATTGGGGAGAGCAGACTCAGTTAGCATTCGCGGGAAACTCTTTTGAGTTTATGCCACTCAAAGCCACGCCAGAAACTGCTGCCGCATTTGGTATGACTTTGGTGAAAGCTGGACAGGCGATAGAGGTACAGGCTACACAGAAAAAGTTGTCTCAAATTAAATATCAATATGGCATGTTGGCGGGTCATTTTTTCCCTTATGACCCAACTCAAATCAATCTAGCCGCGAAAACATTATATCCTTTTGTCGTCACAGACTTAGAGCATCACGACTTTCCGCATGTTTTTGCTTCGACCGATCCAAATCAATTGCCGTTGGTGATCTCAGCAGGACGATATTTTCCAAAAGACCGAAAAATTTATTTGGCTGACTTGTGGGTAGCACATGGTGACGCACTTTATATTCCTGAAATGCCGAAGCAAGTCGCTCCTGAATTTATCGATTTACACAATAACCGTAATGCTGCTTTAGCGTGTTGGAAGGGCGAAAGTAGTCAGTCTACGATTCAGATGCATACTTTGCTTGATCCCAACGGTTATTTTTATTGGTTTTGGAATAGCTGTCCGACCATACACCCACAGCTCACTGCATTTGAAACCGCTGAGTTGGATAGAGAAATCGCTTGAGTTGAGCGATTTAATTTTTCTCCAACTAGACGGTAATTTTACAGTTCCATAACAGGCTGATTGACGGGCTTTGTGATACAAAGAATGCAATTGTTGATTGGAGTTGAGTTTATGTCACAGCCTGTTTTAAGCGTTTTACGTGGTCGGTCTTCTGCTATTTTTCGTCATGCTTTTTTGGCCGCAGCATTGTGTGGTTCAGTCCAAGTTGCAACGGCTAGTACCACAGTCGACCAACTGAGTAATTGTTTGGTGAAGTCAACGACAGCAACAGATAAAACCACCGTGTTGCAGTGGACGTTTGCGGCATTGGCTGCACATCCAGATCTGAAGGTATATAGCAATGTCACCGATGCACAGCGTACACAGCTAGATAAAAACCTAGCACAGGTTTTACAACGCATTTTAGTGGAGCAATGTTCAGCTCAGACTAAAGCCGTGATTCAGGCTGAAGGCCTACAAGCGGTTGGAGACAGCTTTCAAGAACTTGGACAGATTACGGGTGAGGAAATTTTAAAGAACCCTGAAGTGAAGGGCCAGTTGCAAGGTGTGCTGCGCTATGTGGATTTGAATAAATTGGTCACGACTTTTTTAACCCCAGAAATTTGGAATAAGTTGGGCATGACGAGGTAGTTGTATTTAAATCATAAAAGCCTCTCTTTTGAGAGGTTTTTATATCCAGATGATCAAAATATCATTTCTAAATAAGAATTACAGGTTGTGTAACCTATTATATTTGCTAGTATTTGATGTAAATTTTTAATTGATTTTTACAAGTAGATGAAAAAAATAGTGATTGGCTTTTTAGTCTTGGGATTAGCTGGTTGTAGCGCAGGAATGGTGAATCAATCAAAAAAAATGTTGGGTCTCAAGTTATATCAAGACTCTAATGCTGAGCATACAGCAAAGCTTCGGATTGAAAATAAAAATAACTTTGGAGTACGTTTATACCCAAATGGATGCATGACATCAATGCAGCCAAACTTCCAAATGTTACCCGAAGTAGAAAGTATGGGATCATTTAAAGAACGAATGCAAAGCAGTCAGATTAAGTACAAACAAAAATTATTAGACATGCCTTTTCCGCCAGCTAAAATTAATTTTGCCGAGTTTAGAGTACCTGCTGAACGCTTTTTAGCAATTAGTGCATATAAGAGTTACCACAATGGTGTGGAGTTGCGTGGTTGTAGTGTTGATGCCGTTTATAAGTTTGCGACAAATAAAAATTATGAGTTATTGGATAACGCTGGCGGAATGCAATGTTCTTTGGCAATCAATGAAATCATGCCCACTGGTGAAAGGATTGAACTAAAACCACTTAGATCTTTAAATTATGTAAATGAATGGGCGGGATGTGATGCCCAACTCGAAGGTTTGTAGTACTTTAAAAAGAACAGCGATTAAAAAAGCTCCTTAAATCGAAGGAGCTTTTTTATTTTTGAATCTAAAGGCTGATAGACCATGTTATAAAAGATTCACTTGAGGAACAGCACACAATTAAATCGTCACAGTCGCCCCTAAAGCTTGAATAAACTGTGCCATCCAAGCAGGGTGGGCAGGCCAAGCCGGTGCTGTGATCAAGTGTCCATCGGTTACAGCTTCTGTAACTTCAATGTCTGCATAAGTTCCGCCAGCAAGTCTCACCTCGGCTGCGCACGCAGGGTAAGCTGAACAAGTACGGCCTTTGAGTACATCGGCTGCTGCAAGAATTTGAGCACCATGACAAACTGCTGCAATTGGTTTTTTCGCAGAATCAAACTCACGTACGATCTCAAGGATACGTTCATTCATGCGTAAATATTCAGGCGCGCGACCACCGGGAATGACTAAACCAACATAGTCCGCAGTGTGTACGGCTTCAAAGTTGTAATTGATCGCAAAGTTATGACCGCGTTTTTCACTATAGGTTTGTTCGCCTTCAAAGTCATGAATGGCTGTTGCGATACTTTCACCTTCGTTTTTTTCGGGGCAGACGGCGTGTACGGTATAACCGAGACCCGTTAAGAACTGAAAAGGCACCATGGTTTCATAGTCTTCGGCATAGTCACCCACGAGCATTAAAATTTGTTTTGACATCTTTAAACCCTCTTTATTGTTTGTGCATATTTATGTTCAATTTTGATCTAAATTAGCACAGTTCAGATGCCATTTTTAAGTCATTCAGTGCTCTTTAGTCGTATAGCTGAGGTCATTTTTATAAAAAAGCCCTAAGTAATTGAGGCACTTAAACTGTATAGAAAAGCATGACAAATCAATCAGTTTACATATTGATTGATATGAAATTTACTATGCTGAGGTGTTAATAGTCTAATGTGCAGGCTTTGCCCTGATATTCATAACGGTTGACATCATATTTTTGACCATTCCAGCGGTAAACAGCAAAACAAAATCCGGGGCCACCATTTTCAATATCTGGCCAGCCGTCTTTTCCTTTTGTTTTTAGAAAAGTAGGGATGCCCATGTTTTCAAAAATGAGTTTCCATGTTCCAGTTTTTTGCTGAGCAACGATATGGTAGCCGACACCGGTGTTGCCATAGCACATGGTGCTGTAGTCTGAAATGACTGCGTCTTTTAGACCGTCACCATTGAGGTCTTTATAGGTGGTGATTTCACCTGTGTCGCAGTTACCTTCCCAGCCATGTTTTGTTTTTGAAAAGCCAGCGGCTTTAAATATTTGGCTGGCTTCTTTAGCTGGAACATTGGGTTTGGTTTCTGCAAATGTGGTGGTGCTGAGGAAGGCAAGGGTAGAAAGTGTGAGGATGACTGTTTTCATTTTTGTCCTTTGATTTTTTGCAAGTGGTTAATTTTTAAAAATAGAATGTGGTTAGTGTAGTGGATCTTGGAAATTAAAAACTACTTAATGTAGAAATCCTCTTCTTAGCCCTAACCTTTAAAAAAGAAAGGGAAAAGCGCGTATCAAACTAATCACGAGACAAAGTCTCCCTTTTTTAAAGGTGAGAAGTGAAGCTTAGCAAGGGGAGGGATTCAGAAATCAAGCATGAAAAAGGACTTTGAAAGCTAAATTTGCCCTGAGTCTTCGAATTTGATGATAGAGGATATTTTTTGATGGTTATGTTGTTTGGGTGTGATGCATTTATTTGGAATAATTATATTTGATAAAAAAATTATAAGTGACTAAATTAACATGGTAATTAGATAACTGGCTTTAACCTTCATTGTATTGTTAAATTATCGCGACATAGCTTTACGCATAGAAAAAATGAGAAGCCATATAATTTTTATATTAACAATATAATTTAGATTCCCTTATAAGCCTAAAAGTAGGAGACATATTTATGGAAATTGAAACAAGTAGTGCTATTAGATTGTTTTTTCCGAATCCGTCTCTTTCATTAGTCTATTTTGAAGCTATCGCGAATGCTTTAGATGCGGATGCTACTGCTATTGAAGTTAAGATTGATATTCACTCTTTTGATAATCCTAAGTCCCTACAGTTAACAATAAAAGATAATGGGCAGGGCTTTACTGATGAAAATTTTAATCGTTTCAAAACTTTACTAAAACCTAGAGACCAATACCATAAAGGTATTGGGCGGTTAGTATTCTTAAATTATTTTTCATCTGTCAGAGTGTCTAGTAATTGGCAGGGAGCTAAGCGTGAATTTACGTTTAAAGAGGGATTTGATGGAGTAGCACCAATTGAAAAAGGTGGAAATTCACAAAATAAGTTAACTACTTTGATTTTTGATGGTTTTAGGAAGGACAAAGTCAAAAGTTATGATGATCTGAAACCACATCATTTAAAGCAACAGATTATTGATCATTTCTTACCAACGCTTAATTCCTTTAAACGTAAGGGGCGAGATTTTAATATAGTTATAAAATTAAACACACATGAAACCAATGCTCAAAAAGAATTTTTTTCACAAGATGTTACTATTTCTAGTGAAGATTTACCTTTAATGACATTGGTTGATTTAGAAAATCATGGTCTAGATTCAATTTCAAAAATTGAAATGTTGTACCATGTTAAAAAAATCAAAGGAAAAGTACCTCCATTCATAGCATTTAGTATAGATGGAAGGACGATACCTATTAATTTAATATCTGAAAGCTCTATACCGTCGGATTTTCATTGCGTATTTTTATTTGAATCTGATTTGTTTCATTCTAAGGAAGATAGTTCTCGGCAGAAGCTATTATTACCTGAAGGAATTAATGAAAAACAGCTATATCAGATATTACGTAAAGAATTGGGTCAAGTTCTTGCTGAGACTATTCCTCAGATTAATGAAATTAATAAGAAAACACAGAAAGAATTTGAGGCTAAGTTTCCGCATTTATTGGGTTTTTTTGAAACTGATACAATTGGTCTTATTGATAAGGATGCGGCTCTTAATGTTGCACAACAGAAATTTTTTCAAATGCAGAAAGAAATCTTGTAGTGTGATCATTTAAGTAATAAAGCTTATGAAAAATCGTTAGAATTGTCATCTAGAACTTTAACTGAGTATATTTTGTATCGTGAGAAGATCATCAACAAAATGAAAGAGTTTTCAGATGAGAATAAAGAGTCGGAAATTCATGATCTTATTGTTCCAAAATTTAGTAAGTATTCTGGCGATCAAGTAGGCTCAAATCTTTATCAAAATAATGCTTGGCTCTTAGACGATAAATTTATGGTTTTTAGAACTATTCTTAGCGAGAAACGAATGGACAAAGTCATAAATGCTATTCGTTTAGATGAAGAGAAGGTAGATGACAATGGGCGTCCTGATATCACTATGATTTTTTCTGCTGATCCACAAGATGTGGAAGCGGTGGATGTTGTTGTGGTTGAAATTAAGAAAAAAACGGATGATGAAAAAGAAAATCAATATGCAGTTAATCAGCTACTTGATCGTGCTGCAAAATTGGTTGAGTTTTGTCCTAAAATTCAACGTGTTTGGTACTATGCAGTTATTCAAGTCAGTAAAACCATGGAGTTACGGTTAAGACAAATGAATTGGTCACCATTATATTCAAAAGGGAAGGTATTTTATCAGGAATATAAAACACCACATCCTAATGGTCATGATGTTCCAACACCGACATTCGTCATGTCCTTTGATGCAATTGTTTCTGATGCTCAAAGCAGAAATCATATATTTTTAGAAGTATTAAGAGACAGCATGAAAAAGTTTTCTTAATAAGAAAACCCGTCTTAAGACGGGTTTTTTTTCAAAACTAATCAGATCAACCAATCAATTTCTTCATCAACTCATTCACTTGAGCAGGGTTAGCTTTGCCCTTAGACGCTTTCATCACTTGACCCACAAGACCATTGAAAGCTTTCTCTTTACCAGATTTAAACTCTTCAACCATCTTCTCATTGGCAGCAAGCACGTCTTTAATAATCGCTTCAATCGCACCCGTATCAGTTTCCTGCTTCAAGCCTTTTTCCACAATAATTTCGTCCGCAGTTTTGCCTTCATCCCACATAAAGCCGAATACTTGCTTCGCAATCTTGCCGCTAATGGTGTTATCCACGATACGCGCAACCATGCCGCCCAGTTTTTCAGCAGAAACAGGAGAGTCTGCGAGTTCTAAGCCTGCTTTATTTAAAGCACCTGAGAATTCGCCCATCACCCAGTTTGCAGACACTTTACCTTGTGCAGCGCCGCCAGCAGCAGCCACAACCACTTCATAAAAGTCTGACATTTCGCGGGTCAGCGTCAACACATGCGCATCGTACTCAGTGACACCAAAGTCCGCTACGAAACGCTCACGACGTGCCGCAGGAAGTTCGGGCAACGCAGCACGAGCTGTTTCAATTTGCGCGTCTGAAATAATCACAGGTAACAAGTCAGGGTCTGGGAAGTAGCGATAGTCGTTCGCTTCTTCTTTCGAACGCATTGAACGTGTTTCCATCTTCACAGGGTCGAATAGACGCGTTTCTTGGTCAATCGTACCATCCCATTCCAAAATTTCCATTTGGCGTTCAATTTCAACATTGATCGCTTGTTCAATGAAACGGAATGAGTTGAGGTTTTTTAACTCGCAACGTGTACCGAACGGTTGACCCGGACGACGTAACGACACGTTACAGTCTGCACGGAATGAACCTTCCGCCATGTTACCGTCAGAAATACCCAACCAACGCACTAAAGTGTGAATCGATTTGATATAAGCCACAGCTTCTTCAACCGAACGCATATCGGGTTCAGACACGATTTCAAGTAAAGGTGTACCTGCACGGTTTAAGTCGATGCCTGACATCCCTTCAAACTGGTCATGGATCGATTTACCTGCATCTTCCTCAAGGTGGGCACGCGTTACGCCAATGCGCTTTACCGTACCATCTTCAAGTTGAATGTCGATATGACCCAAGCCCACAATCGGGTTATCCATCTGGCTGATTTGGTAGCCTTTTGGAGAGTCTGGGTAGAAGTAGTTTTTACGTGCAAACACAGAAGCTTGGTCGATGTACGCATCAATACCCAAACCAAAGCGAATGGCTAAATCGACCACTTCTTTATTTAATACAGGCAGTACACCCGGCATTGCTAAGTCAACTAGGCTGGCTTGCGTATTTGGGTCTTGACCAAATTCAGTTGAAGAACCTGAGAAGATTTTAGATTGGGTCGCCAACTGAGTGTGAATCTCAATCCCGATCACGACTTCCCAGCCATCAATTAATAACGACTTGGGTTTCTTTTGAGCTTGAGCCATTATGCATTCTCCTCAGCAATTGCCGCACGTTTCGTATGCCAATCCGTCGCTTGTTGGTACTGATGTACCACAGACAACAGTTGAGATTCTGACCAATAGTTACCAATCAGCTGTAAGCCCACAGGTAAATTGTCTTTGTCAAAACCAACAGGTGCATTAATCGCAGGAAGCCCCGCAAGGTTAACCGCGATGGTGTAAATGTCGCCCAAGTACATTTCAACTGGAGACAAGTTCGCGCCAATTTTATAAGCCGTGGTTGGCGCAGAAGGTGCAGCAATCACATCAACCGATTCAAACGCTTTTAAGAAATCTTGTTGAATCAGACGACGGACTTTTTGAGCTTTGACATAGTAAGCATCGTAGTAACCCGCAGACAACGCATATGTACCAATTAAGATACGACGTTGCACTTCTGCACCAAAACCTTCAGAACGTGAACGTTTGTATAAGTCCATCAGGTCAACAGGGTTCTCTGCACGGTAGCCATAACGCACGCCATCGTAACGAGACAAGTTTGATGACGCTTCAGCAGGAGCAATCAAGTAATACGTCGGAACATAAGCTTCAGTCATGTTGAGATCAATCTCAACCAAGGTCGCGCCCATGTCTTCTAACTTTTTCAATGATTCTTCAACACGTGCTTTCACGTCTGCATCTAAACCAGCGACATTGAAGTATTGCTTTGGAATACCAATACGTAGACCTTGAACCGCTGTGCCGTTTAGATTCGCCACATAGTCATCAACGTCTTTTTCAACGGATGTTGAGTCTTTTGCGTCATGACCTGCCATCACATTCATGAGGTAGGCACAGTCTTCAGCCGAACGTGCCATTGGTCCGCCCTGATCCATAGACGATGCATACGCAATCATCCCGAAGCGCGATACACGACCATAAGTTGGCTTAAGACCCGTTAAGCCACAGAAGGATGCGGGTTGGCGAATTGAACCACCCGTGTCTGTGCCTGTTGAAAACGGAGCAAGGTCTGCTGCAACCACTGCCGCAGAACCACCTGAAGAACCACCCGGTACGTGTTCTAAATTCCAAGGGTTTTTAGTCGCACCGTAAAAAGGGTTCTCAGAGGTTGAGCCCATTGCAAACTCGTCCATGTTCACTTTACCTAAAGTGACTAGACCAGCGGCTTTGCCTTTCGCTACAACGGTGGCGTCGTAAGGAGAGATAAAATTATCCAACATTTTTGAGCCCGCAGTGGTTTTAATGCCTTGGGTACAAAAAATGTCTTTGTGTGCAATTGGCACACCTGTCAATGCAGTTGCCGTGCCTGCTTTAATTGCAGCATCGGCAGCATCAGCTTGTGCAAGCGCTTGTTCTGCAGTCACGGTTACATAAGCTTTAACTTGTGTATCCAGTTTTGCAATACGCTTTAAATAATGTTCAGTCAGTTCGCGAGATGAAAATTTAGCCCCAGCTAAACCCTCAGAGAGTTCACGAATCGATAAGCGATGTAAATCTGTCATGAGAAATGTCTTTACGTTAATTTTTACAAAATAATGGTTTAACTGAATAGAAATTATTCAATCACGCGAGGAACAAGGTACAAACCGTCTTGCACTTGCGGTGCAATGGCTTGATATTCATCACGATGATTGGTTTCTGAAACCACATCTTCACGTAAGGGTTGTGGGTGATCAAATGGGCTTTTAAGCGGCTCAACACCATCGGTGTCGATGCCTTTTAAGGTTTCCATCATGCCTAAAATTTTATTTAGACTTTGAGCATATTCAGCAGATTGCGTATCATCTAGCGACAATCGAGCAAGATTGGCGATTGCTGAAACTGTTTGTGCATTTAAATCTGCAGAATGCTGTGCATCCGATGTAGACATAACATCACCTGAGTCAGTATTAAAAAATTTCAAAATATCGTGCGTTATAATAAGCGATTGACTTGTTCAAATCATCACATTTAGTTAAAGTTGCCACCTTGCGTCCACATAAAGTTTAATCGAGAACGTCTCCGTGATTCTAAAAAGACTAATTGGCTTGTTTTCGCCCGATCTAGCCATTGATTTAGGTACAGCAAATACACTTATTTATGCACCAGGACGAGGCATTATATTAAATGAACCGACAGTTGTGGCAATTCGTCACAGTGGTTCACAAAAAATCGTTGCCGCGGTAGGTCTTGATGCAAAGCAAATGCTGGGCCGTACACCTGCAAATATCTCTGCCATTCGTCCAATGAAGGATGGTGTGATTGCCGATTTTGAAGTGACCGAAACTATGCTGAACCAATTTATTGGTAAAGTACATGAAAAACGTCTGTTCCCACCTGCACCTCGTGTTGTGGTGTGTGTGCCTTGCAAATCAACTTTGGTTGAGCGTCGTGCTATTCGTGAAGCTGTATTTAATGCAGGCGCACGTGATGTTCGTTTGATTGAAGAACCAATGGCTGCTGCAATTGGTGCAGGTATGCCCGTTGAACAAGCATGCGGTTCAATGGTAGTAGATGTTGGTGGTGGTACAACTGAAATTGCGATTATTTCGCTTCAAGGTTGTGTATATGCTGACTCACTACGTATTGGTGGTGATGTATTTGATGAACAAATCATTAACTACGTACGTAAAGCACATGGTTGCGTGATTGGTGAAACTACCGCTGAAATTATCAAGAAAGAAGTGGGTATGGCTTTACCAGAAGCCGATGCCAAAGCACTTGAAATTGAAGTTCGCGGCCGTAACCTTGCTGAAGGTGTGCCACGTGCGATCACTGTGACTTCGGATGAAATCACGCAAGCGATTTCTGATCCATTACAAAGTATTGTTTCAGCTGTGAAATCTGCACTTGAGCAAACGCCTCCTGAGCTGTCTTCAGACATCGCTGAGCGCGGTATAGTGTTGACAGGTGGTGGTGCATTACTACGTAACCTCGATAAACTTCTTGCACAAGAAACAGGCTTACCTGTGGTGGTTGCAGAAGATCCTCTAACTTGCGTCACTCGTGGTGGTGGTAAAGTTTTAGAATTCTTTGATAATCCAAATCACGACATGTTATTTGTAGGCTAATAAAGGAATCGGCGGGTGCAAACAAATCTGTTTTCCAGACAACCGCCATCTTTTCGCTCATTTATCATTGCAGTGATCACATGTTTGGTCGTGCTGTTTTTTAACTGGCGCATGCCGCATGTGATTCAACCTGCAAGAGATGTCTTGTACGCCGCTTATAATCCAATTTATGCCGTAGCAAGTTATCCCGTGTTATCGCGAGAGTGGCTGAATCAACAAACCAAGTCTGAAGCTCAATTGCGCCGTGAAAATACCGCGATGCAGGCTGAGTTATTGCAGGCGCAGGTGCGTTTACAAAAATTATCTGAATTATCTGCGGAAAATACGCGTTTACGCGGTCTGTTAGATACCCCGTTGATCATTGACGGTCGTATGGAGATTGCAGAAGTCATTGGGACAGATGCTGATCCACTGCGTCATATTATTGTGGTAAACCGTGGTGCCAACAGTCAGCTAAAAGTCGGGCAAACCGTGCTCGATGACAAAGGGATTATGGGACAGATAATCAATGTCTATCCGCATAGTAGTCGCGTCATGTTGCTTTCAGATAAAGAACATTCTCTTTCGGTTCGCTTAGAGCGATCTGGAATGCGTGCCATTGTTTCAGGGACTGGAGATTTGGGTCATTTGAAAATGGAATACGTGCCGACCAGTGCCGAAATCAAAGTGGGTGAAAAAGTGTATAGCTCTGGTTTAGGTGAGCATTTTCCAGCAGGTTATCTGGTGGGCACCATTTCAAAAATCAGTCGTCATAATTCAGGCGAGTTTGCTCAAATTGATGTTGTTCCTGCTGCGCAGTTAGCGGGTGGGCATCATGTCGTTGTGTTATTTTCCGATTCTTTAGCGATGGAGCAACCACATGCCGATCGCTAAACTTCGTGCTGCCAAACAGCGCGATCCCTTATTTCCGATCATTTTTTCTGTGATCATTGCTTCAGTGTTGATGGTCTATCCCTTATCTTATGCGCTCTCTGGCTGGCGTCCATTGTTTATGATGATGGTGATGCTGTTTTGGGTGCTGTGCCAGCCGACATGGAGCGGAATTTGGTTTGCCTTTGCAGTCGGGATTTTTACCGATTTACTGCTCGATGCACCTTTGGGCTTAAACGCGCTCAGTTTTGTTCTGATTACTTTTGTATCCCGTTTTTTAACGCGTGAACGTCGGATTATGACCTTTGCCAATATTTGGGTCATCACCACCTTGGCTGTGGTCGCGCATCTGTTTATTACGTGGATCGCACAAATTATGATTGGGGCACAGTTTTCCCTTGCACGTCATTGGCAACCGCTGTTGAGTAGTGTGCTGACTTTCCCGATGGTCTATTTCATCTTGAAGAAATGGCGCATTTAATTTTAGCGTCCAGTTCGCCCCGTCGCCGTGAGCTGCTTGAGCAGCTCGGTCTAGTATTTGATATCTCTAGTCCAGATATTGATGAATCTGTACAAGCAGGCGAGTCGGTAGCCGATTATGTGGAGCGACTGGCATGTGCCAAAGCAGAGGCTGTACAGCTTCAATATCCTGATGCAATTGTGATTGCTGCCGATACCAGTTTAGGGGTCGATCAAGAGATTTTAGGTAAACCTGAATCTAAGCAGCATGCATTTGAAATGTGGGAAAAAATTTCTGGGCGCAAGCATGATGTATATACTGCGGTTTGTGTTCGTACAAATACGCAAATTTCAAGTATAGTAGTTCGTACTGAAGTCGAATTTCAGCATTTGAGCCCGAATGATATGGAAGCATATTGGGCCACATCTGAACCCATTGGCAAGGCGGGAGCCTATGCCATACAAGGCATTGCAGCACGTTATATTCCACGTATAGAGGGAAGCTATAGCAATGTCGTGGGGCTACCGTTGCATGAAACGGTACAGTTATTACAGGCAGTTAAGGCACTAAATTAACTGTCTCAAAAGATTTTTTATAATGTTTTGAGTTTGTTATGTCTGACGAGTTATTAATTAACGTCACGCCTATGGAATGTCGCGTCGCGTTAATTGAAAACGGCACGGTCAATGAATTATTTATTGAACGTACGGTGAAACGTGGTTTAGTAGGCAATATTTATAAAGGTAAAGTGGTGCGTGTTCTTCCGGGAATGCAGGCTGCTTTTGTCGATATTGGACTGTCACGAACTGCTTTTTTACATATTAATGATATGGTTTGGTCACGTAATCAACCCACGCCGAATGTTTTTGAGCTCTTACAGCCGGGACAAATTCTTACCGTTCAAGTCATGAAAGACATGCTGGGAACCAAAGGGGCTCGGCTTTCAACCGATCTTTCCATTCCTTCGCGCTATTTAGTGATGATGCCTTATGGCAATCATACGGGAGTTTCTCAGCGAATTGAGTCTGAAGCCGAGCGTGATCGTTTACGTTCGATGATTGAGCGTATTCAAGCGGAACACAAACTGCCAGGTTCAGTGATTGTTCGTACAGCCGCTGATGGCATAGCAGAAGCTGCAATTGCACAAGATATGGCTTACTTAGCAAAGCTTTGGGAATTTATTCAGCGTAAACAGATCAGTATTGTTGCGCCATCACTTATCTTTGAAGAACTACCTTTACCTCAGCGTATTATTCGCGATCTTGCGAGTGAAAAGACCGCTAAAATTTCAGTCGACTCGCGTGAAATTCATGGCAAGCTCCAAGAGTTCGTAGAAGAATTTGTCCCGAATATCAAAGAACGTCTCATTCATTATCCGGGTGAGCGCCCAATTTTTGACTTGTATAATGTCGAAGAAGACATTCAAAGAGCACTGCAGACGCGTGTTGCGCTGAAGTCTGGTGGTTATTTGATGATTGACCAGACCGAAGCTATGACTACCATTGATGTCAATACAGGATCATATGTGGGTGGCCGCTCATTAGAAGACACCGTGTTTAAAACCAATATGGAAGCGACACAGGTTATTGCGCGTCAGCTGAGACTACGCAATTTAGGCGGTATTATTATTATCGACTTTATTGACATGCAAGAGCAGGAGCATCGAACTGAGGTCATGACTCAGTTTGAACGGATGCTTGAGCAAGACCATGCAAAAACCAAAATTACACAGGTTTCTGAGTTAGGTTTGGTCGAGATGACGCGTAAACGTACGCGTGAATCATTAGAGCACTTATTATGTGAATCTTGTCCAACCTGTCAGGGACGGGGGTATGTGAAAACAGCTGAGTCTGTATGTTACGAAATCTTTCGAGAAATCATGAGATATACACGAGCGTATCAATCTCAGACTGGCTTTACTGTCGTCGCCCATCCATCGGTGATTGACCGCTTGTTAACCGCAGAAGCGCCAGCAGTCGCGGATTTAGAGCATTTCATTGGTCGTGTGATTAAATTTCAGGTTGAAAATTTATATACGCAAGAGCAATACGATATCATTCTGAGCTGAAATTGTAACAATATATGGTTAAATAGTTGTTACAACTGAAATTTTACTTTCGATCTTAGATTTTTAATACTAGAAACACGGAAATAGCCAAAGCTTATTCTCCCAAATAGGTTTAGCAAATGAGGTGTGATATGGGTGTTAGAGAAGCAATTATTCAACCTAGTTTGAAACATTTATTAGATACGAAAGTAACGCATAATGCGTATATTGTGGATGATCAGGGTAAAGAAGTACAAATTACAACTGCCATGATTCGTACTGCGTGCCATCAATTATTAAAACAATGTCGTAGCATTAAAAACTAAGGGGCTTATCGAAGCCCCTTAGTTTTATTGATTATTCTTGTATTTCTGATTCGTTCTGCGGTATCAACTGACCGCTTGCAACTTTGGGCCTTCGACCCCCACAATCGCTTCAAAGCGTTGAATCTCTTCTTCTAAGTGTGTGAGTAGATTCTGCATCTTCGGCAGTGCATTTCTACAAGCCGTCAAACCCACTTCAAGTTTATCTAAATAACTGGTCATAGTAATGTTGAGTGCCTGACCATCCAAAATGATTGAGGCAGGGTATAGCGCATCGAGTCGTGCTCCATTCCAATACAATGGTTCACGTGGGCCAGGGACATTTGAAATTACCAGATTAAACGCTTGGCGTTTAGGCAGTAAGCCTGAGGCAATGTTGAGACCAGCCGCACTATAAACAAACGCACTATAGTTCAAAATTTGGTTTGAATTCATGCGTTTGAACTTTTCTTTGGCATTTTGCACACTGCGACGAACAATTGCGAGGCGCTCTAATGGATCTTCTTTATGCGTGCCTAAATTTGCCAAAATCATGGTGATACGATTCGACATAGATGAATCGTCATCGCGAACAGAGGCAGGCACCATGGCAATTAAAGGCTTTTTAGGAAGTGCGTCTTGCGATAACAAATACTCACGCAAGGCACCTGAACAAATCGCCAGTACGATGTCATTAATCGTGACACCCAAACTTTTAGAAATATGACGTAAACGGTCAAACTCAAAAGACTGTGCTGCAAAACGGCGCGAAGAGCTAACCCGCTGGTTAAGAATAGAGCTGGGTGCTTGGAAGCTTGAAACATAATCAGGATTACGTCCCATATCTTTCATGACTGTTTGTGACAACTCATACATGACACGTGGCGTCGACTCGAGTTGTCCCATTACGCCATTCATAATTTTCTTAAAGCGACTGACGTTGGCTTCTTTTAAGCGCTTCGCACGAGGGCCTTCAACACACCATGGTGGCACAATACTCTTTGCATTTGGATCTTGTGATAATGATTTTTCCACCAAACGCATACCTGCAATACCATCCACCATCGCATGGTGAATTTTGAAGTACATCGCAAAACGATTCCCTTCAATCCCTTCAATGATATGACACGTCCATAACGGTTTAGCGCGGTCAATTAAACTACTGTGTTCTTGTGAAATATAAGTCAATAATTCACGAATACGCCCTGGTTGTGGGAGAGCGATATGACGAAAATGGTGATCAAGATCAAACTCTTCATCTTCATCCCAAAATAAACCGTTGAGTTTGTTGTTAAATGGAGGTATAGGAATCGATTTTGAATTACGAATATCTGCAACTAAATTTTGAATGAAGCTGGCAGGTGCATTTTCAGGGATTTGAAATAAGAATAGTCCACCGACATGCATGGGTTGCTGGCGTTTTTCAAGTGATAAAAAAATAAAGTCAATCGGATGTAATGGACGCATAGTCTGCATTGCCTCACTGCAATATCTGACCGCTCCTGTATGAGCAATCTTGTTAGAATTATAGAACTTAAACCTAGTATATCGATTTTTTTTAACAATGGGAGCGCTTTGTGTGTATCCATTGGTTGCGAAAAACCACTGCTTTGCAGTGGTTTTAGTCTTTACTTTTTCAAATTACCTGCATGCAGGCCACATTCTTTGTGTGTTGCTTCCTCCCACCACCAACGTCCTTCACGTTCATGTTGGTTTGGTAACACTGGACGCGTACAGGGTTCACAGCCAATAGAAATAAAACCGCGCTCATGCAATGGATTATAAGGTACCTCCATCATGCGGATGTAACTCCACACATCGGCACTGGACCAGTTGGCAAGGGGATTGTATTTAATCAATTGTTTCCCTTCGCCTGAAAACCCAACATCTGCTTGAACAACTGGAATTTCAGTTCGTGTGCCTGGGCTTTGGTCTTTACGCTGCCCCGTAATCCAACCATCTAATGTCGCTAATTTTTTACGTAAAGGCTGAACTTTACGGATACCACAACACTCTTTATGATCATCTTGATAAAAGCTGAATAAACCTTTTTCATTGACCAGTTTTTGAACGGTGTCTGCTTCTGGGAAGCAGATTTCGATATTAATGTTGTAGTGTTTACGCACAGTCTCGATAAATTGATAGGTTTCTGCATGTAAACGTCCCGTGTCTAAGCTAAAGACGCGAAAAGGTTTACCTAAGTTAGCAGCCATATCAATAAGTACGACATCTTCTGCACCTGAAAACGATATGGCAATTTCACCCGTTTGATTCAGTGCGAGTGCTAAAATTTCACTTGGCGATTTATTTGCATATTCAGCTGCGAGAGCATCAACAAGATCAATAGTTGGAATGGTTGTCATGAGTATCCTGGCAATAGGCTTGGAATCTAACAAGACCTATATTACGTTATTTGCTGCGTATTTTAATAGAGTTGAAATCAGCCACTTATCACTAAAAAATAAATGCTTATGAAAAAAATAGATTTAAAAAACAGCAAGGCATTAGACAAATATTAAGCTATGATAGTTCAAAATTTTTCCACGTAAATAAAAGGGAGTATTCATGGAAGTTGTTTGCCTTGATCTAGAAGGGGTGTTAGTTCCAGAGATTTGGATTAACTTTGCTAAAAAAACAGGCATTAAAGCGCTTGAAGCAACCACACGTGATATTCCTGATTATGATGTGCTCATGACACAACGTTTAAATATATTAAAAGAACATGGTTTAGGCTTAAATGATATTCAAGAAGTGATTGCTGAAATGGGACCATTTCCAGGCGCAAAAGAATTTGTTGAATGGTTACGTACACACTTTCAGCTGATTATTTTATCAGACACTTTCTATGAGTTTGCGCATCCTTTAATGCAACAACTGGGCTGGCCAACGATTTTTTGCCATAAGTTAGAAACTGATGAAAAGGGTATGATTACAGCCTATAAGCTGCGCCAACCTGACCAAAAACGTGAAGCAGTTAAAGGATTGCATGGACTAAATTACCGTGTGATTGCCGCAGGTGATTCTTATAATGACACCACTATGCTGGGTGAGGCGGATAAAGGCTTCTTATTTGATGCACCAGAAAATGTGATTAAAGAATTCCCGCAATTCCCTGCAATTCATGGTTATGAAGCTTTAAAAGAGGCCATTCGTAATGCTTCAGTTCGTGATATTCCTGCTTAAGGATAAATAACCAATATCCACCAAAACAAAAAAGGCGCATCTACATAGATACGCCTTTTTTATTGGATCTGATGCTATGGTTTAGAATTTATAACCAATATTTAAACCATAAGCGATCGCATCATTATTAGTGAATTTGCCAGCATTTGAGTGAGCACCTGTTACCGCATCAGCATCGCCTAACCAAAAGTACTTCACGCCAGCGCCAATAAAGTAGTTTTCTGCTGGAGAAAAACGAACACCTGTACCCACACTCCAAAAACCTTCTGTTGGGCCAAGTGTTGTCACAGGGTTACCTGCACCAGAATCCCAACCTACTGATAGATTGCCACCCCAGCGCTCGTTAAATTTGCGACCTACACCAACGGTTGCAGAAATTTGATCTTCTTTATAGTCAATCAGATTAAAGCCATTTGGCTTATTAATCGTTGGGTTTTGACCAACGACTTTTGACAGCTTCGCAAAGTTATATGGTTGTACTTTAAAGTTTGACCAATCGACCCAGCGTACATTTGCGAAAGCAACGGTATTGGCCATAATACCTGTTTGGAAATCGATATTGACAGATTGTGGCGTGGTTAACTTAGTTTCGCCAGAAGATGCATTTAAGGCTGTCATTAATTGATTGAGTTGTGCAGATTGGTCAGGTGCGCCAGGGATTGAAATATATCCAGCTGCACCAAAATTTTCTGAAGCATTCATTTTGTGCTCGATTTCCGAGCGATATGTTACCGATGCTTTAAGCGCAATTTCTGGAATTTGATATGCAACACCTGCTAACCAACCTATAGATTCATCTTCGCCAGTTCTAAAGTCATAACCATTGAATACACTATAAGTTGTACCACGAAGTAAAACTGTACCATCTACAGTTTGGTATACCGCACCTGCATAAAGATTCCAGTTTTCGTTCGGTTGATATCCAAAAAGTAAATTTAAATTTTGAGTGTCAACAATAACAGATGTCCCGCCTTGAAATGGAACTGGGCGGTTTTCAACAAAGTTACTATTCCCAGAATATTCTGCATCTGCACCGAAAGGTTGATCGTAAATAAGACCAACAGAGAAATGCTCCGTTGCTTGAATTTTTAGAGCAGCGTGAGGGAAGTAGTAGTCACTTGCCATGTCCCCAGTATTGTTATTGCTTGTATCTTTTCCTGTTACTTCAGGATCAAGGACCGAAATACCCGCTTCAAAATAATTGCCTGGTTGAAGGAAAGCAGCAATAGATTGGCCTGAGCGATCAAGGCCTGCAGCAAATACTGAAGTTGTTGGAATTAAGCTGAGCAAAATAGCTGAGCGAAGAGCTGTAAGCTTCATAGGGAACATTCCTTGTTGTAGCTTTATGTAAGTGATTGGCACGAAAAGTACCATAAATACAAAAAGAGTAAATGCTCGACTACGCTTGTAAAATGAACTGAAAAGTTAAAAAATAGACTTGTATAGAGTAAAAACACTAAAAAAAGATATTAATTTTATGATTTATATAGATTTATTTTTTCGCACTGAATGATTGATTGAATATTATGCAAAATGTTTAAGTGTTGCTTTGTTGGCCAAATGAATCACAAGTGTATAAAAAAGAGAGTAGATGTCATTGTTGAAAAAGAAAAAACCATCTGCGTAGATGGTTTTTTCAGTATTAGTAATTAGAAGCGATAACCGATTTTTAAGCCATAAGCCCATGCATCGTTGTCTTCGAATTCTGCAACTTGTGCTGCAGTCGCATTACCAGGGATAGAATAAGCACCAGAATGAGCAGTTGCATCCCCTAACCAGAAGTATTTTACACCACCAGCGATAAAGGTTGCAGGCGTTGGGCTATATTGAACACCTAAACCAAGGTTCCAATAACCTTCTGTTGGACCTAGGGTTGAAACAGGGTTACCTGCACCAGAGTCCCAACCTACAGATACATTACCAGCCCATTGATCATTTAATTTACGGCCAACACCTACAGTTGCAGAGATTTGATCCTCAGTATAGTCAACTAAATTAAAGCCCTTTGTATAAGCTCCTTGTGTTACAGCTGTTGAAGCTGCTTCAGCACCTTTACCAAAGGCATATGGGCGAATAGAGAAGTCTTTCCAATTTACCCAACGCACATTCGCAAATGCTACTGTGTTTGCCATGATACCCGTTTGGAAATCTAGGTTAACTGATTGAGGTGTGGTAATTTTTGTTTGGCCTAAACCATTATTCATATTAATAACAGTGCCAGGGTTTGCACCAAGTGCTGCAAGTGAACTTTCGTCAACAATAACTTTATGGTCTATTTCAGAACGATAAGTTACAGAAGCTTTTAATGCAATCTCAGGGATTTGGTAAGCAAAACCAGCTAACCAACCAGCAGCTGAATCTTCACTAATACTGGCATTATATCCACCAAAATTATTAGTTCCGCTATATGCTAAACCACGAAGCTGAACATTTCCTTTAATGGTTTGGTAAACACCGCCACCATAAATATTAAAGTTCTCAGTTGGTTGGTAACCAAGAATCAAACTTAAATTTTGAGTGTCTACTTCAACAGAAGTTGCTTCTTTTCCATCATGAAATAATCCTGATCCATTTGCAGCTAAGGCCGAATCAGTAGTTGAATATGTAGCATCAGCACCAAAAGGTTGATCGTACAGTAGACCAAAAGAAAAATTGTCAGTCAGTTGAAGTTTTAGTGCTGCGCTTGGAAAGTAGTAATCACCAGCCATGTCTGAAAGTGATGAACCATTCGCTTTAGCTTTACCAGCCACATCTGGATCTAATACTGACATACCTGCTTCAAAATAGTTACCTGGTTGCAAGAATGCAGAGATTGACTGACCTGAACGATCTAGAGCAGCGGCAAATGCCCCCGTCATTGGTACAGTTGCTAAAATCATTGCTGTCGTTAATGTCTTTAATTTCATTCTACGTCTTTCCTTGAGGTGCAAATGCAAATGTTTGTTGCTCATTTTGTGTTTATGTTTTTTGGCTTTTGGAGAAGTCGGTTAACCGAAATCATTTGTTACTCCGTGTCACAAAAATAGCACAATTAAAATAAGAGTAAATGCTCTAGATATAACTAATCAGTTCAAAAAGTAATCATAATAGAGTTTTTATACTAAAAAAACACGTTTTTATAACTTAAGTTAATGAAAAATATAAATATATAATTTGAAATATAAAATTTATTTTTTGGTTAAAAATTACTCAATTAAGTGTGGAAATAAATCCTTTTTGTGATGCTTATCACTGTTTTTCTTTGCTGTTTTATAATACAAAACCATATTTTGTAGATCATTTGTCGATTATTCTTTTTTAGAAGATCAAGTATTGTTTTTTACATGATTAATATCATCCGCAACCGAATTGATAATTGTTGCGGTTATATTGCGTTGTGTTATAAAAAATATATAAAAGCTGAATCAAGTGTTAAGAACAAAAAATGGTTAGTTTTAAACACGTGTAGATAGTCATTATGCCGTGCGATCTGTTCTTAATCTTGACTTAAATAAGCTGTAGTTTTGTTATACCGTTTAAGCATAATCTATTAAAAAAGTTAGAGTTTTAGTTCGCTATCTCTCTAGTCTGAACCACAAATGATTATAAGGATGGATAAGTATATGAATAATTTTTCTTTCAACCATCGACCAATAAAAAACCTTCTTCCTCTGAGCGTTTTGGTTTTTTTAGGGATCTCTCAGGCTTATGCAGATGATGGCGCTGATTTGGCCCAACAGCTATCCAATCCTGTCGCCAACTTGGTTAGTGTGCCATTCCAATTAAATTATGATGAAAACATTGGTGCGACTGAAAATATAGAACGTTATCAACTCAATATTCAGCCCGTCATTCCGATTGAGTTAAATGAAAATTGGAATCTGATTTCTCGTACGGTATTACCCGTAAATTACCAAATTTATAATGAAGGTGGCCGTGATGACGATTGGGGCGTGGGTGACATTGTACAAAGCCTATTCTTTTCTCCCTCAAAAACATCGGAGAGTGGGATTACATGGGGCGTAGGTCCTGCCTTGCTCTTTCCAACGGCTTCTGAAAAGGCCTTGGGTGCGGATCAATACGGTGCGGGCCCGACTTTTGTAATCTTGAAACAAAGTCATGGTTGGACATTTGGTGCATTGGCAAACCATATTTGGGGAGTAGAGCATGAAGATGGTGCTGAGGCGATCAGTAGTACCTTTGTGCAGCCTTTTATTAGTTACACTTATCCAAATAGTACGACGGTGGCATTGAATACTGAAACGACATATGACTGGAATGCAGAAGAAGCCACAGTTCCTGTCAATATAACTGTGACTAAAGTGATTCGCCTAAATGGTCAGGCGATTAGTGTGGGCGGTGGTGCACGATATTGGGTTGATGATACTGATAGCAGCCCGAAAGGTTGGGGTGCACGCTTGATCGCATCCTTTGTTTTCCCAAAATAATCAATTGAGTTTGTATTGAATAGAGCGACATGCAAAGGATTCAAACTAGATGTTTGGATCCGTTGGGTACTTTCGATTTAACAAAGTAGCAAAACCAGAAGTCACAGAATATGGCTTCTGATTTTATTTTTTAACTCAGTTGGGGGAACGCCAAACCAGCTTTTAAAGTTGCGACTGAAGATAGATAACTCTGCATAGCCCAACTGTAGAGCAATATCCGTCAAACTCACACTACCTGCATCAAGCATACGAAGAGCTTCTTTTTTTCGGACATTTTCAAGTATATCTCGATAGGTTGTTCCTTGTATTTTTAAAGCGCGCTGAAGCTTTTTCGGATGCATGCCCATACATAGCGCGATATTTTCAATGCTGCAGTCTCCTGTTGCCATCAGCATGCGGACTGAACTCTCTATCAGTGCGGTATTGTCTTCAGTTTTGGTGCTGCTTTGTGTTTCAAGCTGTTGTACGATCAGTTGATTGATGGCATCTTCATTAAAATTATAGGGTTTATAGCTTAAAAAGCTTGCAGGAAAATACAGCGCATCTTCATCGGTTTCGAACTCTACCTGACATGAAAAATGTGCTTGGAAAGTTTGAGCCCCTTTTTGTGGTGCTTTTTGCTTGAAGCAAATTTTTTCTGCATGCCACTGTGGACCAATCAAATCTTTTAAAATATTCGCGACAAGGCAAATGGCCAGTTGTGATTTTTGTGGGACATCGGTGTTGTATTTACTTAAACGCACAAAGTTCAGCTTACAGAGTAGAGCATTATGTTGCGAGACGTGGAAGACAACGCCTTCAGCATGTAAATAGACATATTTTTGCGCCATGCTTAAGGCTTCAAGTATGCTCGTTTGTCGGGACATATAGACGCCAATCAAACCGATTGTGCTAATATTTTGGAGTGCACCGAGTTTTAAACCGAAGCAGTCATCCTGACAAGCTAAGGCCGATTTTTCCAATAAATTTAAATAATGATCATAATGAATAAATGAATCTGGATCACGGAGTAAAGCAGGTAAAATCCCGATCTCTTTCAAGATTTCTATAGGGTTTACGCCATAACTACGGACTAAGTCTTCAAAACCGCCGAGGCTAGCTGCACGAATATAACTTCCCATTACAACATTCCGTGTTGTCCTAAAAGATCAATTTAGTGTCCTAAAAAGTCAAGCGTATTTCAAGTCATTTGTTAAAGTAGGATAAGAGATTATCTTAATCAACATAGAAAAGAAGTATTGAATCACCATTTTTAGCCGTGAAAGGAAAAGCATATGCAACTTACGGTTCAGTCTCATATCGAGCAAACAGTGATAGAACAGACATTACACGATTGTTTTCAATTACAGCGCAAAAGCTTTCATGACCAAGGCATTGAAACGATTGCACAACGCAAGCAACATTTACTGAATTTAAAAGCACTGATTAACGATCACCGTGAAGCAATTATTGAAGCCCTGAATCGTGATTATGGCAATCGTTCGCGTCATGAAACTTTATTGGCAGAAATTATTACTGTCACGGATGATATTAACGGCAGCATCAAACATTTGAAGCAGTGGACCAAAGTACAAAAACGACATGTCGATCATAGCCTGTATTTTGGTGCAAAAAACCGTGTGATTCCGCAGCCGCTGGGGGTGATTGGAATTATTGTGCCGTGGAATTTCCCCATCAATTTGATGTTTTCACAGTTGTCGGCCGTGTTTGCTGCGGGAAATACCGCTATGGTTAAAATGTCTGAAAATTCAAGACATTTGGCCGAATTGCTGATTGAGTTAAGTCCCAAATACTTTAAAGCGGAAAAATTACAGATTTTTGATGAGACTGGTGAAGTGGGCATCGCATTTTCAAAACTGCCGTTTGATCACTTGATGTTTACTGGCTCTGGTGCGACAGGGCGTAAAGTCATGGGCGCTGCAGCACAAAACTTGACGCCAGTGACTCTGGAGCTAGGCGGAAAATCTCCTGCGGTGATTGACCCTGAATACCCCATCGATAAAGCTGTAGAACGCATTATGTTTGTGAAACAGTTTAATGCGGGACAAATTTGTACCAATGTCGATTATTTATTTGTGCATGAGTCGAAGTTACAAGCGTTTATTCAGGCCGCGGCAGCATGGGTGCAAGAACATGTGCCTGATATTTATAGCAAAGATTATACTTCTGTGATTGATGAGCGCGCATTTCAGCGCTTAGTACATAGCTTGGCCGATGCTGAAGCCAAAGGGGCCAGTTTGATTAATTTAAATCAGCAAGAGCCTGATGCGGCGACACGAAAATTTCCACTGACTTTGGTGTTGAACAGTAATGATGAGATGGAAATTGATACGCGTGAAACCTTTGGCCCGATCTTGATGGTCAAAACCTACCAAAAGCCTGAAGAGGTGGTGGACTATATTGTTCAGCGTGATCGTCCATTGGCCTTTTATCCATTTAGCAATAATAAAAGCTTAGTCGAATTTTATATCAGCAGAGTTATGTCGGGCGGGGTTTCGGTCAATGATGCTTTATTTCATGTCGGGCAGCATGACTTGCCATTTGGTGGGGTCGGTGCCAGCGGGATGGGGCACTATCATGGTTATGAAGGCTTTTTGACTTTTTCCAAAATGCGTCCTGTGTTTTATCAGGCGGGTTTCTCAAGTTTGAAGTTTCTCGCGCCGCCTTATGGAAAATTTGCCAATTGGCTGCTGAATTTGTTGATTCGCATGAAGTCATAAGCTCTTAAATTTTAAAACCTCAACATCAAATTTCACTTCAAGATAGATATTTTGAGGTGAAGGGATTGGTGTATTTAAAAACAGAAAAATAAAACTATTAAAGGAGTTAATAGGATGAAGAATAAAGATTTTGATTTTGATCAAATCGTGATTGGCTCAGGCTTTGGTGGATCGGTCAGTGCTTTACGTTTGAGTGAAAAAGGCTATAAAGTCCTGATTTTGGAGAAAGGATTACGCCGTGAAGATAAGGATTTTCCAACCACCAATTTAGACACCAAAAACTATTTGTGGCGGCCTGAACTGGGATTCAGAGGTACGATGCAATTTACTTTCACCAGTAAAACCACCATTTTGCATGGGGTAGGCGTTGGTGGGGGCTCACAAATTTATGCCAATGTACATTTAATTCCACCTGATGCTGTTTTTGAGTCCGAGGCATGGACCAAGATTCGTAAAGACTGGAAAGAAACCTTAAAGCCATTTTATGGTCTCGCTCAACGTATGTTGGGTACAGCGAATAATACTTATACCAATATTGCAGACGACACGTTAAAAGAAGTTGCGAGTGAAATTGGATATGCAAACTCCTTTAAAACGGTGAATACGGGGGTCTTCTTTTCGCAAGTAGCTGGTCAAGAAGGACAATTAGCGAAAGATCCGTATTTCAATGGAGATGGACCAGATCGTAACTCCTGTATTTATTGTGGCAGTTGTATGTTGGGCTGTCGTAATAATGCCAAAAACACCCTCATGAAAAACTACTTGTATTTTGCTGAGCGTAATGGGGTAGAAATTCGTCCAAGTTCTGAAGTCCTCAAAATTACGCCATTGAGTGAGGATGGTCGTGAAGGCTATGAAATCATCGTCAAAGAAACTTTAGGCAAGGATGTTCGTCAGTATAGTTTACGCAGTCGTGGGGTAGTGTTATCTGCAGGGGTGATGGGTACGGTACCAATGTTGTTAAAAATGCGGGATCAGCATAAGACTTTACCTAATATTTCTTCATTGCTGGGACAGGAAGTTCGGACGAATTCGGAAACCCTAACCACAGTGAACAACACAGGAAAAAAACTGGATGATGGTGTGGCAATCAGCTCCTTTATTTCGGTCGATGCAGATACCAATATCGAGGTCACGCGTTTTCCTGAAGGTGCAGATGCTTCATGGATTTATATTCCATACGTGCCGATGGTGACCGGTCAGGGCTTTATGCGCTTTATGAAGTTTGTGTTCAATACTTTAATACATCCCTTAAAAACTTTTAAAGTACTACGCTATAAGGGTAAAGCCAAAGACTCGATCATTTTATTGGTGATGCAAAAATCTGAAGCGTTCATTCATTTTGAATGGCGTAGAAAGTGGTATCGATTATTCCAGAATAGTATCACTGCCGTGCAAAAAGAAGGGGACACGCCACTCACCGTTTCATTCCCTGCGGCTGAAGAAGCCACTAAAATGATTGCGCAAAAGTTAGGTGGAGAGCCAGGTTCTGCACTTACTGAAATTCTACTGGGAACGCCAACGACAGCACATATTATGAGTGGTGTCGCGATGGGCAATGACAAGTCGAATGGCGTTGTGGACTTCACTGGTCAAGTCTTTGGTTATCAAAATTTACGCGTATTAGATGGTTCGATTGTACCTGGAAATTTAGGTGTGAATCCCTCACTAACCATTACCGCACTGTCTGAATTTGCGATGAGTCAAATCCCAGTGTTCTCCGCAGAGCGGGCAGCAAAGATTCAGCGTATTGAATTTAGTCAGCCTTTAGAGGGACAGGTGTCTGACTTGAAGGGTGCTGGTGATTTAGCCAGTGCATTAAGTAATGCTTAAAAAAAGGAATATGGTTTGGGCGGGTGATGGTGCCTAATACGGCAAATTAGACAGTCGAAGTAATGAAATATTGAGATCAATATTTCATTGACGTTCACATATACCGCGTTAGAGGGTGTTGCTGCTGTGTTGGGCTATGATTCAGAAATTCCTAAGGTAAGAGGGCGATAAGTTCTCTTACCTTTTCGCCGATCAATGATTTAGGTTATTACGAAGCCTATCTATAAACCCAAAAGCCATGGTTTATTTTTTCTTGTTATAAAATATGACAAGTAAAATCAAAATAATAACTAAGATCAAAGTAATCATGACTGTTTCCATAGCTTGACCTCTAAATCTTGGATTTTATCTAATTTTAACACGCTCATTCGATCACTATATATTCTAAAAAGATCATTTTTTGTTCTTTAAATATGGAATTGCATATATATGGATATTCATATATAAATGTATTTAAAGATTCCATTGAGTTTGAGTAAATGACTGCTACACCAAACATTAAGATTTATCACAATCCAGACTGTGGTACATCACGTAATACATTGGCATTAATTCGTAATGCCAATATTGAACCTGAAATCATTGAATATCTTGTCAATCCTCCATCTAAAAGTGAGCTCATTCAGTTGATTGCGGATGCGGGTTTAACGGTGAGAGAAGCAATTCGTAAGAATGTTGATCCTTATCGTGATCTAGAACTGGATCGTGAAGATTGGACGGATGAGCAACTGCTTAACTTTATGCTTCAGTATCCAATTTTAATTAATCGTCCATTTGTGGCCACTGAGTTCGGAACACGATTATGTCGTCCGTCAGAATTGGTTTTAGAAATTCTGCCACTCCTACAAAAGGGTGCTTTTAGCAAAGAAGACGGTGAACAAGTGCTGGATGAAAACGGGCAGAGATTAAAATAAACATGTGCTGGGTATCTGTGAGTATTGTTATATCCAGAGGTATGAGTGAGTGAAAGTATGGATCAAATCAATTTTTTTAAATGTTTAGCTGATGAAACGCGATTCAACATTGTGATGTTGGTTGTGGTTAATCATGAGCAGTGTGTCTGTGATTTGACTGAAAAATTGCAACTCAGCCAACCTAAGATTTCGCGGCACTTAGCTTTACTGCGCTCTTCAGGTCTTCTACAAGATCGACGTCAAGGGCAATGGGTCTATTACAGTCTCAATCCCAATTTACCCACTTGGTGCGTAGACGTCTTAAATACCCTCAAAAATACTGACTTACAGCCCCAAATTGAACGCCCTTTTTCGCAAATAAAGAGTTATTGCGAGTAGCACAATATGAAATTAATTTTTTTATGCACAGGAAATAGCTGTCGCAGCATTTTGTCCGAAGTGCTGTTTAATCGTCGTGCGCCTGAAGGTTGGAAAGCCTACAGTGCAGGCAGTCAGCCATCGGGACAGGTGCATCCACTGACCATTGAAACCTTGGAAAATCTAAGCCTTTCAACCGATGGTTTGTGGAGTAAAACGATTGATGACTGTGAACAATATCAAGCTGACGTGGTGATTACGGTTTGTGATTCGGCAGCGCAAGAAGCGTGTCCACTGTATTTAGGTGGAGCGATCAAGGCACATTGGGGTTTGGCTGATCCATCACACTTAGACTTACCTAAAGAAGAAAAATTACAGGCCTTCCAAGTCACTGTGGATCATATCAACCGTCGTTTAGATGCATTGTTGGCACTGGATACAGCGCACATGTCTCGTCCTGAATTGATTGCTGCAATCAATCACATCTCAGATATTGAATGAGAATATCATGGCTCAACAAAGATTATCTTTTTTAGATCGTAACCTCACGTTATGGATTTTCATTGCGATGGGGTTGGGAATAGCGATAGGTGTGTTCTTTCCACAAGCCTCAGTGGCATTGGACAAAATGAGTGTGGATTCCGTCAATATTCCAATTGCGATTGGTTTGATTCTGATGATGTATCCACCTTTGGCAAAAGTGGACTATGCTGCGCTACCAGAAGTGTTTAAAGACAAAAAAACCTTAACTTTGTCTTTGGTGCAGAACTGGGTGATAGCACCAGTATTGATGTTTGCCTTAGCCATTATTTTTCTACACAGCTATCCAGAGTATATGACAGGCTTAATCTTGATTGGGTTAGCGCGCTGTATCGCCATGGTCTTGGTTTGGAATGGTTTAGCCTGTGGGGATAACCAATATGTTGCTGCATTGGTGGCCTTTAACAGTATCTTCCAGATCTTATTCTTCAGTACCTATGCTTGGTTGTTCTTGACCTTCTTACCACCGTATTTTGGTGTTGCAGGACAAGTGATCAATGTCGATTTCTGGACCATTACCCATGCGGTACTGGTGTATTTGGGAATTCCATTTTTCCTTGGCTTTATGACGCGATTCATACTGGTTCGTGTTAAAGGTCTGGATTGGTATCAACATGTCTTCTTACCGAAGATCAGTCCACTGAGTTTGTTGGCGTTATTGTTCACGATTGTGGCGATGTTTAGTCTCAAAGGGAACGATGTGGTGAGCTTGCCACTCGATGTCTTGCGTATTGCCATTCCACTGACCATTTACTTTATCGTGATGTTCTTCATCAGCTTCTTTATGAGTAGGTGGATGGGGAATGACTATCCTAAAACCGCAGCAATTTCTTTTACTGCTGCGGGGAATAACTTTGAATTGGCGCTGGCTGTCGCGATTGCAACCTTTGGTTTGGCTTCACCTGTCGCATTTACCACGGTGATTGGCCCATTGGTTGAAGTACCAGTGTTGATTGCTTTAGTCAGTGTGTCTTTGTGGCTTAGAAAAAAGTTTTTTAAAGCAGAGGTGTAATTTCTATGACTCTCCCAAATGTAGATATGAATCTTCTCGATCAGCTGACTTTAGAAAAAGTACAGGCCAAAGCGCTAGATCATCCACCCCGTATTTTGCTGCTGTATGGTTCTAACCGTGAGCGTTCATACAGCCGATTGGCGGTGATGGAAGCCGGGCGTATTTTGGAGCAGTTTGGTGCTGAAGTAAAAATCTTTCATCCTAAGGGCTTGCCCTTACCTGAAGATGCGGATATGGAACATCCAAAAGCCAAAGAACTACATGAGCTTTTGGCTTGGGCAGAAGGGATGGTATGGTGTTCGCCGGAACGTCATGGCTCAATGAGTTCAATTTTCAAATCGCAAATTGACTGGATTCCACTGGCAGGTGGTGCGATTCGTGCAACCCAAGGCAAGACTTTAGCCTTGATGCAGGTCAGTGGCGGTTCGCAGTCTTTTAACAGCTTAAACCAGATGCGTATTTTAGGCCGTTGGATGCGTATGATCACCATTCCAAACCAATCGTCTATTCCCAAAGCTTTTTTAGAGTTTGAAGAAGATGGCAGGATGAAACCTTCAGCCTTTTATGATCGAATTGTTGATGTCATGGAAGAACTATATAAGTTCACTTTGCTCACTCGCGGGCAAAGTCAGTACCTCACAGACCGTTATTCAGAGCGAAAAGAGTCGGCAGAAGAATTATCTAAGCGTGTCAATCAACGTAGCTTATAAACTTTAGGTGATCCAAGATGTTGAAAAGTAGCTTGTGCAATTGAAAAGCCTAATTACAGATTTGATCAATTTTTAAAAGTCGCTTAGTTTGTTGAATAGACTGGGCTTTTTTAATTATGAATATGGCTTCACTATAGCAAATGAGAGAATTGCTTTGGCACAACTACAAGCAGAAGTCGATGTGATTATCATTGGTGGTGGTCAGTCGGCACTTGCTACAGCTTATTTCTTAAAACGTAAAAAAATTCCATTTGTGATTTTAGATGATCAAACGCAGGCGGGTGGAGCATGGCTGCATGCTTGGCAGTCGCTACGCCTTTTTTCACCGCATACATGGAGTTCGTTGTCAGGTTGGATGATGCCAACGACTGAACACACCTACCCAACGCGAAATGAAGTGATCGAATATTTGTCGGCATACGAGAAACGCTATCAATTTCCGACCATTCGGCCAGTCCATGTCGATCATATTGAACAAGAAGATGACTATTTAGATGTGTATGATGGAGATCAATATTGGCGGACAAAGGCTGTGGTTAGTGCGACAGGTACATGGAGCCAGCTTCATATTCCCAATGATATTGGACGTGAAAAATTTAAAGGAATACAGCTTCATTCAGCGGACTATGTCAATGCAACACCTTTTAAAAACAAGACAATCATCGTTGTAGGTGGTGGAAACTCAGGCGCACAAATTCTTGCCGAAGTTTCAAAAGTGGCAAAAACGACTTGGGTCACGACGACAGCACCGGCATTTTTATCAGATGATGTGGATGGGCGAGTCTTGTTTCTTCGTGCAACGGAGCGTTTAAAAGCACAACAGGAAGGTCGGAGTTTGGAACAGCTCGCAGGTGGATTTGGAGATATTGTCATGATTGACAGTGTCAAAGAGGCAAGAACACGAGGAGTTTTGCACAGTCGAGAGCCTTTTGTCGCATTTGCTGAGCATTCAGTTGTTTGGGCTGATGGTTCAACGCAAGCGGTAGATGCTGTCATTTGGTGTACAGGATTTAACCCTGCACTTAATCATTTAAGAGGTCTTGGTGTGGTAGAGCCAGATCAAATGGTTGCTGTCCATAATGGGCGTTCAATGAAAGTAAATAATTTATGGTTGGTTGGCTATGGTGAGTGGACAGGCATGGCATCGGCGACTTTAATTGGAGTGTCCAGAACAGCAAGAGCTGCGGCTGATGAAATTGCTGCCTATTTGACTGGTGCTTAAACCTATAAGTTTAAAGGGATGCATAGACAGGTTTCATGCATGAACAATTCGATTTGATTCGATATGGATGAGAACGGACATAGGGTTCGCCGTGAAGCAAATGGAAAGCAATTATTGATGATTGATAGGAGATTTAAGGTGCTCTAAGTAGCTAATTAAAATAAGAATAGCTTTCTATTTAAATCAGAAAAGCAGCCGAAGCTGCTTTGCGTTTTTTTTATCATGGTTGAAGTTGCCTCTAAGGCATTCACCATCAGCACAACTTCCGCCAGACTTAAGCGTCTACTTTGGCGGTACGAGAGTTATGACTTAGTTCATCTGCATGTAGGAAATGCGTATGCTGCGGGGCACGTTTGGTTTTACTCCATTCTTCCAGCATGTCATATTTCATTTGTTCAGTAATCATGGCAATTTTTTGTGGTGCTTTTTCATCGTCATAGGCCAGTTCCAAACGATGGCCATTTGGATCAAAGAAATAAATTGAGTGGAAAATACCATGATTGGTAATGCCCAAGACCTCTATGCCATTGGCTTCTAGGTGTTCTTTAGCATCAATCAGTGCCTGACGGTCTTTGACTTTGAGTGCAATGTGCTGCACCCATTTTGGGGTGTTTTCATCGCGGCCCATTTCAGGCTGTGTTGGCAGTTCAAAGAAAGCCAGAACATTGCCGTTTCCTGCATCTAGGAAGAGGTGCATATAGGGATCAAAGGCTTTGGTTGAAGGGACATGGTCTTCAGCAAAGGCAAGAATGAAATCCATATTTAGATTTTTTTTGTACCATTCCACGGTTTCTTTGGCATCTTTACAACGGTAGGCCACATGGTGGATTTTTTCAATTTGAATGGTCATTTTTATATCCTTATAAAAAACTTAAGCAGCTTCAGGTTGCATTTCAGGTGCAGCGTGTTGAAAGGCCTCTAAAGTGTGGCAATGGCTGTAGATCGAACAAATTTTTGGATAGTCGGATAAATCAAGATTAAAACGTAGAGCGTTATAGACTTGTGGAATCAGGCAGCAGTCCGCTAGGGTAGGCTGATTGCCAAAACAGAATTTGCCATTTGACTGTTCCAGTTGTGCTTCAAGGGCTTTAAAGCCTGTTAAAACCCAGTGTTTATACCAAGCTGTTTTCTGCGCATCACTTACTTCCAATGTACCCGTCAGATACTGAAGTACCCGTAGGTTGTTGAGCGGATGGATGTCGCAGGCGATACTAAAACTAAATGCACGGATCAAAGCACGCTGCTGCAAGTTTTGAGGGAGCAGGGCCGTGTCTGGGAATTTTTCTTCTAAATATTCAAGAATGCTTAGCGATTGGGTCAGAACAAACTCTTGCTCTGCCCATGTGGGCACCAGCTCACTCGCATTGATCTGACGATAGCTTTCACTATGCTGTTCACCGCCATTATTGACTAAGTGCACAGGGACATGTTCAGCAGTCAGACCTTTTAAATTCAAGGCAATACGAACTCGGTAAGCCGCAGAACTACGAAAATAGGTATACAGTTTCATGGGCAACATCCTAGGCTGCAATTATTGGGTAAAACCAAAATCCACTGCTGGCAGAATTTTGCCGCTGACTTCACCAAAGCCAATCCGTAAATCATCTTTTTCACAATAGCCTTTCATAATGACGGTATCGCCGTCTTGAATGAAGTTACGCTGTTCGCCATTTGATAGCGTTAAAGGTTTGGTGGCATTCCATGTGATTTCGAGCAATGAACCGTAAGAATCTGGGGTTGGTCCTGAAATGGTCCCTGAACCCATTAAATCACCGACCTGCAAGTTACAGCCCGCAATCGTATGATGAGTTAGCTGCTGAGCCATGGACCAGTACATATATTTAAAGTTGGTTGTGCAGATTACATCGCTCTGGTCGTCATTCTCAGGCTGAATTTCAACCGAAAGATGAATGTCATAGCTGTTGCGGCTGTTGTCTTCACGCAGATAAGCCAAAGGTTTCGGTTCTTGTTCAGGTGAACTGGTTTTAAATGGCTCAAGTGCTTCCAGCGTCACAATCCAAGGTGAAATAGATGACGCAAAAGTTTTGGCATTAAACGGGCCAAGTGGCACGTATTCCCATTGTTGTAAGTCACGTGCAGACCAGTCATTAAACAGCACCATACCAAAAATATGATCCCACGCGTTTTCAATTGGAACAGGTTGACCTAGCTGACTTGACTTGCCTACGATAAAACCAGTTTCCAGTTCAAAGTCGAGTTTACGGCAAGCAGAAAATACGGGACGTTCTGAATCTGGCAGCTTGATTTGTCCTGATGGACGGACAATGTCAGTGCCGCTCACAATAACTGAGCTGGCACGACCATTATAACCAACAGGGAGTTCTGACCAGTTGGGCAGCAGCGCATTTTTCGGGTCACGGAACATGCAACCGACATTGGTGGCATGCTCTTTAGATGAATAGAAATCGGTATAGCCTGAGATGTGTACAGGCATATGCATTTTAACGTCTGATTGTTTAAAAAAGATCTGATCACGCAGGGTCTGATTATCACGAAGTTCAGGATTATCTGCGGACAACAAAGCTTGTAATTCTGCGCGGACCTTAGACCAATTGGCTTGACCTGATTCAATAAACATATTCAATGTCGGTTGATTAAAGAGCAGTTTGCCATCTGCCACTTTGCAATAACCATGTGCTTCCAGTACCGCCAGATCAATCACCCATTCTCCCAGCGCTACGCCGACACGAGGCTGCGAATTGTATTTTTCACTAAAAATGCCATAAGGCAGGTTTTCTAGCGGGAAATCTGAATGTGCAGCAATTTCAACAAATGACTTCAAGCGTTTGCTCATGGATATTGATCCTTTCCGTGGAAAATTTAAGTTCTAGATAGAATCATACTTATATTTTAAAATTACGCAATAAATAATTAATTTATGAATGGTGTAAATTGTTGAGCTATACTACTCTGAATGAGAGAGTCAGGTTTAGATGGCTCACATTTTTGATTTAAGTAGTACAATTCAGCGATGGAGTTATGACAACTAATGCAGCTATACAGGGTAAAGCGATGAGTGTTGAGGAAGAAAAAATACAGGGAGGGGTTCAGTCTCTGGAAGTTGGATTAACCGTATTGGATGCATTGACCGTACATAATGCACCGATGATGTTAAAAGAGCTGTCCGAAGTTTTATCCATGCATCCGGCCAAAGTACACCGTTATGTGGTGAGCTTGATTCGTAAAGGTTATGCTCAGCAATTAACGGATGGGCGTTATAGCTTAGGTGAGCGTGCACATGCTTTTGGGGTGAATGCACTCAAACGAACAGATATGTTGGAATTAAGCCAGCGTTATATTCAGGATATTCAGCAACATCTGAATTGCAGTATTCATGTGAGTAAATGGTTTGCCGATGGTGCGGTCGTGGTTCAGTCTCTAGAATCTAACCATGTCTTTAATATTATTACTCGAGTCGGTTCACGCATGCCTCTGCTGAAATCTGCGACAGGGCGCTTGCATGCCTGCTATCAGCCTGAGCACATCATCAAGCCATTATTGGAAAAAGAGTGGGAAAGTAGCGCTAAACCAGAGCAGTATCCTGCAAATTGGGAAGATTTTTTAGAGCTGAAAGCGAAAATCCTGAGTCAAGGTTATGCTTCAGTCGCAGGAGATATGATGGCTGGGATCAATGCGATTAGTATTCCAGTCTTTAATTTCACACAGCAACTGGATCATGTCATTACTTGTATTGGCACAGAAGATCAGTTACCCGAAGGACAAATGCAGCAAGCAATTGATTATGTACTTGGCGTACAGCGACAGATCGATGCTTTATTTCATCCAGCTGCTGCCATATAAAAGCGTCGATTACATTGAAAACATGAATTAAGTTTTAAATCCACCCTTTGGTGGATTTTTTTATTGGGTTGTGGAGGTTGGCAGTCGAAATATTTGATTTTTTACTGCGCTGTCTAAAGGCGAAGGGGGAATCACGAACTAGATAGCTAAGCTGAAACCCGTAGACTTAGGTTGCCTTGATTCAAGTTCTGAAAAATAACTATAAAAAAGGCTTCTGACCCTAGAGTGAGAAGCCTAAGTGAACATGATATATCTTAAGCAAGCACAGACTCAGTGGAACTTGCAGCTTTAAGCACAGTTGCCATCGACTCAGCCACATAATCAATATTGTTTAAATTCAGGCCAGCAGTACACATACGGCCACTGCGGACTAAATAAATACCATAATCGTGTTTCAGCAAATCGACCTGTTCTGCACTTAAGCCTGTATAACTAAACATGCCTTGTTGCTGGGTCAGATAGCTAAAGTCCATATCTGGTAGCGCTAGACTGAGTTTGTCTTCAAGTAAGCGACGCATCAGTAAAATACGCTGACGCATTTCTTCTAATTCAGACTGCCATAACTGAGACAAGGCTGTATCATTTAATACCTGACTTACTAATAATGCGCCGTTAGCTGCTGGGCTAGAATAAATGCGGCGGACTGTCGCTTTAAGCTGGCCCAATACATTTTGGGCAATGTTTGCGTCATCACAGACAAAGCTTAAGCTACCAACGCGTTCGCCATACAAGGAAAAGATCTTGGAAAAAGAATGGCTGACAATAAAGTTCATACCAGACCGATCTAGCGCATGTATCGCATAAGCATCTTGCTCCAAGCCTTGACCAAAACCTTGATAGGCCATGTCCAAGAAAGGAATCAAGTCATTTGCTTTTAGAACCTCAATTACTTGATCCCATTCATGGGGGGCTAAATCTGCACCTGTCGGGTTATGACAGCAAGGATGCAGTAGTACGATACTTTGAGCAGGCAGCTGCTTTAAGGTATCTAGCATCGCAGTTAGATTCACGGCATTGGTATTTGCATCATAATAAGGGTAGAAGTGGGTCTGAACACCGGCGCCATTAAAGATCGCAATATGGTTTTCCCAAGTCGGTTGACTGACCCAGATCTCGGACTGCGGAAAATATTTGTTTAAGAAGTCTGCACCTACTTTGAGTGCACCAGAACCACCCAACGTCTGAATAGTGACGACACGTCCTTGCTGACGAGCAGGGCTAGCCTGACCGAAAATGAGTTCTTGTGCAGCCTGATTAAAGCTCTTGAGCCCATCCATCGGCAAATAGACTCGGACTTTGTCATAGTCAGGGATTAAATGAGTATAGGCTTTTTGAACCGACTGTAGCTGCGGCACGATATTATCTTCATTATAATAAAGTCCGATACTGAGATTGACCTTATTCTGGCGCGTATCTTTGCTGAATTCCTCCATCAGAGAAAGAATCGGGTCACCTGCATAGGCATCAATATGTTGAAACATGAATACATCCTAATATGATAAATACGATATTACGCTTCTGGTAAGGAAGTGATTTTACTTTTTTCAAGCAACGCAACATGATCTTCTTGCTTCCGTTTAAAGAGATAAGCCGTCAGTAAAATCGCAATCCAGACTGGAATCATGAGAACAGCAATTTGCATATCTGGGCTACGACTCATAATGAGCAGAATACTCGCCATGAAGGCAATACATAAATAATTGGTAAATGGATAGGCCACACTTGGAAAGTGAGTTTTTACCTGCATGCGATTCATGGCTTTTTTAAACTTTAAATGTGTATAAGAAATCACGACCCAGTTAATCACAATAGCCGCTACGACCAGCATCATGAGTAAGTTAAATGCTTTTTCAGGAAATAAATAGTTAATCAGAACACATATTAAAGTAAAGAAAGCTGAAACCATAATGGCATTTACAGGAATACCACGCGGATTAATTTTGCTTAAAAATTTTGGGGCATTGCCTTGTTGTGCCAGACCAAGCAGCATTCGGCTGGTACAGTAATTGGTGCTGTTATAGACAGAAACAGCTGCAGTCAAAACCACAAAATTCAAAACAGCGGCCACGGTTTGGCTGCCCAACGAGTCGAAAATCAATACAAAAGGACTACCGCCTTCAGCCATCATATTCCATGGATAAAGTGACAAAATCACGACTAAGCTTAAGATATAAAACAATAAGACACGGTAAACAATTTGATTGACGGCTTTTGGGAGGGTTTTTTGAGGGTTATCTGTCTCTGCTGCTGCAATACCTACCAGTTCAATTCCACCGAAAGCAAACATAATCATGGCCATAGCCATCACTAAGCCTGTAATACCATTTGGGAAGAAGCCACCGAGCTGCCACAAATTTTGTAAGCTAGACTGGCTATGACCACTACCGCTAGCCAGCAAGTAACTACCAAAAGCAATCATGGCAATAATTGCCACGACCTTAATGATGGCTAGCCAAAACTCCATTTCACCAAATAATTTCACGTGCAGTAAATTAATGACATTAATGAAAATAAAGAAACCCAAAGCAGAAACCCACGTTGGAATATCAGGCCACCAGTAATGGATATAGAGGCCGACAGCACTGAGTTCAGCCATACACACTAAAATATTCAGTACCCAATAATTCCAGCCAGACATAAAGCCCGCAAATTTGCCCCAGTATTTATAAGCAAAATGACTAAAAGAACCGCTCACGGGTTCATGCACTATCATTTCACCGAGTTGGCGCATCATAAGAAAGGCAATAAGGCCTGCGATGGCATAGCCTAAAATAACAGAAGGTCCTGCGAGTTTGATGGTTTGTGAAATACCGAGGAAGAGCCCTGTGCCGATAGAACCACCGAGGGCGATGAGCTGAATATGACGATTACTTAAACCTTTTTTCAGGTTTCCTTGTTCAATGTGCTGCATTTTTATTCTTCATCCATGTGAGATAAAGCCCTGAACCATGATGATGTGTGTACTTATTTTTATATTGTCATCGGAGCAGACTTTAATTTTACGAGTATAATTTTTGCGCAAAAGTTAAATTTCCCTGTACATAAAACTATATGTACAGGGAAATTCTAGAAATCGTTTAAGCTTTAGATACATCTAAAACACCACGTTTAATTTGATCACGTTCAATCGACTCAAATAGCGCTTTAAAGTTGCCTTCACCAAAACCATCGTCATCTTTACGCTGAATAAATTCAAAGAAGACAGGACCTAGCATATTTTGAGAGAAAATTTGTAAGAGGAGACGTTTATTACCGTCTTTAGTATTGCCATCCAGCAAGATGCCACGTTTTTGTAACTCATCGGCAGGTTCACCGTGGTTAGGCAAACGGTCATCTAGCATTTCATAATAGGTATTTGGTGGAGGTGTCATGAACTTGGCACCTAACGCTTTTAATTTGTCCCAAGTGCTGATCAGGTCATCACAAATGAAGGCAATATGCTGAATGCCTTCACCGTTAAATTCATTCAGGAATTCGGCAATCTGGCCATTTCCTTTATCCGAATCTTCATTGAGCGGAATACGGATTTTACCATCTGGTGCCGTCAGTGCCTTGGACGTTAGGCCAGTATATTCACCTTTAATATCGAAGTAGCGAATTTCTTGGAAGTTAAAAATCTTTTCATAGAAATCAGACCAATACTGCATACGGCCTTTATAAACATTATGGGTCAAATGGTCGATTTCATATAAACCTGTGCCGACAGGATGGGATGGCACATCATCAAAGAAGATGAAGTCATTTTGGTAAATGTCACAATCGACGAGGAAAATAGGAGAGCCACCAATCCCTTTAATTGCTGGGATATTCAGCTCCATAGGGCCAACTTGGTTGTAAATTGGTTCAGCACCAATTTCTATCGCCTTTTTAAATGCCTTTGCCGCATTCTTGGTACGGAAACCCATTGCACAGGCAGAAGGGCCGTGTTCTTTATAGAAATAAGCTGCATACGATTCAGGCTGATAATTTAGAATGATATTAATTTTGCCCTGACGCCATAAATACGCATTTTTAGACTTATGCTTTGCCACTTTGCTGAATCCAATAGTTTCAAACACCGCATCTAGCTGACCATCTTCAGAAACAAATTCAATAAATTCGAATCCACACAGTTCTAATGGGTTGGCTAATTCATTCATACAACGTCCTCATTTCTTTTTTAAGCAATCCTATTGCTTATCTTTTTAACGATTCCTTTCAGAGCTAACGGACTGGTCGCTACAATTCTAGAGCGAGAGAGACAAATCCGTTTGTCTGAAATGGGGCACCTGTTCAGTAGCATTCTCAATGTTGAGTGAACAAGTGCAGAAGTTTTAATTCATCATACTTGATCTAAATTATTATTCAATACGTAATTTAATTACGCAATAAATAAAATCAGTAAACGATTGACCTATAAATTAAATTAATATTATTCATAAAAATATTTTTTAAAATAGGGGCGCTTTGTTATACCAAGATTTCAGGATGAAATCTGTGCTATAGAACTAAAATACAAAAGAAAAATTGGGTATGAAATTTGGCTCATTCAGTGCATCTATTTAGAACAGCTATTTGAAAATGAAACAGCCAAGCAACTGATTTGAGCACGAAAATTAATTGTAAAATATCGAGAACAGTTTGACTTACTAAAATCTGATTTGAAAACCCAGATGCAGGGTGTCGCAACGAGCGAGTTTCTTCACGCTGATGGATGAGTCAGCTTGGTAAATAAACCAATGGATTGACTCTAAATTGGTAAGTTGAAAATGGGAGCTTTAGCTCCCTTATTTTTTTGTCACTAAATTTATGCGGGAGAGCAAAAATTGAAATCTGCTCTTAAATTATTATTTATATAAATCTTATTTTTGACGATTTCATCAACAAACTTAATTTTGAATTGCCATTTTTGTTTAGTTATTACTAAAACTCATGAATTAAGTAGTTTTTCTCACTTTTTATTCATGTTCACATGTGACATTTTATTGCCAAAAGAGTTTAGTTGAAAACTTTAGCTCAGAAATTTAAAAGGAGGGGGAAGTAAGAATCAAGATTTAAAGCAATGATAGCTTAAACAGGATTCAACTTTAAGAAAAGGAAATATAGGACAAATTAGGAGTGTCCATGAAAATCAAACCATTGCCACCAATGAATAGCCTTATTGTATTCGAGGCAGCTGCTCGCCACCTTAGTTTTACAAAAGCCGCTGATGAGTTAACTGTCACACAAGGAGCGATTAGTCGACAAATACGACAGTTAGAAGAGTATTTAGGAAAAGAGCTATTTATACGCTCGAATCGCAATATTTCTTTAACCCCTACAGGATTGCAATATTATCAAACCATATATAGCTCTTTATTGAATGTTGCACAAGCTACAGCTGAAATCAAGAAATGGCAGGGTGAGCACCAAATTACAGTTGCTACCACAAATGCGATGGCAGCGCTTTGGTTATTACCTAAAGTTGCTTCTTTTCAGCAAAATAATGAAGGTGTTGATTTAAGAATATTGACTACAGAAAATATCTTAGACTTACATAAAATGGATTTTGATTTAGCCTTGTTCTATTGCCGAACACCACCTGAAAGGATGAATGTTACAACGTTATTTCCTGAAGAAGTTTTTCCTGTATGTAGTCCCAGTTACCTTACACAATTTAATGCCGATAGTATTCCTGAAGATATATTTGGTAAGGCTTTGTTATATCTGGATGATTCTCAAAAAGACTGGATTACATGGGCGGAATGGTTCGAAGCTGTTAACTATCCTGTTGTAAAGCCCAAAAACAGAGTGAATATCAATAATTACCCAATGTTATTGCAGGCTGCGATTAACGGGCAGGGGGTGGCTTTGGCCTGGGGGTCTTTGATTGATGATTATCTTCAATCAGGAACCTTAGTTCGTCCTGTCGAGACTGTATTACGAACGCAAGCAAATTTCTGTATGTTAGAGCCCTCGGATCGCGGGATGATTCCTTCGAGTGTGAAACACTTTCGAAATTGGTTATTGGACCAGCTACCAGGACAAGTTGGGCAAAAGGGCTTAAATTAATAGAATGTGGATATATTCCAAGAGGGGAGATGATGAACGTTCCACCCTCTTGGATAATACACATAGATTGTATTAAGCATTATATTGATAAAAGACGTGACTCAAAGGGGTATAAGGTCAGGACTTCAGGACCATTTTCGGTAATTAGAACTTGATTTTCGAGTTTAACCCCCGACCCACCTTGTTTATGACCTACGTAGCTTTCAACACACATAACCATGCCGGGTTCTAAAATACCGTCGTATCCATAACTGTCCCATGCTTCTTTAAAGTAGATTCCTGGTGCTTCATCACATAGTCCTACACCATGATAAAGAAAAGAGTAATGGTTATACTCGAGAGGGTCGTACTGTAAAGCCTTATGAGTCAACTCTTTAAAAGTTACACCTGCACGCAATAATTCGGTGTTTATTTGAATTTGGTCATATGCCATTTGATAAATACGTTTTTGTTCCGCCGTTGCTGCTTTATCGCCACATAGCCATGTCCGTGAAGTATCAACACAAATACCATAGGCTCCAATCATATCTGTATCAAAACCGACTAAATCACCATTTTGGATAATCCTTCCACTACATTCTTGATACCATGGATTACAGCGAGGACCAGAGGATAATAGGCGAGTTTCAATCCACTCTCCTCCACGAGCAATATTTTCAGCATGTAAATATGACCATAAGCGTTGTTCAGAAACACCAGGCTCAAGATGGCTATGCATGACGGCTATGGCTGAATCTGTGGCATGTACAGCGCAGCGCATGGCATTAATTTCATCTTCACCTTTAATGGCGCGTGCAAGCTCCATAATGACTTCACCATTTTCAATACTGAGGCCAAGGTGTTGTAATTCTCTAATCCCTTCATCATTACATTTATCGACAGCAATTTTTTTGTTGCCTTGACCTAGTTCTAAAACGACATCATAAATTTCATGCGCCCATTTTTTTACTTGTTCATCAATACGAGATCCTGCGCAGAAATAAAACCATGAGATACATGGGCGAATTTGGCTCACCACTTTAGAGTGGTCAGCCAAGAAATCACAGTGATCGAATTCCCACAACACGACTTTCCCTTCTGCGGAAACATAGGTATAGCGTCCTGCATTATGTAATAGCCACACCTGCATATTCGTCGTACCTGTTGCATAACGAATATTAATGGGGTCATACAGCAAAATACCAGCTAATCCTTGCTGTTTTAATAATGCACAAATTCGATCTAAACGGTATTGGTGCATACGATCTAAATTAGGAAGTGTAAGACCAGCTTGTTGCCATTCCGATGTTGCTAATTCACCAGGTCCAATTTGATGCATATTTAAATGTTCAGGATGACGATTGCCGATACGGTTTTGAAAGAGTTGTTTACTATTCATTTTATGTCCTTACACAGTCTTTATTCTTGTCCATGAATCATTAGTTTTAATACGTAATTTATAAACTGAATATTGATTTTTTTGGTGGGTGATCATGAGTTAAAATCATGTTTTTTTTTAATTGTTTTTTATGATTTTATAAAAAGGAGGGCAATTAAAAATTGCTCTCCTTATAGTACACATTCAGCAAAGCTGGGATTAAACCTCAGGCTTTATTTGGATTTCGGTTGAAGTTAGTGTAGTAGCAGAAAAATCTTCTTTTACGTCTTCCGTGGGTGGGCTTGTAAGACCTGTTGAAACTTCTTTATGCAATGCTTTAAGAAGCGCTCCGCACATAATAGTTAACAAAACTAGTATGGGGAAACCAAACAGAATAACGGCAGTTTGAATCGCTTTTAACCCTCCAACATAAAGTAGCCCCAAACTAATTGAAGTTACAAAAAGGCACCAAATAAGCCGAGTTCGAATAGGAGTCTCTTTTTCTGAGCGGGTATCAAGGAAACAGAGTACATGTGTGCCGCCATCCTGTGAGGTGACTAAGTATGTAATCAGTAGCAAGCATGTCGTAATACTCAGAATCATTCCAAACAAACCATCATCAATTGCATCGTATAAAGCAAAGATGGCGAGAGTATTGTCTTTTTGGGTGGCTTGTACAATTGGTCCACCTTTAAATTCAGAGGAGGCTTGTGGAGTATCTGATATTTTAGAAGTTGCTTCCTTTTGTAAGCTTGAACCTGTATTTACAGAGGCCTGGGCTACTTGAGCAGTTTGTTGCTCAAATGTTTGACGAGCATTTTGCTCAACTTTAAGTGCGGAACCACCAAAGACACTCATCCAAATAAATGTTACTAAAGTAGGAACAATTAAAACACCTGCAATAAGCTGACGAATAGTTCGGCCTTTAGAAATCTTGGCAATGAACATCCCTACAAAAGGTGCCCAAGTTGACCACCATAACCAATAGAATGCTGTCCACCAGTTTTGCCATTCAGAGTCTTTCTGGGCATCACTCCATAAACTCATACTGATAAAGTTGGACGAGTAGTTACTTAAACCTTCGATATAAGAGTTTGTAATATAACGAGCAGGGCCGACACACATTAAAATCACGATTAAAATAATCGATAAAATAATGTTTAATTCTGAGATACGGCGCATGCCTGTGCCAATACCACGGACAACAGAAATGGTTGCAAGGCTAGACAACAATACTAAAATAATAAATTGAGACGTGACATTAATGCCTAAACCAAACACCTTATTTAGGCCAGCATTAATCTGTAGGACACCAAGTGCAAGCGTTTGAGAGATACCAAAAGTGGTAACAACAATAACAATAATATCAACTAAATTTCCAATAGGTCCATAGATACGATTTCCAATGAGTGGATGCAAGATGGAGCGTAAAGAAAAAGGGAGTCCCTTACGATATGAGAAATAGCCAATTGCTAAAGCTGTAATACAATAAACTGACCACGCATGTAAGCCCCAATGGAAGAAGGTGATTTGCATTGCCATGCTGGCAGCTTCATCAGTTAACCCCTTCGTGAATGGATTGCTGGCATAGTGATTCATGGGTTCTGCAACGCCCCAGAAAACTAATCCTACACCCATTGCGCATGAGAATAGCATTGAGATCCATGCAAAGTAGCTATATTCAGGTTTGTCTGTGTCTTTACCTAGTTTAATGAGGCCATAACGACTGAACATGACATAGATAAGAAAGAAGCAAATACCAGTCACAGACAATAGAATAAACCACTTCATATTGTGCAGTAAAATATTTGATAAATAAGAAAAAATTTCAGCTGCTTTATCTGCGTACACAGCACAGAATAAAACAAATATGACTACTAATATTTTCGAAATCACAGATACGGCTGTGTTGGATTCAGAGATCCCTGTTGTACGCATAACTCCTCCTTGGATGCGTGGCAAACGGTTAACCACCTGTTAACTGTTTGTGTTGTCCATAAAAGAGTAGAGATATACCAGAGGCATGCTCAACTCATTTATTCTCATCTCCAAGTGAGTTTTTGTAATAAGTCTATTTTTTAATTGCGTAATTTGATGAGTAAAAATACATGATTAAAACTCATGTGTACCGACCAAAAAAGTCGTTTGTCTATCATCAGGATGTTTTACACAATCTCCATGAAGCAGCACATGGTGCTAACGAGTAGTTAATACCAACGCAGGGAGCACTGCGTTATTCAATGTAAATGGAGATTATCAGATGAATAGTCAAGTTAGCCAGAAACTTATTACAGTTCAGCAAGTCGACAATGTTTTAAACCCGATTACAGAATCAAATGGTATGCCAAATATTGCCTATACCAGCACTGAATATTTTAATTTCGAACGTGACAATATTCTTAGTAAAACTTGGGTTTGTGTAGGTTTTGCTTCAGATCTTCCTAAAAAGAGTTATGTAAAGCCTGTTAATTTTATGGGTATGCCACTTGTCATGATGCGCAACCGTGAAGGCCAAGTTCAAGTCTTTCATAATGTGTGTAGCCATCGCGGTATGATTTTGGTGCAAGAAGAAGGCACTATTGAAGGTGTGATTCGTTGTCAATACCATTCTTGGAGCTATGATTTAAACGGTAATTTAAAAGGCACTCCACATGTCGGTGGAATTAATCAGCATAAAGATGAACGTTTTAAATGTGAAAAGCATGGATTAAAAGCTCTTCGTTCAGCGATTTGGATGGATATGGTTTTTGTTAATATCTCTGGTGATGCCCCAAGTTTTGAAGAGCATATCGCACCGCTAGTAGAGCGTTGGAAACCTTTCTTGGGGGAAAACGGTTTAGAGCTTATTCGTAGTAGCAAAATAGGTTCAACTTTCGAGTTACCTGTAAAAAGCAACTGGAAGCTTACAGTTGAAAATTACTGCGAAGCTTATCACTTACCTTGGGTTCATCCTGCATTAAATACATACTCAAAATTAGAAGACCATTACAACATTATGTTTGAAGACCGATTTGCAGGTCAGGGTAGTTATAAATATAACTTGTCAGCTACAGCCGGTACGCATTTACCAAAATTCCCAAGCTGGCCAGAAGATCAATTACGTCATGCGGAATATGTAGCTGTGTTCCCGAACGTATTACTTGGTATTCAAGCAGATCATGCATTTGCAATGATGATTGACCCAATTGCGCCAGAGCAAACGATTGAAAAATTACGATTGTATTACGTTGGTGATGAATCACTGGACGCTAAATATGATGAATGCCGCAAAGCAACTTTAGAATCATGGAAAGTTGTATTTGCTGAAGATGTATTTGCAGTTGAAACCATGCAGAAAGGTCGTCATTCACCTGGTTTTGGTGGTGGTGTTTTCTCCCCTGAGATGGACTTACCAACACACTTCTTCCAAAAATGGTTAGCAACCCAAGCTAAAAAAGGATTGGAGGCGTAATATGCAACATTATCTCAATTATGTTGATGGTCAATGGCGAGATTCTTCTCGCCAGTTGGAAGTTATCAATCCGGCAACAGCACAAGTATTTGCTACGGTGGCTCAAGCGAGCATTGGTGATGCTGATGCTGCTATGGCAGCCGCACATCAATGTGCAAGCAGTGGGGCATTAACTGATGTTCGTCCAGCAAAACGTACAGCATGGCTATTAAAAGCGGCAGATGCGATACGTGAAATAGCTGCTGAGGGGGCATTAATCCTTTGTCGAGAAAACGGCAAAAACTTGGAAACTGCCCGAGAAGAATTTGATGAAGCGGCTCGTTATTTTGAGTACTACGCGGGAATGGCCGATAAAATTGAAGGAATCTCAGTGCCGTTAGGCAAGGATTATATTGATTTTACATCTTATATTCCAATGGGAGTTTCAGTTCAAATTGTGCCATGGAATTTTCCAGTTTCAATTTGTGCACGCTCTTTAGCACCAGCTTTAGCTGCTGGTAATGCAGTTGTCGTGAAGTCGCCTGAAATATCCCCACTAGGCATGATTTTATTATTTAAAGCCCTTGAAAAAGCAGGCCTTCCGCATGGTGCAATCAATTTGCTCTGTGGAAAAGGGTCAGAAGTTGGTAGCCATTTGGTGAAACACCAATACACCAATCAAATTGTATTTACGGGTTCTGTGCCAACGGGTCAGCGTATTTTAAGAGATGCAGCTGAGCGTGCGACACCATCAGTGATGGAATTGGGTGGAAAATCAGCAGCAATTGCCTTTGCTGATGTTGATCTTGATCAATTATTGCGTAGCGTAAAAGTTGGGATTTTCTATAACTCGGGTCAAGTATGTTCAGCAATGTCACGTTTACTTGTGCACCGTAGTCGTTTTGAAGAAGTAAAAACTGCAGTAATGGCCTTGGCTGAGAGTCTGACTGTGGGAGGGGGGGAAAACAATGCTGAACTTACTCCAGTTGTATCACATGAACAGCAACAACAAATCTTAGCGATGATTGAAAAAGCACGTGAAGAAGGTGCCAACATTCTTACTGGTGGGTACGCACCAGATTTATCAGGCTATTTTGTTTTACCGACAATAATTGAAGCCACTCCAGAGATGTCGATTGCACAACAAGAAGTTTTTGGTCCTGTAATGGTGATTATGCCATTTGAGACTGAAGATGAAGCTGTTGCTATTGCGAATGGTACAGACTTTGGTTTGGTCGCGGGTGTCTTTGGGGAAAATCTGAATCAAACGTTGCGAGTAGCGAATCGCTTAGTTGCTGGGCAAGTCTTTATCAATGAATGGTTTGCAGGTGGTATCGAAACCCCATTTGGTGGTGTCGGATTATCTGGGTTTGGTCGTGAAAAAGGGCAGGAAGCCATCTTCAGTTATGTTCAAACACGCAATATTGGAATTCGTTTGCAACATAACGTGTAAATAGTAGAAAAGGGAAGTAGACACGATGAGAAAGTGGTTATGTATTGTCTGTGGCTGGATTTACGATGAAGCGAAAGGCTGGCCTGACGACGGAATTGCTCCGGGTACCAAATGGGAAGACATTCCTGAAGATTGGATGTGTCCTGAATGTCAGGTTGGAAAAGCTGACTTTGAAATGCTTGATATCACAGATGATGTTCTTGAAGAAACTGCAATTGCTAGTCTGAATGTGATTGAACCAATCGTGATTATTGGAAGTGGTCATGCTGGGTATCAATTGGCTACAGCATTACGCAACCAATCAAAAGAAGTGTCTATTACCCTATTTACAGCAGATGATGGTGCAATTTATAGCAAACCTTCTTTGTCGAATGCTTTGGCATTAGGTAAGGATGGGGAAAGTTTGGTACGAGAGACAGCTTTAAGTTGGGAACAACGTTTAAATGTGCGTGTTTATGCTCATACACATGTTAAGCAGATTGATCGTGTGAATAAAAAGATTCATACCTCTATTGGCGAATATCCATATGGACGTTTAGTTTTAGCGACTGGTGCAAGTCCAATAACTATTCCAATTCAGGGGGATACCTCTGATGTCTATAGCGTAAATGATTTAGCCGATTACCGTCTTTTCCGCGAGAAGTTAGCAGCTAAACAACACGTTACTATTTTAGGTGATGGATTAATCGGCTGTGAATTTGCCAATGACCTCGCTGCGCATGGTCTTAAAGTGACTGTGGTCGGGTTGGGTCAATCAGCGATGGGGCGTCTAATTCCCGAAGAGTTAGGCTATGCATTACAACATGCCCTTAGTCAAATTGGGGTTGAATGGCGATTACAGAATAGTATTCAGTCAATTCAGAAGGTAAATGATAGTTATCAAGTTCAGTTACAAGATGGGCAGTTATTGGAGACGGACTTAATTCTAAGTGCAGTGGGTTTACGTCCAAATATCACATTAGCACAAGCAGCAGGCTTAAATACGTCTCGTGGAATATGTACAAGTCTAGATCACCGTACCAGTGATACATCTATTTTTGCCTTAGGTGACTGTGTAGAGGTGGAAGGTCAATGGATGCCTTACATAAGTCCGATTAATCAAGCACTTCCAGCTTTGACGGATAACCTATTAGGTAGAGCTCAAAAGACTCAATTACAAGAAAGTCCTGTAATTGTAAAGACACCAATTTTACCGCTTTCGCTACTACCTGCAATGGGTGAGGGAAAATGGCATGTTGAACAGCATGATGGTGAATGGAGTGCAGGTTTTTATGATGCCACAGGTAAGTTAACTGGCTTTGCCTTATTAGGACGTCAGTTGCAACAAACTCGTAGTCAATGGCTTGCAAAAATTAACTCGCATCAACCATCAACAGTTTAAGGAAGAACAAGATGATTGCTTTACCGAATGATGATAATACTTGTGGATGGTATGCCGCTTTACCGTCTGCAACACCAGCTAAAAAGTTAGTTGGTACACAAAAAGCCGATTATGCAATTATTGGTGCAGGTTTTGCTGGCTTAGCGGCGGCACGTCGTCTTGCGGAGTTAAAACCAAATGCGCGTATTATCTTAATTGATGCACAACGTGTTGCAGAAGGTGCATCTGGTCGTAACTCTGGTTTTGTGATTGATCTACCTCATAAATTTGCATTAGGGCATCCAGATCCAGCTCATAAGCAAAAGTTATTAAGTTTGAACCGAGCAGCAATTTCTCAATTACAAGGTTTGGTGGAAAAACACAATATTGAATGCCAATGGTCTGCTGCAGGTAAATATCAGGGCGCTATCGGTGAACGAGGTGAAACACATCTTAATCACTTTGAACACTTGATGAAAGATCTCGGCGAGCCGTTTCGCTGGGTGGAAAAAGAAGAGCTGAAAAAGGTTTTAGGAACAGATTATTACAGCCGAGCGATTTTTACTCCTGGTTCTTATTTAATGCAGCCAGCAGCTTTGGTTCGAGGTATGGGTGAGCATCTACCTGAAAATGTTGAATTATTAGAGCAGTCTCCAGTTCGTAGTTTGGACAAGGAGAGTGGTCAATGGGTACTCCAAGGGGATCATGGTTCAATAACCACCCCTAAAGTGCTATTGGCTACCAGCATTTTTACAAAAGAATTCGGCTACTTAAAGAATCGTTTGTTACCTGTTATGACGTTTGCAAGTTGGACTCGTCCTTTAACTGATGAGGAAATGAAGCGTTATCACGGCCAATTGGATTGGGGACTTACTCCTGCTGATCATGCAGGTACTACCTTACGTATGACTGCTGATCGTCGTATTTTGATTCGGAATACCTATAAACATGTACCAAAGTATGGTGCAAATGTGAGTGACGAAACCCGTCGTTGGATTCAAGAAGATCATCGTAAGGCATATTTAGCGCGCTATCCAGAGTTAGCAGATGTTCCATTCACCCATACTTGGGGTGGCGTTTATGCCATTTCTCGTAATTTCACCAATTTCTTTGGTCAATTAGAAGATGGTGTTTATGCCAGCGCTTGTGACAATGGGGTCGGTGCTGCATGGGGAACTATTTCAGGAACTTTACTTGCAGATTTGGTCGTGGGTACAGATTCCACAGCATTAAAAGATATCCAATATGTGACAGGTATGCCAAGTTTAAATCCACCAGAACCATTTTTAGGAATTGGTGTCAAAACGCGTATTGCATTTGAAAAGTGGCGCAGTCGTAGTGAATTGTAATCAGGATAAAGATATGAAAGAAGTGAAGTTAGTTGATAGCGCCAAACTCGATTTTAATTTACGTGGCGAAACTCCAGATGGGACAGCTTATGTTGCAAGAGCAGTCGGAGCAGATGTTTCTCCGAATATGGGGATCGGATTTGCACGTTGGGAAGGGGCAGAAGTCACTTGGAAATTGCTTTATGACGAAGTGATTTTTGTAATTGAAGGGTGTTTTGAATTAACAGCCAACGGTCAAAAATATGAAGTAAAGCCTGGGCAAATGTTATGGATACCTGAAGGAACAGAACTTATTTATGGTGGGCATGCATTATTTGGTTATGTGGTACACCCAGGAAATTGGAAAGAGTTACACGGCTTAGCATAATTACTGGAGTAATGGCTTCCGTTAAATAATACCCCCTCGCTGTTATGTAATCTTTTTATGTTATAGGCCTAAAACAGGCCTATAACAATCAAATTAAAAACATCAAATTTGGGAATTTCACCTGAAGGGAGAGGTGTGGCCTAAAAAATTAGAAAGCAGGAAGAGCTTTCTAAAAATCTTCATTTAAACAAGGACATGTAAATGAAAAAGACATTTTTAAAAATTGGATTCGGCTTGGTGAGTTGTGGGATGGTAATGCCTACTTTTGCTGGTGTAACTTTTGGTGATCCACAAAGTAAGGCGGGTGCATTGACGGTCTCAGGAGCAGTCCGTGCCAACTATCAAGATAAACATTATGGTGAATCTGCCTCAGATCAAAAAATAAAATTTGATGCTGCAATTCTACGCTTAGGTTATGAGTCCCCAGATTGGTTTGGACAAGCTGAATATCGGTGTTATCAGTACGATACCTTTTGTGATTTTTCAACATTGGTTTCAGGTTATCTAGGTTATCGCTTAAATCCAACAGATAATATTACTGTAGGTTTACAACCGATTCCATTTGGCCCAGGACGTTATTGGGATAGCAGCTTCTATGCTGGTATAAACAATACCATGGGGCTTCAGGATGCATTAGATTTAGGTGTGAACTATCACTTCGAAATGCCTACGGCCACTAAAGTCGATCTCGCTTATTTCGCTTCAGATGGCGGGAATTATCATGGTACAAGTAAAGATGCTGCACGCTATACAGCCAATGTGGTGTCATCTTCAGATCCACTTAAAACAGATTTAAATGAAAAAAACATGTGGATGGCTCGTGTAGATCAAGAACTAAAGTTTTTAACGACAGATGATCTAAAAGTATCCTTAGGTGGAAGTTACTGGTATTCAGAAATTGAAAATGAAAAGGCTTCGACCGATGGAACAAGAAATTCTTGGGCACTGTTCAACCGAGTTAATTATAAAAATTTAAATGTAGTCCTTACAGGCGGTAAACAATCAATTAGTAATAAAGATGCATTGAGTCCTCATAGTTCAACTTTTGGTTCTTTCGATGGGGAGTACGATATTGCTAATAAAGGTTATTTCTACACTGTAGACACAAGTTATGTCTTTAAGAATGTCCGAGATTCGCTCAACGTGACCCCGTATATGGTGTTCAGCGGGTTCAATAAAAAAGAACAAGGTTTTGATGACTCACAGCGAAATATTGTTGGTGTCGCATTAGATTATAAAAATGTCACGTTATATACCGAATACTTAATGAGTAAGAACGACCCATTTGTAGGCGGAACAGGTGCGTCATTGGCAGCTGGTGATGATGGCAAGTGGAACAAGCTTTTGAATGTCATGTTGGTTTATAGCTTTTAGAAAATCATCAACTGTTTTTCAGACCTAAGTAGCTACATGCTTTTTCAAATTTTTCAGGAAGTTAATAACTTCCTGAACTTGTTTTCAGGATATCCAATAATGACATCACCATATTTAACGACCTTTATTTTATTCTTTTCTTTATTAAATCCATTCTTGATGAGTATCTACATGATTGGGTTGATTAGACATACCGAAACTAAGGTATTTAATCGAGCACTCATACAAGGTGGCTTAATTGCATACGTTGTTTTTCTTCTTTTTGCTTGGGGTGGTGAAGCGATCTTTAGTCAGTATTTAAATGTACGGTTCGAATCATTTTTAATTTTTGGAGGGTTAATCTTTTTAGTCATTGGCTATAGATTTGTCTTTCAAGGGGCTGAAACGATCGGAGAAATGCGCGGTGCACCTGAGCATCTTGCTGGGACAGTCGCGATGCCTTTTATGATTGGACCGGGAACAATCAGTGCAGCAGTAGTCACAGGGATGAGCATGTCGATTGGCGAAGCTGCTCTTATTATTGCTTTCACATTATTTTTAACATGTAGTGTTTTGATCGTTATGAAACTGTCGCATGATCACTTAAAGTCTAGTCATGCAAAATATATTGATCGATATTTTGATATTGTAGGAAGGCTAGCAGCCTTACTAATAGGAACAATTGCTATTGATATGATAGTGAACGGAATTACCAAACTGATTGAGAAGGTTTAGTAATTTTAAAAGCCAAAGAGTTCTTTGGCTTTTTTACACAAAATTAGGTGGCTAGCTTTATTTGAGGTGCTTGTTTTTTACGAATTGAAAGCCAACAGATAATTGATCCTATAGTTACAATAGTTGCACCATACCAAAAGTTGGTAGATAAACTTGAATTTAAAACTGAAACTGAAAATGCTGATGAGAGCATTGGCGAAAAATAGGAAAGCATTACTAAAACTGGCATATTCCCTTTTATGATACCGACATTCCATGCTAAATACCCCATTGCAAAAAAGAAAGCATTTATTAAGATGAAGATATAACTAGTTATGCCACTGATATGCGGTAAATGAATACCTTGGGTCGCAAAAGTAAGTATCCACAAAGCGGCTGCAGTTAGTATAAAATACAACGATATAGCATTCGTACCATTACTATGCTTTTTGGTATAAATACAATACACAGCCCAAAGTAATGATGCTAAAAATATTAATAAATAACTGACGGGATTTTTATAAAAGTTATCAATGAAATTAATTCCAGGGTGATAGTTAATCATCACAATGCCTGAAAAGCTAACAAGCACTCCTGTTATGGTCAAAAAATTTACTTTTTCTTCTTTTAAAAATGCAAGCATTAAAATGATTAAGGTGGGCCATAAACTAAAAATGATGTTCATTTCAATCGATTTTTCAGATGACTTTGCTAACGTAATTGAGAATGCAAAGCACAATTCAAAAATAACAAATAGCAGACTGGATACGATTAAAAATTGTTTAGAAACCTTTTTGAAATCAGGTAGTCCGTAAGAAAAATACAGAATTACTGCGCTTAATGTATAGACGTAAGTGACCGTATAGATGGGGCCAAATACTTCAGTTGAGAGTCTTAATAAACCGACTAAGGTAGACCACAATAATAGCGCTAAAATACCTATGCTGGTTGCAATCTGGCGGTTCATTGGAGTTGACTGATTTAAATAAAGCTAATAATAATTTTTTACTTGGTAGTTGAGAAGCTAAATTCACATGATGATTTGTCATGGATTAATGAGTTTTTCTTATGGATATTTTTTAATTAAAGTTTGAGTCTATTTTTGGAAAAAGTGATGATCATTACACCTATTATGTTGAGTATACATCCAACCCACTGTATTAAATTTAGGTGTTCGTCTAAAAACAATATTGCTAAAAAAATTGTTAAAACAGGACCAACAGAAGAAATGATGGAAGATTGAGACGCTCCCAAGTGTTCAATGCTAAGTATAAGTAAAATAGTGGGTAAAACAGTAGCAAATATCCCAAGCCCTATTCCATACCAAACAATACGATTAGGAAGTTCAGTTAACAAGGTCAAAGGCTCAGGTGTTGCTAAAAAATAATGTATAAAAATACAACAGCAGGCAATAGATAAAGATAATCCTGTTAAATTTAATGAACCAAATTTCTTAATGAGTGGAGGGGTTAGAAGTAAATAACAAGCAAATGCAACAGCACTAGCGAATACTAAACTAGAACCTAACCAGGAGTTATTTTGGTCAGTTAAGTTTTTTTGCTCTTGTAGCATGACTAAAACTGTTCCGCCATAGCTTAAAATTAAAGCAAAAATAACTTTTAAGTTCAGTCTCTGCTTGAAAATGATACTTGAGGCAATAACTGTTAATGTGGGATACAAAAAGAGAATAATTCGTTCTAAGGATGCGCTAATGAACATGAGTCCAAAAAAATCAAGCCAACTTGAGATGTAGTATCCTAATGAACCTGTAAGAATAAGTAACAACCAATCTTTAAGTTTAACACTGTAATACTTGTGACGTCCAAACCAACATAGTATTAGAAAGAATGGCAAGGCACTTGCCATTCTTATCACCATTAATGTTGTCGCATCTAAAGTAGGGGAGAGAGCATAAGCTTGCTTAATAAAAATTGCTTTGGTGCTAAATAAGAAAGCAGAAAGAAATGCAAATACTGAACCGATCTGATATGTGGAAAAGTTAAGCTTCATTAAATCTTTTCATTTGAGACAATTTTTTTGAGATAAGCTGTATCAAATTCAGCTTTTTTATAAGCTTCGTAAGATGATTTACTAATGATGACTGCTGGCTCTCGTCCTCTACGAGTGATTTCTACAGGATAGCCAGCTGCTGCTTGATCCATTAGTGTAGATAATTGAGCTCTGGCATTTGAATAATTCCAGCTATTCATTCTGATTCCATTTAAGTCCATGTATGATCGAGAGAATAAAGACGTGCAGGATTTTGCTCAAAGGATTTATTTTCAATCTTACATGACTTTTTGTCATGGTTAATATCAGCAAACTCTATTTTATTTTTTCACAATAATCAGCCCATTTTTGCATCATTATTTTTCGTTTCTCTAAATGTTTGGTTCTGTTATAAGCACGGCCATGCATGTCTTTCACTTGATGAGCAAGTTGTTGCTCAATCAGTTCGATTGGAAATTCCAAAACCTCTTCTAAGATTGTTCGTGCGGAAGCTCGGAAACCATGTCCACATGCTTGCTCGCTGGTATAGCCTAAGCGACGCAAAGCTTGATTGATAGTATTTTCTGACATCGGTTTTAAGTTGGACGTCGTTGCTGGGAATACATATTCACTTTTATGTCGAGTAATTTGAGTTAGTTCAGAAAGTAAATGAACCACTTGAGTAGATAACGGAACAATATGTTGTACACCTGTTTTAGATTTTGTCTTAGGTGGTGTGTAGCTCCATAAACCTTGTTCAAGATCAATATCTTTCCACTGAGCATGTCTGAGCTCTCCTGGGCGAACGAAGACTAGAGGAGCAATACGCAAGGCGTAACGAGTGATTACAGAACCTTCATAGTGATCGATATCCCGTAAAAGCATAGCGAACTCTTTAGGTGATACCAACGCTGCCATATGAGTCACCTTGGGAGGAGAGATCGCTCCCTTCAAATCTTGAGTAACATCACGCTCACAAAGCCCAATAGAAACCGCATAACGAAGAACTTGACTACATTTAACTTTGACTTTTTTGGCTGTTTCTAATTTGCCTTCTTTTTCATAAGTTCGACAAATTTTAAGAACATCCATTGCCTTAATTTCATGTATTGGGATTTTACCAATATGCTGATTGATTACTTCTAATAAGCGTTGTTGCCCTTTAATCGTTGATTCAGCAAAGTCTTGCTTTGCCATCCATTCATTTGCAATATTTTGGAAAGTATTATTATTCGTATTTAGTATCTCATTCTCAATTCTAACTTTTTCAACATGTGGGTCGATATTTTGAGAGAGAAGGGTACGGGCTTCTTCACGTCTAATTCTTGCATCTGCTAAGGAGACTGTAGGGTATGAACCAAAGCTTAAGGAATTTCTCTTTTTAGTATAAGGTCGTGAGTAATCAAATCTCCAACTTTTATCCCCAGTCTTAGACATAATTAAAAATAAACCATAACCGTCGGCTAGCTTCTGAACTTTTGTAGAGTCTGCTTTGATAGTCTTAATTTTGGTATCTGTTAGAGGTATAACGATTTTCGGCATTTTTACGGTAAGAGTTTTTGCGGTAATGTATCTTACCGTAAAAATTACCGCAAAAAAATATGTATAAAGTTAGAATCTTATAGACTGGTTTGGATTTTTATTTTATTAATATAATGAATTTTAATAATTTTATATGTTGATCTGGAATGTTTGAGACCAAAATAAACTATAAAATGGTGCGCTCTGCGGGACTCGAACCCACGTCGGTCGCTTAGGAGGCAACTGCTCTATCCAGTTAAGCTAAGAGCGCAAAAGTGCGGTTAATGTAGAGGATTTTACTCAAAAAAAATAGTTATTGTCGAAACAATAACTATTTAAAAATGAAAATTTTATGCTTTTCTAAACAGAATTTTGTATAGAACGAACATTAATACGATCCAGACTGGGATCATAATCACAGCGCCGCTTAAACCTTGTGTCCACATGATGTAAAGCACTACAGCAATAAATCCAAGCACAAGGTAGTTACTGAAAGGTGACCAAAGTGCAGGAAATAATGGTTTTTTCGCTTCGCTTTTCATGGCCTTCATAAATTGAAGATGAGTTAAGCTGATCATGGCCCAGTTCAATACCAAAGCGCCAACAACGATGTAAATTAAGTTGCTGAGTGCATCTTCTGGCGCAAAATAGTTCAACAGTACACAACCGAAAATCAGTAAAGCAGAGAACAAGACTGCTGGAATTGGCACACCTTGCTTATTGGTTTTACTGAAGATTTTAGGTGCATTGCCTTGCTGTGCTAAACCAAACAGCATGCGGCTGTTAGCATACATACCGCTGTTATATACAGAAAGTGCTGCAGTCAAGATAATAAAATTCAGTAAATGCGCGGCCCAACCAATACCTAATTGACTGAAGATCATTACAAATGGGCTCTTATCTAAGCCACCAAGTTGTAATTCATTCCAAGGTACAAGCGATAACAAAATGGTTAATGAACCCACATAGAAAATGAGGATACGGAATACTACTTGGTTGATTGCTTTCGGAATTGATTTTTGTGGGTTATCAGCTTCTGCTGCAGCCATACCAATCAATTCAATACCGCCAAAAGCAAACATGAGGAAGGCAAGCATATAGAATAGACCTTCAACGCCATGCGGGAAGAAGCCGCCATGTGACCAAAGGTTGCTGAATGAAGCCGTGGAATCTGCGCCTGCCGTGGCCAAAAGATAAAGACCAAATACAATCATGGCGACGACGGCCGTGACTTTAATAATAGCTAGCCAGAACTCTGATTCACCGTAAAATTTCACATTACCTAAATTGACTAAGGTAATGATAACAAAGAAGGTGAGTACAGATGCCCACGCAGGAATGTGGGGCCACCAGTAGTTGATATACTTCGCAACCGCGGTAAGTTCGGTCATGGCCACTAGAACATATAGAATCCAGTAGTTCCAGCCAGCCAAAAAGCCTGCAAATTTGCCCCAGTATTTGTTTGCAAAATGACTAAAAGAACCTGCTACAGGTTCCTCAACGATCATTTCCCCAAGTTGACGCATGATTAGAAATGCAATTAAACCGCCAATTGCATAGCCCAAAATAATGGATGGGCCAGCAGATTCAATCACATGTGCGGAACCTAAAAATAAGCCAGTACCAATTGCGCCGCCCATGGCAATCAATTGAATATGACGGTTCTTTAAGCCACGCTGAAGTTGAGACGACTCTTTATTCAAGTTATTTCAGCCCGACAATGGATAAGTGTTTCCGATTGTAATAGATCGCGAAGAAATCGCATAGTAGCTCAAAATTCATGAAAAAAAGTTATTATTCATATGAAAAATAATGTGTAATTAATTGTAAATAAAAAACATACGAATCAATATATTAATTTTATTTAAATTATCAAATCATGAATTTTATTTGGAAACCGGACGTTCACAAATGATGTTTTTTTAGACTTAAGTCTGTATTTTACGTAGGCATAGGGAAAAAAGGTATGATGAGCCTAAGTTAAATCAGATCTTTTGACTTAACACAATGATAAATATGAAGGATTCAATAAAAATGAGTTTTGCACCGCAAATCAAAATTCCAGCAACGTATATGCGTGGAGGGACCAGTAAGGGCGTATTCTTTAAATTAGATGACCTCCCAGAAGCTGCGCAACAGGCTGGACGCGTTCGAGATCAGTTATTGCTCCGTGTAATTGGTAGCCCCGATCCTTATGCAAAGCAGATTGATGGCATGGGTGGTGCAACATCAAGTACCAGTAAAACGGTGATTTTAGCGAAGAGCCAACAGCCTGAACATGATGTTGACTATTTATTTGGGCAAGTGTCGATTGATCAGCCTTTTGTCGACTGGAGTGGAAACTGCGGTAACTTAACGGCTGCTGTCGGTTCATTTGCGATTTCAAATGGTTTGGTCGATGCTGCACGTATTCCAGAAAATGGCATCTGCACAGTCCGTATTTGGCAGGTGAATATTCAAAAAACCATTATTGCACATGTGCCTATTACGCAGGGACAAGTTCAAGAAACAGGTGATTTTGAACTTGATGGCGTGACATTCCCAGCTGCAGAAGTGCAAATTGAATTTTTAGATCCGGCCGATGATGGTGAAGATGGTGGTGCAATGTTCCCAACAGGGAATTTGGTTGACACTTTAGAGGTTCCGGAGATTGGTCGCTTCCAAGCAACGTTTATCAATGCGGGTATTCCGACGATTTTCTTAAATGCAGAAGACATTGGCTACACGGGGAGTGAATTACAAGACGCAATTAATGGTGATGCCAAAGCTTTAGCGCGTTTTGAAACCATTCGTGCCTATGGTGCAAAACAGATGGGGCTGATTCAAGACATTTCTGAAGCTGCCAGTCGTCAACACACGCCTAAAATTGCTTTTGTTTCTAAGCCAAAACAATATGTCTCGTCGAGTGGTAAAACCATTACAGAGCAAGACACCGATTTATTGGTTCGTGCACTTTCTATGGGTAAATTACACCATGCGATGATGGGGACAGCAGCTGTTGCCATTGGTACTGCAGCAGCGATCCCAGGAACCTTGGTCAATTTGGCCGCGGGAGGTGGAGCACGTGAAGCCGTTCGTTTTGGTCATCCTTCAGGAACCTTACGTGTAGGAGCGCAAGCAATACAAGAAAAGGGTCAGTGGGTAGTAAAAAAAGCTGTCATGAGCCGTAGTGCACGTGTGCTGATGGAAGGTTGGGTACGTATCCCCGCTGAAAGTTTGGATTAACGCTATGTAAAAGCCTCTCTCTGTAGAGGCTTTTTTATGTCAACTCTAGGTTTGTAATAAGAAGACTAAAGATCACCAAGAGCATGAGCAGTGAATTTTAGAGCTTGATTGCTTGTGTAATGGCTGCTTGAAATAGTAGAAAAGTCATTCTTATCACCTCGTCTGCAAAAATTAATAGAATACTGTGCCTTGTTTGTGCTTTCGGCATAGAGAAAGCGGGCAGAAAGCAGTATCATGCCAACAGATCATTTCAAATGATCGGCTCAGGCAAACTGAGTACCAGATTAATTTATCCTATTGTTATTCGAGGCGAATGTGTCAGCACTAACCGACGTATCAGCAAATGCACTCCAACAGGCTCAACAACGTATTCACGATGATTTATTGACGGCACTTGATGCTTTTTCAATTCCGGAACCGTTAAAGAGTGCTGTGCATCATGCGGTTATGTTAGGTGGCAAACGTGTGCGTCCTGCGCTGTGCTATGCCACGGCACATTTAAAGCCAAATAATAATGCAGCTGCCGTGCGCCGTGCCGCTGTGGCTGTGGAACTGATTCATTGTTACTCCTTGGCACATGATGATTTGCCGTGTATGGACAATGATCTTTTGCGCCGTGGTCAGCCGACCTGTCATGTGGCTTATGGTGAAGATACAGCTTTGCTTGCGGGTGATATCTTGCAGTCCATGGCATTTGAAATTTTAGGTAGCCGACTGTTTGATGCTGGCCCGGTGGTTGATCAGGGTATTGTACTGAAGCAGATGCAAATTTTAGCGACAGCGAGCTCTAAAATGGTGTGTGGCCAAGTCCTTGACCTACAAGCCGAAGGTAAACGGGTCGATCAGACTGCACTTGAAAATATCCATCGGAATAAAACGGGTGCATTAATCTCTGCTGCGGTGATGATGGCCGCGGTGACTGTATTTGACGGTTGCGACCAAGCGATTCCTAAGTTACGCGAATATGCGCAGGCAATTGGTTTGGCTTTTCAGGTGCAAGACGATATTTTAGATATCATTTCAAATACAGATGTACTGGGTAAAACCGCAGGGAAGGATGAGCAAGTTGAAAAATCGACTTATCCAGCCTTGATGGGACTTGAGGCTGCACAAGACTATGCCAAGACTTTGCATGATCAAGCCTTTGCTGCTTTGGCTTATTTCCCAACTGATGCGGCAGCAGAACTTAATCAGATTTCACAGTTTTTATTGGCTCGCCAAAGCTAAGTTTCAGTGTTTAGATTAAAAAAAGAGGACATAGCGTGTCCTCTTTTTTAATGCTTGTTCCTTAGAGGCTTGAGTTTTTTCACAACGCCAATAAAAAAGACAGCTCGAAAGCTGTCCTCATTCAATCAAACCAAGCATCAGTTAGATGTCTTTACGTCCCATAACACCACGAATGGTACTTAAAATATCGGCTGGCAACACCACTGTTTTAGCATTGTTCGATTTAGACATGTCTTGCATCGCTTTGACATATTGTTCACCCAACAAGTAAGCAACAGGAATTTCCTTGTCGCCCACAGCCGAAGTGACCATTTCAATGGCACGCTGAGAAGACTCTGCTAAGACCACTTGTGCTTCTGCATCACGACGAGACGCTTCTAAACGGCCGTCTGCCTCTAAAATCGCTGCTTGTTTTTCACCATCTGCTTTGGTCACGGTCGCACGACGTTGACGCTCAGCCGCCGCTTGAGCTTCCATTGCTGCTTGCATGGTTGAAGAGGGTTGAATGTCTTGAATTTCAACGGTTTTTAGGGTAATACCCCAGTCTGAAATATCATCCGAAATGGCTGCTTTAAGTTTGGCTTTAATGTGATCACGAGACGATAGCGCATCATCGAGATCCATTTCACCAACGATTGAACGCAGTGACGTTTGCACTAAGTTTTGAATGGCCCATGTATAGTTTTCAATCCCATACACTGCATTTACAGGAGTAGTGATGTTGATATAGGCCACTGCATTCATGAGCAAAACGGCATTATCGCGGGTAATCACTTCTTGAGAGGGAATGTCTAATACAATGTCTTTGGTCGTCACTTTATAAGCCACTTCATCGACATAAGGAATCACAAAGTTGAGACCTGGATTCAACGTGGTATGGTATTTACCCAGACGTTGCACGATCCATTTATAACCTTGTGGAACAATACGGACACCTTTAAAAATGGTGACAGCGGCAAAAGCCAAAATTGCTAAAACGACAATAAATCCACCAGACATATGCTTAACTCACTTTTATCTATTTTCGTTGGTTGAGAGGTGTGCTTTGACCATTAAATCATTGCCCAGTATTTCAACGACACGCACTCGGTCGCCGACTTGGACTTTATCTAAAGTACGACAGTTCCATTCATCTGAACCGAGTACTGGAATGGGAAAGCGAACGCGAATGTGTTCATTTTCAGGACTCGCTTGAATCACCATGCCAATTTGACCGATGGTTGCTTCGCGAGACAGTCCTGCTTTGGTTTTGTCAGTCGAAAGCGGTTTAATAAACTTAAACCAAAGTAAAGTGCATAAAATTGACAAAATAATCCACGTCACAAACTGCGTGGTAACACCCATCATTGGGAACATCCAGTACAGAATACCGACCATAATGGCCGCAATACCGAACCACAATGCGGCAAAAGCAGGCAGAATTAGCTCTGATAACATTAACAGAACGCCCAATACAAACCAGTGCCAAGGCTCAAAAGCAAATTCCATACATCTACTCATATATTCGTTATAGGGATATAGATGCAGAAGCATCTATATCAATTTAGCAGATGAATAAGTCTTTGAATATTAAAAATCAAATTTTTTAGAATTTGGCTTTAGGGGCTGGTTTAAAAGCAGCTGGGGTCTTTTTAAAATCGACAATGGCTTTTTCAATCGATTTAATTTTGAGCTGTGCGGCTTTTTCACCTTCTAAAATAGATTGATTGCTGGCTTTTAAGTCCAAAGTACCCAAGTGTCCGACTTTGGGTTGAATCACCACAGTCGCTTGGCTCAATTCTTCATTGATGCTTTGCTGCCCCATAATATTAATGGTCTGGTCGAGTAAGCCCCACATATTGAGGGGTTTGTTGCCGACAGGACGAGCTGAAATATCAATCGCGATCACAATATCCGCGCCCATGTCTTTAGCTGTTTTGACTGGAATTGGGCTGACCAGACCGCCATCGACATACTTGGTTCCACCAATCACTGCAGGGACAAAAACGTTCGGAATACTGCATGAAGCACGTACTGCTTGGCCCGCATTGCCTTTGATAAAGTCGGCTTTACGTCCAGTGTCAAGACGGGTCGCCACCGCAGCAAAGCGGATAGGGAACTGTTGAATCGGTTTGTTGCCGACGTGTTTGTTGACATAGTCTTGCAGCTTTTGACCTTGAACAAACCCTTGGGAGTTGAGGGTTAAGTCTCGAATGTCCGATTCTTTTAAGGTCAAGGCAATTTGCTGAAGCTGGAAAGGCGTTTTACCACTGGCATAGATACTGCCCACAAAACTTCCCGCACTGGTTCCCGTGACAATTTTAGGTTTAATACCATGCGACTCTAAAACTTTAAGCACCCCAATGTGTGCAAAACCTTTGGCACCGCCACCGCCGAGTGCAATCGCAACTACAGGTTCACGAGCTTGAATGGGAGTTGTGGTTGGTGTTTTCTTTGATGCAAGATCACATCCTGCCATAGTCAGTGTGAGTGCACCAATCAGAGATAAACGAGCAAAATTCATGGTCAAAAGTACTAAAACGTAAAACAAATAATGGTGCACATCTCAGCAGATTCGACCTTGATTTGCTAGCTATTTTTTAAGCGTTTTTGTAAAGGCTTGGCCAACCATTTTGGGTTTTTCGCTGAAAATTTGCCGATATACAGATCTAAAATATGCTCTAGGTCTTGCTCAAAATCCCCAGTAGGATGAAACACACCCAAGCAGTGGATGGTTTTTTGCGCATAGTCAAAGGAAAACATCACAATTGGAATCTGTGCACCATACGCAATGCGATAAAAGCCACTACGGATAGATTCGGCTTGCTTACGTGTGCCTTCAGGCGCCATCCCGACCCAAATTTTTTCTTTACTGTGAATAATATCGATAATGTCATGGGTTAAACCTTGGGCATGGGTACGATTGACAGGAATCACGCCAATCCACTCAAGTAAAGGTTTCAGTGGAGTATGAAATAAACTGTTTTTGCCAAAAATAGTGATTTGCAGACCTAAGCCCAATAGAGCCGTAAAACCATGCCATGCATCGATATTTGAGGTATGTGGCGAGATAATTGCTACGGCTTTGGGTAGGTTGGGAAATTCGCCAACAAAGCGCCAACCTTGCGCTAAAAAGAGCTGCTTAAAAATAGCGCGAGTGAATGCAGATGAGTTACGACTTGGAACTTGATCTGGTAGCTCTGGAAAATATTGGTTCATTGTTATTATACTCAATCGACCAAGATGTATATCATCTCATCATAAGCACTGATTGGCTTGAATTCATTGGCAAAAAAAGTGAACGGATACCGATCTCAGATGAACATTTTGACCAATCCATGTATATAGGAACAGCATGCTACAGATTCGCAATGTATATATTTTGCTGTTTTCATTGTATTGGGCGCAGGGCTTACCCGTCGGGTTTATGACCCATGCCTTGCCCGTCATTTTAAGAGTGCAGGGTGTTTCATTGGCACAGATTGGGGGCTTTGGACTGCTGATGTTGCCATGGTCGATCAAAGTGTTTTGGGCACCAGTGTTAGATCGTTTTGGGATCACCCGTTTCGGCCACTATCGGAGTTGGATTATTCCATTGCAGTTTCTTACGGTGCTGGTGCTGATCGGACTGTCTTTCCTCCCGATTGATGGATTAAATCAACCTATTTATTTATGGGCTTTCTTTGTGGGCCTCCTGAGTATGAATTTGCTCGGGGCAACGCAAGATATTGCAACCGATGGATTGGCGGTCAATATTTTACAAGGGGAGCAACAGCACTGGGGTAATACCTTTCAGGTGATTGGATCGCGTCTGGGTTTTATTGTCGGTGGTGGGGCAATCTTGTGGGCACTAGATTGGCTGAGCTGGCAGAGCACTTTTTTGATGCTGGCGGCAATGGTCTTTATAAACACGCTGCCGATTTTAATTTATCCAGAGCCAAAGCATCGAGCTGTTTCAGAAGCTCAGCCTACACCTTTCAACCTCCAACAGATCAAAAACTATTTGGCTTATTTTGTCCAGAGTCCTTTGCTTGCAGCATGGTTAGCAGTGCTATTGAGCTTTAAAATTGCTGATGGTTTAGCAGGACCACTTTTGAAGCCTTTGATGGTCGATTTGGGTCTGAGTTTTTCTCAGATAGGGCTTTATGTCACCATGTTGGGTGCATGTGCCGCCTTAATAGGTGCAGGACTTGCGGGCTATAGTTTGAAGTTGATTCGCCGTGCCACGGCTTTAGTACTGTACTCGGTGCTTAAAATATTCAGTCTGGCGGCTTATACATGGTTAGCCTTTCAATATGAAAACCAGCACAGTATTCAGCCGTGGCTGATTTATCTGATCAATGCCTTTGAAGATATGACTTCATCGATGCTGTTGGTGGTCATGCTCACCTTAGTGATGCAGTACAGTCGTAAACATCTAGCAGGCACGGACTTTACTTTTCAAGTGGCGCTGATGGCTACTGTCAGTGGCGGTTTGTATAGTGTGAGCGGTCTATTGGGAGATTGGCTCGGCTATTTTAATTATCTGTGTATGATTGTGGTCATTGCGATGTTGAGCCTGTGGTTTATCTTCAAATGGCGTGGCATTGCGATGCATTCTGACCTTTCATAATTCATTCATAAATAAATCACAAAAAGTGCTAAATAGTAATGTAAACAATTAAAAAATATAACTAAATAATTTTTTAATTGTTCTGTCATATATGTCTGAACGGTAATATTTGTAACAAATTTACCGTAGGATATTTTGATAATGAAAACACAAATTGCAGCCGCAATCGCTTTAAGTTTAGTGGCAGGGGTAACATTCGCAGCACCTACTTTTTATGGTGAAATTGATGTCACGGCTGATTATTTACCTGAAGACAATGCTTCGCCAAATAAAGATCGCGATGTGGTCGAGCTGAATTCTAACAATTCCTTTTTGGGATTAAAGGGCGAAGAGAAGCTGACAGATCGCTTAAATGCACTATACCAAGCTGAATTTACCTTCTATGTGGACAATGGTGGTAGCACGGATACTTTCGTTCCGCGTAATTTACTCGTTGGCTTACAAGACCAGAAATTGGGCACATTGAAAGTCGGTAAAATTGATACCCCTGTTAAACAACTGTCTTCAGTGGTAGATACCTTTAATAACTATGTGGCCAACAAAGCCGATGTGGCGGGGATTTTCACGGGTGAAAACCGAGTCGATAACGTGCTGGTCTATGAAACACCTGCTTGGGGAGTGGGCACAGGTAAACTGAAAGCTGCGGCACTGTTAGCAACAGGTGAAGCTGGTGGTATTGAAAAATCTAAAGGCGGTGCAAAAGTTGCAGGGCGTGGTCTGGGCGATGCTTGGTCAGCGTCAGTGGTCTATGACAGTAAAAAGTTTGTTGCAGGGATTGGTTATGATAAGGCCATTCCGTCAACCTTTGCAGGACGTGGCACTTTGAATGCTTCAGCGCCTGAAGTGACTGGTGGGGTGGCAGGTAGTGCCTTTGCAGCAGCAGATAGCTTACGTGCCATTGGTCGAGTAAATCTCAATAATGGTTTAGCGTTGAAAGCCTTATATCAAACTTCTGAAGTGGCAGATGTACAAGGCAATGATGCTGCCGCGGCTGCCATAGACGACGCACAAGGCTGGTTGGTTGGGGCAGAATATATCTTACCGACTGCCAAAGCTTGGACAGTGAAAGCGCAATACAGTCAAAACTCAACCAGCTTTAAAACATCTAAAGATGACTTTGATGCACAGCAGTTTATTGCAGGTGCTGATTATGCCTTTACCAAGCAAGTTAAAGCTTATGGTTACGCAGGGATTTTGACGCTTGAACAAGCATCATTTGAAACCAAACAACCTGTAGTAGGCACGGGGATTGAATACAAATTTTAATTTTTTAAGCTATAGAAAAAAGACGCTGCACAGACAGCGCCTTTTTTATTTAAGCGAGTTTTAAGTTTAGAAAACTACATTGGAGCATCCGCTCAGCAAGACATGATTTAAAATGTTCAATTTGCAGTCTATTTTTAAAGAAGTTTCACTTTCGCGCTTTAACGTATATTTGGCGCTGTGGTTAGCCGTGGTTTTAAACGTGATGTTCTACAAGCAAGTTCAGTTGCTTACGCCCTATCACGGTTTCAAAGCTTATGCCTTTATCGGTGCTACCATTTTGGTAGTGTTGGCTTTTTATCATTTGGTTTTTCAGCTGCTACAGTGGCGACCGATGGCTAAAGGGTTAGCTGCGCTATTGATCGTCATTGGTGGAATGAGTGCATATTTTGTTAACAGCTTAGGCGTTTCGATCACACCAGATCAGATCCAAAACATGATGCAAACCGATGGTAATGAAGTGCGCGACTTGTTGTCATGGCGACTTGTGCTGTGGATTGGGGCGATGGTGGTACTACCTTTAGTCGTTTTATTTAAGGTCAAAATCCGCCGTGATCCTTTTAAAACCGTGTTATTGCACAAGCTGTTCGGTAGTGCAGTCTCTATTTTATTGATTGCAGGCATGTTGTTTATTTTCTTTGTTGATTATGCCGCGATTTTCCGTGAGCATCGTGATCTCAAAGGGATGATTTCACCGCAAAATGCGATCAGTTCAACGCTGTCGTATTATAAAAAAAATCGACCACAGCAGCATTTACCGTTGGTGACTTATGGTGAAGATGCCCATTTGGTGGAGCAAGTCGGACAGCAAAACTTGCCGAAATTGATGGTTTTGGTGGTCGGTGAAACGGCACGTGCAGAAAGTTTTTCTTTAAATGGCTATGCGAAAAAGACCAACCCTGAGCTGGAAAAACTCAATGTCATCAACTTTAATCAAGTCAGTTCTTGCGGGACAGCCACAGCGGTTTCTGTGCCATGTATGTTTTCAGGCATGCCACGTGAAAACTACGATGCACAGTTAGCGCATCACCGTGAAGGTTTATTAGATCTTGCACAACGTGCTGGTTACAAAGTGACATGGATTGACAATAACTCTGGCTGTAAAGGCGTTTGTGATCGGGTTGAGCAGTATAAAATTCCAGAACCGATACAGAAAAAATGGTGTTCAGCCGATGGCGAATGTACCGATGAAATTTTGGTGGATAGCTTAAAAGCCTATATGGCTGGTATTGCGGCTGATGATAAAACGCCACGTTTAATTGTGTTACACCAAATGGGCAGCCATGGACCAGCTTACTATAAGCGTTCAACGCCTAAGTTTCAGCCTTTCCAACCGATGTGTGAAACCAATGCCATTCAAGCCTGCACACCTGAACAGCTGAAAAATAGTTATGACAACTCTATTGTTTATACCGACCATGTGTTGAGTCAACTGATTGGTGTATTAAAGCAAAACTCAAATTTTGAAACTGGTTTTTGGTATTTATCTGACCATGGTGAGTCGACTGGTGAACACGGGTTGTATTTACATGGTTCACCTTATGCCATTGCACCAAGCCAACAGACCCACGTACCGATGCTGATGTGGTTTTCAGAAACATGGCAAAAGCAGAATCCGCAACAAATCACTTGCTTAGGGCAACAAAAAAGCCAAGAATTAAGCCAAGATCATTTGTTCCCAAGCTTACTGAGTTTACTTGGGGTAAAAAGTACGGTGATTGATTCAAAAAATAATATCTTAGAACATTGTACTGCGACCAAAGCGAGTGCTTAGACCATGTCAAAAATATTGATTATTGAAGATGATTTTATGATTGCTGAGTCCACACAAACGTTGCTGCGTTATCAGCAGTTTGATGTGGTGTGGGTCAACAATGGTTTTGATGGTTTAAAGCAATTACAACAATACCCATTTGATGTGGTGCTGCTGGATTTGGGCCTACCGATGATGGATGGGATGCAGGTCCTAAAAAATATTCGCTCGCTTTATCCGACTTTGCCTGTGCTGATTATTTCGGCACGAGATCAGTTACAAAACCGAGTCGATGGTTTAAATCATGGCGCGGATGATTACTTAATCAAACCTTATGAGTTTGATGAGTTGCTGGCACGTATTCATGCGCTATTACGTCGCAGTGGCGCGTTAAAACAGCAAAAGCAAAGCCAGACTTTGAGTTATGCAGGTCTAGAGTTAGATGAAGATTTGCATTTAGCCAAGTACAAAGGGCAGACCATTGATTTATCGAACCGTGAATGGGCTATTTTAATTCCTTTGGTCAGTCATCCTAATAAAATTTTTTCCAAAACCAATTTGGAAGAAAAGCTCTATGACCTTGACTCTGAAATTAACAGCAATACCATTGAAGTTTATATTCACCATTTGCGTGCCAAGCTTGGGAAAGACTTTATCCGTACCATTCGAGGGCTAGGCTATCGTTTGGGGCAGGTTGAAGCATAAAATGGTGAAGTCGGCTCCGGTTTCCTTAAAGCGTCAACTGATTACCTATACCTCTTTATTTAGTATTGTGATGGGGTGTTTGTTGGTGATTGCAGCGTATCGCATTGCCCTTGAAGAGACCAATGAGATACTCGATGCACAAATGCGTAATTTGGCTGAGCGTGTTGCAGCGCATGATCCCGCTCCAATTAAGAGTGAGTTTGAAGCTGACAGACACTATCACGAAGAAGATTTATTTGTAGATGTCTGGTCGTATGGGCTGCCTGAACAACGGCAACATGAGTTTGATTTATTAATACAACCCGTTAAAAAAGCAGGATTTTATACTCATCACACGGCACAAGGCTTATGGAATACCTATGTGCTGCCAACAGAAAAGTATCAAATTCAAGTCAGCCAGCAGCGTAGTGTAAGACAAAAGCTGGCTTTAGAGCTGGCGGCTAATATGTTGATTCCATATTTACTGTTTATGCCTTTGGCTTTATGGGGGCTGAGTTGGATTATTGGGCGTAGTCTAAAACCCTTGGATGAGTTTAAAGCGGAACTTGCACAGCGTGAACCGCATGAACTAAGCGAGATTCGGCCCGATGGTTATCCACTGGAAATTCTTCCGACCATCAATGAAATGAACCGTTTATTTGAACGAATTTCGCTTTCGCAACAAGAACAAAAGCAATTCATTGCCGATGCTGCGCATGAGCTAAGAACCCCAATTACAGCACTGAATTTGCAAATGAAAATTTTGCTGCATGAATTTCCAGAACACCAAGCGTTAAAAAACCTAAGTTTAGGCTTAATTCGGACTCAACATTTGGTGTCACAACTGCTCAATTTGGCGAAGCAGGATGCTTCCGTACCAAGTTTAGAACCGACACAAAGATTAGGATTAAGTGATGTGGCAGTTGAATGTATGGAGCAACTGATGGAGCTGGCGCTGGCCAAAAACATAGATTTAGGCTTGGAACAGCATGAAGCACTTTGGATAGAAACTCAAAGTTCAGCCTTACATTCTATTGTCTATAATCTCTTGGATAATGCGATTAAATATACGCCTGAACAGGGCATGATTAATGTCTCTATTTATCAGCAAGATCAGCAAGCGATTGTTCAAATTGAAGACAGTGGCCCAGGCATTGCGCCAGAACTTTATGATCATATTTTAAAGCGCTTCTATCGCGTACATCATCATCTGGAAGTCGGCAGTGGACTGGGTTTATCCATTGTCGATAAAGCCGCAGAAAAAATTGGCGCCAAACTGCACTTTGGACAAAGTGCAGGATTGGGCGGCTTACAAGTTCAAGTGATCTTTAAGCTGTAGTTTGGGTTTGATTTGGGCTGGACTGTGTAAACTGCTTATAACACAGCGCATATGCCAGTACATTGACCAGCCAAATCACCCATGCCGTCCATAAATTGTGACTAAGGAAATGCGCACCCCGCATCATTTGCGCCCAACCCATGAAAAAGCCTAAAATCAGGGCAGCAAGCAAATAAAACCACGCGCGTTTTGGTTCATTTAGACGGTATACGAAATATCCCACAAAGAGCGCAAAACCTGCCGCGGCATGTCCTCCAGGGAAGCAATGTCCTGCGCTGGCGGATAAGTCCCAAAAGAAATCATGTGTTGTGGCCAGAGTCATGTCCCATGGGCAGGCATGCGCGGATTGTGATTTTAAAATTCCAATGAGGCTGGTACTGATGAGGACTAAGCCAATGAAATAACCATTTTGCCAACGCTGGGGTTTTAACGCAGCCCATTTATACGAAGCGAGCCATTTCAGTAAATAAATCACATACACCGCGATGATGATGTCTTTGACATAACGATGATTCAGTTCTGCTAAGGCCCAGTCGCGCTTTAGTGGAAAATGACCAGTTTGATCCATAAAGGGGTGAATCAGTTGTAAGTCGATGGTGCCCGCCACAGGGAAGAGCAGCCACAATACGGCAAAACCCAGCGTCAAAATAAAAAACTGAAGGATGAAAAAACGTTGCTGATCCGACACAAGTGAGGCCATGTTCTGAAAATAAGCGCTATTCCAACAGTGTCAGCTTAAACGAGGCTTAACATAAACGCTGTTTCATCTGCTTTAGCATGATCTGTGCTTTGGTTATCGCTTTAAAGCGAATACAAAGTGTCGTCTCAGTGTTACATTTGCTCTCAAACACATGAGGTTGAAACATGTCGATACGTGCTGTTCTATTTGATTTGGATAATACCTTGACGCATCGTGGGCGAAGTGTTGCGGCTTTTAGTCGAGGCCTTGCCGACACCTATCAAAGCCAACTTAACTGCGTCGATGTGGAGCAGATTGAGTCAATTGTGAATCGGATTGATAATGGTGGTTATCCCTTAAAAGAGTATTTAACCCATCCCAGCATCGGAGCTTCAGTGGCTTATGCGTTGCTACAGGAGTTAAACTGGCAGGTGCCTCCGCATTTAGACGCGTTAAGTAATTTCTGGTTTGAACAGTTTGGTTGCAATGCTGTGGCGATGCCTGAGGCTGAACAAACACTAACCCGTCTAAAGCAAGCAGGATATAAACTCGCCATTATTTCAAATGGTGGTCATGCCACACGGCTGTCTATACTAAATGGCTTGGGCTTTCAGCATTATTTTGATGTGATTAATAGTTCTGGATTGTTTGGTCAAGCCAAACCCCAAGCTGATATTTTTATAGATACCGCACAGCAACTGGCTGTTGACGTGGAGCAGTGCTTATTTATCGGTGACCATCCTATTAATGATGTACAAGGTGCGCAGCAGGCTGGAATGCAAGCCCTGTGGCTATCTGGGTTTCATGTTCCCTCAGTACAGATGGCTGCACCGAGTATCACGGCATTGTCTGAGATTTTTGATTATTTAGAACGCTAAAAGCCTCTTATAATGTTCAATACGAATAAAAAAAGCGGTCCATGTGAGCCGCATTAAAGTGGAAATGTGCTTAGAACATACTGTCATCTGAGTTGGCAGAGATTTTATGAATAGATAAATCTGCACCGCGAAATTCATCTTCTTGACTTAAACGGATGCCCATCGTGGCTTTTAAAGCGCCATAGACCACCAATCCACCAACAACAGCAATACCAATAGCTAAGAGCGTACCAATCAGCTGTGACATCATCGCAACACCGCCTAAACCACCAAGCCATTTTTGACCAAAGATCCCGACTGCAAGCCCACCAAAGGCACCACATACGCCGTGCAAAGGCCATACACCGAGTACATCATCGACTTTTAGCTTGTTTTGGGTGTAGGTGAAAAGTTTGACAAAAATCAGTCCAGCAATGGCGCCAATCACCAATGCCCCAATCGGATGTACGACATCCGAACCTGCGCAAATTGCAACGAGACCAGCTAAAGGCCCATTGTGTAAGAAGCCTGGGTCATTTTTTCCTGCGAAGTTGGCTGCCAAGGTTCCGCCAACCATGGCCATAAGTGAGTTAATCGCGACCAGTCCTGAAATTGCATCTAAACGCTGTGCACTCATCACGTTAAAGCCAAACCAACCCACGATTAAAATCCATGAACCTAAAGCCAAGAATGGAATAGATGAAGGAGGATGCGCACTGACACGACCATCTTTTTTGTAGCGACCATCACGTGCACCGAGTAGAACCACCGCAGCCAGAGCTATCCAGCCTCCCATCGCATGTACCACCACTGAACCTGCGAAGTCATGGAAACTTGCACCGAAAGTGTCTTGTAGCCACTGCTGTAAACCAAAGTTTCCATTCCATGCGATCCCTTCAAAAAAAGGATAAACCAAGGCCACCAATAACACGGTGGCAATCGCTTGTGAGCGCATTTTGGCACGCTCGGCAATACCGCCTGAAATAATGGCTGGAATTGCGGCCGCAAAAGTGAGCAGGAAGAAACAGCGCATCAGGTTATAACCATGATCCGCCGCTAAGGTATCCCCGATATGGAAAAAATGATGTCCATAGGAAATGTAGTAACCGACAAAGAAGTAGGCGATTGCGGAAAGTGAAAAGTCCGTTAAAATTTTACTTAAAGCGTTAACTTGGTTTTTATGACGAACTGTCCCTAGTTCTAAAAAAGCAAAGCCCGCGTGCATGGCAAGGACTAAAACCGCACCAAGAAGAAGAAAAAGTAAGTCAATATTTTGCATGTTTAGGTTCCATTTGAGTGCAAAATTTTGCAAAAAGAAACTCAGTATACTGATGCCTGTAATTTCGTGAAGATCTCAGCAAAAAGGAAATATTGATTAAGTTTTGCTTAAAAATAACAAGACTCGATATAAAGCAAAAGTGTGCACCATGATGGTGTTTGTGCATTGCAGTGGTGCATGGGTTAAAATATAAGTTAATATTAAGTTTATGAATATATTATGTTTATCTAAGTTTCTTTATTTTAAATATACAAGTGTATATTTTATCTCTTGAGCTAAACCCAAAAAGTAGAAACTCAAAAAATGATAAAAAAATTTGGTCAGCAGCTATTTTTAGCTGAGTCTCCGTTGCTTTGTTCTCTTTTGGAACGCTCATGCTATGAAATGTGCATGCTGATTGTGCATCAGTGAAAGTTTTTAAACACCATTGTATTTTCTCATTCTTATTTTAATTTAGCACAGATAAAAGGTGAATAATCACATAACTACATGTAATTAATTGTAATTATTGTCATATATGATCAGTCCTATTTCATCGTTTTATATCTAAAAACAAGACAAAATAGCAGAGCAGCATTGGCTTTTTACTTGAAAGTCATGATTACAGTGTTTGCACAAAAAACAAAGACAAGTAGGCAGAAATGGCATTTTAGGTTTTGCGGCCTGAGCGTGATTTCTTAGAGGATATCGGACGTTTTAAACCGATATTTTTTGATGGATTATGATGAATAAAAAACTAATAACAACATTGTTTGGTCTCCCATGTGTAGTGGCTTGGGCCAGTAGTGAAGTAACCTCGGATTGGGGTTATCAAGCACAAAAAGCACCGCAGTATTGGAGTCAGCTCAACACCAAATATCAAACTTGTGCGGGGCATAATCAATCGCCCATTAATATTGAGCGTGTGATTTCAGCAGACCTTGCGCCACTTGATTTTGATTATAAAACTGCTGCAACAAGTATCGCGAAGCTTCCTCATACTCTACAAGCCAATTTTCATCAAGGCAGTTATTTAAGTTTAGAGGGAGAACGATTTCAATTATTGCAAATGCATTTACACAGCCCTTCAGAAAATACGATCCACGGCAAAAGCTTTCCGATGGAGTTACATTTAGTCCATGCTTCTGAAAAAGGGGAGCTGGCTGTGGTTGCGGTGATGTATGAACAAGGGAAAAAGAATCAAGCGCTTGATGGCTTATGGCAGCAGCACAGGCAATCTCAAAAAGGACTTAATTTAAACGCAGATCAATTTCTGCCGACACATCGCGAGTACTACCGCTTTAATGGTTCGCTCACGACACCACCGTGTACTGAAGGTGTACGTTGGGTGGTCTTAAAAGATATTCAGCAGGCATCAGTGCAGCAAATTGCAAACTTCGCTGCACTGATGGGGTATCCGAATAACCGTCCTGTTCAAGCCACCAATGCACGTTTGGTTTTAGACTAGAGCGTAAATTAAAAAAGCAGATCATGTGATCTGCTTTTTTAATGTGGGATAACATGTCTGTGCTAGTGCAAGATCTTGTCTAAGAACTGTTGAGCACGTTCGCCACGTTTGGTGTTAAAGAAATCATCCTTGCTACAGTCTTCGACAATTTTACCTTGATCCATAAACAACACACGGTTGGCCACTTGGCGGGCAAAGCCCATTTCATGGGTGACACACATCATGGTCATGCCTTCATGTGCCAACTCGACCATCACATCAAGAACTTCATTAATCATTTCAGGGTCAAGCGCCGATGTCGGCTCATCAAACAACATGGCAATCGGATCCATGCTTAAGGCACGGGCAATTGCTACACGTTGTTGTTGTCCACCTGAAAGTTGTGCTGGAAATTTATGTGCATGTGCACTCAGCCCAACCCGTTCTAAATAGCCTAAGCCTTTCTTTTTAGCTTCAGCTTCAGAGCGTCCCAATACTTTAATTTGGGCAATGGTTAAATTTTCAGTAATGCTTAAGTGTGGAAACAACTCGAAATGCTGAAACACCATGCCTACGCGACTGCGTAATTTGGTCAAATCTGTTTTAGGGTCTTTGATGGGAATTCCATCGACTGTGATTTGACCTTGTTGGAAAGCTTCTAGTCCATTCACTGTTTTAATCAGGGTCGATTTACCTGAGCCTGATGGGCCACAGACCACCACCACTTCACCTTGGCAAATTTGTGTGGTGCAATCGGTTAATACTTGAAAATCGCCATACCATTTACTGACATTTTGGAGGTCAATCATTACTTTTTGGTCGCTCATACGCTTAACCTCCTTTGTAATCGTTTTACTGCATATGTGGCTAGCATACTGATGGTGAAATACACCAAGCCAGCAAATAAAATATATTGCGTTAATAGAGACATCAAATCGCCCCGCACGTAGTTGGTGCGGAAGAAGTCGAGTAGACCAATGGCGTACACCATGGTTGAGTCTTGGAACAAGATGATGGTTTGTTGTAACAGTAGCGGTGTCATTTTGCGAAATGCTTGCGGCAAAATGATTAAACGCATGGACTGACCATAGGTCATGCCTAGTGCATAAGCCGCGGCAGACTGTCCTTTAGGAATCGATTGAATCCCTGCACGTACAATTTCCGAGAAATAAGCTGCTTCAAATAACATGAAAGCCACAATACTTGAGACCAAAGCGGTATCAATGGTCAGGTAATTTCCCGTGACTGTGGTGTAGATGAACGGTACAGCAAAGTAGAACCACATCAATACCAAAAGTAGCGGAATCGAGCGGAATAAATTGACATAGCTTTGGGCAATTAAATTCAAGATGCGGATTGAAGACAAACGCATCAGTGCCAACAGCGTGCCAATGAAAATACCGCCAATGGTGGCGATGATGACCACTTTTAAAGTGATGCTTAAACCATGCCATAGGGCCGGTGCAGATAACTGCAAATCATGGGTAAATGCGGTGAGCCATTCCATTATTTAGCTCCTGCAATTAAACCTGGGACACGTAAACGTTTTTCAAGCAGCGTCATTAAGGTAATTAAGCACACGTTGATAACGATGAAAATAATTGTGACATAGGTATAGATTTCGATGGTGTTCTGCGTATATTCGCTGATGGTTTTCATCTGCGAAATAATCTCGGAGACCCCAACTAAAGAGGCCACAGAAGTATTTTTGACGCAGTTGGTCAGCTCTGAACTCAGTGGCGGCAAAATCGTACGGAAGGACTGTGGTAAAATGACGTAGCGGTATAGCTGTGCAGTACTAAAACCCATGGCATAACCTGCATTGACCTGTCCTGTAGGTAAAGCTTCAATACCTGTGCGGACTTGTTCGCAGACACGTGCTGCAGTAAACAGTCCAAGACCGATACTGGCAGAAATCAGTGCTGTTGTTCCTGCACTTAAATCATTAATCCACCATGACTTAATCGGGCCAGGTAAGAAATTCGGTACCACATAAAACCAAATAAACAATTGGATCAGTAATGGTACATTACGAAAAATGGTGACGTAGCCAGTGCCAATAGCACGTGCGGTTTTATTGGGAAGTGTGCGCATAATGCCGAGAATACTTCCGAGCACCATTGCAATGCTCCAAGCCACAATGGCAATAACAACCAGCCAGCCTAAACCAATTAAAATCCAACTGAGATAGGTACTATCTCCGACGCCTGTGGATTGCCAAAGGACGCCCCAGTTCCAGGTATAATTCATGACAATCCCCTAAAATAGGTCAGGCAAAGAAACTTTGCCTGAGTGAACATTAATCTTTCCTTTATCGTTTACTGATCACGGTCATGTGGGTTTGCAATTAAGGCTTTAAGTTGGTCTGACATAGCAAAGTTCAGGTTAATGTTTTTCGGTGGAATTGGTTGTTCAAACCATTTGTTATACATTTTGTTAATTTCACCTGAGCTATAAGTGGCTTTAATTGCATCATCAACCACTTGCTTAAAGCCTGTGTCGCCTTTACGTAACATACAGCCATAAACTTCTTGAATTGGTGCTGTACCGACAATATGCCACTTGTTTGGATCTTTGGCTTTCGATTTTTCTCCAGCGAGTAAAATGTCATCCATCATAAACGCAGCAGCACGACCGCTTTGGAGCATCAAGAATGATTCAGCATGGTCTTTTGCAGAAATCACTTCACCAATACCGAGCTCTTTTTCATGCTGACGGATATAGCGTTCAGAGGTTGTCCCTGCTGTAGTCACTAATTTTTTGCCTTTTAAGTCAGCAAAATCCTTCACGCCTGAATCCGTTGCAGTAAGTAAACGTGAACCCACTTCAAAGAAGCCCACAGAAAAATCAACTTGCTGCTGACGCTCTTTGTTGTTTGTGGTTGAACCACATTCAAGATCAACAGTACCATTTGAAACCAATGGAATGCGGTTTTGGCTGGTGACTAAGTTATAGCGAATTTTTAAATCAGGCATATTCAGCTTTTGCTTAACAGCTTCAACAACTTTGAGCTGTAAATCATGTGCATAACCGACAGGTTGATTTGGGTTGTCTGCGATATAGGAGAATGGAATAGAGGAATCTCGGTAACCTAAAACAATGGTTCCTGATTTTTTAATCTTATCTAAAGTGCCTGACTGTGAAGCATCTGCGCCAGTGCTAGCTGCATCCGTTGCAGGTGCTTTGTTGTCGCTACATGCGCTGAGGCTCAGTGCAAGTGCACTTGCACAAAATAGGGCAGAAAGATTACGTTGCATGGTCATGTACAAACTCCTTTTGTTTGCAGCATCAATTGCATTGTTTTTATCAAAAACGTCAGAATTGGGTTAAAGCTTTATTCTGTGCAAAAGATGTTCTTTTTATGGTATTTTTTTACAGCTTAGTCTGCATCTTAATCGAGATTGCTTTTGCTGCTCAAGAGGGATTTTTAATATTTTGTTAATAATGCTTTAAATAAGTGCATCGCTATATTCCTCTGATATTAAAAAGAAAATTATGCATAATGCGTGCCATTTCAAGTTTTCTAATTCATTTTATTAGGCTAATGTCTAATGCCACAGGGTTGGCTATGCGTTTCGTTATGGATGCATGACAGAATGGATTTTGTTCGTGTAGAACATGCTAAAACTGCAATAGCAAAGAAAAGTGCTTTATTTTGAAGATGATCCGTTTTATGACGCAGTATATAAAAGTCAGTTAGATTCGGTTTACTGTCCTACGTTTTCCGCAGAGGATTAAAAACTAAAAAATAATTGCGACTGTACGTTATGAACAAATGACGGGGCACAATCGCAAGGGGGAGGAGATGAGCAGGTGTGTATCAAGAAGTGCTTAGTGCACAAACATATCCATATATTCACGGATTTCAGAAATAGCCGTTTCAATATCCGTCGTCAGCCATGTTGGCTCAAACAGTCCAATATAGTGATCTAAACGGTCTTGAGGTACAACTAAACGCACAGGACATTCTTCTTCCAGTAAGCGCCACGGAATGATGGGTGTTTCATTGTCTAAAAAGGCTTGCACATTTCGAATATCAATAATCATGGCATTGACACATTCAGGAAAAGGCATCACTGAAAACTCTTCAGTACGACGGCGGAAAAACTCCAAATCGCCCCACTTTAGAATATAACTAGGCTTAGAAAATTCAATAATACCAATAAGATGTTGGTCTCGCGTGTAGTGCAAATGACATTGGTGCGTAACATCAGTGTCTAAATCAAGCGTTACACTTTGTTGACGATATGCCATAAAGTCCAAAAACAGCTAAAACAAGGTGCATAATTATAGCGCAAATTCAGTTGAAGAGCGCTGTTAGCCAGACTCTTTTTGTCTATGTATATAGGAAATACTTTTTCTATGACTTTTAACACTGAATTGACAGATGAGCGACTGTTTTTAAAGCCTTATAAAATAATAATTTATCTTAAAATAAAGCGCTTGTTTACTATCTCACTATGCTTTGAAACACAATGCTACACAAGCAGTTGTTAGTATAAAAATTCGACAACTTGATAATAGAAAATTGAGGGGGAGCTATGACACATGATTTCAATAAACCGCCCCATGTACAAACGCCAGAGGAGCGGCAAAAGAAAAAACGCGTGCCCGTGTATATGTTGGCATTGGTCGGAATTTTCTTAATCGCATTATTACTTTATATGTTTGCAGATACCAAGCCAAATCCGACTGAGGCGCCTCCAGGACATCCGAATCCGAGTGCAGAGCCTGCAACACCGAATAACAGCACTACTGCAACAGCAGGTGACGAAGCGGTAGCCACCGATAGCAATACGGCGACTGCAACTGACCGCTAAACGAGACTAAAGCCCTTGTCATGTACAAGGGTTTTTTCTTTAGCAGTCATCAAAAAGGTATTCCATTTCTCATTCATACCTCATGGCAGACAATCACTTCAAAACTAAAATCTGTATTTGAGCAAAGGTCGCTGTGATGTAGACATAACAAGAGGGAGAACAAGATGAATGATTATGTAGGGCATCAGGGTCGATTTGATGCGATGTATTATTGGGACCAGTTTCACCCGATCCTGTCCGCAATCGCCATCCTGATCATTGGTTGGATTATTGCATTATTGATTGCAGGTGCTGTGAAAAAGGTTTTAACCAAACTCGGAACCAACCAAAAACTTTCCAGTGCTACCGGTCATCGCTCAAATATTGAAAATATTATCTCTCGAGTTGTGTTTTGGCTCATCTTGATTATTGCGGTGATTGGTGCACTCAATGTTCTCAATCTCACCAGTGTAAGTGGGCCATTTAGTAATATGGTTCAACAGTTCTTATTGTTTATTCCACAACTGTTGGCTGCAGTTGCTGTGGGTTTTATTGGCTGGATTGTGGCAAATCTGGTCAAAGTGGGATTACAAAAAGGACTTGATCGGACTCAGCTAGATGAAAAACTCAGTCAGGATGTAGGAGTCAGTACGCTGAGTCAAAATATTAGTGAAATCGTCTATTGGCTGATTTTATTACTATTCTTACCCATTGTTTTGTCGATACTCGGTCTGACTGGGCTGCTCTTTCCGATCCAAAATATGGTCAATGAAGCCGTACTGTATCTGCCAAATATCTTTATTGCGGGTGTAATTGTTTTTGCAGGTTATATTCTAGCAAAAATTGTACGGGGCATTATTGAGGGTTTATTGAGAAGCCTAGATGTACAAAAACAGGTTGAAAAAATAGGACTGTTTAAAAACTCAGATTTGGCCAAAGTGCTCGGATCTTTTGTTTTTGCAATCGTTATTATCACAGCGCTGATTATTGCATTTGAAGCTTTAGGGATTGATGCAATTTCTCAACCTGCGACGGCCATGCTGTATGAAATCATGAATGCGATTCCGCACATCATTGCGGCGGCATTAATTTTAATTTTGGCCTATGTAGTGTCACGTTTTGTTGCAAGCCTTGTGGTTGAAGTCTTGTCGGGAACAGGTGTAGATGACATTCCAAACAAAGTTGGCTTGCAACGTTTCTTAGGAAACACCAAAGCATCTTGCGTCGTGGGTTATTTCATTGTGTTCTTTACCATGTTATTTGCGGTTTCTGAGGCTGCAAATCGACTCGGCTTTGAACAGATCAGTGGTTTGATTGCGATGTTTATCCAGTTTGGTGCAAACATCCTATTGGGTGCAGTCATTTTGGGTGTGGGCTTCTGGCTAGCGAACTTGGTTGCACAGGTGATTGAGCGTGGTGAATACAATAGTTCTCGTTGGGTGGCGAACATTGTACGTGTCTTGATCATTGGCTTAGTGTTGGCGATGGGCTTGCGTGCAATGGGTATTGCAGACTCCATTGTAAACTTGGCCTTTGGTTTAACGCTTGGGGCAGTTGCCATTGCTTTTGCACTGGCTTTTGGCCTCGGTGGACGTCAACCTGCGGAACGGGTTTTGACCGATTTGTTAGATAAAGCCAAAAAAGAAGGTACGCAACCGAATCCACTTTATCAGGCCAAAGCTGAAAGCACACAATCAGCACAAGGCAAAGAAGAGCATGCCTCACTAAAAGAGCAAATGGATACACCAACGGTTGCAGAGGAATATCAACATGCAGATGATATTCCAACTACAGCAGAGGTCGATCCTGCGCATAAACCTTTAAATAAACCTTTTGGTTCAACGGGTGAAGCTGAACAAGATATTGATGTTCACCCCAAAGATCCAGACTAAATTAATCGCACTAAACACCGACCGCTGATGGCGGTTGGTGTTTTTTTTATTGGAGTAAACCGATGTCAAAAAAAGCCCCAAATAAATATTTTGCCCCAATCATCATTGCAGGTATTACGGTTGGATTTTTTGTGAGTGCTTATAAATTTGTATTTGCAAAACCCAAGACCAGTGAGACAACGCAGACCAATGTTGAAAGAATACCGACTGCGGCAACTGAGGGATGTGATGCGGATGAATCTGATGAAAAATAATACAAAAGTCTATAGTGTTGAATGAACTTTAATTTGGTATGTTTGATGCATATGGAATATGGATATTTCATAAATTAGAAATACTTAAATGCCTATACTTTTGTGATAGCTGCATGAATATTTCACGATTTATTTTTATAAATTGCAGTTCAAAAAGGAAAAAACAGATGATGCAAATATTAAAAAAAACATTGATGATGAAACGTTCAGTGATCCAGCCGAGCCATGTCCATATTGCCATTGCGAAAATGGACTTAGCGCTTGCCCGTCAGCAGAAGCAAAAGCAGTGCGTACTGCTACGCACTGACTATTTGGAATAATTTATAGCTTTAAGCACATGGCTTAGACATATTCTGATGCGGCATGCGCAGATGACCATGCCCATTGGAAGTTAAAACCGCCCAAATGTCCTGTGACATCCAATATTTCACCAACAAAGTACAAGCCTTTTTGCTTTTTACTTTCCATCGTTTTTGATGAAACTTCCGTGGTGTCTACGCCACCTAAAGTGACTTCAGCAGTACGGTAACCTTCGGTTCCTGATGGTTTGACTTCAAATGCATGTAAACGCGTTGCAATGTGCTCCAGTTTTTCATCCGACAACTGACCAATCGCTGTTTCAGCCAGTTCAGACCAAATCAGGTTTTGCAGTTCAACCACCACACTTTTCGGGAAATGTTCACCCAGTAAAGTACGCAGCAGGGCTTTGGGTTGACTGTGCTTCTTAGCTTTTAAGTAGTCTTGCAAATCCACACTTGGCAAGAAGTCAATTTTGAAGCTTTGTCCTACATCCCAATAATTCGACAGTTGTAGCGAGCTTGGCCCACTGAGTCCACGATGGGTAAATAAAAGGGCTTCGGTGAAAGCGTTTAAGTCATTCGATAAAGTCGCATCGACCGCGTTGCCACTTAAGCGTGTGGTCACTTCTTTAAAGCTATCTGAAAAGGTAAAAGGCACCAAACCTGCGCGAGTTGGATATACATGGTGACCAAATTGCTTTGCAATTTCATAGCCAATCCCTGAGCCGCCTAAGGTCGGAATAGATAAACCACCCGATGCAATTACCACAGATTCGGCTTCAAAATACCCTAGTGTCGTGGCAATTTGAAAACCTTCCTCATCGAGTGCGGTGATGGCTTTTACTTCACAGTTGGTTTTAATGTCGACCAAACCTGTTTTTTCACACTCGCTCAATAGCATGGCTAAAATTTCTTTGGCACCTTTTAGGGTAAAGAGCTGACCGTGTTTACGCTCTTCATATTCAATACCGTACTCACAAACCATCCCAATAAAGTCCCAATTGGTATAGCGAGTCAGGGCTGAAATCACAAAGTGTGGATTATGTGAAATAAAGTTGCTTGGTTCGACATAGAGGTTGGTAAAGTTACATTTACCCCCACCCGACATGAGAATTTTTTTGCCGACTTTATTGGCTTTTTCTACCACCACCACTTTACGTCCGCGTTGAGCTGCCATATAGGCTGTCATTAAGCCAGATGCACCTGCACCTAAAACTAAGACATCATATTGATTTGCGGACATGACACACTCACGGGAGAATAAAGCAGGGCATTATAGACCATCTTTTTTGCTTTTTCAGGACTATCTAAAGCGCGGCTAAACGACCTTGCAACCCACCTGAATGAATCACCAAAATACGATGATCTGCTGGGAATGTACCTTGTTGAATTAAATCACTTAAGCCCAACAGCATTTTGCCTGTGTAAATTTGTTCCAGTGGAATGTCATATTGCTGTTCAAAAGCATGGATAAACTGCAATAACTCAGTATTAGTTTTGGCATAACCCCCACAGCAATATTGATCGGTAATTTGCCAATTGCGTTTTTCAGTCAGTTGCTGTAGCTCTTGACTCAAAAAGTCCCCTTTGAGCGCGGAGAAGCCCAAAATTTGCTGCTGTGAATGACTGGCTTCAATCAGACCCGCAATGGTGCCACCCGTCCCCACGGCACAACAAATCAGATCGAAATTTTGTCGATCCGCATCAGAGAGAATTTCTGTGCAGCCTTGAATGGCAAGGGGATTGGTTCCTCCTTCAGGAATCACATAATACTCAGGATAATCTTGTTGTAACTGTGCTAAGTAGGCTGGATTTTGCTTTTGACGATAGGCTTCACGGGACACAAACTGCAACTGCATGCCGAATTGCTGTGCTGTATTTAAGGTTGTATTTAAAGGTTTACTTGCCAGTTCTTCGCCCCGAATAATGCCCAGACTCTCAAAACCAAATAACTGCGCAGCATAGGCCGTTGCGGCAATATGATTGGAATAGGCACCGCCAAAAGTCAGCAGTTTTTTATAGCCTTGTTGCTGTGCCGCCAACAGATTGTATTTGAGTTTAAAAAATTTATTGCCTGAGATTTGCGGATGGACTAGGTCTAAACGTTTGATGCTGATGTCAAATCCTTCGACAGTAATTTGCTGATAAGGAATGGTTTGGGCAATCTGGTTAAACATAGGATTTTTATCAATTTGGCTCAAGGCATAGTGTAAGTGAAAAGTCGTGGTTTCTGCACAGAATTAACGCTGTGCAGAGTGGGTATCGACCGAACTAATTACGGACATGCCTGGGCGTAAATTTTCAATGCCTGTTTGATTCGGATCAATTGCAATCCGTACCGCAATCCGTTGTACCACTTTGGTAAAGTTGCCCGTAGCATTATCGGTTTTAAGCACACTGAACTCTGAGCCCGCCGCTGGGGAAATTTGCTCGACATGACCTGTAAATTTCTGATGATTGAGAGCATCCACGGTGAACCATGCTTTTTGTCCAATTTTCATGTTGGTAATTTGAGTTTCTTTAAAGTTTGCGGTGACCCAAGTTTGCTGTGGAATCAGATAGAGCAGCTGTGTGCCTGCTGCCACATATTGTCCCACACGTGGATTGACTTCACCCAGTTGCCCATCCATCGGGGCGATAATGCTGCTGTAGTTTTTGGTGGTTTTGGCCTGATCCAGCTGTGCAGTGGCATTGGTCACTTGTGCTTTGAGTCCTGTTTCAGCCACTTGTGCGGTTTTCAGTGCTTCTTTCGCCACCAAGACATTAGCCTGTGCTTGTTGCAGTAAGGCTAAATTATTTTGGGTATCGGCAAAGGCTTTGTCTTGTTCCGATTTAGACGCTGCGCCAGAGTTGCCCAACTGCTGATAGCGCTGCTGTTGTGCCAATGACAGTTGGTACGCTGCTCGCGCTTGTTCGACCTTGGCTTCTGCCGCCACAATATCGGCTTTACGCTGTGCAATACTTTGGCTTTGATTGGAGAGGTTATTTTGGGCTTGATCCACGCCAGCTTCAGCCTGTGTGACTTTTTGGTCATAAGTCGTGGCATCAATATGCATTAACACCTGTCCTTTTTTGACGTAATCAAAATCACTGACCAACACATCTTTGACATAGCCATTAATTTGCGAAGAAAGTACTGTGGTTTTACCTTTGATATAGCTGTTGTCAGTGGACTCAACTGCACTTTCAAATGGCCCAATTTTCCATGCCCATAAAATGATCCCGATACCGATGATCAGTACTAAAAACATCAAGATCAGTGTACGTTTCGCTGTTGGAATCAGTTTACTCGAAGGCGGCGTAATCGGTGTTGCTGCTGCCACGGGCTGCTCAGGCTGAGAGGCATTTTCAGACGTTGCAGTTGTTTCAGCGGGGGCTACAGGTTTTTGATCTTCAGACATAACAATTTCTCAATAAATAGGGAGCAATGGCATTAGACATGACCGATTTTCGCTTGTTGTCGCAGTTGATATTGATTCCGTGCAATCAGGAATGTCCCCCACAACAACAGCAGCATGGCAACGACGCCATTCAAGCTAATCACATCGTTATAGGCACGCACTTGAGCCTCTCGAGTCACCACTTGATTTAAATTTTTTAAGGCTTGTTGTTGCACTAACTGCTGATCGAGCGTGTAACTATGCGAACTTTGTTGATACGCTAAAAGACGCTGTGCAATCAATGGATTGGTTTCGGGTAGTTGTTGAATCATTTCAGCACGATAGTTTTGGGTTCGGACTTGTTGATAAGTGGAGTAAAATGATGAACCGACTAAGCCACCAAATGTTTGAGTCGCTGAAAATAAAACAATGAACGTGACAATATGGGTAGGGCCTTTTTGCATGGCGCTTAAGATACCCGTGATCAAGAGTGGGCCAATAAACACACCACTGGCAAAGCCCACCAAAAACTGACTGCCGTAAAAGTTGGAAGGGCGAATATCGCTGGTAAGATGAAAATCCAGCCCGCAAGCAATTAATACCAAAGCTTCTGCTAATAGTAGGTGCCAAATAATCCGTTCACGTGAAAAAGTAATCGTACTAAATATGGTTCCAGACACGATGCCTAAAAAGATCACCACATAGAGCGGCACAAATTGATCGGGGCCCATGCCCATAGTTTTGAGAAAACTCACGGCAGCATAACTTTGCTCCGACATTAAGAAGCGAATTGCAAAGGCACCGATGATAAAACGAAGCGTGGATGATGTCCCCAGCCAACGCGTCATAATCAGTGGATTGACCCGATAATGCTCGTAGACCAAACCAATCACAATTAGGCTGAACCCTGCAATTAAAAGGTACGCCAACCATTTCACTTCAAACCACCACAAGATAGGCCCTTGGGTCAGCACAATACACAAAAAGGCAAAACCGGGCGCAAGCAGGGCAAAGGTGAAGAAATCCTGTTTTTCAAAAACAGCAATTCTTAAACTGCGGGGCAACTTCAGAGACACCACCATTGCGAAACAGCAAAGCGCTAAACCAATTTCAAAGGTATACAGGACATTCCAGTTATTGACGTCAATAAGGTACGGAGAAATGATCCAAGCCAGTGGAATGCCGAGCTGTTGGAAGCCTAAAGCCAAATAGATACTGCGACCAAAATCCTCCCGCTTAAAGGCCTGCATAATGTAATACATGCCTAAGGAGCTGAGCGGTGCGGCAACCATGCCGCTAATAAAACGCACCAGTACGGCCATTTCAAAGGTATGCACAAAGACGTGTAAAACCAGAACCACAATAAAAATGAGTAGGCCAATTTCAGAAAATAGACGCAGACCATATTGTTGGCGGGCTTTAAACAGAATCAGATTCGCACTGACATTGGCCATCACATAAGCCGCAGGAATCCATGCCACCTCAGAGGGTGTTAGTCCATATTCACCCTGAATTAAGGGTAAATTTGCGGTAATGAAACCGTTACTGAGACTTGCAGATAGTGCGACAAACAAGCCAATAAAAAAATATATGAAGCGCTTAGGCGTGGAATGCGCGATCACGGCAGGAGAGCCGGGCAGGGTTGGTTTTTCTTCAGCTGTCCAGTTTGGCGCAGGTTCGAGTAAACGCGGTGGCTGTGTCATGGGTGGTGACCTTTATGCCCGAATACCATTGAGTAAGAGCTCAATCGCACGTTGTGCAAGTTGTTGTTGCTCTATATCGGTCAGTCCTTGAAATGAAGTCCTTAAAATGGCCGTAATCATGGCATAATCTTGGGTAGTCAAATCGGGGCGACATACGCCGTGTCGAATGGCTCGATCAATCAAAGGCTGTAAAATCGCATCGCGGCGTGCGTAGATATCGACCATGACGGGATCATTCCGCTCAATCACCCGCCAATATTCCATCAGTGCGGTTAAATACGGTAAGTTGTAGACATGGTTTTCAATTAAACGGATAAAACCATCGTCATACTGAGAAAATGCTTCTGCACGAACTGCAAGACGTTCCAAAGCTTGTTCCATGAGTGCAATCACCAAGGCACGACGGTCAGCAAAATTACGATAAAACGTCGCCCGTCCGACATTGGCTGCATCAATCACCTGCTGTAAGGGCGCATTTATCCCGTGTGTACGAAAAACCTGAACTGCGGCTTCGAGCAGTTCCTCACGGTTTTGTGCAGCACGCTGTTGACGACTGGTCATGATGATTATTTCATTTGATTTGGGAGTACTATTATTTAACGGACAAAAGTGTCCGTTGTAAATATTCAATCCTGTAAGATTTTGTAAATCAGTTTGTCTTTTTCTAATTTAATCTAATTTCGATAAGAAATATGCTACTCGGAAACGTCATCTACAACCTGCATGGTGTAAATAAGATAATGTTTATTCGTTATATTTGAATAAATCCAAGAAATGAACAGGTTTTGCAGATGACAATGGTTTTGCCTACTTTTGTCGAAACAAAAGTAGGGCGAGCCGCAGGCTGATGAAGAAATTGAATAAAACAAGATAAGACTCCGCCAAGATATTTTTTTCAATACATCGGATAAATGTTTAAGTCTAATTTTAGTGAGCTTAAATAACTCATGTTGTTGTTTTATCTATTAATAATTAATATTTTTTTAAATAAAAAAATACGTACAGAACCCTCATGTAGATGGATAAGAGTTGTAACAAAGTCGATAGGATTGGAAAAATAAAAGTGCTATGCTGAAAGCACAATAATGATAAATGAGGGGATATGATGAAAACCTTATCTACCCTAGTATTGGTTTTATTGCTCACTCAACTGACCGCGTGTGATGCAAAAAAGGATTTGAATCAGCCTAGAACTGAGGCCCGTACCATGATTATTGGTGGTGTTCCAGTGCATGATCGTGACTATAAACTTCCATCACAAGAAATGGCTTTGAATCAGAAAACGTCTACACAGGCTGATGCGTACTAATAGGTGAAAATAGGGAGGCATATTGTCAGTACATGGTAGTGCAAGGTGCGATGTGCAGTATAAAAGATGCATTGTGCTACGCCAGATTTGTGAAAATGTGAAGTAGACGTCTTACTTCCTGCAAACGTTTGTTGAATTAAAGCCTTACAAACGTATAAAAGGCCTTGTACTCGCCCAATATGCCCAAACTGTTGTGGCTCAAATTGGCTAGATCAGTTCGATTTGCCAATTTGAAGCTTGAATCTCTAAGTTATTTTGCCTGAGTTGCTGGCTAATTGCATCGGCTTGTTTTTGTAAGTCTGCAACCGTAATGGTTTTAACCCAGCGAATTTCACTCGAACTATAACGACCATTTTCACGTCGTGAGCTGTCGATGGCCTGTTGAATAATACGATGCTGTTGCGTGAGCAAATCACGTGCGTTTAAAACACTGAGCATGGATTGGCCCGTGTTGGTTTTAGCTTGAGCATTGGTCGCATGAATTTTTTCAATCAGATGATGTAACTCTGTATTTATACTAAAGGCCTCACCAATCAGCGCATTCGGATCTTCACTCAGTTCATCGCCTTCTTGGATTAGCACATTATTGTTGATGCGTTGTTGTAAAGAGGCGAGTTTGGTTTGTAAATCACTACGCAATAAAAGTGCTTCTGCTAGTTTCATAGATTTATTTTTAAAGTTTTAGATGAGTCTTATGCTGCCTCTGTGTAATCAAAGCTGCAAGTGAGTTTTGTAATTCGAATAAGTGACATTTTGCTCAAAATGATAAGAGCACAGAAGCATGCTCTTATCGCTATAGATTAAAAGCTTAGTGGAACACAGTTTCTAAAGCTTTCAAACCGACTTTCGGATCAAGCAGACCGTTGTAAATTTCAGGGATTTCACGTTCCACCCCAAAGAATTCATAAATGGCAAGCATCGCCCCACGAACTGAATATTCCACAGTAAAGACCACGTCATCTTCAATTTCCACAAACTGTCCAAGGAAAGCAAAGTTTTGTGAGCCTTGTGGGATTACCTGTGGACGATCCCCCGGCTTACGGCAGGCGAATAGGGCAGAGGCATATGGCATCATGGCAGTGGTTACATTGGTGGTTGCCAAAACATGATCTAAAATGTCGTCAAAACCGAGCTGTTTAATCAGTTCTGTTAGGATTTCTTGCCCTGTGGCTTCGGACATTGGTTTCTTGATGTAATCGCCCATATGGTCAATTTGGAAACCGTAGCCCCATAAGGTATAGAGGCCTTCAGGTAAGTCGGCAAAGTGCGGCTGTGCAGGAACCACGATGGATAAATGCCAACCCGACTCATACCAAGTCATCAGTGCGCCTGTGCCTGGTTCATTGCCTGTATAGTCAATAATGCGTTTAAGCAACACGTCATCGTTCATAGTCAGAGTGAAAGACTCCCACTTATGTTCATCGACATTGCCATAAAAAGTCATTGGACGGCCAAAGTCTGGGGCTTTTTGTGCCAAAGTTTCCCAAAGTGTCCAGCCATGGTCTTCTCGATGACGAACGAGGGCAGGCACGTCATGATTACCGCCATAACGCGAATCTGCGGTAATAGAGCCTAAAGTGAAAATAGCTAAATCATTGGCTTTTAGATTAATTTGCTCTGAGCCTTCAGGCAGTTGTACATATAGGCGCGAAGCATGGCGTTCTTGAGTTGCAGCATTGGTAATGAAGTCCGCATCTGTGACATAGTGTCCAAAACGCACATCGACGCCTTGTGCGACTAGCCAACGCTGTAAGGGCAGAATCATTGAATCATATTGGTTGTACTTAGTACGTTTCACACCCGCTAAGGTATGAATGCGTGGCAATTCTTGAATAAAACGCAAGAAATAGCGTCTTAACTCTGCTGCACTGTGCCATTTTTGAAAAGCGAAAGTCGTGCGCCACATGCGCCAGAAATTGGTTTCAAAAAAGGCTTCATCAAAAAACTCATCAATGCGGCGACTGCCAATTTTTTCTTCTTTTGAAGCCAATAGGCGCAGCATCTGTGCACGATGTAGCGTATTCAGGCCAAGCTTTGCCGCATCCGCAATGACATGTTCGGCATCAATTAAACGTGCATTGGCGTGGGTTTTTACTTTTTCATTAAACTCACGACATTCTTCACGCACTGAAATGTCTGGATTTTCCAAGGATGGAATACTGGAAAATAAGTCCCATAGGCACAAATAAGTTTCATCGGTCAGCATCCGCCCACCACGTGTTACCCAAGCTTGTGCGGCATGCGGTGTATGTCCGCCATCCATTGAGCCGCCTGAAATATCGAGTTCTTCTAAAATATGGATATTTTTGGCAGGGACTTTGGCATCGCGGATTGCAAATGCAGCGGCAGCCATACCTGCGATACCACCACCAATGATCCAAAGATGGGATTGTTGCGCGTCTAATGGGGTGCGCTTCTTATTTTGCATGGTTCACCTGTAATTATGATGTTAAAAATTATGAAGTTAAAAAATGTGGTTTTTAGAAATAAAACCTTATAAATAGTAAGTCTTTTTATATATGAAAAATGTATGAAAAGGGAAGCAATTCCCCCATTATATTTTGTAATCAAAAATAAGAACATGATGGCTATTTTTAATACACATTTGTCTTTTTATTAAAATTGAATATTATCTAAATAACTGATGTTGAAGTTTATTGTTGAGTAATTGCTCTATTGTTGTTTTCACTATGGCCTATGCCGAATTTACTTAAAAATAGGCTTTTTATTTATCATTAAAAAATATAATGGGTGTACAAGCTGTGGCTTGATCACGATATAAATGTGAAAAATAACTGATAAAGTGAATATCGTAAAAACTTTGTTTAGCGTAAAATCGCAGCTGATAAATTCTCTCAATTTAGAGGTCACTCTTGGAATCATTTTGGATTTTGGGCTCCATTGCCTTTGCATTAATGTTAGGCGCAATGAGCCCTGGACCGACGTCGATTTATGTAGCAAAAAATTCGATTGCGATTTCTCGAAAGCATGGCCTCTTTACCGCACTGGGGACAGGAACAGGCGCAGCTGTTTTTGGTCTGTTGGCTGTACTTGGTTTACAAGCCTTTTTGTTGGCAGTGCCGTCAGCGTATTTGGCCTTAAAAATTTGTGGTGGGATCTATTTGCTTTGGCTCGCATTTAAAATTATTAAACATGCCAAAGAGCCAATTGAGGCAGATCATTCCAGCTCGAAAGCAATGACTTTACGCCGTGCCTTTATGACTGGTTTAATTACTCAGCTTTCCAACCCTAAAATTGCGATTGTTCTAGCCAGTATTTTTACTGCACTTTTACCCAAAGAAATCCCAACTTATTACTATTATGTACTACCTATTCTGTGTTTCTTTATTGATGCGGGTTGGTGTTCGTTGGTTGCAGTGGCATTGTCTGCTGAAAAGCCGCGCCGTGTGTATTTGAAGTTTAAAGCAGTATTTGACCGCGCAGCAGGGGCGGTGATGACGGTGTTGGGTTTAAAACTGATTTTTGGAATGAAGTGATAAGGTTTACAACAACAAAACTGGATTTTGTATAGGTAACTAAAAGCTAAATGGTTATAATCCCTTTGATTTTTTTAATGATTTTTAAATTAAAGATTTGAGGGATAAATTTTGAATAAATCTATATTTTTGGCCGTTTTGAGTGGCTTAGCATTATCTGCATGTTCAACAACAGAAACGTCAAAAACAATTCAATCACCGCAAGTAACAGCGGCAGTGGCGACAGTCAAATACGCTGGCACTAAAACGCCTGTTTCTGTAGGAAAATTTGACAACCGCTCAAGCTACATGCGTGGCATTTTCTCAGACAATGTTGATCGTTTAGGTGGTCAGGCGAAAACCATTTTAGAAACGCATTTACAGCAATCGGGCTATTTCTCTGTCCTAAACCGCGACAACCTTGCTGAATTACAACAAGAAGCAGGTTTCACCAAATCATCTCAAGCCATTAAAGGTGCACGTTATGTATTAACGGGCGATGTGTCTGAATTTGGCCGTAAAGAAGTTGGTGATCACCAGCTATTTGGCATATTGGGGCGTGGTAAAACCCAAATTGCTTATGCCAAAGTGAACTTAAATATTGTCGATGTCAAAACAGCAGAAATTGTTCACTCGGTGCAAGGCGCAGGCGAGTATGCACTCAGTGAACGTGAAATTTTAGGTTTTGGTTCTACCGCTTCTTATGACTCAACTTTAAACGGCAAAGTTCTAGATTTGGCTGTACGCGAAGCGGTTAATAATTTGGTGTTGGATATTCAAACCAATAAGTGGTCTGCGCAGTAACTGGTTTGAATCAATGAAAAAAATCGTATTGGTTTTAGGTGCAATCTGCACCATGACTTTGGTGGGCTGTGTTTCAGCGCCAAAATCGTTATATAGCTGGGGCGAATACCCGCAGCAAACCTATTTGATGTTGAGTCTGCCAGAAAAGACTTCTCCACAAGAACAGATTGGTAAACTTGAAAAAGATATTGAAAAAGCCAAAGCCAAAAATGCAGCAGTGCCTCCGGGCTTGTATGCACATTTGGGTTTATTGAACTTAAATATCAATAATGGGCCACGTGCCGTTCAGTATTTTGAACTTGAACGCCAAACCTACCCAGAGTCGACAGTATTAATGGATCGTCTTTTGAAAAAAATGACAGCCCAGTCTGCGGCAGGGAGTGTGAAGTGAAACATTTCAAAAAACTATGCGTACTTGGCCTTGTTGTGACACTCTTCACGGGTTGTGCTACGACACCTAAAAGTATACGTGACTTATCTGCATATCATGCCAATATGCCAAAATCCATTTTGGTGTTGCCGCCTGTAAATGAATCACCCGATACACGCGCAACCTATGGGTATTGGTCTACCGTGACTTTACCTGTCGCAGAAGCGGGCTATTATGTGTTCCCTATTTCTGTGGTCGATACGCTATTTAAAGAAAATGGCGTAACCAACGGCTATGATGCGCAGCAAATTCCAATTCAGAAACTCAATGAAATTTTTGGAGCGGATGCTGCACTGTATGTCAAAGTCAAAGAATATGGTTCTAAATATCAGGTGATTCAATCGACATCGACCGTTGCGGTCGAGGCGAAATTGGTTGATTTAAAAACCGGGGCATTATTATGGGAAGGTCAGGAAAAAATCCAACAAGCCAATAATAATAGCAACGCGGGTCTAGTCGGGATGTTAGTGGGTGCCTTGATTGACCAAATTTCTAATCATTTATCTGACAAAGCCTATGTGCTGTCTAACAGTGTGAGTACGCAGTTGTATGCTCCGCAGTTGATGCAGCAAAAAGGGTTGCTATACGGACCTCGCTCTCCGCATTTTGTACAAAACTCGATGAGTCCACAGTAGTAAAAAAAATCCCCTCAAATGAGGGGATTTTTATGATTTAACAAACTTCTATTTGGATGAAGAGTCTTTTAACTCTCAGCCAAAAGAAGAGTTAATTTTCGTATAAATTAATCCTTAAAATGCACAGGAATCCATTGATAGCTTTTCCCATCTGAGGAATAGATATGTCCAATAGCAGGGAATGGCAAGTGTGGTGCTGCAATGGTTTGCCCGCCTTTTGCATATTCCGCAAATTGTTTTAAGCGTGTTTGCACTGCTTTTTTCGGGTCGATGTCATAATCAATAGCGGTTTCTGGCTTGTCGAATTGCACAGTATGTGAATGCACAATGTCACCAATAAAGACCACCGTTTCATCTTTGGTTTTCAGCTCATAGCTAAAATGTCCCGGCGTATGCCCCGCGGTATTAATCACTTTAAAGCCCTGAACTTGATCGCCCAATTGATACGTTTTGGAGCGTTGTTTGGCTTGATAGGGCGCAATGGCTTGTTTAATTTTTTCAACAGTTCCTAGGTAGCCGGCTTGTTTTTCTTTCGGGAGCTTTTCGACCTGTTTCGGGTTTAGCCAATAGTTCGCTTCATCGCTCGAAACATAAACCGTTGCATTTGGAAAGTTTGCCACGCCATTTTGGCTAATACCACACACATGGTCTGGGTGTAGGTGCGTCAGCAAGATGGTATCGACTTGCTTTGGTTGATAGCCAGATGCTTTTAAATTGCTTAACACTGAACCCAAATGTGCGCCAAAACAGCTCGCAGCGCCGCTATCCACTAAAACCAGCGAATGGCCTGTATTCACGAGGAAGGCATTGACTGAGGTTTGTACGCCCTTGGCTTGGTTAGCAGCATATTTCTTTAAAATTTCATGCACTTCTTTTTCTGGGGTATTTTGAAAGAGTTTAGGTGACATGAAGTTGGTGCCATCGAGCAGGGCAGTGATTTGTGTATCACCCGCTTGGTATTGGAAATAGCCTGAGACTTGTTTTTGTTGGGAGATTAGGGCGGGCGGGGAAAGGGCGAAAGCTGAAATACTGCTGATACTAGAGATAATTAAAGCGGAAGCAAGTAACTTATTCATTTATAAAGTTTCACAAAATTTGTTGAATTGTCTATTTTTTAGCATGTGGGTTGATTTTTTTCATCTAGTTTTTGGTGGTAGCAAAATAAGTAAATACATCCAATAGAACTGTATTATAACGTTTTTTTATATAGTATGTATTTGTAGAGTTCTATTTTTAAGCAATCCATATTGACTTTGTATAATGTGTGGAGTTCTAAAATGTTTTTTGTTGTCGTTGGACGAGAATATAAAATGTCAAAATTTTTATAACTATTCGTATAATTTTCGATAATAGCTAGTGTTTCTTGATCTTCGTTGTCAAAAGCGATTAAATCTAATTTTTTAATGATTTCTATATTTAAGTCCCTAAACATTTCAAATCTCGCCTTATCGAAATCGTTTGGTACATTTGGTGATGAATTTTCAATAGCCATCTTAAGTATGTCTTCTAATACAATACTGGGTTGCTGAGGTAAGCTTTTTACAAGATAGAAAGTCTCTTTTGCTTCATTAGAAATAACTTCACTGCCTTTTTGCTTTTTCCAATTTATAAATATTATTAGAGCAACTAAAGTAGCTATCGTATTTAATTGGTCAATTTGCATTTGAGACTTCTTGAATAAAATTTCAATAATTAATGTTAAGCATCTAATATTTATAGTATTAGATGCTATCTTATAAAATAAAAATTAGATGATCTTTACTTTTGACTGGACAAAAGTAACAAAACCCCTTTGTTCACTAGAGGGCACATCCATGTGCCCCTAGTGAACGGGCGACATCCATGTCACTGGTCATGTGACTAGATAATGGTTTTCTCATCTTTTTTATTAAAAGAGAGCGTGTAATTAATTAAATTATTCCCTAATGAAAGTTCCTTCTCCCTGAGGGAGAAGGCTAGGATGAGGGGGGAGAAACAGCAAATAATAAAAAAGCCCCTACAACGTAGAGGCTTTGTTTTTAAGGATTAAACCTTAAGACACTTTATCACCAGCTTTAGCGCCAGATTCAGGTGAAATCACCCAAACACCTTCGCCATTACCCGCTGCAAGTACCATACCGTTTGAAATACCAAACCGCATCTTACGAGGTGCAAGGTTAGTCACCATCACCACCAATTTGCCTTTTAAGTCTTCTGGTTGGTAGAACTCACGAATACCACTGAATACATTACGCGGTTCAGCTTCGCCGACATTTAAAGTCAATTGAAGTAACTTGTCCGAGCCTTCGACCGTTGCAGCTTCTAAAACTTCAGCAACACGAAGGTCAACTTTCATAAAGTCGTCAATACCAATAATTTCAGCCTCACCCACTTTTGGCTCAGGCTTAGTCGAAGCTTTCTTCTCTTTTTTCTTTTCAACTTTTGCAGGTTCAGCCGCAGTCGCTAAAGAATCTTTCGATGCATCAACCATCGCAGCAACTGCTTTAGGGTCTACACGTTGCATTAAAGGTTGGAACAATGCAATTTCATGATCAACCAATGCCGTTTGAGCAGAAGCAAAGTCAAAGCGGTATAGTTTTAAGAACTCTTGCACTTGAGCTGCTAAAGTTGGAAGTACAGGCGCAAGGTACACAGCCAATTGACGGAATAGGTTAATCCCCACCGAACAAACATCGTGTACTTGCTGTTCTTTGCCTTCAACTTTCGCTAAAGCCCACGGTTTTTTCTCATCAATATATTGGTTGGCTTTATCTGCAAGCGCCATGATTTCACGAATCGCAGCAGAGAACTCGCGTGCTTCATAGGCTTTCGCAATTGAGTCGCCCGCATCAATAAAGCTTTGTACCAATTCAGGCTCTGCACAAGTTGCTGATAATTTATTATCAAACTTGGTGTTGATGAATTTTGCACAACGGCTGGCAATGTTGACCACTTTACCAACCAAGTCTGAGTTTACTTTCTGAACGAAATCATCCAAGTTCAAATCAGAGTCTTCAACTTTATCTGACAGTTTAGACGCGAAGTAATAACGTAAGTACTCAGGGTTTAAGTGTTCTAAATAGGTTTCAGCTTTGATGAATGTCCCGCGAGACTTCGACATCTTCTGACCGTTCACCGTCAAGAAACCATTGACGAATAAACCTGATGGCGTACGGTAGTTTGCACCTTCAAGCATTGCAGGCCAGAACAGCGCGTGGAAGTAAACGATGTCTTTACCAATGAAGTGATAGACTTCTTTGTCAGAGTCTTTCTTCCAAAAGTCGTCAAAACTTAAATCAGGACGTTTAGCTTTGATATAGTTTTCAAAACTCGACATATAACCAATCGGCGCATCGACCCAAACGTAGAAATATTTATTCGGTGCATCTGGAATTTCAAAACCGAAATACGGCGCATCACGTGAAATATCCCAATCGGATAGACCCGCTTCAAACCATTCATCAAGCTTATTGGCAATTGAAACAGGTAATCGACCTTGGTCACGCGTCCATTTTTGTAAATATTCTGAGAAATTCGGCAGTTTAAAGAAGTAGTGATCCGAAGATTTCTCTACAGGCGTCGCACCACTCAAAGTTGATTTCGGGTTTAAAAGCTCAGTTGCATTGTATGTTGTACCGCAGACTTCGCACGCATCGCCATATTGATCTTCCGATTTACATTTCGGGCATGTGCCTTTAATGAAACGATCCGATAAGAACATGCCTTTTTCAGGGTCAAAAAGCTGGTTGACAGGACGGATGGCAATATTGCCTGCTTCACGGTTTTTCACATAAATTTCAGAAGCACGAGAGCGGTTTTCATCACTATGCGTTGAATCATAATGGTCGAAATGCACACCGAAACCATCAAAATCACGGATGTGTTCTTTTTGTACGTTGGCAATTTGATCTTCAGGTGAAATACCATTGGCTTCGGCACGTAGCATGATGGCTGTACCGTGAGCATCATCCGCACATACATAAGTCACATCGTGTCCCATTGCACGCATGGCACGAACCCAAATATCTGCTTGGATATAACCGAGTAAGTGTCCCATATGGATGGGACCATTGGCGTATGGTAGGGCGTTAGTGACTAAAATATTACGCACGGATATGACTCTCTCATTCGTATTTTATATAAGGTCAACGATTTTACCTTAGATAGCCGCGACTTGCACAAGTGAATCGGTGAAAAGTTTTCAAATGAGACTAAAGCCCATATGAATTGATCGCTAGATTGAGCATCCATCGCTAATTTGAGCAAAATACTGAAAAAATCATGGGAAATGCATGGTCTAAAACGGCATAAAGCATCTTGTTCATCTTTTAATGAAAGATTGAAGGGATTGTTCAGTACTCAAGTCATGGAGCTTAAAACTAATGCATATTTTCTCTATATTCATGCGCCATTAACAGCGATAATACGTACATTCAGCCCGTTTTTAAGAGTATGCCGTCCATGATCGATGATGATTTTGATTTCGACCAACCTGTGACCCGAATTCCGCAAAATCCACAAGCGACTAAACTACTGGGCAATCGACTTTTACAACAAGCTGAACAATATCTTGCTTCAATGGGCAGTCGACCACATGCACAATTGGTCGAGTCGCTACGTCAGCTCGAGTTGGAAGATCCGTACTTTGCAATCATGGCCGATCAGCTTGAGTATGAAAGTGATAACCCAATCGCCAATGATGTGCTCAACCTGTTGTTTTTCTGGCAAATGGCCAATGAAAAAGAAGCGGATATTACTGAGTTTCAATTGCCCGATTTAATTCAAACGGACTATTTCCAAACGACTTTGCTTGAAGCTTACGACGCGATGGATTTGGGGGCATTCCAAGCCCAGCGCCGCAGCGTGATTGAAGAAACTTTAAAACTGTATCAACAGCAGTGTTATGCCGGTTGTATTACGGTTCTTTATGGTCAAATTGAAGGGATTTTGACGGATGCGCTAATTGAGCATGGTTATTTACAGCAAAATCAAACTAAGTTTGTCGATGTCTATAAAATTGTACCGGGTTTGAAAGGTCATGAGGTCAAAAGCCTATGGCATAAAGTCAAAATTGCCAGTGAAATCAATCCGTATTTCCTGAGCCTTGAAGCATTGAAAATGGATGCGAGTTCAAGTATTACCGCCAACCGTCATAATATTGTACATGGCGCAGACGTGACCCATTTCACTCAAGCACGCAGTTTCATTTTGTTTATTTGGCTGTTTGCAGTCATCAGTTTTATCAGTACTTTAAAGCGTTAGTATTTTCCGTATAGTGCTACAGGATGGTGTTTAAATTGCTGCATCCTGTACAGCTATTGTTTCCAAATGATGCAAATGACGTCAGCACTTAAAAAGCAAGGTATAACTCTGAGTTAAGCAAAATTTTAAATACGAAAGAGGGCTGTGACATGACGAATGACAATAAACTCGATGATTTAAAAACCAAAGCGACTGAGTTAGGTGAAGACTTGAAGTTGAAAGCTCAAGCAGCAAAACTCGAAGGCGAGAAAGTGCTGGAAGATGTCAAACATCAGGCTACTGAAGCCAAGCTTGATGCTGAAAAGCAGTTGACCGACTTAAAGCAAAACGCAGCAGAAAGTAAATCCGAAGGTGATGCAGCTTTTGAGCAAAAGTTGGAGTCCGCACAAGCCAAAGCCGAGCACGCGAAACAAGTCGCGCAGGAGAAATTGGATCATTTTAAAGTTGAAGCAGGGCATAAACTGGATGAGGCTAAACTTAAAGCCACTGAGTTAAAGCATGAGGCCGAAATTAAACTGGAAGAATTTAAGGTGCAAGCCACTGAAAAATTTGACGAGTTGAAAAAGAAAGCTACAGAAACGCTGCAAAAGTTTAAAAAAGACGACCAAGCTTAATCTGTCTGAAATGGAGTATGTCGATCTTTCCGATGTTCGCTATACTATGGCGTAGACTGTGTACTGAGTGCAGGGTCTGCGTCTAAGTTAAACCACAGGATGCTCTGAATTTGATTGTTCACGGTGCGAATGGTGTACCGATAGTTTGCAATTTCATATACATATACCGTCTCAAGTGGGCTATTCGGCGCACTGCTGATTGGGGTAGAGGACATAGAAATAGGTGATAAATCAATTTTTTTCTGCATGTCTTGAACTTGGTCACCAATAGTCACCGTTTGACCCGCAGGGGTTTTAAATGAATTGGTTGATGTGTCTGCAAAACTAAAGCTAGATATGGTGCAAGCCAAAACAACCACGGCCCAAAGTTTCATTTTTTTCTCCCGAAATCGCGTCAAGATAGAACAACAGAATATAGATATTTTGCTATGCAATAACATCACCTTAATTAGGGAGATTGGATTGTACTTACAATTCTTTACGTTCAAATTTGATCCAATTCACCGATTTTATTTTTTCAGTTAGCTTAAGCGGCTGAGCTTCGTCCTTTGATATTCAGTGTATAAAACCAACTAAAAAGCTAGGAATACTAAATTTCATGGCATAATCCATAAATACTGAACTTAACCTAAGTTCGTTTTGTGGTTAAACTATAGCATTCAGCTGAATACTCGAATTTGGAGTACATATATGTCGTGGCTTTCTTCTCTTAAATCAGTTTTTTCTCCTGCGCAGGAGGTAAAGGAAGAAGAAATCCAAACAGTACTGCAAAACTATATCTTGCCCAATTCAAACCATGCGTTGAAAGACCGCATTACTCAAGTGAGTGTGCAGGGCAATATTCTGCAAATTACCATCAATACTTTTCCTGCCGAAGCCAACGATTTACAACAGATTCATGATGATTTGGCGGTTGCGCTGGAAGCATGCGGTATCAAAGAATTAAACATGCATGTGATTCAACAAAAAACGGGACATAAAGAAAAGTCAGGTGGCTGTGGACATCAGCATGCTGAAGGTGAAAGCTGTTCAAGCCAAGCAAAAGAGGCTGCACCGAAAAGCAACTTACCCCCAGTGATTGATGCTTCAGACTCAGCAGCCCAAGTTGCTGCACAACCCGTTGAAACTGATCCAAACAATCCACCCATCCAAAAAGCAGCGCCACAACAACGTGATGTGCCGAAGCATCCGCGTATTCAAAATGTGATTTTGGTGTCCTCGGGCAAGGGGGGCGTGGGCAAATCCACCACCACGGTAAACCTTGCACTTGCTTTGCAAAAAATCGGCTTAAAAGTTGGGGTCCTAGATGCGGACATCTACGGTCCAAGTATTCCGACTATGTTAGGCAATGCGGGCAAAACGCCGATGATTGAAGCGGAAAATTTTGTACCCTTAGATGCCTATGGTTTGGCAGTGTTATCGATTGGGCATTTAACAGGTGATCATAATACTCCTGTGGCTTGGCGTGGGCCGAAAGCGACAGGGGCATTGATGCAGCTGTTCAATCAAACCTTATGGCCTGACTTAGATGTTTTGATGATTGATATGCCACCGGGTACAGGCGATATTCAGTTGACGCTTGCGCAGCGTATTCCTGTGACAGGTGCGGTGATTGTAACCACCCCGCAAAATGTGGCACTTATGGATGCGACCAAAGGCATTGAGTTATTTAACCGCGTACAGATTCCAGTCATGGGCGTTGTGGAAAATATGTCGACCCATATTTGCTCAAATTGTGGATTTGAAGAGCAAATTTTTGGTACGGGCGGCGGTGATAAACTGTCGGAGCAATATGCTATTCCACTTTTAGGACGTCTGCCTTTAAATGTACAAATCCGTGAAAATGCGGATGCGGGTAAGCCTTCTGTTTTAGTGGAAGACAGTGCAGCAGACAGCTATATGCAAATTGCTGAAAAAATTGCAGCAGCCCTGCCACAGGCTGAAAAAGACCAGACCCGTATTTTCTAAATCAGCCATAAATAAAAAAAAGCCCAACATGTTGAGTTGGGCTTTTTTTTGTTTTTTTAGGACAGTGAATAGGACTGATTTTGTTTTTTGGCTTGCATAATATTAATGCTGATGGCAATCACCACCATCACAATCCCGATAATATCAGTCACAGTTTCAGGGATAATCATACATAACGCACCTGCACCTAAGAAAATCCGCCAGAACCAGTTCAAACCAACTTTAAAGTAGGCTTCAACAGCTGCACCCAGTGCCAAAATCCCAACCACTGAGGTAAAGACAATACTCACAATAGTCGTCCATGCAGGAAAAGCAAACTCACGCGCATTGACTGCGACATTGGCTGTATCAATCATCAGCATGGCAGGGTTATAGACAAACAAGAACGGGACAATGAAACCAGCCAAAGAAAGTTTCAAGGCTTGGAAGCCTGTGCGCATTGGGTCGCCCCCTGCGATTCCCGCACCTGCAAAGGCGGCTAAGGCGACAGGGGGAGTAATATTGGCAAACAGACCAAAGTAGAACACAAACATATGTGCCACCAGTGTGGGAATATCAAAGTTTGCCAAAGCGGGTGCAGCCATAGTCGCGGTAATGATATAGGCTGGAATCGAAGGAAGTCCCATACCTAAAATCATCGATGCAATCATGGTAAAGAACAGCGTTAAAAATAGGCTGCCTGCACCGATGCTCATAATTGAGGAGGTCATGACAGAGCCAAAGCTGGTCAGGCTTACCACACCAATAATAATCCCCACCACAGCACAGGCTGCCATGACCGAAAGTGATTGTTTTGCACCATCGGCGAGCACTTCTAATATTTCTTTGAAGCCCATACGGGTCGATTTGCGGAAACTCGCCACGACCACAGTTAAGACAATGGTATAGACCGCGGCATAACTGACAGGAATGGATTGAAAGAGGAAAAATACCAAAGCCACGATCGGAATAAGCAAATGTCCTCGTTCCTTGAGGACATCTTTAACCCGTGGCAAATCCGCCTTCGGTACGCCTTTTAAATTGTCTTTACCCGCACGGAAATGAACTTGCGCCATCACACCTAAATAGTAGAGTAAAGCCGGAAGCGTAGCTGCAAGGGCAATGGTGCCATAACTGACACCCGTGGTTTCAGCCATAATGAAGGCACTGGCTCCCATCACCGGGGGTAAAATTTGTCCACCTACAGAGGTACTGGCTTCAACAGCACCTGCAAAATTTTTGTGGTAGCCAATTTTTTTCATCAGGGGAATGGTAAATGAACCAGTACCTACGACATTGGCCACTGCTGTGCCATTAATGCTGCCCATAAATCCACTGGAAATGACGGCAACTTTTGCAGGACCACCTTGTTTATGTCCCGCAAGTGCCATCGCAAGATCATTAAACAGTTTTCCCATGCCTGATTTCGCCAGAAAAGCACCAAACAAAATAAACAGGAAAATAAAAGTGACTGAAGCACCGATTGCGGAAGAATAAAGTCCTTCGGTTTTTAAATACATTTGCCCGAAAATATCACTAATACTATATGGGCGCGTCAATAAACGATCGGGGACCCAGTCATAGTGGCTAAAAAACGGGTAAGACAGAAAGACTAAACCTAAAATAGGCAGCATCCACCCCATGACCCGCCGAGCGCCTTCAACCACCAGCACCACAGCTAAAATGGCAAAAACAATATCTAAGGTGTTTGGAATACCCCCACGCGTGGTCATAATGGCTTGATATTCTTTCCAAAGGTATAAAAAGGTTGCTAAAGCAGCTAAGGCAAGTAACCAATCCAGCCAAGGGATGCTTTGTCGTGAACTGGACTGACGCGCAGGATAAAGTAGAAAGATCAAAACCAAGCCAATAGCGACATGGGCGGAACGTTGAATCAGTTCGGGTAGTGGATTAAATGTAATAAATAAATGAAATAAGGAATAGAAAATAGCAACCGCCGCTATGAACCATGCCACAGATTTGTTGCTTGGGGAACGAGTCACTGACTCACGATCAAATTTTTCTAAAATGGCTTGTTGTTGCTGCTCATCTAATTGTTCAGGGGTAACTTTTTCTTCATTTTGAGTCATCGGCATTCTCCGATCTGCCATGCTTTCCACAAGGGCTGTTGTTGTGCTGTAATTTGCACCAAGGTGTAATCTGGATATTGTTGAAAAATGGGCCAGACGCTCTGGTGAATGATGATACTGCCTTGCATATTCTTGGAAATGATCCAGTTGATTTGATCAATGCGCCGATTAACTTTCATTCTGACCATACCGTCTTTTTGAAAGATGATGGGGTAGTCATTCGGTGTGCCTGCACCGAAAGAAATCAGGTCGGTGTAGCGCAATATAAAGTGTTGTTGCTCTCGTTGATAGTTTTCAATCCAACGGGTTTTTTCAACTGAATGTTTCCACTGTAAACTAAATTGTGCTGTTGAAATTCGGCACTGCATTTGAGCAACAGTCACTTCGCTATAGCGAATAGGCAAGAACAGCAGCCCGCATAAACCGAGTAGAAAAAGTGCAGTAAACACTGCACTTTTTTTTTAGCTTCATTTTTTCGCTGCGAGTTCGTCGTAATAACGTTTAGCCCCAGGGTGTAGCGGAGCAACCACGCCTTTTTGAGCCGTTTCCAGATTAATTTCTGTCGCCGCCTGATGTGAGTTGGCCAATTGTCCTAAACTATCAAAGAAGGTTTTGGTCAGTTTATAGACATCATCCTCAGAAAGATCGGAACGTACCACTAATGCATTCATAATGGCCGCAGTTGGAATATCTTCTGCATTGCCATAAGTGCCTTTCGGAATATTCAGAGATAGGAAATAGGTTTGGTTTTTGGCGATTTGTTTCACTTTCGCAGGATCGATCCCGACCAGTTGTAAATCGAAACCTTGTTGCAGTTCCATCAAGGATGAGTTGGGGATACCACTGGTTAAGAATGCAGCATCAATTTTTCCACCCTTTAAAGCATCGGCGGCTTCTGCATAGCCCAGATAATCGACCTTCACGTCATTGTAAGTAATACCAAAACCATTTAAGAGAGTGCGTGCATTGACTTCAACCCCTGAGTTTTGAGCACCGACGGCAATACGCTTACCTTTTAAGTCTTCAAGGTTTTTAATGCCTGATTTTTTTGATGCCACAATTTGCACATAGTTGGGATAGAGTGCCGCAATTTGTTGGACATTATCAATTTTCCCACTGGCAAAACTGCCTGTGCCATTTAGTGCTTCGGTTAAGCTATCACTCATGACAAAAGCCATTTCGACTTTTTTCTGTTTGAGTAGGTTAAGATTTTCTACCGATGCACCTGTGGTTTGAGTTTTTGAATTTACACCGTAGGTTTTATTATAAATTTCAGCCAAACTGGTGCCAATCACGTTGTATGGGCCAGATGCACCACCTGTCGCTATGTTGACAAATTTACTTTGGAGTTTGTTGGATGCTTGTGCACTGGTTTCGGTTTGAGCACCGTCTGAAGTCGTTGTTTTATTGTCACTCGAGCATGCTCCTAGACCCGCAAGTGCAATTGAAAGTAGCGTGAGTTGAGTCCATTTTTCATATACTTTTCCTCGTTTTATTATCTTCAAAGCCATTCACTTGGCTCTTTTATCCTTGACTTCGCGCTATCAGATTGATGAATAAAAATACGCATGATTTAAAAAGTAACTGATTAAAAATCATTTGAATAGTTTTTTTTCATTACTCGTCTTTATTTGATTTATAAAATCATTGATTCGAAAAAAGAATAAAGTGTATGGCGTCATCTTTCTCAAAGCTAGATTTGGTAAGGGTCTTATGCTTCATTTGTGTTAAGTATTGAATGAAAATTAAAAAAACTGTTATCACGGTTCACTAAATTTGATTGCTTTCAGCAAGGCAAGTCATTACGCTTATAGCTATATATATGTGGGTCTGTGAATATGGTCACTTGGTTTTTTATTGGTTTAGTGATAACCATTCTTTTAACTCCAGGACCGACCAATACCTTACTTGCCTCTTCAGGCATTCAAGTCGGTATTCGTAAATCTTTGCGTCTCATTCCAGCAGAAGCTTTTGGCTATCTTATTTCAATTACGGCATGGGGCTTCCTCATTGGAAAAGTGTCCGTGCACTTGCCTTTATTGCCGACTATTCTAAAACTGTTTAGCGCAAGCTATATCATTTATTTGGCCATCAAATTATGGCGTACAGCCGATGTCGAGGTGAGTTTTAATCAACCGACTATTCGAGCGCGTGAACTGTTTTTGGCAACATTATTGAACCCTAAAGCATTGTTGTTTGCTTCAGCCATTTTTCCGACTATTGCGTGGACAAAATTGGATTATTATCTGTCGCATATGTCACTGTTTTTGGTTTTGATTGTTCCGATTGCTTTCTTTTGGACTTTTATCGGGTCAATTTTAGCGAGCAATAAAATTCGTTGGCTGAACCAATCTAACCTGCAAAAAACAGCATCGCTGGTCTTGATGAGTTTTTCGATTCCGTTGAGCTATTCTGCGATTTTAAGTTTTTAATTTAACAATTAAAGACAGAAATTTTGCGAACTTAAACACGCTTATTTTCATTGAAAGCGATTTCAGTTAAAGTACAACGCAATTATTGAAATTAAGCTTTTTTGGAAAGAATAAATGGCTATTAAGTCCGATCGTTGGATTCGCGAAATGAGCGAAAAACACGGCATGATCGAACCGTATGCAGAAAACCAAGTTCGTTTAGATGAAAATGGTCAAAAACTCATTTCTTATGGCGTGTCGAGCTACGGTTATGACGTTCGTTGCGCACGTGAGTTTAAAGTTTTTACCAATGTTCACTCGGCAATTGTAGATCCAAAAAACTTTGATGATAAAAGTTTTATCGACATAGAAGCTGATGTTTGTATTATTCCGCCGAACTCATTTGCTTTAGCACGTACCGTTGAGTATTTCCGTATTCCACGTAATGTGTTGACTGTGTGTTTGGGTAAATCTACCTATGCACGTTGCGGTATTATCGTAAACGTCACACCACTTGAGCCTGAGTGGGAAGGTCATGTCACTTTAGAATTCTCGAACACAACCAATCTACCTGCGCGTATTTACGCAGGTGAGGGCGTTGCACAAATGTTGTTTTTCGAATCTGACGAAGTGTGTGAAACATCGTATAAAGACCGTGGTGGTAAGTACCAAGGTCAAACTGGTGTGACTTTACCGAAGACCTAAGTTTTTGATATTTAAGAAAGCGGATCATTGATCCGCTTTTTTTATGGCAATTCATTCATCGGAAAATAAATATTATCGGACAGTTGGTTTTGCATTTGTTCTGAGTTTCAGCATAATCAATTGTGAACTAAAGTGCTTTGGTTGACGCAAATAAAAATTATAGTGCGCAGAGTAGAATGCCAAGCAAAGGATGCAGTACATAAAGATGCGGAGCATCAAATAATAAGGATGGTCGAGATGACGAATCGTATATATCCCGCAGGATTGAAAAGATCTTGTTTAGCTAGTCTTGTCGGACTCATGCTTGCGCAGTCTACATTTGCCCTTGAGTCACTTTCCGATGAATATCTAGCGGATACTACGGGTGAAGGCATTGCGTTACTTCCTGAAAACTTCAAGATGGTGTTTCAAGGGGCCAATGATCTCTCCACTGCTTCTAGCTATAATCGTGGCGTGGCCAATCCACAACAATACGACACGGGCTTTATTCGTATTATTCCTGTGGGTGAGAACTACTCCAAATATACCAACGCCGATGATCTGACTACGAAACGAACCAAAGCGGACATCTTCATTTATGGTTTAGCACTTTCACTGTCTGATAATAATGCCAACAACCGTTTCAGTAATCAGGGCTTTACATGGGGAAGCGATGTTAACCCTTGGTTATTTCGCGCAGGGACAGCCACGGGAATCAAACAGTTTCACCAGTCGAATGCAAGTTCAGATGTTAGTTTTTTGGGGTTAGAAGCGCCTTTAGCGACCGTTCTAGCCAGTGACGCAGATAATAATATTAAATTAGGTCTATGGTGGGATGCTTTTTCGCGTAGCTGGAATTCCCAAAATAAAGTGGACCCCATTACAGGTGCACCAACAACAACTAACGCGGCTGCGGATCCTGATTTAAGTTTAAATCAAAGAATACGTCTACAAGCGGTTGCCAACGGATTGAGTTTAAATGGCTCACAGGTTCGTATGTTTCAAACCCAAGCATCGACTCTCGACCATCAAAATAAAACCTTTGGGATGGCAACCTTACTTCGGATCAATACCAATGATAATCCATCTGGATTGGTGTATGCCAACAATGACGCAAATAAAGCGCTATTGAACGCCAAAGTCCTTCGACTTAGCACAGCCGCGACTAATGATGGCACGGCAGTCACACCCGCATTAGATCGTTCATTGGCTCCAATCTTTGATGCCAGTGAGGGACTTTATTTATACAGCCCAAATATTAATTTGGTCTTGGGCAATATGTATCAGCCTTTTGTTGTAGGTTCGGAAGGACGCAATATTATTCTTGAAGTCACACGTATTCCGAACGTGCCTGAGATTTATAAGCAGATTTATACCTACTACCCAGATGTACAAGGTGGAAACAATGCTGACTATAAAGGATCAACCTGTAATGTGGCCTATTGTGGTTCGAATTTTGTTCAAACTGGGACAGGGACTAGCGCGATTCAATACCAAGGGAATAACGCAACACACAGCAGCATTTCGATTGGTAGTGTGACACGAGATCCGACCACCAATATGCTCAAAGCCAATACAGCCAATAATTCTACGGGAGTGGTATTTCGTGGGACTGGAACAGCAGTTCCTGTGAATCTGGGTTCGGTTGCTATAGATGGTGTGTTGATTCAACACTTAAAAATTAAGACCACAGGCCTATAGGACAGTGACATGATGAAAAAGTTATGTGTAACCCTGTTGATGTCGGGATCTATGTTGTCTCAAGCGGGTTTGGTGGATTTGGATAATACGGAACTGGTTGGTGTGACTGGACAGGGCGGCGCAGATTTGAGCTTAACGCTATCGATCAACCACCAATATGCCAATGATATGAGTCTAAATACGATTTCCAGAACCAATGGTGTAGATGCGAATGGGCGGGCTATTGTCACTGAAGCGTATTATCAAATGCGCGCAAATCAAGATTGCGCTTTATTAGAACTGTGTCGTATCGCCATTTCCCCAAATAATCATAAGGAAAATGGGCAACGAAAATGGCTGGTGTTTAAGCAGTTCCAAGGCACCATGCAAATTGATAAATTTTCGCTAGAAGGCACCACAATTCTGAATAAAGAAGGCAAGCCACAAACTGCAATGATGTTAAAGTTTTTCGATGATAAACCCCTCAAAATTCGTAACTTGGGCTTTGCTAGCCTTTCAGTGGAAAGTGGTGAAAATGGGTATTTCAATACCTCAACGTATAACAGTTACGGTACGAGTAAAACTGTACCAACTTTTGATAAAGGTCAGGAACAAGGCTTTATGGGCTTAAATGTCCATGGCAACTTACATCTAGATGGAAATCTAAAAATCTTTAGCTATAACTGCTCGGGCACTGCGGGTAGCCGCTGTTAGACATATAGTTTCAAAAGGATATTGAAATGCATAAAATAATAAAATTAAACCTTCTGACACTGTGTATTTGTGCAGCCAATCAAAGTTATGCATTACAAGCTTTGAATGATCAGATTTTAAGTGATGTAACGGGTCAAGATGGTATTTCAATTACCCATGAAGCTTCAAAAGTTGACATTAAACAACTGAATTGGGTCGATCCTGCGGAAGTCGGAAAAACACCGATAAAACTGGGTTTGCATAATATTGAAGTGAAAACGGCAACGGGTTATAACAACATTAAAACCAAACTCGATTTTGATGTGGGAACAACACAATTAGCCAATGGTACGCAAGGGGTTGGCATTCAGCTCTCTGCAAGTGTGTCACCTTTTACCGCAACGGCTGCCCAAATCATGCTGATGTGTTCACCGAATTGTGCAACGGGTGAAACAGATCAAAATTTAGGAAGTTTTAAGCTTTCGACTATTTCACCTTTTGAAGTGTACTTGGCAACGACGAATGGTCTGTTTAACCGCGACTCAAAGGTGCATTTAGATTTTAAATTGCAGAATGCGAGCATTAGCTATGGACAAAATAATCAAGATTTAACTTTAAAAGATTTCAACTTCAATTTATTTGCTGATGGATATCTTTATATCGATGAAACGGAAGGTGTAGTTCTCACCTCAAAGGGCAGTGTCGGCGATAATATTGTTGTTTTAGGTCGAGTGGAAGATAAGACAGATGTACATGACAGCCGTGTAGGCAATGCCACGAATCCGGGGTTAAACGTTGATTTACGTTATGGTTCAGCAAACTCGACTCATCGAAACTTAATTCGAATAGGGGCATCGGGTGCATTAACCAATGGCAAGATCGCATTAAATGCTGACCAGACTGGTGTTGCTAAGTTTAATACGGTCAACCGTGTTAACGGTAATGTTCAAGAAAATGAGGTGGTTGCATCTGCAGGTTATGGTTTTAAGAATGCGGGCGGCTTACATTTAAATGTATCGGCTGACTTTACCCGTGCAGGGAATAGTTTGCTGGGCGCTGCCACACCGACAACGTTTGAATTAGGACACACCGGTACAGGTAGTTATGCTATCGAGTTTTCAAATTTATCACCGCTGAACGTACGTACTTCTACTGACCCTAATTCAGCAATAAACAGTCAAAATGCCTATATTGATTTTGGCCAAATTTATATCAATAACATTCGTACAAACTCAATGGGTTTTGTGGTCAATGACCAAATTAAGACGATATTAGGTGCGCAAAACTATGAGTTGATTTATAACCCATCACCAACGGGCAATGCTTCAAATATGGCTTTTATTGCTGTACGTGGACTCGATTTTCAAGCCATTGCACGTAAAGCTCGCTTTATTTCAGATAATTCTATTGCGGTAAACAATACTAACGAAGGGACATGGGGCTTAGGTATTCCGATTTATAACCTGAATGCCAATGCAGCATTTTTTGCCAAGAAATATACCAATACCGCTGGAACGGTGAAGGATGGCTTGGGCTATGATATCGCGATATCAACCGATGGTTATGGGGAAGATAGTCAAGGTAACCCTAAAACAACGTCTATTATCGTTATTGATGGTGCGATGAGTAAGCATGGCGAAGAAGTTAATTACTATACAGGCTTGCGCAATATTGATTCATATTTTAAAGCCAATGGGGTGATTGGCTTTAATGAAAATGAAATCTATATCAAAGCCGATAGCTTATTGTTTGCTGCGAATGCGGAAATCGCAATCGGGCAGCTTCCGGGTGCACTATATAACTGCCCAGCAGGGGTGGATAGTTGTGCTAAAGAAGTCGTGCCGATTAATAATTTTGCCAAAAAAGATGATGTTCTCGCATCGATTGCTTTTATGTTGGATGGTAAAGGTGAGCTCTTTATTATTCCAGGACTTGAGGCTGTAGGTGGAACACCGCAAAGCAATTATCTCTCATTTAAATCTAATTTTGAATTTAATACATTGAGTAGCACAGACCTGAGTAATGAAAGTAAAAAAGGCAGTTTTATTAGTCTCAGTAATACCGATAGCAATGGAACAACAACAAAAACCTCAAGTTTTAACTTGAACAAAATGCAAGGTCACTTAGGTTTGAATGGAAAAATTCATATGCAAAAGGATTCAGTTGTCATCGACAATCAAGTGCAATTTAACCATAAGGCATTAGCAGGTGGACAAGGGACTGTCTTTAGAGCGGAGGTTGCATTGTCTCCAACAGGTACCATGCAGAAGGTTGCCGATATTGCCATTACGGGTGGAGCTATGCGTAGCACATTAGGAATTATGCCGCGCTAAAAAGAATGACAAGGAAAAATAAAATGAATAAGTCTTTAATTTCAATTCTAATCACAGCGACATTAGGCTTGAGCCAAAGTTATGCGATGACCGCTTTAAATGACGAGGAATTGGCAGAAGTCGAAGGTCAGTCTTTGATGAATCTAGAGTTCCAGCAGGGGACAAATACAACCGATGCACAAGGGAAAACATATAACCAATCAAACATTGGTTTTTATAAGTTGGCTCTAAGTGCCGAATTGGAGCTGAATGCCAATATTAAAAAGCTTCAATTAGGATGTGGTGGTGACAATAATTCAATTCGAGCGAACAGTTGTGATATCGATATCGATCATATTTCTTTAAGTGGACTGCCTGATGACCCGAACTATACATCAGATCAGCGTGCAGCAACTTCGGCATTAATCACAAATCCGTTTATTCAATTTGCCATTAAAAATCCAACTTCAGCTGCAACACGTGAGGTGTTAGGGTTTCGTGTCAGTGCTGAAAAAATTAAGGGTTTAATGACGCTTGGTACAGAGAATAATGGGAACCCGAATGGTATTAATACTTTTAGTGGTTATATGAAAACCAAAACGGCATCAGGTACAGCTGTGACAGAGGCTCGTAATATGACGTATGCGGATACAGGCTTAACTATTAATGGGGCAGTTTCAGGTCGTTTATTCGGAAGTAGTCCTGGTACAACTTGCGTAGGTGGTTTCTTAGATCCTTGTCACGATATTTCTTATTCATCTGATACTTATAATTTGAGTCTATCTTCAACTTCTGCTCCTTTTACGATTAATTCAACGATTGTGTCTGGGACGCGAATGAAAGATGTGACCTTAAAGGGAAGTGGCACGGTTGGACAAATTGATTTTAGTGGACAATTAACGGCTAAAGTACTTGGTTTCTTAAACTTAGATAAGCAAGTGTCGGGTAATATTACAGGCCTTAATACAGATATTACGGTGAATCAGAGTTTGGGCTTAATTCATGCACTTTATTTAAACAACCCCGCGTCGTTATCCTTACAATCCCAAGATATTTTATGGACGGGGGCTGCTGTTGGTGCCAATAAGGGCTGGTGGTTGGCGATGGAGGATGAAGTCGAGTTGGGCAGCTTAAGTCCAACAACCAAAGTAGCAATTACCAATCAAGTGCTAAAACAAACTATTGCTGGGATCAATGATGAATTAACTAATCATCCGCGAAATTGTGGCAATCTTTTAACAGGTTGCGTTGGTGGTTCTGCACTGGTTGTGGGTAATGTACCAATGAATACAACCATTTTAGATTTTCCTTTAACTAATTTAAGCTTACAAGGACAAAACTTTAGATCAAACTGCTACGGTGGTTTAAAGTTCTGTTAAACATATAACGTAATAAAAAAATCCCGCGATATACGCGGGATTTTTTTAATCTAAAATGAATTATTTTGCAATTTTCGCGAATAACTCTTCTTTAGAAATGTTTACAGATTCAGCATCACGACGGCCTTTATATTCAAAAGTACCTGCATCCAAGCCTTTCTCACCAATCACAATACGGTGAGGAATACCTGTAAGCTCTAGGTCAGAGAATTTTACGCCTGGGCGTTCGTTACGATCATCCAGTAAAACATCATAACCTGCTGCCGTGAGTTCAGCATATAAGGCTTCAGCTGCATCTAAAGTACGTGGAGACTTATGTGCATTCATAGGCACAATGGCAACTTCAAACGGTGCAATTGCCATAGGCCAAATAATACCTTTTTCGTCAAAGTTTTGCTCAATTGCAGAGGCAACTACACGTGTCACACCAATACCGTAACAACCCATGGTTACAGTAAATGGCTTACCATCTTCACCTAAAACTTTACAACCCAAAGCTTCTGAATACTTTTGACCAAGTTGGAAAATATGACCGACTTCGATACCGCGTTTAATTTGCAGCGTACCTTTACCATCCGGAGAAGGATCACCCTCAACCACATTACGTAAGTCATAAACTTCAGTGAACTGTGCATCACGTTCCCAGTTTAGACCAGTAACGTGTTTATCAACCTCATTTGCACCTGCAACAAAGTCAGATAGGATAGAGGCTGAACGGTCAACAATGACTGTTAAGCCTTTTTCAACTAAGCCTTGTGGTCCGCAGAAACCAGCGGTTAAACCAAGTGCAGCAAGTTGTTCTTCTGTTGCAAAAGTCAATGGTGATGCAATGTGTGGATGCTTCTCCGCTTTAATTTCATTCAGCTCATGATCGCCACGTAAGAACAATGCCACCACAGGTGTTGCTTGGCCTTCTTCGGTTGCAATACCTTGCACTAACAAGGCTTTTACAGAGTGAGCAGGATCAGATTTTAAGAAGTTTGATACATCTGCGATGGTTTTTTGATTTGGTGTATCGACAACTTCTAAAGCTTTGGTTGGAGCCGCACGTTCACCGACCAAAACGGCTTCAGCCATTTCAACGTTTGCAGCATAGTCAGATTCAGTCGAGAAGGCGATATCATCTTCACCACTTGATGCTAACACGTGGAATTCATGTGAGCCTGAACCACCAATTGAACCTGTATCGGCTTGTACTGGACGGAAATCTAAACCTAAACGGGTAAAGATTTTGCAGTACGCGTCGTACATGATGTCATAGGTTTCTTGCAGTGATTCTTGGTTTGCGTGGAAAGAATAAGCATCTTTCATGATAAATTCACGTGAACGCATTACACCGAAACGTGGACGAATTTCATCACGGAATTTGGTTTGTACTTGGTAGAAGTTTGCAGGCAATTGTTTATAGCTTTTGAGTTCATTGCGCGCAAGATCTGTAATTACTTCTTCGTGGGTAGGACCAAGCACGAAAGGGTTGCCATGGCGGTCTTTAAAACGAAGCAGTTCAGGGCCGTATTGGACATATCGACCAGATTCTTCCCATAAAGATGCTGGCTGAGTTACGGGCATCAGGACTTCTAGTGAACCCGCATTGTTCATTTCTTCATGAACGATCGCTGCAACTTTATTTAATACGCGAACGCCCATCGGCAGCCAAGTGTATAAACCTGAAGCCAATTTACGAATCATCCCAGCACGTAGCATTAGTTGATGTGAAATCACTTCTGCGTCATTTGGGGTTTCTCTTAACGTTGCAAATAAAAAGCGACTCGCGCGCATGGAAACTGTCCTAAAATTTTAAACTTTGAAAGTCAAAGATTATACGATGAAAAATGAGGAGGCATGTCGACACCACCTCAGAAAAATGTTGATTATTATGACATGATTTTACGTACTTGACGCAGCATAAAGTTCTTAAAGTCATCTAAATAGGTGAAGATCACAGGAACCACCACTAAGGTCAGCAGTGTCGATGTAATGACACCGCCGATCACTGCATGTGCCATCGGTGCGCTTTGTTCACCACCTTCACCTAGCCCTAAAGCCAGAGGTACCATGCCCATTACCATGGCACTAGTAGTCATCAAAATAGGGCGTAGACGTGTTTTACCTGCATCAATAATCGCTTGATAACGATCAACGCCGTGATCCATGGCTTTTTTAATGAAATCGATTAATAGAATTGCATTCTTGGTCACCAGACCCATCAACATGATAATGCCAATAATGGAAAACAAGTTCATGGTGGAGTTAAATAAGAAGAGTGCTAAAAATACCCCTATCAGCGATAAAGGAAGGGAAGCCATAATCGCCGCAGGGTGAATAAAACTATTAAACTGTGAACCTAGCACAATATAAATAAACACAATGGATAAGGTGATTGCGGTCATGGCATAGCCTGCAGATTCAGCCATATCTTTGTTTGAACCTTGTGTGTCAAAGCTATAACCTGCAGGAAGGTCAAAGTTGTCTTCAATTTTTTTAATATCTACCCCAATATCGCCTGCAGGACGACCTGCGGTGTTGGCTTCGACTAAGACTTCCCGTGCTAGATCGCGACGATTAATCTGCGATGCCCCCAGACTTTGCTCTAAATGCGCAACACTAGAAAGGGGAATCAATAAGGCTTGACCATTGGCATCCGTTTTTTGCGATGTGAGGTAAAGGTTTTGTACATCACTAGGTAAGCTACGCGCATTTTCAGTTAAGCGCAGGTTAACGTCATAGGTTTCGCCTTTGTCATCTTGCCATGTGGTGACATCATCCCCTGCAATCAGTGGGCGAATGACATTGGCAATTTGGTTGACCGATAGGCCCAAATCGCTGGCTAAGACCCGATTAATATGCACGCCTAAAGTCGGTTTAGGAGCTTTAAGTGAGCTTTCTAAGTCGACAATGCCTTTGACTTGCGCAATTTCTGCCATAAAGCGGTCTGAAATTTTTTGCAATTCGGCTAAGTCTGGACCTTTGATGGAAATCATCACGGGTTTTTGTCCGCCCGATACCGTTTCATCTGCGGAGGCAATTGAGGTCACGGTAATGCCACCCACTTGTTGTAGGCGTTGACGGAACTCATTGTTTAAGTCGGTTAAGCTTTTCTTGCGTTCTGTACGTGGTGTAACGGTTACGCGAATACTGACATGGTTTTTACCACGATCCGTAACACCATTAATCACGGCATAGGTTGCTCGAACGTCAGGGTGCTGCTGAATAATTTTATCGACTTGCAGCAGTTTGGCTTGTGAATATTCCAAAGATGCATCGACAGGTGTTTCAAACTTAATCCGGATCTCACCTTTATCTGGAACAGGGACAAACTCTGTTCCAATTAGTTTAGATAAGCCTAATGCACCGAATAGCGAAGCCACAGCAACCATGAGGGTGATGAGTCGGAAGCGTAGAGCAAGCTTGAGTAATTTCTCATAGCCATGGCTGAGATTATCTAGTTTGCCAGAAATCCAATTAAAGAAACGTTTGACTCGATTGGGTGGCTTATGTGGATTTTGCTGTTCAGCCCAATGTGCAGATAGCATTGGATCTAAAGTAAAGCTGACAAACATGGAGATCAGCACAGCAGTACTGACGGTTACGCCAAACTGATAGAAAAAGCGACCGATAATACCGCCCATAAATGCCACAGGTAAGAACACCGCAACAATGGTTAAGGTGGTGGATAAAACAGCGAGTCCAATTTCTTTGGTCCCATCAAAGGCTGCTGTGACAGGGTCTTTGCCCATGTCTGCATGTCGCACAATATTTTCACGGACCACAATCGCATCATCAATCAGTAGACCAATACTGAGTGATAGTGCCAGTAAGGTCATCATATTGATAGTAAAGCCAAAGATCCAAATAAACGTCAGAGTGCCAAGGAGGGCAATCGGCAAGGTCATGCCTGTAATGGCGGTGGAACGGAATGAGCCTAAAAACAGCAAGACAATCAAAACGGCAAGAGCTGCACCTTCAATAATGGTACGTGCAACATCGGTGATGCTATTACGAATGCCTTTGGATGAATCTACCACGACTTTTGCTATGGTGCCTTCAGGCAACTGTTTTTGGATATCTGCTAAGGACTCATAAGCACCGTCGACCACGTCAATTACATTTGAATCGGAACTGCGTAAAATATCAATCGCAACCGCAGTTTTACCATCTAAATAGGCACTTGACTCAAGTTCGGCTTGGCTGTCTGAAATGCTTGCAACTTGGCGTAAATAAATCGGTACACCATTTTTATTGGCAATCACCAAATCGCCGAAGGCTAAAGGATGAATCACTTTAGACTTAATTTCGACCACAAGTTCACTGTTACCATGTTTCAACGTTCCACCCGGAACCTCGACATTTTCAGCTTTTAGCATGTTGATGATCTGATCAATACCAATCCCAAAACTTTGTAATTTGTGGGGTTCAATCTGTATGCGAATTTGTCGCTTGGCATCACCCAATAAGTTGATTGTCCCGACACCAGAAACGGTTCTAAATTGTGGAACGATGCGCTGATCCAAATAAGAACTGAGCTCTTTTAGTGACATGTTTTGTGATTCAAATACAATTGACATCACGGCATTGGCAGAAGGATCGTAACGTTCAACAATCGGGTCTTGAATTTCGTCTCGAAACTCAGCGGTGACCGGTGCAATTTTATCGCGGACATCTTGCGCGGCTATAGCGGAAGAAACATCGAGATCAAACTCAGCAATAATGGTCGACAAGCCTTCGCTAGATTGAGAGATGACCTGTTTTAAACCTGAAATAGTATTGATTTGGTCTTCCATTTTCTTGGTGATTTCAGACTCAACCGTTTCAGGCGATGCTCCTGGATAGGTGGTATAAACCACCACGAAGGGGAAGTCGACATCAGGGAATTCCTCAACCCCCATTCTTTGCCAAGAAGCTAAGCCTAAAACCATCAGACAAAACATCATCATGATGGTAAAAACAGGATATTTCACACTAATACGGGTTAACCACATAGCAACAACCTTTTCTTATTTTTATGGATTGATTGTCACCATTTGATGCAAATCTTTTTCATTAAACTTTATATGACTGATGCGGTCGCCAGTTTGTAGCCCCTGTACCACAGCACTGTTGTTGCTATAGCGTTGTTCCAATACTTTTATGTGAACACGTTCAATTTTATTGTGGCGAATCACCCAAACATAAGGTGAGTTTTGTATATCCTGAATGGTATCAAGCGGGATAATTTGCCCTGAGATGGACTGTGAACCAAGTATGTCGCCCTCCACAAAGGTACCGATACTCAATGAATTAATACTTTCAATTGGCTGAGCAAAGAACTCAATTTGACGGCTTGTGGGATCTGCAATCGGGGAAATACGACTAAGCTTGGCTGTCAGTTTTTGAGGATTGCCTTGCAGTCGATATTCAATTTTTTCTCCCAAACTTAAAGCTGCTTGTAGATCACTTGGAATTTTGGCCTGTATTTCTAAATGACTCGGGTCAATGATTTCAAAAAGGGTTTGTCCTGCGGATACTGTTTGTCCAGGTTCTACCTGACGTTGAGTAATAACCCCTGAAATCGGGCTTAAAATAGTGCCATCGCGATCCGCTTTTTCGGCAATATCAACATTGGCTTGTTGCGCATGAACATTTTCTAATTGAGCTTGATAGTCCACAAGGCTTTGTTCATATTCCACTTTAGAAATAAAGCCCTGATCGAGTAAACGTTTTTTCCTTTGAAACATGCTTTTTGCAAGATTGGCTTGGGCTAGGGTTGATGCAAGATTGGCTTGAGCTTGGGCAAGACGCGCAGCATTATCTTGATTGTTCAATCGAACCAACACTTGCCCTTTTTGAACAGCTTGTCCAACTTGAACTGAAACTGCGGTTGCTGTCGCTGTCACTTGAGCCTGAATGGAACTTTGATTGACGGCTCGAATGGTGCCAGTAAAAGCTGTACGTTGGATAGAAGGCCCTTCTTGGAACTGAACCAAGTCTTCTGCTATCAGCTCGATTTTAGCTGTAGACGAAGTAGGGGAGGTGACTTCGTCTTGTTTTTGGCAGGCAGAGAGGAGTAAGCACAAACACAGCGGACTGAGTTTAAAAATAGGGAGTACTTGGCGGCTTAATTTAGTTTTTATACATGGTGCAGCCTGCATTGAGTCAAATCCTTTGGTCTAGCGGCGAAAGTCAGCACACTGTAAATAAGACGCAGATTATTCAAGTGTTTTTAAACGAGCAATAATTCTGTCGTATTCGGCCTTGGTATTACGATAGTGACTTTGTAACGATTGTATTTGCTCTTTTTTCATCACAATATTTTTGGAATTATAATCAATCATATCTTGGAGCGGTTTCGGATTGCTTTTGCCTTTACGCATGTTCTCTTTTTCTTGGCGTAAGAATCCAATGCGGTCATTCTGTAATTGTTTTAATTCATCTTGCTGAAACTTAATCTGTTTTAAGATATAAGAAAGGGCAGTATTGCGTTTTTGAGTGGCGACTTGGCTGTTGGTATAAGCGCGTTTTAATTTAAGATCTGACTCGCGTTGCTTGGCTGCTGCTGCCCGTTGTGGCGCATATTGCGCATCTTTTTCTGCGTTATATGGACGTGCTCGTTGAATCACTTGCATGTTGCTATCGAGTGCTTCATAACCATAACGAATATGGTTGGGGGTGACACTGCTACTGACGTTTGCTATGCCTTTACTGTCGTAATATCGATACCAGACCGCTTTAGGTGGATCGGCCAAAATCGAGATGGTCTGCAAACTTAGCACAGCCAGCAAAATGACTTTCGCAGTCATCCTTTTTTTCACGATCAAAGCAAGTTTGTGATTAAACTCCCTAAGCATCGATACCCCCAGTTTAAAGTTGACTAAATTACTTATTTACAAGCAATAAATAGTGCTATATTAGTCCTAAATTTAGGAATAAAAAATATAATCAGTCAAAAAAAAATCGACGGGTATAGGAAAGTGTGAAGCCGTTCTTAAAAAGAAGATGAAGTGTGGTTTTATGCGGAAACTGTTCGTTGAAAATATAAGTAAATATATGTTAAAAGTGTACGTAACTTGTAAAGCGTCTACGAATCTGTTTCTACAAACATTCTAAAAATGGGAAGGGTCATATTAAATGGACGATAAATTCCAGAATCTAAAAGTAATGGTCATTGATGATTCAAAAACCATTCGTCGCACAGCTGAAACATTATTGCAACGCGAAGGTTGTGAAGTGGTGACTGCAGTCGATGGTTTTGACGCATTGTCAAAAATTGCTCAAGCCAATCCTGATATCGTATTTGTCGACATTATGATGCCGCGTCTCGATGGCTATCAAACGTGTGCATTAATCAAAAATTCACAAAATTATCAAAATATTCCTGTCGTGATGCTCTCTAGCAAAGATGGTCTATTTGACCAAGCCAAAGGGCGTGTTGTCGGTTCAGATGAATATTTAACAAAGCCGTTTAGTAAAGATGAATTATTAAATGCGATTCGTAATCACGTTTCAGCATAAATAATATAAGTGTAATTGGGGAAAATTATGGCGCGTATTTTAATTGTGGATGACTCACCTACAGAGACATTCCGCTTTAAAGAAATTTTGGGGAAACACGGTTTTGAAGTGATTGAAGCGTCGAATGGTGCCGATGGTGTAACCATGGCTCAAGCTGAACTTCCTGATCTTGTGTTGATGGATGTGGTGATGCCAGGCGTTAATGGTTTCCAAGCAACTCGTCAAATTGCGCGTGGCGCAACAACTAAACACATTCCCGTAGTGATCGTTAGTACTAAAGATCAGGCTACAGACCGTGTATGGGGTAAGCGTCAAGGTGCATGTGATTATTTAACCAAGCCTGTTGATGAAAACCAACTGATTGATGTGATTAAGCAACACCTGAACGCAGGATAAGCTCTATGGCAGCAAATGGATTTATCGAATTACTTCGACTTGCTAAACGTGGTAATAAAAACTACGTTTCAAACGAAAATGAGGTAAACCGCTGGTCGGGCATTGCATTTGAGATGATGGGGCAATATTTTGTTGCGCCATTAGGTGAAGTTGCAGAGGTGATTTATCCTCCGAAATATACCTTAGTGCCAAATACTCAACCTTGGGTTGTGGGTTTGGCCAATATTCGAGGACGTTTACTTTCTGTTGCCGATTTAGCGCACTATGTATCAGGGCATCGAAGTGCGTATTCACCAACTCAAAAAGTACTCTGTATTAGTCACAATGACCACTATGTCGGTTTAGTTGTAGATCAGGTTCTGGGGATTCAGCACTTTAATAAGAAAAGTTTCTTTTCTAAACATGAAGATTTAGATCGGAATTTAAAAGAATATTGCCAAGGGTATTTTCACCAACACAACCAACAATGGCATGTTTTCTTATTCAGTCGCTTATTAGACAATCCAAAGTATATGAACGCATCTATAAAATTTATAAATTAATATCATTGTCGCGCGCGAAATTATAAGGGCGTAAATCGGGGAGAAGCTGCATGGGCTTTAAACTTAAAAAGAAAAATACGGATGGAAGCAGTAACCGCTCAGGTGGAAATGCTTTAGTAGCAAAACTTCAATCACAGACGGAACAGTTTTCACGTGTATTTGGTGATAGTGAAAAGTCCAAGCCATTAATTTTGGGTGCGGCATTTTGTATCGTACTGGCAATTTTCTTACTGTTGTACCTATTCTATAGCGTACCTCGAAATAACGAATTCACCCGTAGCTTGGGTGATTTACGTCTTTTATCACAAACGATTTCGCGTCAGGCAACTGAAGCAACAGCATCAGGTACACCTGATGCCATTAAAAAACTGACAGAATCACAAAAGTCTTTTGCTGAAAATTTAGAAACAGTAAAAGATATTCACGCAAGTACAGATGCACTGCGTGAAGTAGATGCACAGTGGAAAAAAGTTTCTGAAAATATTGATTTAATTGCGTCACAACAAAAAATCATTAACCAACTCTACGATACCAACATCGCGATTAGTGAAAGTATTCCAGGGATTCAGGCCGAATACAACTTAATGGTTGACCAAATGGCACGTCAAAATGTGCCAGCCAACCAAGTCGTGATTGCAAAAAACCAAGTATTCATCGCGGAACGTATTTTACGTTCAATTGGTTCGGTATTAACGGGTTCAGACAACTCGCGTGAATCTGCGGATGACTTTAGCTCAGATACAGAAACCTTCGCGTCATACTTAAACGCACAGTTAAATGGCAGTGCAGACTTAGGTGTAGAGCGTATTAATGACCCTGAAATGCGTGACTCTTTAACCAGTATTCAATCTGAATATGATGATGTACTGAAGTCAGCAGCAGCAACCGTTTTAAAGAACTCATCACAAATCGTTAAAGTACGCCAAGCGTCATCATCGATTTTTGAACAGTCGGATGCTTTGTTAAGCAATTTAAATAAATTGTCAGGTGGTACAGGTTTAGCGATTGCGATCCCTGCCTTAGGTCTAATTCTAGCCCTGATTGCTTTCTTATTCTGCGTATTTAAATTACTCGTACTTCGTGGCGAATCTGATAAAAAACGTGTATCTCGTCTACAAGATGAATATGACCGTAACCAGAACGCGATTTTACGTTTACTGGATGAGATTGCCGATCTTGCAGATGGTGACTTACGTTCATATGCAACGGTATCTGAAGACTTCACGGGTGCAATTGCCGACTCGATTAACTTCGCAATTGACCAATTACGTGACCTTGTATCGCGTATTACCGAAACCTCTCAAGAGGTTGCACAATATACGGCAAGTACGCAGGGGATTACCAACCAGTTAGCCGAAGCATCTGAACACCAAGCGCAAGAAATTGCGGGTGCATCTGCCGCGATTAACGAAATGGCAATGTCAATTGACCAAGTATCTTCAAACGCTGAAGAATCAGCGGTGGTAGCAGAACGTTCAGTAAAAATTGCTGCAAATGGCGCGAACGTTGTAAACCGTTCAATTGAAGGTATGGATATCATTCGTGAGCAGATTCAAGAAACCTCTAAACGTATTAAACGTTTGGGTGAATCTTCGCAAGAGATTGGTAACATTGTTGCCTTGATTAACGATATTGCCGACCAAACGAACATCTTGGCTTTAAACGCAGCGATCCAAGCATCGATGGCAGGTGAAGCAGGTCGTGGTTTCGCCGTGGTTGCGGATGAAGTACAGCGTCTTGCAGAGCGTTCAGCTTCAGCAACCAAACAGATTGAAACACTGGTAAAAACCATTCAGACCGACACCAACGAAGCTGTAATTTCGATGGAACAAACCACGTCTGAGGTTGTACGTGGTGCGAACTTGTCTAAGGATGCGGGTGTTGCGCTGGATGAGATTCAAAACGTATCGGGTAATTTGGCGAAATTGATTGCAAACATTTCGGATGCAGCAAAGCTACAATCCGCATCTGCAGGTCATATTGCAACTACGATGAACGTCGTACAAGAAATTACTTCACAAACCACCACTGCGACGTTCGATACAGCACGTTCAGTCTCTGAACTTGCGAACATGGCGGAAGCGTTACGTGAGTCTGTAACAGACTTTAAACTGCCTGATTAAGCACTTGCTTTGGGGAGGGTATGCTGCTCATCATCTGAGTGGCATACCAAAATCAGGATACACATCAACTCAATTAGCTTGAGCAAAAAGACTGGTTTGGGATGATGGTTATAATGAAGTTTATGCACCTTTTTTGGGTAGCTGACAACGCAAGAAGCCTTAGCTATGAAAGAAATATTAAAACATTTAGTTGAAACGACAACGCTTCCGGAAGATAGTTATCTAGATCAAGATGCAGAAATTCTTGAAATTTTTGTTGAAGAAATTGAAGAAATCTTCGTTGAGTTAGATCCATTATTTGAAAAGTGGTACGCTGAACCGACACATCAAGAAACTTTGTTGAGCATACGTCGTCACTTCCATACCTTAAAAGGCTCTGGTCGTATGGTGGGGGCAAAGTCAGCAGGTGAAACAGCGTGGGCGGTTGAAGACACCTTAAATCGTGTGATTTCAGGGGCTGTACCGCTTACGGCAACGGTTCAAAAATTTGCTAAAACAGTATTCAAACTGTTTCAATTTAAACTGTATCCGACTTTTAAAGCGCTGCAGAAAATTGATCTTGATCTTCGTCCATTGGTTTTAATTGGACAACAATTACAACAAAATCAAAGTTTAGAACCTGCTCTAGAAGAGTTGCTACAACTGTCTAATCATCTAAATAGTAATGATGTCGTGACGGGACTAGAGCTGAGCGATATCGAAGTGGCTGAATCTGAGCCACAAGTTGCAGACGTTTCTGAGCAGGATGATCAAGTGCATGATGTCCTTGAAGAAACTTTAGCGATCTTCATTGAAGAAGCGGAAGACCATTTAGCGACTATCGATCAGTTCTTAAATGCAGATGAAACCAAAGTACAAGATTACAATGGTTTAATCCGGGCTTTACATACATTGCGCGGTAGTTCGTCTATGGCGCAAATTGAGCATGTCTTTAATGCCAGCTCAAAAGTTGAAAATCTATTTAAAACTTTGGTTCAAGAAGAGATCGTTTCTACTTCGAAGGAAATCTCTTTACTCACCCAATATGCTGAATTTGTACGTGACTATTTACATGTGCTTGGGCGTGGTACGAACGAACAGCTTGACGTGATTTATGCTACGTTCACTACGGCTTGGGATAACTATGGTTTCAGTATAGAAGACGTAGACGATGAACTGAACCCACAAGGTATGGTCTCGAAGCTGATCGAGTTAAATATTGATCTGCTGCTTGATGCCGAGTTTGAGTTTGATCAGCGTGCTAAGGTTGAATATCCTGAATATATTCAGCACTTAGGTGAACAAGCAAAACAATTGCTGGAATTTACCAATAACCGTGCTGCTCAAGGAATTCATGACTTTACTTCTGAGCTATATGCGGGTTATCAAGCCTTACTGGAAAAGCCAGAATTACTCAATGTAGATTATGCATACGAGTTATTTGGTCAGGCACATCAAGAATTTATCCATTTATTTGACACTTTAGCTGCGGGTCAGCGCGTCATTCTGACTGAAGAAGTGCATAAAGTTCTGAATGAATTAATGGCCTTCGTACAGCAAGATGTTGAATCGACTTCGACGACGGTAATTGAACCTGTTGCTGAGGCTATTGTTTCTGGAAATACTTTACAACCAAGCCTTGATCTTGCGCAGATTTCGCAGCAAATTGCATCTGATCATCAGTACAAGCAATCGAATACGGCTAACACCGATTTTGATGATGATTTGCTCGATATCTTCTTGGAAGAAGCCGAAGAATTATTGATGGGGATGGATCAGGATCTCAATACTTGGTCTAAAAATGGCAATGATACCGCGGCACTCAATAATTTAATGCGTTATTTGCACACCTTAAAAGGTGGTGCCAATATGATTTCTGCACCTTTTATTGGTTCGATTGCACACGAATTAGAGTCTATTTATGAGCGTGTGATTCGTCAGCAAATTGCCACAACGCCACAGTTGATCAGCATCATACGTTTAGTACAGGATGACGTCGCAGACCGAATTCAGGTCATTCGCACCGAGAAGGTTGATTATCCAGCAACAGCGACCATCAAGGTACTGCATAACATTCAGAGCTTAGTTGAGGGTACGACTGTTATAACTACAGCATCTGAGCCTTTGGTTGAGGCGGTTGTTGCAGCAATTGAAGAGACTCAACCTCCAGTTCAAGAACCTTTATCTAATGTAGATAGAATAATTGAAGTTGAAATAACTGCTGTTGAGTCAGCAACTGCGATTGAAGAGCCGAGTGTAGTTGATAACACTGACTTTACTGTCGTTGAACAGCTGGATACTCCGTCACTTGTCCAAGAAGAAGCAGTCAGCGCTGTTGAAGAAGCAGCCAGTCTTTTATCAATTGTTGAAGAAACCTTCTTGGAAGAAGCCGAAGAAATTTTAGTGACTACGGATGGCTTACTGAAACAGTGGACTGAACAACGTAGTGACCGTAGTGTGTTACTACAATTGCAACGTGCCGCGCACAGCTTAAAAGGCGGCGCGCGTATGGCGGAGAATGAACCCGTTGGTGCGATTGCTTATGAGCTAGAAACTACATTTGAGCAATTTGCTGTACATAATTTCAGTTCAAACGTGTATGACCCATTATTGCAAACCGCATTTGAATGGTTAAAACAAGCCATCTTCAAACGTGATTTTAGTAATTATGATGGTCTGAAAAACAGCTTAGCATCTATTGATTATGTGGATGTGATTGCGCAATTACCGACGCGTGTAACTCAAATTGATTTACTCAATGCGGTACCAAGTTTTGAGTTTGTGCAGGGTGATGGTACTGAGCCGCCAGCAATGTTGGGTGAGTGGAAAGAAACGACTCACTTGGATGGTGGTAATGAGATGATCCGTATCTCAGCTGATTTGGTTGAGAAAATGATCGACCTGTCAGGTGAAAATGCGATTAACCGTTCGCGTATCGAGATGGACTTAGGTCAGCTCGGCAATACGTTGAACGAGATGGAGCTTGCAATTAAGCGTTTGGCGGATCAGTTACGTCGAATGGAAGGCGAGCTTGAAAGTCAAATTATTGCGAAGCACGGTTCTGAAAACTCGCGCTACGCAGACTTTGACCCCTTGGAAATGGACCAATATTCATCGCTCAACCAATTGTCTAAATCCTTAGCAGAGTCGGCTTCGGATTTGGTCGATTTTAAGAGCACTTTGGCTGAGAAAATTCGTGATGCGGAAGGCTTGTTATTACAACAATCCCGTATTCAAGCGGAGATTCAAGAAAGCTTAATGCGGACACGTTTGGTACCGTTCTCACGTATGCTGCCGCGTTTGCAACGTATTGTACGTCAGACCGCATCAACTTTGAACCGTCCAACGGAATTGGTCGTTCATAACACCGAAGGTGAATTAGATCGTACGATTCTTGAACGGTTGGTTACACCGTTTGAGCATATGCTACGTAACGCAATCGACCACGGTATTGAAGATACGGAACAACGTAGTGCTGCGAAAAAATCAGCGACAGGCCAAATTGAGCTGAACATTAGCCGTCAAGGTACAGATGTTATCGTCAGCTTTAAAGATGATGGTAAGGGTATTGATGAAAGTACGATTAAAGCGAAAGCGCTAAACTTAGGTTTAATTAAAGTCGATCAAGTGCTGGATAAACAGGAAATCTTACAGTTTATTTTCCATCCGGGTTTTAGTACGGCCAAAGAAGTGACGCAAATTTCTGGACGTGGTGTTGGTCTTGATGTGGTGCAAAGTGAAATTAAAGCACTAGGTGGACATGTCACGGTTGAGTCGGAAATTGGACTCGGCACGACCTTCATTATTCGCGTACCGACTACGGTAGCGGTGAGCGATGCGTTGATGGTGAAAGCCGGTGATCAACAATATGCGATTCCATTGGCGCAGATTGATCGTATTGTGCGTATTGCTCCAACAGCACTGGATCACTATTTCCACAGCAAAGATGACCAATTCAAAATTGATGGTGTGAGTTATAAACTGCGCTATTTATCTGAGTTTTTATCCAATCAGCCGATTCCGCGTTTGAGTAATATTGGACATTCATTGCCGGTGTTGTTGATTAAAGGCAATAGTGGACAAACCATTGCATTGTTGGTTGATCAGCTGATTGGTTCACGTGCGCAAATTGTAGTGAAGCCGGTTGGACAACAGTTTGCCAGCATTGGTGCAATTGCGGGTGCAACGATTTTGGGTGATGGCCATGTGTGTTTGATTTTAGATGGGCAGAACATTGCACGTCAGATTTTAAGTACCAAGCGTGTGACGCATGCCGCCGATCACCGTGATTTTGGTCGCCATCAGGATACGCGTCGTTTAGTGATGATTGTGGATGACTCGGTCACGGTTCGTAAGGTCACATCGCGCTTATTAGAGCGCCAAGGCTTTGATATTGTGACTGCAAAAGACGGTGTCGATGCGATGGAGCAGCTTGAGAGCGTTAAACCAGACTTGATGTTGCTGGATATTGAAATGCCACGTATGGATGGTTTCGAAGTAACGAACTTGGTTCGTCACCACGAAATTCACCAGAATTTGCCGATTATTATGATTACATCGCGTACGGGTGAAAAACACCGTGAACGTGCTTTCAGCTTGGGCGTGACCCACTACATGGGCAAACCATTCCAAGAGGCAGAATTACTTGTCAATATTCAGCAGTTATTGGCTGAAAAGCAGGGGTAAATAAATGAATGCAAATGTTTCAAAGAACATGAGTGAGCAAATCAGTCAGCAAGAATTGCAATACCTGATTACGGTATCAACAGGTTTCATTGATGCTTATATCATTGAATGCCATGGAAAAAATTCAATGCTCTTGCCGCAAAATATTGTTCTATCTGCACTCGATAGTGATACGCAGGTGAAAACAGTGGAATGGCATGATCTTCATCTGCCTGTTTATGCCATCAACCGTCCCGACCAAATGGAAGGAGTGGCACTGGTGATTGAGGGGGATGATGCTTCTCAGCGCTTTGCTTTGATGTGTAATGAAATGCCGAAGTCAATTCGTTTGCGTATTTCTGAAATTGTTGATGATGAAAGCCCTGTGAATGATCCCACCATTTTCCAGCTGGTGCGTATGGGCGATGAGACTTACCACGTACCGAATTTAAATAAAATTCAGGCGAGTTTAGGTCTTTCTACTTAAGTTTGAATCTAATAAAAAAGGAACTCAACTGAGTTCCTTTTTTATATGGGTTTGTACGTTTATGTCAAAAGGCCTTCTAAAATTTGTTCGTAAATTTCAGCAAGCGGTTCAAGATCAGCCACATTCACATGCTCATCAATTTGATGGATGCTGGCATTGAGAACACCAAGCTCAAGTACTTGAGCACCTGTAGGCGCAATAAAGCGACCATCAGATGTTCCGCCTGAGGTTGAAAGCTCAGTTTCTACACCAGTCACATTACGAATGGCATTTTTAGCCGCATTCACTAACTCACCCACTGGCGTCAGGAAAGGTAAGCCTGAGTGTGTCCATTTAATGTCGTAGTCTAAACCATGACGATCCAAAATTTCTAAAACACGTGCTTTTAATTCTTCAGCGGTCAATTCAGTTGAATAACGGAAGTTGAAAGTCACGGTCATGGTGCCTGGAACGACATTGGTTGCCCCTGTACCAGCTTGGATATTGGACACTTGGAAAGACGTCGCAGGGAAGTATTCGTTGCCTTGATCCCAAACCGTATCACAAAGTTCAGCAACGGCTTTAGACGCCATATGAATTGGGTTAATGGCCAAGTGTGGATAAGCCACGTGACCTTGTTTTCCTTTGACTGTCAGTACTGCATTGAGTGAACCACGACGACCATTTTTAACAATATCACCCAGTTGATGGGTACTTGAAGGTTCACCCACCAAACACCACTTCATTTTTTCATTACGAGCTTCGAGTGTTTCGATCACTTTGACTGTGCCATTGATCGATGGACCTTCTTCATCTGAGGTGATGAGGAACGCGATTGAGCCTTTATGATTCGGGTGTTTTACAACAAAGCGTTCAGAAGCAACCACCATTGCGGCCAAGGCGGTTTTCATGTCTGCACTGCCACGACCATAAAGCTTGCCATCACGAATTTCAGGGGCAAATGGGTCTGAGTTCCAAGCATCTAAATTACCTGTAGGAACGACATCGGTATGACCCGCAAAGCAGAATACAGGTGCTTCAGTGCCTTTTCGTGCCCATAGATTATCAACATCATCAAAGCGCATAGATTCAATGTTGAAACCAATTTTTTCTAAGCGTTCAGCCATAATGTTTTGACAGTTGTGATCCACTGGTGTAACCGATGGCTGACGTAACAGTTGGAGGCTTAGATCGAGAGTAGCAGAAGAGGTCATGCGCATTTCAAAGTCAATAAAACAGTCGGCACTATAATAGGCGATTAATCTCTGGAATGCGAAACTTAGCAATAAAAAAAACCTTATCAATTGATAAGGTTTTGACGCAAGTATTAATTACTTACGGATTTCATCTTGGGTTTTCTCAGCGGTATTAGATACAGCATTACCTGCTGAAGAAACATCTTCACCAATACCTTTGACGGTATTACAGCCAGCTAAAACAAAAAGCATAACTAATGAACTAGCAATAATTTTCTTCATCTCATTCTCCAAAATTTTGGTATTGTCATCAAATGATTTTGTTCTGATGTTTTTAAAGATTAAAAAATAAACACTTTAAACAATAGCATCGTTTTACAGGAGATGAGTAAGCGTATGTTGCGTTATGTATTTTTGTATAAAGTAACTTCTGCAAAATCAAGTTAAAATCAAATTTGGATTTCGGTACATATAAAACTGATTGTTTTGATTTTGTAAGTACAGTCCATTGGTCCACCAATGTGCATTTTGGCTACTGACTTCCGCATTTGGGCAAATCCATTCTTGACGTTGTAGGCGATAGTAATTCAAGTCGGTCGTTGGAATGACGTTACCCCAAGTACCTAGTCGACGGTCTGGATTGAGCCAATCGGGGAGGGAGTATTGGTTTAAAGCATCAACTGCTGTGAAACCATTTATTAGGGGGAGAAAGAGTTGCCCCTTTAAAACGGCAAAGCGCGTCTGAATGTCTGTGTCTAAAGCTTGCTGGAATTGGAACTGTTTATGGGTAAAGTGTTTTAGTTTTCGGTTTAAAGTGTCGGTACGATTCAAACCATACCATGTGGTTAAGCTCAGATCTGTTTCACCCAAATAATATTTCAACGCGACCTCCCAATGCTCGACTTGATTGGTTTCGGTATTTTTAATTAAAAAGTCTAGCTCACCTGTAGTCCGTGCCCCATCAATGATTTGAATACTATGACCCAACAATTCATAAGCATGATAGCGATGATCCAGTAACCAAAACCACATGAACATTTCAAAGCGTAGACCTAGACGGGTACTTTTCAACTGAGCCATAAAGTCTTCAAGTTCTTTAGGGCCTTGATCGAGCTGTTTAAGGCGAGGTAAATAGGTTTGAAAGTGCTGTTGCCAGATCTGTGAGGGATGAAAATGAAAAGTATGTTGTATATCGAGCTCTAACGGCAACGCAGATAAAATGTTTGGACTTGCTACAGCAAAAGCCAATTGGCGAACCAATGGATGTTTGAATTGGATCCAAGGTTCGAACAACTGATGCTGTGAAATGAGATGCATGCGAGTGCCTTAAAAAAGAAGCTAAATATGCAGAAGGACAACGGATAAAATTAAAAAACACTTTATACTACCGCAATTCGGTGCTCAGGAAAGTGGTATGAAAACGTTGTTTTGGCGTTGTTTAGTGGTGATCTTTGTCATCCTAGGCTTTATCGGTGCACTGTTGCCGGGTATGCCAACCACTGTTTTTCTGATCTTGGCCGCTTGGGCTGCATCTAAGGGCTGGCCACAAATGGATGCTTGGTTACTCAACCATCCTAAATATGGCGCAACGTTAAGAGCATGGCGTGCCAATGGTACTGTACCACGTAAGGCGAAATGGTTTGCCAGTATCATGATGTTGATCAGTGGGCTGATCATGCTACTGACCAATGCACCATTTTTAGTGAAATTATTTACCAATACCACCATGCTGCTTGTCGCCATATGGTTATGGTTACGTCCAGAACCAAATACAGTAATCGATAAAAAACAAATAGAGGACAACTGATGTCTTATGTAGTTGCGGATGCAGACGTCTTGATTGATCTGGCTGAACAGACTTTAACACTGCCTAAAAAGAATAAATTTTATCTGATCTCATCAGGAAAAAATGGCATTGGTGAAACTGAAAATAGTGGTAAAACCCCACGGGGTTGGCATCTGGTTGCTGAAAAACATGGCGCTGAGCAACCGCAAAATGCCGTTTTTATTGCTCGAAAGCCTACTGGGGAAGTATACGACACCGATTTAGCCAATCAGTTTCCTGAACGAGACTGGATTTTGTCTCGGATTTTATGGCTGAGTGGTTTAGAAGAGGGCTTTAATCGCGGGGAAGGCTGCGATACCTATCAACGTTATATCTATATTCATGGAACACCAGATAGCGAACCAATGGGGATGCCGATGTCGCATGGCTGTATTCGTATGCGTAATACGGATGTCATGGAGTTATTTGAACTGATTGATTGCAATGCACTGGTTTATATTTCCGAACATAAACTTGAACTCTAAAAATAGCTGTTAAAAAATGTGCAAGCTTATTTTATTGAGTATTCACCGCTGTAATTTAAAATATGAATATTTAATAGAAGAAGGGGATTAATCATAGAAAAAGTGTATTTTGAGGAAAGAAATTTAGCGAATAATCATTTTAATTTTCGCAAATATGTTAAATAACATACAGAAAATACTTGTTTTTATACCATTTGACCTATTTTTTAATCACTCGATTGCAAAAAAGTGAAAACAAGCTGAAAAGCGTTTGACAGCCTGTAAAGATTCTCTATAATGCACCTCACAAACGATAAAGACGTTAAGGGCGCTTAGCTCAGTTGGTAGAGCGTCTGCCTTACAAGCAGAATGTCGGCGGTTCGATCCCGTCAGCGCCCACCATA
>NZ_JAVWVO010000001.1:139803-517282 GCF_036666595.1 Acinetobacter sp. | reverse complement strand
CAAGGGCGCTTAGCTCAGTTGGTAGAGCGTCTGCCTTACAAGCAGAATGTCGGCGGTTCGATCCCGTCAGCGCCCACCATATTCCCTTATCGTAAAAACCTTGCTTATCTCAAGCTGTTTTCATACACTTCTGTGCAATAATAATTTTAAAATATGACAGATTTATGAGAAACCCATATCAACGCAAAGCTGCGTCTAAAAATCAAAATACTGCTTACGATCCTCTTGAAATCTATCGTCTTTTTATCGAAACTATCGTGCATCAAGGCCATGTTATTGCCTTATATCAAGATGGCTGGGCTTTATGTGCTACGCCGACCGGTCAACGTTCTTTTGCGATGTGGCAGAGTAAAGGTTTAGCACAGCTTTTGGTGAAAGATAATTGGGCGGGCTACGAAATCCAGAGTATTGGTCTCAGCGATTTAGTAGAAAAAGTGATTCCATTCTTGCGTTCAGAAAAAACTACGGTCTCTATGAACTTAAGCCCCGAAGGGCAAAATGTGTTGGTTGCACCAGAAAAATTATTATTAGATATCAAAAACTATTTATATCAATTTTCAATGCAGAAGCCTGAATTATTTAAACAATTACAATTACCATCGCCACGAACAATCCGCCTTCATTAATACATGATGACTTCATTTTAGTATTCATTGAGTAGCCAACCACTCCAATACGCAAAATATTCACGTAACCATGCATTATAGCGAGTGGCAAGAGGTGTCTGAGCGCTGATCATGATGGGCGTTTGATAACCCTGACGTATGGCTATAGCACGGCTACGAGGGATATGAAAATCGCTGGTCACAATAGCAATCGGTTGCTGGAGAGAAATATGCTGTTTGGCTAAAATCTTTTTGCTATTGATCAGATTTAACTCAGTACTGGTGCTTTGATCTTCGGTGTAAATACGCTGTGCTGGGATATGGTGTACATCAATCAGATACTGCCGCATTGCTTCAGCTTCACTATTTTTTTGCTGAAAAGATAGGCCACCACTGACGACCATAATACTGTTGGGATATAGCTTAGCATAGCTTGCCGCTTGATCTAAACGGCTGGCCAATGTTGGACTCGGTTTGCCATGCTTCAGGCCACTCCCAAGAACTAAAATAGCGGGTGCACTGACATGAGGGGTATTTTGTTGATTTGAAAACCCTAAAAAGACGAAGAAAATGACTAAGCTAAAAACCCAAACAAAGAAAATAGCCCAAGTCCAACGCCATATTGATTGTCTGATTGTATTGGTTTGAATATAGGCGATAAGTTTAGGATAGGCCAGTGCATAAATGATTAGACCTAGTCCAATCAATAAGGGCAAGAGGGTGCCAAAATTAAAGCGGAGTTGTAAAACAAAATATAAGCCGTCTGCGAACAGTAATGACCCGATAATAAAACTAATGACTCTTTTTGATTTTTGCATACAGGCTTGTGGGTTATCGTTTACATGGATTCTAGCAAATTTATTCATGAAAAAACCGAGCACTGTGGCTCGGTTTTTTCATTTAGACTTAGTGTTTAGTAAACATCGCGACGGTAACGACCTTCTTGACGGAGTTGATCTAATTTTTCTTCGCCTAAGATTTCAATTAGCGCCGCATCGACATCGCTCGCCATCCCATTAATGCTACCGCAGACATAAATTACGGCACCATTTTCAACCCATGTTTTAAGCTCAGTGGCTTGTTCACGTAGTTTATGGTGTACATAAACTTTCTCTGCTTGATCTCGTGAGAACGCTAAATCTAAGCGTTGTAGCATGCCTGTGGTTTGCCATGCTTGAATCGTACTTTGATAGAAGAAATCATGTTCACGTTGACGCTCACCAAAGATCAACCAGTTTTGAGTGTAGTCTAGGCGTGTACGTGCATGGAGTAGACTCATTAAACCCGCGATGCCTGTGCCATTACCAATACAAATGATAGGACGGTTGTCATTGATCAAGTGGAATGATTCATTGGTACGAATACGTAGTGCGATAGGTTGCTGAAGCTCTGCATGTTGGGTTAACCAACCAGAACCTAAGCCCAGTTCACCTTCTGAATCTTGCTGTTGGCGTACGACCAAACGTAACACTTGTTGAGTCGGTACACTTGCAATCGAGTATTCACGTGTAGGTAAAGGGCTCAATTGTTCCAGTAAATGTTCCAAATTGGCAAAAGGTTCAACTTCTGTGTTGAGGTTCTTATCCCAAAGCGCTTGCTCAATCGAAATGGCTAAAGACTCAACGATGCTCTGTGCTGCAATATGATGCTTGTGCATAAAGGCTTGGATACGTGCTGTGCTGTTACCTGGTTGAACTTCAGCAATATCACCTGCTTGCCATGTTGCATCGAAGTTGGTTTTTAGCTCAATATTATAAGCATGTGCTCCGACACTATTTGGATTGAGCACTTCACGGTGTGCCAAAGTCCATTGATCAAAGGTTTTGTCAATATTCATGGCTTGAAGCTCAAGCTTGGTTGCAGAGGCAAGGGCATTGTTCCAACGTTGAATATCATTGTTATCTGCGTTGTTGACTTCAATGGTTGCAAACAAAGCATGTGCGCCATTGGCTTTTAACCAACTATCAATGCGATGCCCAAAACTACAATAGGAATCAGGATACTCTTGAGAGCCTAAAGCCAACACGGCATAGTGAAGGTGTGACAAATCCAAAGTTGTATTTAAAAATTTCTTTTCAAAACTACTAGCTAAGTCAGGTGCTTCACCGGTGCCATAAGTACTTGCAACAAAAAGCACTTGTTCAGCAGTTTTTAAGTCATCCTGTGTTAAGTGTTGTACAGCTTTAACGCTTACAGGTTGTTTTGCTTCTTGTAAGCTGGTTGCAGTACGCCAAGCGATTTGCTCAGAAACACCTGTTTGTGTTGCATAAGCAATGAGCCATGGTTTCGCATGTGGATCAATTGGAACATTCAACGCTCCACCACGGGCTTGCTGAGTGAGTTTCTTCTGCTTACGACGTTTTAGATACAGCATCCAACCCGTTACAAAGAACAGTGGCATCATCAGTGATGCAAACATGGCAAAGAATTGATAAATGGGGCCAAAGAAGCTACCGCGGTGCACAGGAAGCATACTGCTCATGATTTTTTCATTCAGCTTCTTCTGCTCATACAACTCCATTTTTTCAATTTTTGCAGTTTGATAATTGAAGACTGCTGAATTTCGCGCCCGCTCATGTTGTGGAATTGCATCTACAAATGAAAGCTCAAGTGTACCATCAGGCTTTTTCGGAATATTTAGGGTCAGGGTTGAATAGTCACGACCAACTTGTGCGTTAAATCCTGTCCACGTTTGGGTTAAAGCAATTTGTACTTGTTCTGGAGATAAGCCTTTACGCTCACCATGTTGTTCGCCTTGTCCACGTTCGCCACGTGCAGTGTGCTCACCTTGTGGGCCGCCACGACCTTGCTCACGTGATTCGCCACCACGAGCACCAGCCTGTTCGCCACGTGGGCCTTGAGCTACACCATTTGGACGGGCTCCTTCTTGCATTTGGGCCTGCGGACGTTCAACGCCGAGGACTTTAAACATGCCATCGCGCCACCAATCATAAGACCAGTACAGTCCTGTACAGGCCAAGATCAGATAAAAAATCACCACCCAAGTACCAACAACAGCATGTAAATCCCAAATGAAGTTGCGTCCTTTCAATTTAGGTTTAATAAAAAACCATTGTTTGATGGAATGACGCTTTGGCCAGCGTAAGTAAAGACCACTCAACACAAAGAAAATAAGCATGAGGGTACAAGCGCCGGTAATTTGTTTACCGACAGGACCGACAGTTAAATTACGGTGCAGCTGTTGAATAAAGTTAAAAAACTCACGGCCTTTAATTTCTGGTAAGACTTCAGCAGTATACGGGTTCACCATCATGTTATAACCACGACGTGCACCTTCTTTCTCGATATTAACTGTACTTGAAGTGGTTGGCTCTTGAGCAATCGTAATACTATTGATTTTGATGGCAGGATCTTGTTTTTGGAAATGTAGATACAGCTCAGCAGGGGTTAATTTATTGTTTTGTGTTGCTTGAACGGTATAGCTGTCTGGGTTCATCCATTTTAAGATTTGTTGTTCATAAGAATAGATGGCCCCTGTGACGCCCATAAGCGACAGGATAAGACCCGCAGTGATTCCCAAAAACCAATGCAATTGGAAAAATGTTTTTTTAAACATGGCGATACTTAATGGTGAGCGATTTGTTGTGCGGAAATTATACCTGAAGATTGAGAAGATAATATGGATTTAGAAATTAATATTTATTCTCATTATCATTTGTATTTGAGGGTTGAAGATGTAAAAAACCTCCAAAAGTTGGAGGTTTTTTACATAGGAGAAAGGCAGGACTTAAAGTGGCTGCGCTTCACCGACTGTTTCTTTTAAATGCTTACGAATCGTATTAAACGAGAAGTTTTTGCTATCCATACGTTTTGGCAGAATGTATGCACCTTCTTCGCCTTTTACTTTGAATTTAATCAACAAAAACTCAGGTGTGTTATACCATTCGTAGATGTCTTTCCAACCGATTGCACCGACACCTTCTTGCATGCCCATTTTCTGGCGCATAATCAGGCCGTGAGGTTGTACGCCTAAACGAATGCCTTTAATTTCCTGTACTGGAAATTCATTCATTTTGCGTTTCACATACCATTCTAAGCCGAACTTACGGACTAAAAGATAAGTTAGGACACAGGCGAGAGCAACCCAACAAAAAATGGTTGAATAATTTTTTAACAAAACTAAGCCAAGAATCGAAAGGGCTGTAACCACAGCCATGATGATCCAAGCTTTCATGCTAATTTTGTTTGTGCTACGCCAAATTTTTAATTGAGCATCGCGTTGTTCAGCCTCGGTGATTTCATAGGTCACAGGCTGTAAAGTATAAGCGTATAAATTTTTCGCGGTCATAGTGAAAGTAACAGATCTAAAACTGCAAAAAGTTTAGCATTATTTAGAGCATTTCAGTGAGTATATTGTTCCAAAATCATCCATATTATAATGAAGCCAATTCTGTGGCCTCATGATCCCGTTCGTGGCTTAAACTTTGCTTCAACCGACTGAACTGATTCAAGATGCTAAACATCAATGAAAGCTGCTGCAAAATAATCAGTGCCTTTTGATCTTCCTCATTATTTTGGCTTAAACGCTGACGTATGGTCTGTAGCATATTTTGCGCCGTTAAATCAGGCATTTCATCACGCAGTAGCGCACCTTGGATATTGTCAAAAGCGCGATCCATCAATTCTAAAATTTCTGGATCGTCAATTTTTTCACGATGAGCCCCCAAAGCAGCAATATAGCTAATAAAGGTATGATTGAGACACAAGAATTCAAACGCCAAACTTTTTTGCGTTGGGTCAAAGTCGGGCTCGGTGGCTAAAGTTGAAATGAGTGAAGCAACTTCGGCATCGGTATTGTGCGCCGCACGACGTACCACGCGATAATTCAGGCCGTTGTTGCGTCCAGACTTGTATTGTTCAATCACCTCAGCCAAATAATCACATTGAGCGGAAAGCGAACGGTAAATTGTGCGGGGTAAGCGACGAAACTTCCAGTCTGGGAAAATGAAACTCACGCCTAACCATGCCAGTCCACAGCCAATTAGGGTATCCATCATACGCGGAAGAGCAGCTTCGTATCCCATCCCATCTAAGTTGAAATTAATCAGCGCCAAGATGGTGATAAAAGCGGTGGCTTGTGCATATTGCTTACTGCGGAGCTCAAAGAACAGCACACCACTGATGACCAATACTAGAAGTTGTCCTTCAATCGAAGGTACAAAGTACAACACGGCATACCCTAAAATGATCCCGACCAACGTCCCTACGATACGTAAACGTAAACGACGTTTGGTTGCGTTGAAATTGGGCTGACTGACAAAGAGTGCTGTAAGTAGAATCCAGTACCCATATTCAATGTTGGTGACTTGAACAAAGATATACCCGACTAATAGCACGATAGATAAACGAATCGCATGTCGAAATAACACCGATTCTGGGGTGAGATGTTGTTTAATCCGAATCTTAATGTCATCCCAGCCTTTCAGGTCATCATCTTTGAGCTGGCTTTCGATATGCTTAGCTTTCTCAAGTTTAATATTGCGTTCAGTTTCTAAGTTACGTAGCTGTGCATCAATAGACTTTAAGTTTTGATACAACGAAAACAGAGCATTGACCCAAATTTGGTCGTATTGTTGTTCGTCTCTGAGCTTTTCTAATGATAAACGGAGGTTTTCAAAAGCATGTTTAAAGCGTTTATTATGGGTGTAGCTTTGACGGTTTAAAATGCTGCTGCTTAAGTCCTTACAGGCTTTGGCTTGTATAGATAGAATTCGTTGAAAGCGGAATAAGATATCGCTGTGTTGAAAAATTTTCGCCAGTTTTTGATAGTCAATATGTGCTGAATCTGCACGCTCGTGAATATCTTGCGCCACAAAATAATATTGCAGACTGCGGCGTGTATCCCGTTGTCCACGGTCACCTTTTAAACGGGTGAGTAAGGCGGTTTTCATGTCGTTGAAAATTGAAATTAATTTGCCATTTTCCAACGACAGTTCAATCATGCTCTGTTGATAGCTGTTGGCTGTCATATCGACATCAAACAGGTTGGATTTGGCAAACAGAAAATCGGCGAGTGAGGAATAACACTTCGATAGATTGTCTTGAACCTGACGAACGGGAAAGAGCAGAAAGCTAATGGTTGAAATAAAGCTATACCAAATTGCCCCAATCACCAGCAGAGACGGTTGTGTATACCAGTTGTCAAAAAGTCCGACGCCGAGCATGGAGTAAACGGAAACCACTAAACAGCCATAAGATATGGTGGCATAACGACGCCCCAATGAGCCCAGTAAAATCAGGCCAATACACGAAACTATCAGTCCCAGTGCAAATAAAATTGGGTGCGGGAATAAAAAGTAAATCGACGTTGCAGTAATGAAAAAGCCAATATAGGTAAAAATTAAATTCATGATCCGCACGGAAAAGCGGTCATCAATATCACTTAAACCCGCAGCAACTGCGCCGAGTGTCAGCGGAATAGTTGCCAGTTGAAAACCCATAAAATATGGAACAAAAGCAGTCCCTGCAAAAGTAATGACCATGCGGAGGTTATACATGAAGGTTGTATTATAAGTAGCCTGTTTTAGACTGGTCAGCCATGCTTTCAAAGGGCACCTTTGTTTGTCGCCTAGGGTTGGACAATTTTCAAATATGAGAATATGTGAAATTTCACCTGCTCTGGTATAAATCATACTATGGAGCGTGTAAACTTGTCTGCAAACTCTCCTTCCAAAACATAAATTAATCCTATGCCGACTACACAGGAAAAAGCGGTCTATTCCAACGCTTGGATTCTCTTACTTGCTTCACTGACTGCACTCGGTCCACTATCGATTGATATGTATTTGCCTGCTTTGCCACAAATGGCGAATGATTTTGGGGTAAGCACACAAATGGTGGCCAATAGCTTACCTGCGTACTTCTTGGGCTTGGCTATTGGACAACTGATTTATGGACCTGTAAGTGATCGAATTGGGCGGAAAAAACCGCTGTATTTTGGACTGAGTCTCTACATTATTGCCAGTTTACTGTGTGTGTTTGCAAACAGTGAGTGGAGTCTCATTGCCGCTCGGGTTTTGCAAGCCTTAGGCGGTTGTGTGGGCGTGGTGATTGCCCGTGCTGCGATTCGTGACCGTTTAGATATGCAAGCCTCAGCCCAAGCATTTGCCAGTATGATGATCGTGACCACCATCGCGCCGATTATTGCACCGAGTTTAGGCGCGTTGGTACTGAGTTTCAGTAGTTGGCATAGTATTTTTGCCTTTTTGATGGTCGTAGGCTTGGGAAGCCTGTGCTGCGTACATTTTTTCTTTGAAGAAACTTTAGATCCGAAGCGTCGTTTAAAGCTTAACTTTAATCAAGTTTTAAACCTCTACGGGGCGATTCTGCAAGATTCGAGCTTTAGACGCCCGATGTTTGTTGGATGCTTTGCTGGGGCTGTACTCTTTTGTTATATCAGTGCTTCTGCTGCCATTCTGATGGATGGTTACGGCTTAAGTCAGCAAGTTTTTGCCTATGCCTTTGGTGCCAATGCAGTTGGGATTATGCTGTTCTCAACCTTAAATAAGCGCTTGGCACAAAAGTTAAGTGTTTTTCAGCGCTTAAAATTAGGCAGTTTTTTGCAGTTGGCTGGTGTGGGGCTGCTGTTGGTAGCGGGTAGCATGACGCATGCGCCCTTATATATTGTATGTGCAGGGATGTTTCTCGCTGTTGCAGCAATCGGTTTTACAGGGCCAAATGCTATGGCGATTGCAATGTCTGAGCAGGGTGCACGTGCAGGAACAGCCAGTGCGATTATGGGCAGCATGCAATTTGGTTGTGGTCTACTTTGCGGCGTGATTCTTAATTTTCTACTCTGGTCGCCACTTTTGAATATGTCAATAGTCATGGCCATTTTTGTAGCTTTGGCTTTGTATTATGTGTTTAAGCTTGAGCAAGAAAAGGTTTAAAAAAAATTAAGTAATTCCAATGTATGAAAAAAGAGGCTGATTCTAGTCTCTTTTTTTATTTGAATGTATGCTTTAAATCGTAGTCATTGTTTAAGAATACTGCAAAATCTTCAACTGGCACGCGTGGTGTTATAAAGCGATTGACGATCTGCTCAGGATCCATATAACCCAATGCTATGCCACAGATCAATTCTTCTTTCTGTGCAGCACCAACTATATTCAGCACGATTGTTTGAAAATGATTCCATGCGGCTTGTGGCAAGTGCCTGAACCTCGTGCTTTGGCTACAATCATGACATTTTGCATCATCATGGCAATATCCATTTTCGCACCGATGCTCATGGCTTGATTGACTGTGAAAAATAGTTCGTCAGGTGCATCAAAAAAATTGCTCATTCCAAAGTTGCTGCTGTACCATTTTCGCTTTTTCACCTTTTTGAATATTAAGTCCGCCATACAACCTCAACCATTTTCACTGCGGCGCTCAATAAAAGCTGAAATCTATTTTTCAGGATGATGTGTAAAATTTACTTGTTATTCGATGTTTTTTCAGGATGTTCAGACAGTCTAAAAAGAGCATGATAGACCCGCTCAAGTAATTCGTTGGGCTTTTTCCCTGCGATCACACGTACTTTTTATGTAGTTGTGTATTGGTGCCTTAAGGCATTCAATGCACCATGCTCAATAATCGTCTGAATAGTTACACTTTTTTGGTGCAAAGGTGTGATTTTGACCCATCACTGAGCATAGGTGGTTATCGATTAGACTAAGACTTTAGTTATAAGAAAAAAGTATAGATCTCAAATAAAACTCAGTCTATATTTAAGAAAATATGAAGAATTGTTACTTAATTATTGCAAAAGTCTGGCTAAATTGTAATTTGATGCTTCAAAGCCAATCGCGAATAACATCAATTATCGTTCAAAATTGCTGGTATTAGACTTTAGTGGCAAGAGTAATAAAAGGTCATATCTTAAAACATCGAAATGTGCGATTTTTCATCTTTATAAGATTGTTCTATACATAAAGTGACCGAAATGGAATGGTTTTTGTATAGTAAATTTTACTGAAATGGAATTTTTGATTCACCACTAACAATGTAATAAAGGAAGTTTGTGTATGCGTTTAGCCCTCAATAAAAAGCCATTTATCGCTCAAAGCCTAGCACTTAGCGTGGCTGCTCTGATGATGACAACAACTCATGCTGCAACCAAAGAACAACAAGAACTCTCGCAATTACGCGCTGAAGTTGCAGAGCTAAAAGCATTGATGCAACAACAGCAACAAGTTCAACAACAGCAAGCAGTTCAGATTCAACAAGTGAAAGCACAGCCCGCTCCTGTAAAAGCTGAATCTCCACTGTCTTCGTTCAAATCTAAGTCTGGCGCAGACATTAACCTATATGGTTATGTACGTGGCGATGCAAACTACATTATTGAAGGTGCGGATGATGACTTCAACAAAGTTGCAAGTTCAGATGGTAAAACTAAAGACAAACTTCGTGCAACAGCAAAAACTACGCGTTTAGGTTTAGATTTCAATACCAATGTTGGTGGCGATAACAAACTTGGCGGTAAAGTAGAAGTGGACTTCGCTGGAACAAATGAAGCACTGCGTATTCGTCATGCATATTTGACTTATAACAACTGGTTGTTTGGTCAAACTACATCTAACTTCTTGTCTAACCATGCGCCAGAAATGATTGATTTCGGCACGAACGTGGGTGGTGGTACAGCACGTATTCCACAAGTACGTTATGGCTTTAATTTAGCACCTGCAACGAAATTATTTATTGCTGCGGAAGAAGGAAATAGCAATAGTGGTAGTTCAGATGCGGCAATTAAATATAGTGTACCTAACTTAACTGCGAAGTTGACGCAAGGTTTTGCTGATGGTAAAGGTTCTGTATCTGCACGTGCTTTGGTCGAAAACTACAAGTCTGCTAACGATTCTGATACTGGTTGGGGTGTGGCAGCAGGTGTAAATTATCAAGTAATGGATCCGCTAAAACTAAGTGCTGATGTGTCTTATGTTGACGGGAACAGTAACTACTTGTATGGCAGTAACTCTGCATACGTGGTTAATGCTGCAAATGACAAGATTGCACAAAATGAAGCATTCGGTGTACAAGTGGGTGGTACGTATAAATTCAACGAAAAATTACGTTCGACTTTAGCGTATGGCGCACTCTTTGCTGATGATGGTACTGATTACGCGCGTTTAAACACAGCTGCAAACGAAGAAGTTTACCAAGCATGGATTAACTTCATCTATTCACCAGTTAAGCCTTTGGACTTAGGTGTTGAATATATCAATGGTAAACGTGATACATTTGCTGGTGATAGTTACAAAGACAACCGTGTTGGCTTAATGGCGAAATACAGCTTTTAATTAATAAACTGTTTATAAAAACTTAAGATGCATGCATAATTCGCTTATGTATGCATTTTTTTGCTTGAACAAGAGTTAAATGTATTTGTTACAGGCTTAGATCTTACTCCAATCATATTTATCCAACAAAACCACTGTAAGAGACGATAAGTTTTTTGCGGTGTTGTGACATTTGATAAAGCTGAGTTATCTAATTTACAAATACGAGAGTGATTTATCACTTAAGGGTTTTTTATGGATTTAATATTAAATCCAACATATACGCTTATGTTAGCGGTGTTGGTGCTCTATGTGGGACGTATTTTAAATAAGTACATCCCATTTCTAACCAAATACAACATTCCAGAACCAGTTGCAGGTGGTTTAGTTGGAGCGGTTTTATTTTATCTAATTCATCAGTTTTTAGGTTATACCATTTCTGTAAATAAACCAATGCAAGATACATTTATGTTAATGTTTTTTGCGTCTATTGGTTTAAGTGCAAACTTTGCCAAACTGAAAGAAGGCGGTAAGCCATTATTTATTTTTCTAATCGCTATTTCGGTTTTCGTTTTGATTCAAAACGGTGTCGGTATGGCTGTAGCTTCAGCATTGGGCTTAGATCCTTTGATGGGCGTGATTGCAGGTTCAATTGCTTTGGTTGGCGGTTTGGGTACTGCTGGCGCTTGGGGACCAATCTTTGAGACCAAGTATGCTGTTGAAGGTGCACTACCAATGGGTATCGCGAGTGCGACATTCGGTATGGTTGTCGGCGGCTTAATGGGCGGCCCATTAGCACGTTACTTAATTCGTAAGCACAGCTTAGCATCACCATTAAATGCTGATGTACGCCAAGAAAATAAAGATGCTCCATTGACTGAAGGCGAATATGCTTTTGAAGCGCCTCAGAAAGTACGTCTAATCACTGCAGATAATGCGATTGTGACGCTGGGTATGTTTGCATTTGCTTTAGCATTTGCAGAGGTGTTGAAAAACCTTACGGTCGGTACGGCATTTGAATTGCCAACATTCGTTTGGGCATTAATGGGCGGTATTATTTTACGTAATGTCGTTGAGTCGGGTTTCAAACGAGAAATTTTTGACCGATCAATTGATGTCTTTGGTAATACTGCTCTAGCTTTATATTTAGCGATGGCACTGGTTTCACTGAAATTATGGCAGTTAGCAGACCTTGCAATTCCAATGATTGTATTGTTGGTTGCGCAATCGATTGCAATGTGGGTGTTTGCAGTATATGTATCATTCCGTGTAATGGGTAAAAACTATGACTCTGCGGTACTTGCTTCAGGTCTATGTGGCTTCGGTATGGGAGCAACGCCAAATGCAATTGCAAACATGCAAGCCATTACCAACATGTATGGCCCTTCACACAAAGCATTTTTGATTGTTCCTCTTGTAGGCGCATTCTTTATTGATTTGGTGAACGTTGTTGTGATCCAAACGATTTTGCAATTTTTTGGTTAATTTTTATTAACCTTTGGCCCTAGGAAACTAGGGCTTTTTTGCTTTTAAGCCTCTCACAATAATTAGGATATCGAGATGAATGATCAATTAAATGAAACATTACTCGGGTGGGTGAATACACTGAATGGACCTCTGTGGGACTTTTTGGTGATTTTCCTTGTTGCTGTCGGTGTGTTTTATACCCTGATTACAGGTGCAGTACAGGTTCGCTTATTTTTGCACAGCATCAAGGTCATGAAATCAAGCCGTAAGGAATGCGATGATGATCATGGCATTACACCTTTTCAGGCTTTTGTCACTGGGCTTGCAAGTCGTGTAGGTGTGGGTAATGTCGCGGGCGTTGCGATCGCAATTGCGATTGGTGGACCAGGTGCAGTATTTTGGATGTGGGTCACTGCATTTTTAGGCATGAGTTCGGCTTTTGTTGAATCATCTCTCGCGCAGTTATTTAAGGTGCGCGACCAAGAAAATAAACAGTTCCGTGGTGGACCTGCGTACTATATTACCCAAGGCCTGAAACAAAAATGGTTGGGTGTAGTCTTTGCCGTTGCGCTTATTTCAACCTATGGTTTTGTGTTTAACGCAGTACAGGCCAATGCGATTACTGGTGCGACAGCACATGCATGGGGATGGGATAAAGCCAATCTAGCATTTGAACTCGGTGGCATTCATATTGTGGTGTCTTGGGTTGGACTAGGTCTAGTCTTGCTGACCGCGATGATTATTTTTGGTGGGATCAAACGTATTGCCAAAGTGGCAGAAAGTTTTGTGCCATTGATGGCTTTGTTGTATTTGGCAGTTGCTTTATATATTGCCGTAATTAATTACGCTATTTTACCTGATATCTTCCAGCTCATTTTCTCGAAAGCTTTTGAGTTTGAAGCTGCTGCTGGCGGTTTCTTCGGTGCGATGGTTTCTATGGCAATGATGATGGGGATTAAACGTGGTTTATTCTCTAATGAAGCAGGTATGGGTTCAGCACCGAATGCGGCAGCTGCATCGGATGTAAAGCACCCTGTAAACCAAGGTTTGGTACAAATGCTCGGTGTATTTGTGGATACCTTTGTGGTGTGTTCATGTACAGCGATTATTATTTTGGCCTCAGGACTTTATCATGATGCGGGCTTTGAAGGCGTAGCGCTCACCCAAATGGCTTTAGAGAGTCAAATTGGTTCTTGGGGTGATGACTTCCTTGCAACGATTTTATTCATGTTTGCCTTTTCATCAGTCATTGGTAACTATGCCTATGCAGAAGGGAATGTGCAATTTATCAATAACAATGCCAAGGTGATGTTTGTCTTCCGTATCTTTGTTTTGATTATGGTGTATCTCGGTTCAGTGATGAGCGTGCCTCTCATTTGGAATACTGCGGATTTGTTCATGGGCATCATGGCCACCATTAACTTGTTTGCTATTTTGCTGTTAACACCATTTTTATTGATGCTGTTAAAAGACTATTTAGCACAGCTGAAACAGGGTGTGAAAGAGCCTGTGTTTAAATTGGATAACCATCCTAAATTTAAAGACAAAGTGAAATCAGACATTTGGTAATCTTTTAGCACATTAAAAAAGCCTCTACATTGATAGGGGCTTTTTTATGGCTATTTAACCGCTAAAGTAAAAGAACAGCTGATAGAGTGCAAAACTTAAAATCAGGCTTAGCCAAATCGGGAGTTTGGTTCGAAGCATTAAAATAACAGCGATTACAAAAACTAAGTCAGTCCAATGCTTGAAATAACTTTGTCCCATTTGTATCACTAAACACAGCAGTAAACTTACCACTGCCGCATTGATCCCAATCACGGCTTTCCGGATCGCAGCTTGCTGCATAAGCCAAGACCAATAGGGCAAGGTGGCAAATATTAAAAAGAATGAGGGTAGAAAGATTGCTAAAGTGGCTAGAATCGCATTCAGCCAAACAAATGGCGTTAAAGGTAATAAAGCACCTAAGTAACTGGCGAAACTAAATAAGGGGCCGGGCATGAGTTGAGCCAGCGCATAACCTAAGTCAAATTGTTCGGCAGATAAAATATGGCTGACGACGAAGTCTTGATGTAAAAGTGGCAAAATAATATGCCCGCCACCAAAAACCAAAGATGCTGCTTGGTAAAAACTAAACAGGCTCTGTGAGAAGAGTGAAGAAGATGAATGCCACACCATAAAAACTACAAAAGGCAAAACAAAGGCAATCAGCCAAAAATAAGCCTGCTTTGCTTGGACTTTTGCCTTTAAGCTGCTGTCCTGAAGCTTTGATGTCGAATCTGATGCGAAATAAATACCGACCAGAGCAGCAACTAAGATGACAATGGCTTGGCTGAATGACCATGGGGCAAAGTAAAGAAACAAGGTGCTAAGTAACATCAGCACATATTGCCAAATAGTTTGGCAGAAACTTGTCAACATTTGCCAACAGGCCCAAATCACCACAGCAAAAACGATCAACTGAATGCTATGTAATGTCGTTGCACTGAGTTGATTGAAGTACTGTTGACCCAGTACCGCAAGACCTGCCATGAGAAGCATAGACGGTAAGGTAAATCCGAGCCACGCCACACACGCACCGCGGTAGCCTTGGAGTTGATAACCAATGGCAATACCCACTTGGCTGCTGGTCGGCCCTGGGAGCAATTGTGCGAGAGCAACCAGTTGGGTGTATTCAGCATCACTCAACCACCCAAGTTGCTGTACAAAATGTCGGTGAAAAAACACCAAATGAGCAGCAGGGCCACCAAAAGACAAGCAGCCCAATTTTAAAAAGTGCAGAAAGATGCAAGTGAGATGCTGAGTGCGCATGTTGAATTATGCTGACAAATTGAAACAGATTATAATAGGCGAATATGACGCTTTTACGAAAAACAACAGTACTTAGAGTGCCGATTTTCATACACTATACTGCTGGAAAATTTCGCGCTATCTCAACTTCGGTGAATCATGTTGAACATTAAACTTAGCCTTATGTCGTTTACATTGCTCGCTTTAGCAGGCTGTCAAAGCATGCCCAAAGTTGCTCAAGAAACGCCGAGTCAGGCTTTTTCAGCCGAAACTGAGTCAGGGGAAGCCCAAGAGAGACTAAACCAGATCAATTTTAAACAGCTCAAAAAAGAACAGAACCGTCCAATTATTGCCTTGGTGTTGGGGAGTGGTGGTGCACGTGGTTATGCACATATTGGCGCAATTCAAGTTTTAGAGCAGTCGGGGATTCGTCCTGACTTTATCGTAGGAACCAGTGCCGGTAGTATCGTCGGCTCACTGTATGCCAGCGGAAAAAATGCCAATCAAATTCGTGATATTGCGCTGAATATGAAAGCAAATGACGTGCGCGATATTCGTTTGGACATGAAAGGTTTCTTTGATGGTCAAAAAGTTGAAGATTATGTTAATGAGCAAGTAAGCGATGTTCCACTTCAGCGCTTACCTATCCCGATGTATGTGGTGGCGACGCAGTTAAAAGAAGGCAAAAAAGTTGTCTTTAACTATGGCAATACTGGTCAAGCGGTTCGAGCATCGGTATCGATCCCGAGTATGTTCATTCCAACTAAGATTGGTGCTGATGAATATGTGGATGGCGGTTTAGTCAGCCCAGTACCTGTTGATGTAGCACGCAAGTTAGGAGCAGATATTATTATTGCGGTCGATATTTTGGCGCAGCCGATGTATACCGAAACCTCAAATGTCTGGGGGCTGTTTAACCAAAATATCAATATTATGCAAAAAAACCTTGCACAAATTGAGCTAAAAAATGCAGATATTGTGATTCAGCCAGACTTGCGCGAGAAAGTCCATATTTTTGATGTCAGCGGACGTGAGTTGACCATGCAAGCTGGGGCCGATGCAACCGTTGCGCAGTTAGGACAGATTCAAAAAGTTTTTACGCAGAAAAATTATAAGCAGAAATTGAATATTCCAAGTATTCAAGCACGAACGCATTGATCTGGCGCGATGTAGAAATAAAAGCCTGAATGGGCTTTTATACATCTCTATAACTTTAAATACAGTGAATCAGACTAAAAGCCATTTATGTGCTGCGAAAATATCACAACGTCAAGGTTTTTGAATAAATTAAAATTTAAAGAAGGCCTATAGATTCAAAAGCTTAGTCTTCTTTATATATTTTTTTTGAATGATACTTAAATCACTATAAATAATAATGATGGTTTTGTTACCAAATTTAGCGTTCAAAACCGATATAATAAATGTCACATATCCTATTATCTTACCAATTAGAGAACGCGATGTCCCCATTAGATCAAATTGCTGCGGCTGCGGATGACCAGTCTGAACTCACTATGTCGGTCTTAATGACACCTGATATGGCGAATTTTTCAGGAAATGTGCATGGTGGCACCATTTTGAAACTGTTAGACCAAGTGGCATATGCGTGTGCGAGTCGTTTTTCAGGAAGTTATGTGGTGACTTTATCGGTTGATAAAGTTAATTTTAAAGAGCCGATTCATGTGGGCGAGTTAGTGACTTTCTTGGCAAGCGTGAACCATGTCGGTCGTACTTCGATGGAAATTGGTATTCGTGTTGAAGCACAAAATATTCAAAAGCGTACAGTACGCCATACCAATAGTTGTTACTTCACCATGGTTGCGGTAGATGAAAATGGTAAGCCAAAACAAATTCCTGCGTTGAATTTGGACAATGACTGGAAGCGTTGCCGTTTTGAAGCCGCTGAACAACGTAAGGTCGCGCGCTTACAAGAGAACCATCATCCTTCGTGCAGTATTTATAAAAAAACATCACATAGTTAAGTTTTAAAAAAAAGATCTCCTACATAGGGGATTTTTTTATGTCTGACGTTTATGTTTTGAATAGAAGTCGATATGGGCAAACTACGCAAATTTGGCTTTTCTGCACTCGATGATTTCGAACTTTTATAGTGTACGTGCATATGCAAAAATAAAAAGAAACCAAGACAGGATATATCTTGGTTTCAAGTGACGCTAAAAAGTTGTTGCGATCCAGCAGGAGAGTAAAGCTACTAGATCTCGCAATATTTCAATTATTTAGCGGCTTTTTCTTGATTCGGTTGCTCTGCTGATGCTTCAGAAGCAGGTGCATTTGCACTTAAGTCCGTGGTTTCAGCTGTTTCTTGGGTTGATACAACAACTTTGTCTTCTTGAGCTGGCGCTTGCTGAGGTGCAGCAAAAGTTGCAAAGCTCACAGCTGTTAAAGATGTTGCAATAATTAAGCGAGAAAGTTTCATGGTTTTGGCATCCTTATATTTTATAGATAAAAATAGTTCAGACTGATCATCACATCAATTTGAACTGAGCTTCATGCTATCGCCTGAATATCTACGGTTCAATCGAAGCAACAATGTGAAAAGTGCACATTACCTAAAACTACAGATGATGAAAAAATGGTGAGCTTTAAGTAACAAGTAGAAGCTTTTTGTGAACAGATTGAAAGGAAATGAAGAATTAATGATCAATGAAGATGTTTGAAAACTCACATAAACTGTACAAAGCATGCGAATTAAGTGCAAAACCCTGATTTAGGTGTTGAGTAAAATGTAAGGAAGTTTGTCCAATACGGTGTAAATGAATGAAATGTCAGCCGATTGAATGCTGAGTGTTCGATGCCATGGATTTGAGATGAGAAAGTTGGCTATTTAAATTAAGATGGATGTCTATTTTATTGTGCTGTTTTTGTCATATTCCATGCTAGGTATAAAATTTTGAAACTGATGTCGATGCCGCAGGCGGTTCCTACGCATATTATTTCGGGCTTTCTCGGTGCGGGTAAAACCACTTTGCTCATGCATTTGTTAGGTCAGAAACCTGAACATGAAGTTTGGGCGGTTCTGATGAATGAGTTTGGGCAAATTGGCGTAGATCAACAGCTCATGCCGAAAACGGAAGGCTATGCGGTGAAAGAATTACTCGGTGGCTGTTTATGTTGTAGCAGCCAACTACCGATGCAAATTGCACTGTCTCGGTTGCTCTCAGAACAAAAGCCTGATCGGCTGTTTATTGAACCCACAGGCTTGGGACATCCAGCACAGTTACTGGAGCAACTGACCGAGCCACATTGGCACTCGACCCTACACATGCGTGCGCCGATCACGGTGCTGGATGGTTCGCGTTTACATGGTCATACATGGACAGCACAAAATCTCTATCAGGATCAATTAAAAGCGGCGCAGATTGTGGTGGTTTCTCATCAAGCTCAAATGCAAAAAGCAGATCAAGATGCTCTTGAAAAACTGCAAACTGAATATCAGCCTTATGCTCAGCAGTGGTTGATGGCAGAGCAGGGCAAGATTGAGCTTACGCAAATCGATTTTGAGTACATCGGAACAAAACGATTCAAACAGCCTTTACTGAACGTTCAGCAACAGTTGAAAGCGACTCAACAAGATTTTCCAGAGATTAAACAGTTGCCGTATCACTATGTAGAAACGGCACAAGGTTATAGTGTTGCAGGTTGGAAAATGCCGAAGCGTTGGGTTTTTGACTTTTACGATTTATTAGATTTGCTTTGCGAACAGCAAGATTGGCGACGGATTAAAGGAATTTTCCATACCAATCAGGGGTGGAAGGCATTTAATTTCAATCCTGAACAATTCAACTATCAAGATGTCGAAGAAGGGATTGATAACCGAGTTGAATTGATTGTTCAAAATGAAAGAGATTGGATGGGTTTTGAAAGCGCACTTTTTGCATGTCGCATTGAGCAATGACTTAAATTGTTTTAAGCAAAAAAAGCCGAAATCTTATATGCTAGTCGGCAAATTTGAGGATGGTATGTATGGCGCTTAAAGCTACAATTTATAAGGCAGATTTGAATATTGCCAATATGGATGTTCACCAATATGGGGACTATCAACTGACTTTGGCATTGCATCCTTCAGAAACTATCGAGCGTTTGATGGTGCGTTTGTTGGCGTTTGCACGTTTTGCGGATGAAGCTTTAGAGTTTACCAAAGATTTATTTGAAACCAATGAACCTGCGCTGTGGGAAAAAGATCTAACGGGTCAGCTAGTGAAATGGATTGAAGTGGGCAGCCCAGACGAAGATAAAGTGAAAAAAGCCAGTGCACGTTGTAAGCAAGTGGCGATTGTCACTTATGGCACAGCGGTCGATGAATGGTATAAGCGCAACAGTAAGTTGAAAACATTGAACAATGTTGAAATCTGGCAATTGTCGACTGCAAGTACTGAAGCGGTTCAAGCCCTGTGTGAGCGTACCATGCAACTTCAGTTGAATGTGATGGATGGTGAGTGGACCTTAATTGGTGACCATGCTCAAGCCATTATTGAATGGACGCAATTGCAATAAGCATGCAGTTTAACTAGATTTATTGATTGAATAGGTTGGGAGCGAAAACATGAGCGCAGAATTAGAAATTATTGATTTGGTTGTCGGTGAAGGCAAAGAAGCAGTCAAAGGTGCTTTAATCACCACGCATTATACGGGCTGGTTAGAAGATGGCACCAAGTTTGACTCATCTTTAGACCGTGGAAACTACTTTGAAACCGTGATTGGTACAGGCCGTGTCATCAAAGGTTGGGACCAAGGTATTATGGGCATGAAAGTGGGCGGTAAACGTAAACTCATCGTGCCGTCACATTTGGCTTATGGTGAGCGTAAAATGGGTAATATTATTCCTGCCAATTCAAATTTGATTTTTGAAATTGAATTGTATGATGTAAAAACACGCGATTAATCAGAATTAGTAATAATGAGTCAATTACAAGGATGTATTTGATTCATTTGTAAAAACACTTGGTTTTTAAGAAAAACATTTGTAGATTAATTCTTAGGCAGAGCGTATTTAAGGGAAGAGTCGCTTTTGTATAGCTCATTAAGCAAACAGCCGTTTATCTGGTTTATTCTCAGCTGTTTGCTAGTTTTAAGTTTGATACCTTCGACGTGGGCGCAATATGAAGCCGAACCCGCAGAGTATTATTTACATCAAAAAAATGTCAATGATATTCAATTTAGTGAAAAAACCACTAGTTATTTAAAAGGGACGTGGTTGTATTATGACCATGAACTGATTACTCGGGCCAATCCCAAATTAGTTTCAAAAGCAACGGAATTGCCGGTTTCGTTTAAGGAACTTACTGGCAGTAATATTGGTTACGGTACCTTTATTGCACATTTTAAAATTCCTGAACAATTTATTGGGCGAAGGCTCGCCATTCACATCCCCAACCAATCTGGAGCTTATCGGGTTTATCTCAATGGAGACTTTTTAGTCCGTTTGGGAGATGTTGCCGATAATGCAGAAGCACAACAAACAGAAAATGCACCGCGGATTGCTTATTTTGTTCCCGATCAGCCTTATTTCACCCTGAGCATACAAGCCTCAAACTTTAATAAGTTAGGTGGCGGACTTGAAAGCCCAATGCATATTGGCATTGCTAAAACGATTAATCGGCATTATCAGCAACTGATGATGAGTATCGCCATGATCTGCGGTGCGGTATTTGGTGTGGGTTTGTTCACCACCATGTTCTCTATTTTCCGTGGTTCGGATGAACGGAATAGTAAAGGTATTTTTGTCTTTGGCATTTTTATTCTATTTCTTGCCTTACATAATCTCTTTACAGCACCATATGCCTACACGACTTTCTTAGATATCAATTGGTTGTGGGGCATCCGCTTAGAATATTTATTTATCTATTTAGCGGTCATGTTCTTTTTGAGCTATATGTATTTGCTCGATCAACATTATTTACAGCATTGGATTTATACCATTTCCATGTTGGTTTTGACCTTGAATATCGTCATCACTTTATTATCCGAGCAGGAAGTTTTTGAGCAGTTGGCTTTTTATAGTGCATTTTTCAGTATTATTATTTTACTGAATTTTGCCTACGGTTTTTACATAACCTTAAAGACCAAACAAAAGTATTCGAAGCTTAATTTTTGCGCCGTGATCGTGTTATGTATGTCGTTTATCCATGACTTTTTGCTAACGCTACATGTGATTGATTCGATTCATCTCTCTTTTATCTCTACCAGTCTGTATGCACTTTTGGTGATGTTCCAACAATCACGTAACTATGCCTATCAGACCTACCATACCGAACGTTTAAATAATAATTTAATCGAATTGAATGATTCACTAGACCAAAAAGTGCAACAACGCACCTCTCAATTACATGATTTAAATGAAAAACTTGAATATCAAATTCAAATTGATGCTTTAACAGGCGCCTATAATCGGCGTGCATTGAATCAAGAAATACAGCAGCGCTTTGTTGAAACACAACAAGATAGTCATGCAACTCTGGTTTTTGCCATGATGGATGTTGATTATTTCAAAAATTATAATGATTACTATGGGCACTTAAAGGGCGACGAAGTTCTGCAAAATTTAGTGAAAGTGATTGGTGCAGTACTGCCACATAATGCCTACTTAGCACGCTATGGTGGGGAAGAGTTTGCCATTGTTTTATATAATGTCCCGATTGTAATTATTAGTCAGATTATGCAAACCGTTTTAGATGCGGTGCGTAGTGCGCGCTTTGAGCATCATAACCGCCTAGATGGCAAAGATTATGTGACTTTGAGTATGGGAGTATCGTGGATGGATCGTGAAACGAGTTATGCCAATATTCACGACCTTATGAAGGCGGCCGATTTAAAACTGTATCAAGCCAAAGAAGCGGGCCGTGATCAGATGAAAATGCCCAATGAATCATATGAAAATGAGTGATTTTTAGGTGAGTCATGCTTCGGTCAATCACCCTTAGCATATGAGTTTAACCATAGTCACCATTTTGGGATTTGAGATGTCTTGGACGTGGATTTGAAAGCCATGTTTTTGATAAAAAGAGCATGCCGTTTGGGTGCTTTCTAAACTCATTTGACGAATTTTTTTACGTTTAAGATGTTCAATAACGGTTTCTAATAAGGCTTTCCCAATGCCGCGCTGTTGTTCAGCGGATGAAATATAATTGAGTAAAATACGACCTTGATCACTGACCATAATAAACCCCACTACGCGCTGATTGAGTACATAGACCCAGCTGTCGTTATAGTGCATCCACATAATCAGGTTAGATTGGGTTTTATTTTCTAGCCAAATTTGAATCGTACTTTCATGGCGATGGTGGTCTTTGATACATGATCGAATACTGTCGTGCACGACATTTAAAATTTCAGGAATGTCCTGAAGTTGGGCTGCCCGTATCATCTTTTCTTCTTAGAGCTATAGAAACAGCTATTTCATGCTAGCGACTGTATTTATTAAATTGAATTACTGTTAGTACCGATGTAACTTTGTTGTTCAATCACACGAAGTTAATTATTTTTTATAGTGATTTTGTGAGTGAAAAATCACATATCGTGATGCCTTTCACATTCGTGCGAATATGTGTTGAATCACCAGAATTGGTCTGAGAATCAATATTCATTCACAATTCATCGAATTGAGCATTTTAGTTCATATGTAGTCTGCTTTAATTATTTTGATGTTTATTTGAGCGATAATGCTGTATTTTAAAAGGGAATATTTGTTACGAGAGCAGGGCATGGCGACATTTTTACTGATGATTTGCATACTCATTGCTTTGGTTGCGGCATCTATTATTGTAATCAAAATTCAAAAAAAGCACCGCTTTCTGAAGCGACAAAAAAAAGCGGTTGAATCGGAAGCAGCATCTGTGCAAATGGCAACGCATACCAATATAGCACCTCAGGTTGAGCGTGTTATTGAAGTTGAGGCTTATGAACAAGAGCTGTTCGATGACGTGGCGACTCTATTTCTAGATCAAGCGATATTGCTCACGGTCGAAGAAGATGCAACGCTGATGCAAAGCACCTTATTGGTCAAAATGCCTGCGAAAACCCAGACGCAAATTCGCAAAATGGATTTAAATGAATGGTCTATTTTTTGGAGTTTTTATGATCAGTCGCTTGAATACTATGTAAGTCGTTATGGTATGTTTTATACGCATATCGACCGTAGCGGATGCGAGCATAAAAAAAGCTATCGTACTCGGGATTAATCTCTTCGCTTAAGCCTCCACAGCATCCATCACAGCCATGGATAACTGTTTAAGAATTCGCTCTGCAACATGAGTTAGATAGAAGTCATCCTGTTTTAAGCGTGTCATTAAAATTGCGCCCTCATAATCGGCAACACTGATTTTAGCCAGTGCCTCAGCTTGAGCAATAGGCATCACTTGCTCAAAGTAGTGTAACAACGCCAACTCCCAATCTTGAAAAATCGATTGAATTTTGAGATGAATTTGTTCGGATAAATGTGGGACTTCCAAAGATAGCATCCCGACTAAACATCCTTGAACACCCGCACTAAAAAAGCTGACAGCTTGCTGGTGCAAGTGTTCAAAGCGCACGCAATACTCTAAGTGCGTATCACACAAAATGCTGAACAGTTTATGGTTTAAGTATTGCTGGCTGACTTGCAAAATATCTAAAACCAAAGCTTCTTTATTGGGATAGTAATAATAAAATGCTGCTTTACTGAGCCCACAAGACTTTGCTAGTAAATCCATACTGGTGCCTGCATAACCATGGGTTTTAAAGGTTTGCATGCAATGCAACTGGATTTGTTCTTTACTCAGTTTTTGTGGGCGCATAGAGCTTTAACATTCCGTAGGGTTGGTGATGATAAATAGCCATCAAAAGTGTTCAGCATATCTTCCCAGATGGCTTCGGCTCCCTGGCGGAAATATCCCATGTGTCCAATTTCTTTCAAGCCGTAGTCATTGGCTTCAATATTGAGGTAATGCATGTTCGCATGCCGATAATGCTGCATAAATGCATGCCTTGAGTTCGGTAAAGCCCAGTCATCATCCAGTGCTGAAACAGCATAGATTGGAGTTTTGACCTGTGCATATTGTTCCAGTAAGTGTTGTTGCTCTGGATCTGCAAAAAAGTAGGTTGGATTTTTACACCATTTTCGCCACTGTGTGTAGACATCCACAGGTAAATCGGTGCCCATTTTCAGCAGGCTCCAAGGCAGATAGCCCTTTAGTGCAACCATCGGCGGGAAAATAAGATTCCACATGACATGTACTTTCATTTTCTCCCGAAACGGCATATAGCCATGCCAACCCGCACCTGTGCCAAAGCAATACATCGCAGTGACTTGGTCATGGTTGCGGGTTAAACCGAGTGCTTGGCCTCCATAAGAGTGTCCAACCACAAAAATAGGTTTGTCATCTTTGCGGATAGAGTCAATGGCAGCCGACAAGTCTAGCTGCCCCCAGTCCAAATAGGACATGCTAAAACCTTTGAGTTGCTTCGGTGCAGAAAGCCCCACACCACGATAATCAAAAGTTAGGACTTGATAACCTAGAGCTACTGCATACTCAGCAAAGCGACGATAGAACTGCTGTGGTACTCCTGTTGCACTGGCAACAATGATGTTGGCTTTGATCGGCTCAGATGAGCGATAACGTGTGCCAACGATTACATAACCATCGGTTGCTGAGAATTTTACAGTATGTTTCTCTATTTGAGTCGAATCTAAATGGGCTGTGGCTTGCATCATCGTTTCTTCTTTTTGTTAAATCACTAAAGTGAGTTTCAAACTTTTGAGCTTTACTGTCCTTTAAACTGAGCAGGGCGGCGTTGTAGCATCGCCATGACACCTTCTTGGACATCTTGGGTTTTGAGTAGCGGGCTGAGGTGCTCTTGTAAATGTGCAAAGGCATAGTCTGCGCCGTGTTGTACGGCTTGTTGCGCAGAAGCCAGCGTGGCTTGAACGGCGAGTGGTGCTGCTTCTGCAATCGATTCTGCAAGGTTCAATGCTCGTTCTAATGCAGCGTTTGGCGTGGATGCTTCTACGACCTCGGTAATTAAATTGAGATCGAGAGCTACTTGCGCATTGAAGCTGTCACCTGTGAGTAAATAGCGCATAGCCTTGTTCCAACCCGCCGCTTGTATAAAGCGAACCGTTGCACCGCCAAAGGGTAAAATGCCTCGCTGTACTTCCATTTGGGCAAATTGTGTATTGGCATCGGCAATCACTATATCGGCATTGAGCATCAGTTCAATTCCGGCGGTAAAGCAAAAGCCTTGGACTGCCACAACCACGGGTTTGGTGCGAGGTCTGGAACTGGTGCCCCAAGGGTTAATTTGTGACGCGGGAAAGTCGAAAACGCCTGCAGTGAGTTTGGGTTGCAACTCAACCAAATCAAGCCCAGCGGTAAAGTGTTCTCCGTGCGCAAAAATTACAGCACAGCGCAGTGAAGGATCTTCCTCATATTCGCTAAGGGCCAGTGATAAGTCATGAATCATATGACTATCGAAAGCATTGCGCTTGGCTGCGCGGTCTAAACCAATTAAAAATAATGAACCGCGAACTTCGCGACTGACACGACCTTGTTGTTCTGACATTTTGATTATTCCTGCATCGTTTTATAAGTTTTTAAACGATTGTTAGAAAACTGTCAAAACTTATGCGTATTCGTTCTGTGACTCGACAGTTTGATCCGATTCCCCGAAAAAAGATCGACGTTTAGATTGAGTGGAATTGTCTTGCCTTTATTGAGTTTTTTTTCATAATAGCAGCACTTCTTTGAATACCAGTTGAACCATGTCTAGCCTTGAAATATTTGCAGTCATCATTAGCTTAATCGGGGTGACGTTGACCATTAAGCGCAATATGTGGTGTTGGTGGTTTAACTTCGCTGCTTTCTTGTTATATGCCTATTTGTTTTATACCTATAAGTTGTATGGCGAAACCATTTTGCAGTTTTTCTTTGTGGTGGTGAACTTTTATGGTTTTTATCACTGGTTCAAAGGTAAACAACAAGATCATGACATTCGGATTGAACCGATTACAGCTCGGCAAGTGATTTTGCAAATGCTACTTGCCGCTGCGGCTGGCGCAGTATTTGGCCTGAGCTTAAAGTATTTGACCGATGCTGCTGTACCGCTATTGGATGCGCAGCTCGCAGCGTTTAGTCTGTTGGCGACCTATTGGACCAGTCGTAAACATATTGCGACATGGGTGCTGTGGGTATTTGTCGATATTGTTTATGTCGGTATGTTTATCTATAAAGATTTGTTCTTGACCGCTGGCTTATATGCAGGCTTTGTTGGCTTGGCGGCTTTTGGATGGTGGCAATGGACACAGGTACGTCATAAACAACAACTGAAAAGTGTTTAGGCTGGGCAATGTTGATTGACTTTAAATACACACAGTTGGCTCAATTTGAGTCGGTCATCGAACGGTTAAAGGGAAGTCCACAGCAATATTTGGACTTTGCTTCGGTTGCAGATTTTTATCAGGCCACTTGGCTGGGTGATTTACCCAATAGTGCAAGTTGGACGGTCACAGGACTGGATGATGGGGCCGAGCATTTTGACATTCGCTTGGCCTGTTTTGAGCGCGTGGTTTTTATTTATATTACAGATGATATTGTCATACAGAATGGCGCATATTGATATCTAGATCAAGGTATAGTCGGTGCTGGAACATCGTCTATATTTGACCCTTCTACAGGATGACGAGATCCAGTTTTTCAGTCCTGATCAGGGCATGGATGTTTACAAAAACAAAAAATAAAGGATTTAATGCTATGGCACATCAGTTTGTAGTCAATGCCACCATCAACGGTGTTTCATTGGATGACTTCCGTCGACTCGCAGCTAATATCAGCTTACATGAAAATGTTTGTCGTCGTATTCCCGGTGAGAAGTTGGAAATTTTGGAGTCGAATAAAGTCGGCGATATTTATACCCTTAAGCGCGCGTATAATTTGGATGTCAATATTCCCGATATTGCGAAGAAATTTCTAAAAGATGCATTTCGTTTACAACGTACCGACGTCAGCAATTTAGTTGTGCTGAGCTCAGAAGTCCGTTTAGATCCCAACTTACCTTTAGAAGCTGTGTGTCAACGTAGTGTATCGGGTAATGATGAGCAGATTCACTTTCAACTGGAGTGGACGGTAAAAGTGAAAGTGCCATTAATTGGCGGCATGTTAGAAAAACATGCTGAAGGCGAAATCCGTAAGTTTAGCCAAATCGAGCTGGATATCGTAGAAGATGAACTGCGCCAAAATCTGCACGCAGAAACCTTAAGTTAAAGGTTTTGACATCGTATTTTCAAAGTAGCTTGCATAAAAAGAAACCCTTCGATTGAAGGGTTTTATCATTTTAGTGCTTCGTCTCGAACTGAGCTCGATAAACCAAAGCTGTGAAGAAGCAAACCAAACAGACCAGCCAAATATAATACATCGCGCCAATGTTGCTATAGAGGCTGAGCCATTGAACCAAAGGCAGTGTGATGCCTCCTGCAATGGCATAGGCGACATTGTAGGAAAACGAAATGCCCGAAAAGCGGATCGGAGCAGGGAACATTTTGACCATGCTATAGGACACAAGCCCTACCGTGCCTGAAAAGAATCCCAAAAGCATATACAGTGCAAACACAGTAGTTGGACTGACCGCACCTAAACTGTGATAGAAAATGGTTGCGATAGCGGCGACACCGAGCGAGCCAAAAATCAAGACCTTGGCTGCACCAAAGCGATCTGCCAATGTCCCAGCGAGTATACATCCCAGCATTTGCATGATGATTGCAGCACTTTGCATTTGAAAAGCATCGCTACGTTCAAATCCAAAGGTGCCTGTCAATAAGTTTGGCATGGCTAAAATCAGAACCACCACACAAGCAGTTAAGAACCAGGTCAAGAGCATGCCAATCACTACGGCAGTTTTATGACGGGCTAAGACTTGTTTCACTGGCATTTCTTTAGACAATTCTTTACGTGCTTGCATGGCTTTGAATACAGGCGTTTCTTTCAAATAACTGCGTAAATACAAGGCCACTAAGCCAAAAATACCGCCCACAATAAAGGGAATGCGCCATGCCCAATCATGTATAGCTGCTTCACTAAACTGAAGAGAAATGAACAGTGACATTAAAGCACCGAGCAAGATGCCGAGAGACAAACCTGCCGTAAGTAAGCCATTGGCAAAACCAATTTTTTCAGAGGGGACATGTTCAGAAACAAATGTCCATGCCGCTGGAATTTCTCCACCAATCGCGATGCCTTGTATTACCCGCATAAAGAGTAAGAGCAGCGGCGCAGCATAACCAATCGTTTCAAAGGTCGGCATGACCCCGATCATGAGGGTAGGTAAAGCCATGAGCAAAATAGACAAACTAAAGAGACGCTTGCGTCCGATGAGGTCGCCAAAGTGCGCCATGACTACACCGCCAAGTGGACGGAAGAAGTAACCTGCAGCAAAAATACCGTAAGTATTCAGCATGGCCCAAAATGGGCTGAGTCCTGCGGGGAAGAACAACTCAGAAATAATTTTGGCGTAAAAAACATAAATAACAAAGTCATAGAACTCAAGTGCACCACCGAGTGATGACAGCCCAAGGGTACGTTTGTCTTCTCTGGTCAAACGTGGTGTTGCATCCATGCGTATATTTCCAAAGCTGAATAAAGGTTTATATTTGATTTTAAAGAAGTCTTTTTTGAATGAATAATCAATCTTTCTTTACTGGGTGTGAACTAAAAATTATACATGAATCAACATCGTTGATTTGATGGTCAACGTAAATATATAACGCAGGCGAGATAAAAAGCTTATGATATAAAAAGAATAATAAATAGGTATAAAAATTAGGATTTGTGTATGAGTGTCATTTTACCTGTTGCACAACGCGGTGAAGATATTTTAAGACTCAAAGCTGCTCGCGTCGCAGATGCAGAATTTAATAGCGACTGGCTCATGCAGTTGGCTTCTGCCATGATTGCGACCATGTTGGAGCGGAGTGGTGTGGGCATTGCTGCACCACAAGTCTATATTTCAAAGCGGGTCATTATTGTGGCTTCACGGCCAAATTTACGCTATCCCGATGCACCTGAAATGGACGCCGTGGTGATGGTCAATCCTGAAATTTTAGAGTTTTCTCAAGCAACGACCTTAGGTGAAGAAGGCTGTTTAAGTGTGCCGAATGAACGCGGTCAGGTACAGCGTGCGCAAAGCATTAAGGTGCTGTATCACACTTTGACTGGTGAGGTAATGGAAAGCACTTTTGAAGGTTTTCCTGCGCGCATAGTGCAGCATGAAATCGACCATCTAAATGGCATTTTATTTGTCGATCGCCTGAGTGCTTAGGTGCGAGTGTCATTTTATTCATCTTTATATTTAAACTGTTGCGGGGTCTGTCCCAAATGACGTTTAAACATGCTACTAAATGCGCTCGGATTGCTATAGCCAAGAGATCTTGCAATCTGCGCAACGGATTCACCGCTGGCAATTTTACTTAAGGCATGGGCAATATGCATTTGCTGAACCCATGCCCGATAAGACAGCCCGGTTTCCTTTTGAAACATGCGCATCAAGGTTCTGGAACTGGTGCCAATTTCATCTGCCCAAGTGCTTAAATCTTTTAACTGATCGGGTGTACTTAACAGCGCTTGGCAAATATTCATCAAGCGTCGATCTTGCGGCCATGGAATTTGAATCGGCAACAGATTGGCTTTATGAATTTCATCAAAAATTAAAATCTGTAGAGATCGTGACAGTTCATCAGAGCTGATCAGCTCGGAAGGTGGAATGTGTTCAATCGCATTGAGACGGATGAGCAGTTCATGCAATAACTTGCTGACCCGAATAATAAAACAATGTTGCCCTAGCAGTGCAGCTGCATCTGCTTGAACCAATGCGGTATTGAGCTTAACTCGACTTAATGAAATCACACTGTGTTCGACATGGGTCGGAATCCATAGTGCACACATCGGTGGCACGATCCAAACGTGGTTTGGGGTGAACACTTGAATCATCCCTGTCGAAGCATATAGAAACTGCGCCCGCGAATGTGTATGCGCTGGGGTAATTTCCCGATAGGTATGCTCAGAAGAGAGTCCAATCACCAATTCGGACATTTCGGTTTGAATCAGAGAATTTGGCATGTGTGGTTTAAAATTGTCAGTTATACAATGATTATTGGAAGATAGTCTTATGAATGACAATTTACAATCAATGCTTGATGAAAAATACATGGAGTTTGCGAGGTATGTCGTCTTCAATTCAAATGAAAGAGGGTATGGGCGAAGCTACGATCAATGAGCAACCGCAAGGCATGATCATAAAAGTGGTGGGGGCTGTGGCGGTTGCGCATCTGCTCAACGACTTGATTCAAGCTGTTTTGCCAGCCATTTACCCAATGCTGAAAACCAATTTTTCCCTAAGCTTTGCGCAAGTCGGACTGATTTCATTGGTTTATCAAATTACGGCATCGCTACTGCAACCTTGGATTGGACTCTATACCGACAAACATCCGAAACCTTATTTGCTACCACTCGGCATGGTGGTGACTTTTAGCGGTATTTTACTGTTGGCATTTTCACCGAATTTTATCGTACTACTTATGGCCTCGGCATTGATTGGTGTGGGTTCCTCGACCTTTCATCCTGAAGCCTCACGCGTGGCGCGAATGGCTTCGGGCGGGCGCTTCGGCACAGCCCAATCGACCTTTCAGGTCGGTGGCAATACAGGTACAGCCATTGGGCCTTTATTGGCCGCGCTGATTATTGTGCCGTTTGGACAGCATGCCGTGGCATGGTTGATTGTATTTGCCTTACTTGCGATTTGGGTGCTGTTTGGTGTTAGTCGTTGGAGCATCAGCCACAGTAAGAAACAGTTAGCGGCACGGGCGCAACAAGTCCAAAGCAAACTACATGGACGTCAACTCGTCATCGCGCTATCGACTATTTGTGTGTTGATGTTTGCCAAATTTACTTATATCGCCAGCATCAGTAACTATTTTACTTTTTATTTAATGTACAAGTTCCATCTCAGTTTACAAAGCGCACAGTTGCATCTATTTGCCTTTTTGGCTGCTGTAGCTCTGGGTACATTTGCAGGTGGGCCGATTGGAGACCGAATTGGGCGTAAAGCGGTGATTTGGGTGTCTTTTGTTGGCATGGCACCGTTTGCTTTGATGATGCCGCATGCCAATCTATTTTGGACGACCGTCCTTTCGATTATTACTGGTTTAGTAATGTCCTCTGCCTTTGCAGCCATGGTGGTCTATGCGCAAGAAGCCGTTCCTGGGCGGGTAGGGATGATTGCAGGGTTGATGTTTGGTTTAATGTTCGGTGTGAGTGGCATCGCCGCAGCAGGTTTAGGATATTTGGCTGACGTCAAAGGCATTGAATGGGTGTTTGGTGTGTGTTCATTATTGCCTTTACTCGGTTTGGCAACTTTCTTTCTACCGAAGACTCAAGCAAACTAACTGAATATTGCTGACCTTCAGTTTTAATCGCGTTATCTTATCAAACGAAGATGGCGCGATTGCATTTTGGCCTGATGATTATTGTTATGTATAAATGCACTGGGGTTGTGTGTTTCGATTTTAGAGGATTGAAGTGATGACTGATCTTGATGGTGTACTCAAATTTTCATTCGGCGTAGATCAACTTTCATTTGAAATGGATGGACAGCATATACAGCTAGATCAAGGTTTAAGCTATATACAATCAAACAGTATGCGCCATGGGCTACTGGATGAGCTTGCGATTGAGTCGATGATTTATGTGATTGAAGAGCTGTTAGAATCCGTTCAGATGAAGTATGCCCAACCCAAGATTGCTACCACTTCAGATGTCTTATTCCAAAGAGTTCTAGCATTATTCTTTCCAGATCAGCAGCAAATTGACCGCGTGCAACTTGAAAGTGCTTTTAATACCATTGTTGAGCGAAGGGAATACTATGTGTCGAAGGTAGCCGATAACGGTCTTTCTAGTTTGATTTACTTTATTGTGCTGCGGGAGATGATGCATCACTGGAATGTGTTGGAGATTCAATTAAAACAGCTTGATTTTGAGTGAGATTAAAAGCGTAAAAAATAGGGAATAGCCGATAAAAGTAAGCCGATACCACCTAACAAAGCATTACTTTCAATAAAATAAGGGAAAACCATTAAAACGAGGCCTACAGTCAAAGGCACGGTCATTTTTTGCTTTTTGCTATAGAGAAAATAGCCTAAACCAATTGAGCTAAAAATTACGCCTAGAAAAAGTTGAGTGCTGTTCATGATGATGCTTCGTGCATTGTTATTCTCTGGCAGATATTATGCTAAGGTTATTATAAGAAGATATAAAAATTAAGAGCGTCGTAATGCAACTGTATAATAAAAACTTAAAACAGCCATCTCGTGATTTACGCAACAATATGACCGATGCTGAACAACTATTATGGCAAAGATTACGCCGTAAGCAAATTTTAGGATTGCAGTTTTATCGGCAGAAACCGATTCTTAACTTTATCGTGGATTTTTATTGTTCCGCAGCAAATCTCGTTATTGAGTGTGATGGCGGGCAGCATTATACAGCAGAAGGGTTGGAGGCTGATCGGGCGAGGAATCAAGCTTTGGCGCAGTTGGGGTTGAACGTGCTGAGGTTTGATAATAGGCAGATTTTGACTGAGATTGATGCTGTGGTGGAGCAGATTTATTGGATTGTGAAACAGAGGTTGGAATCCCCCTAAATCCCCCTTTGGGAAAGGGGGACTTGCCGTGAATTTGAGGGTGGTTTTTGATTCAAGGTACTTACCTCCTTTTTAAAGGGAGGTCAGGAGGGATTAATTCTTTTATAAATCATCTATTAATGAAAAATTTTCATTAGCTTCTTTTAGGTTGTAGTAATCTGTTTGATATAAACCTGTATCACTATTAATGTATTGAACATAAAAAATAGGATGATGTGGCGTACTTTTTGATGGGCTTAAATAAAGGTCGAGAACTTCATTACAGTTTGGTTCTCTTCTAGCAATTTCAGCTAGTTTTTGCAAATATGGTGAATATTTTTCATATTCTTGTTCGGAAATTTTTATAGTTGAAAGATGCTCAGCTATTGGTGCAATTGAATATTTGTATTTTATATTAGTTGGAAATTTATCTTCTATCTGTTTAGCTTCTAGTTCAAAAGAATTAGGTTTTAAATGCATTTGAAAATACTTTATTCTACGCCCTTGTAAGGTTTTCATTGTTTTAGAAATTGTAGATTTTGGTGTTTTGAGACCAAAATATATGGCTTTTACAGCCCTATAGTCATAAGTATTTATACCTTGATTCTCCGTGATGATTCTTAATTCTTGTTCGTACTCCCACCTCTGTGATTTATAACCAAGTATTTTTTTAATTAAAATATCAGGATCATTTTGACCTAAAAATTTAGAAAAATCTAAATTTGGAATTTTATCTGAATATTGAATATCAAAAAATCTATGTTTTGGATTTTGTTTTGACAAGAGTTGATCTAAATCATATTCAATACAAAACCCTTTATGACTATTTGCATAATGTGCCCAAAGAAGCTCATCATCATAACGTTTACTTAAAGAAAGTATTCCAAGTTTAGTATCTTTCATATCTATAATATTTTTTAAACTTTGTTCTATTAAAGTCAAATTAGTTCTATGTTGAGAAAAAATATTCTTAAGGTTATTAAATTGTTGCTGATAATCTTTAATGGATATAAACCCTTCGTAAGGATCATTGAGTTGTTTTGTATTTGAAGCCCAAAATGTATCATTTTTTAATGATTGTAAATCTCTTTTGAAAGAACCACCGCGATATTTGTACACAAGCATAAGCTAATTTCTTTTAGATTATATATTCGTATTTATATAATTGTTTTATATGAGATTACAAGAGTGGTATTTGTTCAACAATCCCTCCCAACCTCCCTTTGAAAAAGGGAGGAGCTGTCACGTAACAAATTGAATCACATGACATCCCCCTCTTTGAAAAAGAGGGGTTAGGGGAGATTAATTTTAAAAAAATCCCCTCAATCGAGGGGGGTATTCCCTCCTTTGAAAAAGGAGGGTGAGGGAGGATTCCTAATTAAGAAATCGAATCATCCAAATTCGGCGCTAACCAACGCTTCGCTACATCCAGTGTCCAGCCTTTACGCTTTGCATAATCCTCAAGCTGATCTTGAGAAATCTTACCCACATTAAAGTATTCACTTTCAGGGTGTGAGTAATAGAAACCACTCACAGAAGAAGGCGGCATCATTGCAAAGTGTTCAGTCAGTTTCGTACCGATTTTGTCTGTAGAACCTAACCAGTCAAATAACACCGCTTTTTCAGAATGCTCTGGGCAAGCAGGGTAACCTGGTGCAGGACGAATACCGACATACTTCTCTTTGATCAACTCTTCATTACCCAAAGTTTCATCGGCTTTATAGCCCCAGAACTCTTTGCGGATACGCTCATGCAAATGCTCAGCAAATGCTTCGGCAAAACGATCGGCCAAAGACTGAACCAAGATTGCAGAATAATCATCACCTTTGGCTTTATATTCATTCGCCAATTCTTCTGCACCAAAGATCGACACAGTGAACCCACCGAGATAGTCAGTATTGTCTTTCGAGGTGCTAATAAAGTCGGCTAAAGATAAATTCGGCTTGCCTGTGACTTTGTCAGACTGCTGACGCAAGTGTTCAAAAGTATGCGTAACCTTCTGAGCTGTTTCATCAAACACGCTGACTGTATCTGCACCTGTACGTTGTGCAGGGTATAGACCAAATACAGCACGAGCATCGAAACGGTTATTCTCAATCACATCTTTGAGCATGGCTTGTGCTTGATTATACAAATCCGTTGCCGCTTCACCGACAATCTCATCTTCTAAGATTTTCGGGAATTTACCAGCCAAGCTCCAAGAAATAAAGAATGGTGTCCAGTCAAAATACTCCACCAATGTTGCAAGTGGATAGTTGGTGAGGACATGTGTACCCATTGTATTTGGAATTGGCGGTACATAATTCACATCGACTTTAAAGCCATTTTCAACCGATTCGGCATAACTGAGTTTGGCTGCCTTCGGTTGCTTATTGGCTAAACGTTCACGAATCTTGGCATATTCAGCACGATGTTCTGCTATAAAATTACCACGCATTTCTTTCGAGAGTAGTGTGGTTGCCACACCGACTGCACGAGAAGCATCTGCAACATAAATTACTGCATCATTTGAATATTGCGGATCAATTTTTACGGCAGTATGTGCTTTCGAAGTGGTTGCACCACCAATCAATAAAGGAATGTCAAAACCTTTACGTTGCATTTCTTTGGCCACAAACACCATTTCATCTAAAGATGGCGTGATCAAACCTGATAAACCGATGATGTCACATTTTTCATCAATTGCGGTTTGCATGATTTTTTCCGCAGGAACCATGACGCCAAGATCAACGATGTCATAGCCATTACAACCCAAGACCACGCCAACGATATTTTTACCAATATCATGTACGTCACCTTTTACCGTTGCCATCAACACACGACCTTTAGATTGTGCATTGCCTTTTTCGGCTTCGATGTACGGATTCAACCAAGCCACAGCTTGTTTCATCACACGCGCAGATTTTACTACTTGCGGTAGGAACATTTTACCCGAACCGAATAAATCACCTACCACGTTCATACCATCCATCAATGCGCCTTCAATCACATCAAGAGGACGTTTGGCTTTTAAACGGGCTTCTTCAGTATCTTCATCAATATAAGTGGTGATGCCTTTGACCAGCGCATATTCGAGACGTTTTTCAACCGTTTCATTGCGCCATTCAAGATTTTCAGCTTCACGTTGCGCGCCAGTATGACCACGGAATTTTTCTGCGACCTCAAGTAGTTTGTCTGTGGCATTTTGACCTGACTCACCTTGGTTTTGGTTCAGTACAACATCTTCAACCGCATCTTTGAGTTCTTTTGGAATATCGTCGTAAATCGCCATTTGACCCGCGTTGACGATACCCATGGTCATGCCTTGCTTAATGGCATAGTAAAGGAACACAGAGTGAATCGCTTCACGTACAGGTTCATTACCACGGAATGAGAAAGATACGTTAGAGACACCGCCTGAAATCATGGCATGTGGTAGGTTCTGTTTGATCCAACCTGTGGCTTCAATAAAATCGACGCCATAGTTATTATGTTCTTCAATCCCTGTTGCTACTGCAAACACGTTCGGGTCAAAAATAATATCTTCGGCAGGGAAGCCAACATCATTGACTAAAACATCATAAGAACGTTTACAGATTTCACGTTTACGTTCTGCGGTATCTGCCTGACCTGTTTCATCAAATGCCATGACAATAATCGCAGCACCATACTGGCGACATAAACGTGCTTTTTCGACAAACTCGTCATAACCTTCTTTTAAGGAAATTGAGTTCACGACAGGCTTACCTTGGACGCATTTTAAGCCTGCTTCAATAATTTCCCATTTTGATGAGTCAATCATGATCGGCACACGTGAAATATCAGGTTCAGATGCCACGAGATTTAAGAAATGCACCATCGCATTTTGAGAATCGAGCATCCCTTCATCCATGTTGATGTCGATGATCTGTGCGCCTGCAACGACTTGTTGCTGAGCTACTTCCAACGCTTCGGCAAACTTTTCTTCACGGATTAAGCGTAGGAACTTTTTTGAGCCTGTAACGTTGGTACGTTCACCGACATTAACGAATAATGAATCATCATAGATATTAAATGGTTCTAAACCACTTAAACGACATGCAGGTCTAGTTTCTGGAATCTGACGTGGTTGAATGTCTTTAACCGCATTGTAAATGGCACGAATATGATCAGGCGTCGTACCACAGCAACCGCCTGTAATATTGATCAAACCACTTTCAGCAAATTCTTTAATGAAGGCTGCGGTTTGTTCAGGCGTTTCGTCATATTCACCAAAGGCATTCGGTAAACCTGCGTTTGGATGGGCAGAAACAAAGGTGTCTGCAACATCAGCAATGGTTTTCACATGCGGGCGCATCGCATCCGCACCCAAGGCACAGTTAAAGCCAATTGACAATAAATCACCGTGGCGAACCGAGTTCCAGAACGCTTCTGCGGTTTGACCCGTTAAGGTACGACCTGATGCATCGGTAATGGTACCTGAAATCATCAACGGCAGTTCATGACCGATTTGCTTAAATACTTCCTTGACTGCAAAAATCGCGGCTTTACAGTTTAATGTATCAAATACGGTTTCAATCAAGATGATATCTGCACCACCTTCGATCAGCGCATGCGTTGCTTCAATGTAGTTTTCTTTGAGTTCGTCAAAGGTGATATTACGGAACGCTGGGTCGTTAACATTGGGCGAAATTGAACAAGTACGCGATGTTGGGCCCAATACACCTGCAACAAAACGAGGTTTGTCTGGAGTTGAATATTTTTCACAAGCAGCTTTAGCCAAGCGTGCTGCTTCGCGGTTAATCTCGGGAACGAGGTCTTCCATGTGGTAATCCGACATTGAAACCCGTGTGCCGTTGAAGCTGTTGGTTTCAATAATGTCTGCACCTGCATCGAGGTAAGCTTCATGAATGCCTTGGATAATTTGTGGCTGAGTCAACACCAAAAGGTCATTGTTGCCTTTGAGGTCAGAAGCCCAATCTACAAAGCGCTCACCACGATAATCTTCTTCTTCGAGCTTGTGACGCTGAATCATGGTACCCATTGCACCATCGATAATAAGGATGCGCTCGGCAAGAAGTGCTTTTAAGGTGGCAAGTGTAGACATTCAAAACTCACAAACAGGTTTTCAAAACGTGCAATATTTTAGCAGAAAAGCAGGTTGATTGATGCCTAATTCAAGTGGTATTGGCTATATGGCAAATAAAAAAGGCTGATTTAGCTTTAGTTTTCACGAAAGTGAAATATAGACCCGCTATGTTAATAGATCAGAATAAATAGAGATGAAAAAATATTGATTGGAGCAGATTGTTACAGACAGCACAGCCAAATGTAAGAAAATAATTCAGCGTAATCCGCACCGAAAAATTAAATTTTGAGCCAGCACAGTGCGTTCAAGGCCTATAGGTGATTTACTGCTGATCTAAAATAAGCCAATTATGAAAAAATTGGCTTCATGTGACACGCATTTGTCATATAATTGTCACAATTAAATTGAACAATAGGGGATATTGATATCCTCTTTAGCCGTCTGCATGAATTCTAATATTCCTCCCGTCCAAGATCAGGTGCACGTGACACAGGTCAAGTCGACGAATGTGCACGTACCTACACCGAAATTTTTTATGCCGGTGTTTTTAACGGTCATTATTTCAACGCTAATTTATATTGGCTTTCAGCTTTCTGCTGACTTATCGCATGTTCCTGCACTGAATCTTTATTCTTTAATCCTTTTAGCGACGGCATTGTTCATTGCTTTGGGTTTTGAGTTTGTAAATGGCTTCCACGATACGGCCAATGCTGTTGCAACGGTCATTTATACCAATGCACTGTCTGCACCTGTTGCGGTGATGTGGGCAGGTTTCTGTAACTTCCTTGGGGTTATGGTCGCAAGTGGTGCAGTGGCTTACGGTATTATTGCGTTGCTGCCCGTTGAGTTGATTATGAATGTCAGCTCAGGCGCAGGTTTTGCCATGGTGTTTGCCATGTTGATTGCTGCGATTTTGTGGAACTTGGGCACATGGTTCTTGGGTATTCCAGCATCGAGTTCACACACTTTGATTGGTTCAATCTTGGGTGTGGGCATTATGAACTACCTGATGCATTCAGGCGGTGGTGCTTCGGGTGTCGATATGGATCAGGTGATTAAAGTCGGTAAAGCTTTACTGTTTTCACCAATGATCGGTTTTGCTTTTGCAGCAGTGTTGTTCTTATTGGTGAAAATAATCTTTAAGAAACAACTAGAACTGTTCCAACCACCTGAAGGCAACAAACCACCACCGCCACTGATTCGTGCCATTTTGATTTTCACCTGTACTGGTGTGAGTTTTGCGCACGGTTCAAATGACGGTCAAAAAGGTATGGGTCTAATCATGCTGATTTTGATTGGTATCGTGCCTTTGGCTTATTCTTTAAATAAGAATTTAGATTCACAGCACATTCAGTCATTTGCTCAACTTTCGGATCAAACTGCGGCTGTGATTTATCCGAATCATAACGATATTGCAGATGAAAAAGCCCGTACGGTGATCACGCAGTATATTCAAACCAAAGAAATGACCCCAGAAGTCGTACCTGCTTTAGCAAGTTTGACAGATCATTTAGGCGAGCGTGTTGGCCATTATGGAGATCTTAAAGATATTCCTGAAGCTGAAGTTTCTGCACTACGTAATGACATGTACTTAAGCACGACAGCATTCAAACGTTTGGATAAAGCGGATCAATTGCCAGTGATGTCGGAAGTGGACAAAAAGACAGTAAAAGAATATCGTAGTAACTTAGATTCATTCTTGCAGTACATCCCAACATGGGTGAAAGTGGCTGTGGCATTGGCTTTAGGTCTAGGTACGATGGTGGGCTGGAAACGTATTGTCGTGACTGTAGGTGAGCGTATTGGTAAAAACCATATGACTTATGGTCAAGGCATGTCAGCCGAGTTGGTGGCGATGACCACAATTGCAGCCGCGGATGGCTTTGGTATGCCCGTATCGACCACACACGTGTTGAACTCTGCGGTTGCAGGGACCATGGTGGCAAACAAGTCAGGTCTGAATTTTGCGACAGTGAGAACCATTCTTTCGGCTTGGATCTTTACCTTACCAGCAACAATCTGTTTATCAGGTGGTTTGTTCTGGTTGTTTCTACAGTTCGTTTAATCTGATTGGTAAAAACCAATGATAAAAAACGCTACTCAAGGTAGCGTTTTTTTAGCTCTGTATTTTATTGAAGTGGGTATTTAAGGTCTTACTTTTTCAGTAAAGCAAATACTTTGTTGAGTGGTAGCTTGTCTGCGGCAAAACCATAAAGTGCTGCAAAAGGCAGGGCAGTTCTAGCCAAGTAAGCTACACGCCATAAGCCACCGTGGTTGGCACCATGCATCATCAGCTCTAAAGGATGTTCAAGTTTGTTCTCTGGATTGGCTACAGACTCAGGATTACGCAGGTCATGGATCCATAAAGCCGCCATAATGGCATTGGTGGTTGCTGGCTTAAAGGCTTCAACATCAAACAAGCTCGCCCCATTAAATGCGGCTTTGAGCAGTGGATTTTTGGTGACTGAGTGTGTGGTGGTTGATGGTGCAATATTAATGCTGACCCGCTGACCTTCTGAGCGAGCAAGCGTTGCACGCCACTGCTGAATACGTTTAGCCAATGCATAGTTCGGCCCTTGTTCAATGACTAAGCAGTCGGTGATGCCATAAGACTTGTCATTATCCGACTCGACGAGCTCATGTAGGTTTTTCTTAAAAAATAGTTGTCCGCTGAGGGTTGAAATACTTTTGCTAATCATTTGCTGCGTTTTAGAGCGCCCACTGAACTTTTGCTCAGACGCTGTAATGACTTCCTCTGGAACTGCATAGACATCGGTAGGTGTACACATATACATCAAACTGGTATCTGCTTTTTGTGCACTGACATATTGCATGATCGCATCCATTGCAACGGAAACGCGGACATGTTTTTCACCATCCAAATAAGCAATCGCAGCCAAATCTAACTGATGTGGGTTTTGTACCAACCATTGTGCAATTTCAGGTACTTGTGTCAGTAGGTTTGCACCGAGTTTTTCTTTTAAAACAGCGACAGATGTTTCTGCACTCAGCGCTTCAACCGATGGGGCATATAGCGTGGCATTGCCGTGTTGAATGGTGTCTAAAATTTTGCTCCACACGCGTCTATTGGGTAAATCAACCGCCACAATATTGGCTTTCCATTGGGCTAACCATGTGAGTGGACCAGCTTCAGATGCCGCACCGAACAAAACCAGAGTACGGTCAGATAAATCAAACCATTCAGGATGCTCCACACAGGCAATCAGTGCTTCAGCGTGACTGGGTTCAATCACCCCAGCATCTAACCATGTTTGGATTTGTGCGAGTAAGGCGTCACCTTTGAGTTGTTGGCCTTTATAAGGCACTGACCACTCAGGTGCAGCATCACTTTCACCTTTGAGTTTGATGGTATGCAGCGCTGTAGTTTTAAGTGACATCACATCTTTGAGGAGATGTTTTTGCCCATCCCGATAAAACTCAAACACATTGTGTGCTTTGTTGAGTCCATCTTGCGCAATTTGAATTGGCGCAATTTGATTGCGAATCCCAAATTCAACTAAGGATTTAAAATAGTGTGGATAAAGTTTACGCCAGTTTTTTTCTGTAAGTGCGGCCACAGAGGTTTGGTGGTCAACATTGGCTAAAGCCTCGGCAATAATCTCTTTCCCTGTGCGTGATGTACTGACTTTTTTTGTTTTCGAGTAAATTGGAAATTGAAGACCGTCTAATGGATTGGACATGCAAGAAATCTCACTCAATTTTGCTATTTATATACAGTTGTAAACATTATCTATGCCAAATCAAATTCCTGCTTAGCATTTCATGACAAAATTGTGTGAATGTATGTAATAAAAAGCCTTCTCATAGAGAAGGCTTTTAAGTTTAGCAGCGACCTTTTTTGGCTTGTCCCGGGGGGCAGAAATCGCCTTGGCCATGAGGATAATAAGAACGATCAGGATCGACCACGATACTCCCTTCAGGGGTGTGTACCGCACAGGCTGTAAAACTGAGGCTGATCATCAAGGTTGCCAATATAGACATTATTTTCATCGCAATTTCCTTGGTTTATAGCTGTCCTGATGTTTATTGTAAAAATCAGGACCACCCATTGCTGTGAAAAAATGTTACTGAGCCAGTATGCATATTGATGCAAGCCATTTGAAACCTAGGGGCTCAGCTTTAAAAAGGTAACTGGGTTAATTTGCTCAGAAAGTGGGGGATAAGACGCGGCTCTAAAATTAAGGTCATGATGACCCCATAAGCAGCTCCCCAAAGGTGGGCGCTATGATTGATGTTGGAGTTGCCTTTTTTACCTGACCAGATGCTATAGGCCACGTACAACACTGCAAAAATAATCGCAGGCACGGGAATAAAAAACACAAAAATCAGCTTCCAAGGTTCAAACAACACATAAGCGAACAATACCGCAGAGACCGCACCAGAAGCACCAAGGCTTGCCCAGCGCACATCATTTTTATGTTTTAAATAACTGGGTAAAATGGCAAAAATTAAACCACCCAGATAAAACAAAATAAAGCCTAACTCATAAAAGTATTGGCGGTAAAAACTTTCAATAATGCTGCCAAAGAAAAACAAGGTAAACATATTGAACAGAAGATGCATACCATCGGCATGAATAAAGCCATGTGTAATAAAACGATCGTATTGTCCACGTTGCATCGCAGGAGGCCAGAAAATCAGACGGTTCATCACGTTCTGATTTGAAAAAGCCACCATAGAAATAATGACAGTAATAATAATGATCGTAACTGTATGATTAAAAGGTAAATCCAACATTTCTGAGATGTTCTGCATATAACTATCTTGTGGTCATAATGCCATTAAATTGAGCGAAAAGATGAACTTTCACAATAAATCCGACAATTTTGGTTGATTTTTTTTAATTACCCCGCATCTTCAGTTAAAATAGCAACTTCAGCTTGAGGAAATGATTGTTATGTCGACTGAGAACAGCAGCACTGCAGTTGCAGAGGAAATTCCAAACTTATTGATTACTCCAACTGCACAAGAGTATTTACGTGATTTATTAGAAAAACAAAATACACCAGGCATTGCTGTACGTGTATTTGTTGAAAATCCGGGTACACCACGTGCTGAATGTTGTATGGCATATAGCGCGCCTGAAGAAGTGATCCCAACCGATTACCGCCAAGATTATCCAGACTTTCCTGCATATATCGATACACAGTCTATTCCATATTTATTAGATGCAGTGATTGATTACAACAAAGACCGTTTTGGTGGGCAGTTAACTTTCCGTGCACCAAATTCGAAAGTGCCACGCGTAGGCCCTGATGCATCGATTGAAGAGCGTATTACGTATATTCTTCAGTCTGAAATTAACCCAGGTCTAGCAGGACATGGGGGTAACTGTGCATTGGTTGAAGTTGTTGAAGATGAAGAACATGGTTTAACAGCTGTACTGAAGTTTGGCGGTGGTTGCCAAGGTTGTTCAGCAATTGATGTCACGTTGAAACAGGGTGTTGAAACGACTCTGCAACAACACATTCCTGAGTTACGTCGTGTTATTGACCAGACGGATCATACGCAGGCAGAAGGCGCGTACTTCAAATAATTTTAAACCATTTTACTAAATAGCCTCCTTAAATTAGGAGGTTATATTTTATCTAAAGGTAAAATGTAACTGAGAATAATTATCAATATACATTGCAATATGTTTATCATTTGTTAAGATACCCTACGAAATTTACACAATCTCTCCTTCTTTTGTATTTGGGTGTATACGTTATGGGTAAGAATTTGACGAAATCAGCTCTGGCTTTGGCTGTGGTAGGGACAATGAGTTCATTAGCAATGGCAAATGAGGCCGAGGAAACTACAAAAGAAAAAGAAGCAGCACAGCTACAAACGATTGTTGTTTCTGCAACAGGTTCTGAGCAAAATATTGCTGATGCACCTGCGTCAATTTCTGTGATTACGGCTGAAGAACTAGAAAAAAAATCTTATAGTGATGTCACAGATGCCCTTAAAAATGTCCCTGGGGTTAATATTATCGGAAATGGTCCAGATAAAAGTATCTCTATTCGGGGTATGGGGGCTGACTACACACTATTTTTGATTGACGGAAAACCTGCGCAAGGTGGAGATGCATATAAAATTCGAGGTGGATATCCAGGTGCTCAAGTAAGCTATATGCCACCAGTTGAAGCCATTGAAAGAATTGAGGTCATTCGCGGACCCGCATCTGCATTGTATGGTTCTGATGCAATTGGTGGGGTCATCAACATCATCACGAAAAAGCATTCAGATAAACTTATTGCAAGTTTAAGAACAGAGTATATCAAAGCTGATTCTTCAAATATTGTAAATAATGATACCAAAAATACAACCGTTTATGTAAATGCTCCACTGATTGATAAAACGCTATCTTTCCAATTTAATGCTGGATTGATGGATCGAGATGAAAAGGATAATGCAGGTAAAACAACTTCAGTAAGTGGTGCAGATTCTGAATTTAAACGAGAAAATGTCAGTGGTAAATTTATATTTACGGCAAATGAACATAATACGATTAGTGCTGGATACTCTTATAGTTTACAGGAAAGGAATACAACTCCTGGCAAAAGTATTGCAGAAGGCACGCTCAATGCTATGACTGGTGTTATTACACCAAATACTGCAAGTGGTACAAAAATCGAAAGAACCAATGTCAATATTGATCATCAATTGAAATATGATGAGTTTGCTATTAACTCTTATATCACACGTGATAAAGATAAAAGTTTCACACAAGGCAACGAATTTGAAACGCTTGTAGCAAATACTCAAGGTGTATATTACTTTGCTAATAACTCTTTGACTGTAGGCGCAAACTATAAAAAAGAAAAAATTCATACTGATGGACAGCACAATGCAAGTAAGATAACAACAGACTTAGAAAGATATCAATGGGCATTATTTGCAGAGGATACTTGGCAAGCTACAGATGATTTGGCTTTAACATTCAGTGGACGTTATGATCACAACGAAGTATTTGGGGGTGAATTCTCTCCAAAAGCGTATGCCGTTTATAAATTGACTGATGGCTTAAACTTGAAAGGTGGGGTGACAAGCGGATATAAAGCACCTAGTCTTAGAAACTCATTCCCTGATTTTGCAGAAGCATCTATGGGCGGGGCGATGATTGGAAATCCTGATTTAACGCCTGAGAAAAGTCTAAACTACGAAGCTGGTGTTGCTTATGAGAATCATGATATTGGATTATCTGGAAGTTTTATGGTCTTCAAAACAGATTTTAAAGATAAAATCATGAGAACACCTACGCTAGATGGAAGTACAACAGCTGGAAGTGATTTTTATTTAAAATACCCGCAATTCCCTGTTAATACAGCCGGTTATACTACATATTATAATGTTGGTGAATCTGAAAGTAAGGGGATAGAGCTTACAACGGAATACTACATTTTAGATAATTTAAAATATAGACAGGCTTATACATATAATAAGACCGAGATCAAAGATGGTGCACGAAAAGGTGAAGCATTTACAGACTCACCTAAACATATGTTTAATGCTGGCTTAGATTATGATGTGAATGATCAAGTATTATTGTGGACACAAGTAAATTATAACGGTAAAACAGGCGGTAGTGAAGTAGGTGCACAAGGAAGTCTTGGGCTAGAGAAGAGAGCTTATACGACTCTTGATTTAGGTGCAGTGTATAACTATGATAAAAAACTACAATTTTTAGCTGGTGTTTATAATATAGCAAATGAAAAAAATAAAGAAGCTGATTTAACACTGAATAGAACAGATGAAAGGGATATAGATGGGAGACGATATAGCATTGCTATGAATCTTAAGTTTTAAAAGACCACTCGTAAAATATTAGTTTTAGCTTTTATTTACCCTATAAATCAAGAATATTTTTTTTGGTTTATAGGGGGGGTAAATTGTAATCTATATCAATCTTTCTAAATAAATTACAATTTCTTGAGATACAATGTTCCTCGTAGTAAATACTGTTCATCACTACATCTCTCATATTGGCTTATAGTGGTAGGTAGTATAAGTCGACTTTTATGATGCTAATCTTAATTTGATATTCTGAATTGGTATTCTCTCACTAACCAGCACTGAAATAGGACGACAATGAATAAGCAAAATGGTTATGTTTTGGATACCACATATCCAGTTTTCTTTTATAAAGAAATGCAACCACTTTGGTTAAAAACCATTGTTAGTTTTTTAGGCTTTCAAACACCAGATATTACAGAAGAATTTTCATATTTAGAATTAGGCTGTGCAACAGGAGTTAATTTAATCGTTGCAGCTATAAATAACCCACATGGAAATTTTGTGGGCATTGATTTTAATCAACAACATATTGAGAAAGCAAAACAATTAGCAAATTCAATTGGGGCTAAAAATATAAAATTTATTCATACTGATTTTGCACGTTTTTTGGTAGAAAATAAGTGTAAATTTGATTTTATTGTCAATCATGGGACATTTTCCTGGGTTTCGCCTGAAGTTCAAAAAAATATTTTAGACATCGTGGCACATTTTTTAAATAATACAGGTTTATTTTATTTACATTATATGTGCTATCCAGCAAGTGCTTCATTGCATTCAGTACAAAAGCTATTAAGTTTGGTAGATCATCATACAGATAATTCATCCTTAAAAAGTATAGAGCTAGGAAAAAAATTATTCGATGAACTCAATCGTGCAGATGCTTTTATTGATAATTCAAGAATAGATGCTATTGTAAGGACTTTAAATCAAGATCACTCATATTTAGTACATGAGTTTTTAACTGATTATTGGCAGCCCTTATATAGTGTTGATGTACACCAAATGGTTTTTCAAGCTACGCAAAGCAATTATATCGGTAGTGCAAATAGCATTGAAAATTTGGAAAGTTTAAGTATTCCTGCAAAGCTGAAAACAATTGTCGAAAATATTAACGCACCTGCATTGAAGGAATATGTAAAAGATTTGGCAAGAAATGCAAAACAGCGCATGGATGTTTTTCAATATCAACCACATATATTGAATAATGCCGAGCATTCAGAAATTATCAATCAGATAGAATTTAAACTTCTACCTGATGCACCCAAAAATAGCGATGTTACTTTCCGCACACCCATCGGTGATATTAATGCCCCACAAGAAGTTATTTCTCCAATGTTTGAGAGTCTGGTAAAAAAAGACATGCGATTTGATGAATTGTTAGATTTATCTGCTTTTAAAGATCAACCAATGTTCTTAATCGAAACAATTTTTCTTGCCATGAATGCAGGTTATTTACACCCAACTTTAACCCATATAGATCAAAATCAGGTGAGAAAGTTTAATGAGATGATGCAAAAGGAAGGGATTAAGATCAGAATGTAACGCTATTTTTAATGATAGAGTTTAATGTACAGGTCTTTGTAAATCTATTCTTAGATTAACTGATGGCACTTTTTTAGAGCTTTAAAATCGCTTGTGCTTGGTCAGAATAATAAAACTGTTCTAAATAATAACGTGCTCGATCACGTAAGTAATGTGATCGGATGAGCTCTTGAATAATAGGATTCAACAAATCTTGAAGTTCATTTTGAATTAAAGCTTCGTCGATATTTAAGTCACGTAGGAGTAAATCAAAAGGTCGTTCTTGGTTACGAATGTACCAAGCGTAAACACCATCATGCACCTGTTGCTGCAGATAGTCTGTTTGACGCATATGCTCCCAAATTTCGTGCCCCATAGCGACGGTTTGAGGCAAGTCCTGTACTTCAATATAATTTTTCAAAACTGATAAAGGCATATCTTTGATTTTGTGCCAGATGTTGGCTTGAAAGTGATATAGCTTTTCATCATTAAAGTTTTGATTTAACACCTGTTCGCTCATTTGACTGAGTTTTAAGATGTTCTTTTGCAAATAATGTCCGATGGTGTCATTTAGGTTTGAGTCTGTGACGGTTTCGAGTACCGATTTCCCCATTTTCATAAAACTAGAAACACCCGGCACACGTTTAGTCATCACCGAGTTGTTTAAATAGTCTTGAATCGAGTGCTGAATCAACTGGGTAATCATGGCTGAAAAAGCTGGGTTATTTACCACGGTTTTAATCAGGCGTTGACGGTGCCCACTTTTACTCGCGACATACTGCGCAATTTTATCGATGGTGAGTACAGGAATCACATCGGCAATTTTTGTTGATTCATTGACGGGATGAATTAAAGAAAACTTAATGTGCTCAGCAATTTGTGAGATTAGATGATCGGTTGCAGGTGTGGCTAGGATTTGTTTTTGCAACAACGCATTTATGTCTTCAAAGCTCCACAGTTGCTGCAAAGTTTGTTTTCTAAACCAGTGATAAAAGAGGGTGAATTCATTTTGTACGGTACTTGCTTGCGAAAACTCATGATCTAAAAAATTAAGATGAGCTTCAATGAGCTGCTCAATCATCGGGTGTTTCTGCATACGTACTCAACAAAATTAATTTAGTGGAATCAGTTTATCAGCCAATGGATTTTTTAACTTTTGTGTTTTTGCAAGAAAAGGCAGGTAGTGCTGTGCAACTGCTTGTTCTGCCTCCAAAAGTGGCATATGACCAACATTGTTAAGGATGACAGGAGCTTCAGCGCGTTTCAATAAGGATTTGAGCTCATTCGCCACTTCCACATTGATAATTTTGTCCTGCTTACCCCACAAAATGAGGGTGGGCGCTTCAATATTTCGGGTCACTCGAGCAAAGGAGTCAGTGGTATAAATTCGGTTCAAGGTCACCAATTGATCAATCACTTTACTGTTTTTTTCAGCCTGAGTAATTAACTGTTTTTCTTGGGCGCGTTTTAAATAATAGGGCATTTTGATTGGGGTTTGCATGACACGTTGCATCACGTCATCTAAATCGCCTGGTTTGCTCACAATCAAGTGTTTTAAGTATTGCGGGTCTTTGGCATAGTTGGTGTTTGCATTTTTATAAATGCCTGCACTGTTTAATAAAAACAAACTTTGCGTGTCAAAAGGGTATTGCGCGGCATATAGGGTTGCAATTGAACCACCGATGGAATGTCCTGCAACATTCAGCTTATCTTGTATGTGAATGGCCTCAACAAAACGACGGAGTCGCTCTGTGACATTTGGCATAGAGAGATCAAAATCATCAGGGACTTTGGTATCGCCGTTGGTCGGAAGGTCGGGGATGACTACGTGGTAATAGGGGGTTAGAAACTGTGCCACTCGGTTCCAATTGTCCCGATTTCCAGCAAAACCATGAATCAGCAAAATAGTCGGTTTATCAACTGCACCGCCTTCGTTATAACTCCAAACGATGTCATCCACTTTAAGTGTTTTGGTTTTTAAGCCAGCGGTGACGCGTTCTTGTAGAAGGTAGCTTTGTAAACTGAGTTTGTCTTTGATGATGGTATTTTCGACCGCATGGCTGGCGAAAGAAAATGACAAAGCTAAGGCGAATAGACCGGCCTTTAGACTTTGTTTCAAGACGGATTTTGAGCGCATCATCATGGTTCATCCTTAAACGGAGATGAATGAAAAAACTGACCGAATAAGATAAAAATGCTCTGATTTTGAATAGTTTTTATGTTTATTTACAGGTCTGTTTGATTCTAATAGCTTTCATGCAAATGTCATTAATTATTTATTTGAAAGGATATACTGCATTTGGATAAAGTGTGAACTGTATAACGATTTGTTTGAGATAAAATGCAAATTTAAAATCAAGCAAAAAAAGAAGCTGCTATGTTTTTTGCAAGTGACAATCAATTTCGCTGGGATTAAACTAGTCCAACTTAATAACAACCGAGTGGGAAAGGGAATGCTAACAGCTCAAGAAGCTTTAAGCCGTCTAAAACAAGGTAACCAACGTTTTGTCGCGGGTGAGACAACCCACCATAAGCAATTGTCTCACCAAGCACGAGCAGAGATGGCGGAAGACCAAAATCCATTTGCCATTGTACTGGGATGTTCTGATTCTCGTGTGCCTGCAGAAATGGTTTTTGACCAAGGTTTGGGCGATCTGTTTGTGATTCGTGTTGCAGGAAATGTAGTTGCACCTTCACAGGTTGGCAGTGTTGAGTTTGCGGCTGAGCGTTATGACTGTGCGGTAGTTGTGGTACTTGGTCATAGCCACTGTGGCGCGATTCAAGCCACCATTGACACTCTGATGAACCCAGATAGCCCACCTTCTGCAAACTTGATGTCGATTGTAAACCGTGTCCGTCCTTCGGTTGAAACTCTGATGCAAACTGAACTGAAACATGACTTATGCAAACTGTCTAAACATGCGGTACGTTCAAATGTATTTGCCTCTGTAAATCAGTTACGTCATGGCTCAGCTGTGCTTGAAAGCTTGATTGCCAAAGGCAAGTTACAAGTGGTTGGCGCTGAGTACTCACTTGAAAGTGGTGAAGTGGTTTTTTTTGACTTCTGATCAGCGGATATGATCAGAATAAAAGGCGCTTTATAAAGCGCCTTTTATGTAGGGATAAGCTAAATTTAATAAAATAGGCTGTGCTTTGCCATTTGGATGGACCAAATCTTTTTGCATCAAGCTGTTATTTCCCGCTACACCTTCCAAAAAGAAAGGCAGTAATTTCACTTTGTATTGTTGACTGACCACTTTGTAATTATTTTCAAATGCCTTGCTATAGGCTGTGCCATAGTTTGGTGGCATTTTCATTCCCAAGACAACCACGGTGGCATTGGCTTTTTGACTCTGTTGAATCAATTGCGCTAAATTTTTTTGAATCATCTGAGGTGGCTGACCCCGCAGTCCATCATTCCCGCCAAGTTCAATCACCACTACATTTGGCTTGTGTGTTTGCAACAGTTTGGGTAAACGAGCCAAAGCGCCACTGGTGGTTTCACCACTCACACTGGCATTGACCACTTTATGCTGTTTCGGATACTGTTGGTCTAACCGTTTTTGCAGTAAATTTACCCATGCTTGCTGTGGTTCTATGCCATAACCTGCACTAATGCTATCTCCTAAAACCATCACGGTTTTTGCCAAAACCCAAGTGGGGCTTAAGCACAGTGCAAGCAAAACCAAGTATGAACTGATACGTTTTTTAAATTTACGATTTTGCACGAATATTTGCATATAGGGATGTTATGACCCAAGTTCACAGTGATGTAAGCATCATGCCACAAGTGATTATTTCTGCCCAGCAACTGACACAAAAGATTAAACTTCCGCAAAAAGAACTGACCATTTTCTCAGATTTGAGTCTGAGCATCGCAGCAGGTGAACAAGTCGCGATTACAGGACGTTCAGGCTCAGGAAAGTCTACCTTACTGGGTATTTTGGCGACTTTAGATCAGGCCAGCAGTGGTGAGCTAATCGTTTGCGGTGCAAGTATTTCCAAGCTCAATGAAGAACAGCGTGCGAATGTGCGTTTGAAGCATATTGGCTTTGTGTTTCAGTCCTTTCAACTGCTGCCACACCTGACTGCGGTTGAAAATGTGATGCTGCCGTTACGGCTTCATGCATCCTTTAACTTCGCTGAAGCGGAGCAACGCGCTTTGAGTTTGTTGCAAAAGGTTGGATTAGAGCGACAGGCCACCCAAACACCGAAGGTACTTTCGGGTGGGGAGCAGCAGCGCGTCGCAATTGCCCGTGCGCTTATTGCTGAGCCAAAAATTATCTTTGCCGATGAACCAACAGGAAATTTAGACAGTCAAACTGCGCGAGAAATTGAGCAATTATTATTTCAATTGAACCGTGAGTTGGGTACGACCCTCATTTTAGTGACGCATGACCATACGCTTGCAGAACAGTGCCAGCGTCATTTTGAATTACTCGATGGTCAGTTGATCGAACATCCTCGAACGGGAGGATAAAATGAATTCTCTATTTCAGCCCTTACTGAAGCAAAGTTTTAAAAGTAGCGGCGTGTATTTATTGATTATTGCGTTGATTCTCGCGATCAGTGCAACGACCGCGCTGAAGTTTAGTAACGAGCAAATTCAAAATGCTGTAGCTCTGCAAGCCGCCGAGATGCTAGCAGGGGATTTGGTGCTAACAGACAGCCAAAAACTCGACCCGAAATGGAAAGCACAAGCGACAGCTCTTAATTTAAAACAATCCGAAGTCACTGTCTTTAGTTCAATGGCATATACAGATGATCAGTTTGTTATGGTCAATGTCAAAGCCATCGATCAAGCTTTTCCACTGCGTGGTGAGTTACGCATTCAGCCTGCGGCGAAGCATATTGCTTCAGGTGAAGTTTGGTTGAGTCAGCGTGCTAAGGATTTGCTACAGGTTAAACTGGGCGATCAGCTGAATATTGCAGATGGTACTTTCAAGGTGACAGGCTTGATTGAGCATGATTCCAATCAAGAGTTAGGCTTTTCTGGGTTCTCGCCGACGGTGATTATTTCTGAAGCGGATATTGCCAAGACCAATGCCATACAAGTCGGTAGTCGTATTGACTATCGTCTACTGATGGCAGGTACAGCACAAAATACCCAGCAGTTTGAAGCAAATTTTAAGAAGCAAAATGTAGCACCTATGGACGTAGATGCGGCAGCTCAAAGAGTCAATGCTGAAGAGCCACAAAACAGCTTACGCCTACGCAATGCCAGTGAGGGCAATACCCGTTTAATGAAACCAATTGCAAATTTGGACACTTTTTTGCAGTTGGCGAATATCTTAACGATTTTGCTGTGTGGTATTGCGATTGCTTTGACCAGCCAACGCTTTGTGCAACAAAACCAAGATCACATTGCCTTATTACGTTGTATGGGGGCTGCGAAGTCACAAATTCTCTGGGCTTACCTCAGCTTATTAGGTGTGGTGTTCTTGCTCGCTATGCTGGTCGGGAGTGCAGTAGGGGTGGGGCTGGGTTATGGCTTGTTACAGTTGATGTTACAACTGATTCCACACTTAAGTATTGCATTTTCAGCGTGGGATATGCTGCTCGGGCCGATTCCGATTGCCATGTTGACCAGTGCCGTAGTGCTACTGGGTTTTGTCTTACCGAGTTTTTGGGAGCTTTTGAATACGCCGCCGATCCGTGTCATTCGCAGTCAAGAAAAATCGGTTTCGTCTATGTTTTGGATGCTGCTCGCAGGAACGGCAAGTCTGGTGCTGTTTAGTATCGTTCTGACTGAAAACATGGTACTGACAGCCATGGTCATTGGTGCGATTATTATTCTGTGTGCAGTGCTATACAATGTGGTCTGGCTGAGTTTGAAGTTTATCCGTAGCTTGAAAAATGCGGTTTCTGCCTATGTTCGCACACCTTATCAAACTGCATTTCAGATTACCGCTTTGGCTTTGGGACTTAGTTTAATTACGGTCTTAGCCGTGCTACGCACTGATTTGCTAGAACGTTGGCAGCAGCAAATTCCTGCGGGAACGCCCAATCAGTTTGTATATGGTTTACCGCCTTTTGACATGCCTGAGTTAAAAGCACAAATTGAGCAGAACCACTGGAACAGTACGCCGCTCTATCCCAATATTCGAGGTAGACTGATTGCCAAAAATGGACAGCCTTTTGCTGCGGATTTGGTCAAGCAAAATAACTCCTTACGCCGCGAGTTAAATTTAACCCAAGCAGACAGTTATCCTAAAGATAATGTAATTGTCTCTGGAGCATCAAAACTCGCAGCAAAAGGACAAGTTTCGGTAGAAGCCAATACCGCAACAGAGCTTGGGATAAAAGTGGGGGATCAACTGACCTTTAGCTTACCTGAGGGTGTCATTCACGCCAAAGTGGCGAACTTAAGAATTGTAGAATGGGAAAGTTTTAGCCCAAACTTCTTCTTTATTTTTGCACCTCAAACTATGGATGAAAATGCGGGCAGTTATTTGGGCAGTTTCTATGTGCCTGAGTCTGACAAAGCGAAATTGGTTAGCATTATTCAGCAATTTTCCAATACCGTCTTTATTGATGTCAGTTTAATTTTAGATGAAATTAAGCGCATCGTGACGGTGCTGGTGCAGATTGTCACGATCCTTGCAGTTTTAGTGAGTATTTCAGGTATTTTGGTTTTAATTGCTTGCCTGAACTTACTTATGGATGAGCGTAAACGTGAAGTCGCATTGTTACGTTCATTTGGTGGTTCCAAGCAAAAACTCAGAACCATGCTCAGTCTAGAAATTGGCTTTATTGGTTTTATGGCAGGTGTGGTTTCTTGTTTATTTGCTGAAGCGATAAGTGCTGTCGCATGTTATCGCATGGGATTAGCCATTCAGCCACACTGGGAAATCTGGCTCATTTTACCACTGTTCATGACCTTACTCTGCGCGCTGATTGGGCGTTATCGCTTAAGTTATCTCAGTGATATTCCACCTTTACAAAGTTTAAGAGAGATCAATCAATCGTGATTGATCTCTTAATATGTTAAGTGTTGAATCTTAGAAATTGAGCTGTTGACGCATCATCATTAACACTTCTGACCATACGGGTTGAATATAGACCACAAGGTTTTGGCAGTGTAAGTAAAACCAATACGAACCGCAGGCTGCCAAAACAAGGCTCAGCGGCATAATCCAACGCTGCTGCGTTTTTTGGGAGAGATACCAAAGTGCCGCCAAAACAGCACCCATCAACATGCCGCCAATATGTGCGGCATTATTAATACCTGAAATCATAAAGCCCATGGCTAAGTTGATGCCCATCACAATGAGCAAAGTCTTTTTATCTAAAATAAAACGTTGCTGTGGGAGCATCGGCAGTAGCGATAGAACCGTCAGTGCTGCCCCCAGTCCCATGACCGCACCTGAAGCCCCTGCACCGACACGCGGCAAGAGTTCAGGGTTTGCTAAACCCACACGAATTAGTTCATAACTGTCTTGGATGGCGATATAACCACTGAGCAAGCTACCCATCAGGCCCGCAAGGACATATAGCGCAAGAAAATAGACACGTCCAAACATTTGCTCTAGCACACTGCCAAAAATATACAGCGCCCACATGTTCAACATGAGGTGAACCAAGCCAAAATGAAAGAACATACTGCTCAATAAACGCATTGGTTCAGCCAAGAAGGTGAGCGGTGCATAGTCTGCTCCCCAGCGTATGGCATCAGCCGTACTTGGATTGCTGACATCCATGCCATGCAGGACTTGCCAAAAAAACAGCCCAACATTCACGGCAATAATGACAGCGGTAATCCACCATAAATGTACGTCAAATTTTGTTTTGATTTGCGGAGGTGTAAGCTCGGTCATGCTATTCTTGCTAAAATTTTGCTATATTTGCCCAAGCTTAGCATGAATAAAAATGATTTTTGGAGTAAGCCACTGGCATGAAAGCTTTTATTGTTCGTAGTTTGTTAGTCGTTGTCAGCTTCGTGCTTTTGGTACAGTTGTGGATTTTTGCAAGCCTAGCGTGGTGGCGTTACAAGCCAGTGGAAACCACTATGTTTATGCGGATTGATTATTGGTCTGAGCCATCTAAGCCTATTCAACATGAATGGCGTGATTATGACGAGATCAGTGAGTACATGAAAAAAGCCATTGTTGCGGCTGAAGACGGCAAATTTATGCAACATCATGGTTTTGACTGGGATGGGATTCAAGCGGCGCTCGAACGTAATAATGACACGGGCAAAGTGGTTGCGGGTGGTTCCACGATTTCTCAGCAGTTGGCCAAAAACTTATTTTTATATAACAAGCGTTCATTCATTCGTAAAGGTCAAGAGGCTGTTGCAACTTGGATGATGGAACGGATGTGGAGCAAAGAACGCATCTTAGAGGTATATCTGAACTCGGTGGAGTTTGGCGATAATATCTATGGCGTGGAAGCTGCAACCCAACACTACTTTGGTAAAAGTTCACGTAGCTTAAGCCGTGAGCAGGCAGTCTTTTTAGCGGCCATTTTACCCAATCCGAAATACTACCAAGACCATCAAAATGACCGTAAGTTGCAAAACCGTGAGCGCATGATTCGAAAGTATATGCGCTATAGCGATATCCCTTAATTTGATTGATGTGAAAAAGCCTAAATTTATGGGCTTTTTTTTATGAAATTGTCACAAAATTGAAGCATACTTATCATGATAAAACGCATTCAAATAATCAAAGGTTAGCTATGAATACGGCAGCAAGCACATCTCCGATACTACAACCTGAATACGCGTATAACGATCGCTATATTAACCGTGAGTTATCGATATTAGATTTCCATTTACGTGTATTGGAACAAGCCGTAGATCCTTTACATCCGCTGTTAGAACGGATGAATTTCTTACTGATTTTTTCACGTAACTTAGATGAGTTCTTTGAAATTCGTGTTGCGGGCGTCATGGAACAGTTGGATCTGGGTAATGAAAGCCGTAGCCCCGATGGCTTAACCCCACGCCAAGTCCTCGACCAAATTTCGCAAACCGCACATGCCGCAATTGAACGTCAGTATCGTATTCTCAATGATGAAATTCTGCCGAAACTACGTGAAGAAGACATTTGCTTCTTACGCCGTGGGGAACTGACACCTGCACAGTCTTCATGGGTGAAGAAATATTTCCAAGAACAGGTCGCACCTGTCTTAACACCGATTAGCCTTGACCCTGCGCACCCATTTCCGCGTTTAGTGAATAAAAGTCTCAACTTTATTGTGACTTTGGAAGGGAAAGACGCATTTGGTCGTCAGATTGATTTGGCTGTTGTGCCTGCACCACGTTCATTGCCACGTGTGGTTCGTCTACCTGATGAACTCACAGGTGGAAAAGAGCATCATGTGATGCTTTCAGCCATTATCCATGAGCATGTTTCTGACTTGTTCCCAGGGATGACAGCGACAGGCTGTTATCAGTTCCGTGTGACCCGTAATGCCGATTTGGCGCTCAATGAAGATGTGGAAGACTTAGCCAAAGCACTGAAAGGTGAGTTAAGTTCACGTCGTTTTGGACGAGCAGTACGTTTGGAAGTCACACAAAACTGTCCAGAACATATCTATAACTACTTGCTAGATGAGTTTGATCTGCATCAAGAGCAGTTGTATAAAGTCGAAGGGCCGGTGAACTTGGCGCGTTTATTGTCCAATTTTAAACGCCCACATCTACGGTATGACGCACATATTCCTGTTATTCCTAAAGTGTTGAAAAAGTCGGAAAGCATGTTCTCTGCAATGCAGAAACAGGACATTTTACTACATCATCCGTTTGAGTCTTTCGCACCTGTGATTAACTTGTTACGTGAAGCGGCACGTGACCCACAAGTGTTGGCGATTAAACAAACCCTATACCGTAGTGGTGCAGACTCTGAAATTGTACAAGTCCTAGCAGAAGCGGCGCGTAATGGGAAAGAAGTTACCGCGGTGATTGAGCTGCGTGCGCGTTTTGATGAAGAGTCAAATATCGAAGTGGCGAATGTGCTGCAAGAAGCGGGTGCAGTGGTTGTTTACGGCATTGTGGGCTATAAAACTCATGCCAAAATGATTCTTGTGGTACGTCGTGAAAATAATAAACTCGTTCGTTATGTGCACTTGGGAACGGGTAACTACCATGCGGGTAATGCACGAATTTATACCGACTATGGCTTGCTCACGACCGATAAAGAGTTGTGTGAAGATGTACACCGTATTTTCCAAGAATTGACAGGTATGGGGAAAATGGCGAAGCTGAAAAAGCTACTTCATGCGCCATTTACGCTCCATGCACAACTGATCAATTTTATTGATGATGAAATTGCCAATGCCAAAGCGGGCAAGAAAGCACAAATTATTGTGAAAGTGAATGCACTAACCGAAGTGCAACTGATCAATAAGCTGTATGAGGCATCACAAGCAGGTGTGCAAATTGATCTCATTATTCGTTCAATTTGTTGTCTACGCCCAGGTTTGCCAGGGCTTTCGGAAAACATTCGTGTACGTTCGATCGTGGGGCGTTTCTTAGAACATACCCGTGTTTTCTATTTTAGTAATAATGGCGATGCGCGTATTTATGGCTCAAGTGCCGATTGGATGGACCGAAATCTATTTAATCGTGTTGAGGCCTGTTTCCCAATTGAAGATCCTGCTTTGAAAAAACGTATTTATCAGCAAGGTTTGTTGACCTATTTGCAGGATAATCAACAATCTTGGTTACTACAGGGTGATGGAACTTGGCTTCGTGCGACGCCAGCTGAAGGCGAAACCGAGCATAATGCACAGCGTTATTTGTTAGATGTGATTAAATAATTTTAGGGGTGCTTGGGTCTAAAAAAGATTCAGGCACAAAAAAAGGAGTCATGTTTGACTCCTTTTTTATGCACAAAAATAAGCTTAGTGCAGATCTTGAGTAATTTTTTGCAGGATTTGTAATAGCACATCAAATTCGCTTTGTAGTGGGGTGCTTTTACGTGTCACCAAAGCCAAGATACGGCTTGGAGCAGCTTCAATTTGTTTGACCATCAAATCTGGATTCGCTTTAATCATATTGGTATGAATTGCGATTTCAGGTAATAAAGTAAAACCAAGATCAGCCGATACCATTTCCACAAGGGTCGGTAAAGAACTCGCTTTTAAACGATGGTCATTCTTACGTTCACCAATTGGGCAGGCACTTAGAGTGTGGTCACGTAAGCAGTGGCCTTCTTCAAGCAACATTAAGCGTGAAAGGTCTAAGTCATCCAGCGATTTGGCTTGGCTTGCGATATCTGATTTATTGCAGACCAAAAACAAACTTTCTTTTGCGACTTCAGCAACTTTTAAGCCACGTGTATCAAAAGGTAGAGCCAAAACGACCATGTCTAAATTGCCATGTTCGAGTTTTTCTACAATTTTCTCACTTTGCGCTTCGTGTAAATGCAGTTGAATTTTAGGGAGTTGCTTATGCACTTCATCTAACAATTGTGCCAGAATAAATGGCGCAATGGTTGGAATAACACCTAGATGTAAATCACCAGTTAAAGGCTCGCTCATTTCTCGGCTTAAACGCATCAGGTCTTGAGCATCTGCCAGTAGAACACGAGCACGAGCAACGACTTGCTCGCCTAGAGGAGTTAAGCGCACATTTTGGCGATCACGCTCTACAAGTACGCCACCGAGTAGGCGTTCAAGCTCCATAATCCCGCCCGACAAAGTCGATTGGGTTACAAATGAACGTCGTGCAGCTTCAGTAAAATGCAGCGTTTCTGACAGTGTAACGAGATATGACAGCTGTCTTAAGGATGGTAATGCAGCCATAGTGTCCTAATGATTATGATTTAAAGTGTTGTGCAAATAATTCGCTAAGATTTGGAATGAAGTGCGGTGGGATATCATGCCCCATTCCATCAATTAATTCAAATTTAGCGCCCATAATTGCCTTTGCAACGGCCTTTCCGTGACTAGGCGGGAGTAAACGATCTCGCGAACCGTGTACCACAAGGGTCGGTTGTTGAATCTGTTTGTCCAGTTGCAATAAAGAACCTGTACATAATATTGCTAAAAACTGTTGAAGTACACCCGCAGGGTAATAACTTCGGCGATATAATTTGCGAGAAGTCTGAATTGACTCGATTGGATTGTGATAATCAGGCGAGCCAATGATCTTAAATACTTTCAAAGAGTGGCTCACAATTCCTTCTTCATCGGTCGATTCAGGTCGACCAATTAGACTAAAGAGTTGCTTTGGAAAAGGCGGTGGCAGTAAAGGTTGGTTGTTACTGGTGAACATCAGGCCGAGCTTTTTGACCTTCTGTGGATGACGCGCTGCTAGAATTTGCCCAATCATACCACCCATGGATGCACCAATCACATAACTTTCATCTAAACCTAAACGGTCTAAAAGCAGTGCCACATCGTCAGCCATGTCATATAAGTCATAAGGTGCACCACGGTTATCTAAACCTAAAGCAAAACGACCCATCAGTTTGAGGGTGTTTAAGCGTGGACCTTGATGTTTAATTTTTGAAGATAAACCAATATCTCGGTTATCAAAGCGAATGATACGAAAACCTTGATCAATCAGAGATTTACAGAAGAAATCAGGCCAAAATAACAGCTGTGCTCCTAAGCCCATGATTAAAACAATGGTCGGATGATGGTCTTCGCCACCGATTTCGACATGGAGTTCAATACCATTGCCTAAGTCGACTTTGGTTTCGCGCATGAAAGAGGTATAGGGTGAAAGATTATATTGGAGTGCGCTATTCATTATTGTAATCCTCACATAAAGGACATCTATTGTTATAAATGTCCTTTTATTTAAACTCTAAACCTGTGCTGGAATCAAGTCTGGAACCAGTTTTGTTAATGCTAAACGTTGTTTCGCTGCGGTTGCACCGAGCAGTACGAAGCCGCGAAGTGTACCTTGACTGTCTAGGGCTTTGGCAATCATGCCATCGTCTAATTCGTCAGTTTCCCAGTTCACCTCTGCATCGATTGGCGCAGGCAAAACAGTGAGCGGCGCAGCAGGAGTTTTTACTGCTACAGGCATAGCAGGGTAATGCACCGCAGTGATCTCGCCATTTAAGGTTTTGGCTAAAGCGCGTGCTTGCTGCATGATCGGCATGACATAAGGCAGCAAGAGTCCGTTCACTTCAGCACAATCTCCTACAGCGTAGATATGCGGCTGATTGGTCTCGAGTTGTGCATTGGTCAAAATCCCACGGCTGGTTTGAATATCTGCTTCTTTTGCCAGAGAAATGCTCGGTTGTAAGCCAATTGCAGATAAGACTACATCTGCAACTAAAGATTGACCATTGGCCAAGGTCACAACGTAGTCACCATTTTCAATTTTAGACACTTTTTCAACTGTGGTGCCAAGGACAAAATGAATACCCGTTGCTTCAAGGTTTTCTTTAAAAGCATTTGAAACATGCGCTGGCAATAAACGGCCCAAAGGCTGGTTTGCCAAGTCGATGACGGTAGCTTGATGGCCTGTATGTTGTAAATCATTGGCAAATTCGCAGCCGATGAGACCTGCACCTAAAATGACTACACGCTTGTCTGCACGTTTTTCAAGTTCTGCACGGAAGGCTTTATAGTCGTCTAGATTGTTTACAACTTGAATGTCATTGCTTCCATCGCCCGCAATGGCTAAGCGAATTGGGTTTGCACCTACCGCTAAAACTAATTGAGAGTAGGGCTGTGTAGATTCAGCACCATCTTTAACAAGAGTTAACTGCTGTTGTTCAGCATGAATCTCTTTCACCCAAGTATGCGTGGCAATTTGCATTTTCAGTTGCGTTGCCATTTTCTCTGCATCACCCAAAGCAATTTGTTCAGGTGCTTTGTTAGCAACAAAGGCATTGGACAAAGTTGGTTTTGCGTAGTTAGTCGCATCATCTGCACATAGCATAAGCAGCTCTTGTTCAGGGTTCAGCTTGCGAAATTCACGTGCTACAGCATAGCCTGCCATACCTGAGCCAATGATGACGATGGGATGCATAAGGTTCTCCAGAGATTATTTTAAAGACGTAAAAAAAGACCATGCTGCATGGTCTTTAACACTATGAATTAGATTTCAACCATTTCAAAATCGATTTTTGACACGCCGCAATCTGGGCAAGTCCAATCGTCAGGGATATCGTCCCATTTTGTTCCCGCCACGATGCCATCTTGTGGCCAACCTTCTGCTTCGTCATAAATCCATCCACAAACGATGCATTGATACTTCTTCATTTGACTCTCCAAAACGCTGAACAAGAAAGGGTTCAGCAAAATAATCCATTACGCAAGCTGCTATTCATTTGAGTGGTTAGCATACTTCGCTAATCTAAATTTTTACGCAGTTCTAATACGAATGTAAAGTAAATATCGGAGTTTAATGATTGAATCTATCGGCTAAAAGCGATGATCAGGACAAAACGTATCATTTAAAACCAGATCGTATTTTGCAAAAGTGTGCAAGATATAGATGATTGCATGTCAAAAAGATGTGTTTTTTCAATCGGCTAGTCTTTTAAAATCCTTAAAAATATAGACTATGGTCGTGATGCAAATGTAGAATTAAATTGCTATTTTAACATTGGGTGAATCTATACCTAATATTTATTAAAAAAATGATTTAATTAAAAACAATAGCTTACACAAATACTTGGGTTGTTCAGTCGGCTGCATAGCCAGTGCTTGACTGTTTTTTTAACAGATAAAGCTGTAAAATTCATCTATTCCTTTTCAAATTTTATTGATCTCCTATGAACAACTTGTCTACAACGTTGTGGTCGCACATTCGTACGGTCCAAGATTTTCCAAAACCTGGGATTTGCTTCTTCGATTTAACACCATTGTTTATGAGCAATATTGAGCCTTTAACCGACGCGTTAATTGCAAGTATTCCTGCTGAGCAGTTGGCGGAAGTAGACAGTTTTGTTGCTGTAGAAGCGCGTGGTTTTGTCCTTGCGAGCTTATTGGCACAACGCTTAGGTAAAGGTTTATTGTTGGTGCGTAAAGCAGGCAAGCTGCCACCACCAGTGGTGGGTGTGGGTTATAGTTTGGAATATGGATTAGACCGCTTAGAAATGGCAGCCAATACCCCGTCGCAAAAAGTGATTATTGTGGATGATGTTTTAGCGACAGGTGGGACATTAAAAGCCGTTAATCAGCTGGTGGCAAAATGTAATCATGAAGTGCTCGGTGCTAGTATTTTTCTTGATTTGCCTGATTTGCATGCTGACTTAGGTTTACAGATTTGGTCAGTGTTAGATGACAAATCGAAACCAGAATCTGTTGCTGCATAAGCACATTAAAAAGCCTTGGCATATCCAAGGCTTTTTTTATTTATATAAATATTGTTGTTCTAGATGTTCAATCAGTTGATTAATATTTTCAGGTTTAAGTAGTCGGTGATGTCCACCTTCAACCGCTTGAATCAACATATAATTTTCTAAAATTTCCTGTGCTGCATACATATCAATTAATTCATCTCCCAGCTCCAAGTAGGCCACTTGCGGTACATTGTGGTCTAAGTCAGTCTCATTAATACTCGGGTAATCATCACGAAAGTCAGGGGCTAAGCGTGGGTTGGCAATCACACATGGAATTTGATGTAGCAGCGACATTTTTAATGCCCAATATGCACCAATACAATGTCCAACAATAATCTCAGGTTTTATTTTTTCAATAATATCGTCGTAGAAGCTGGCTACGGTAGAAAAATTGAGATAGCGATAATCGATATCGATACAAAATTTCTGCTTTGCATCAATGGCATGGAACTTAGTGGACTCACGTGAGGAGTCTAATCCATGCAAAAACAAAATTTTAGATTCGCATCTGCTCATGATTTATCATTCAATTAAAAAACTAAATTATTTTATGAGTGGAGAAAAGTTTACTTTTCCACGATTTATAATGTCCATTGTAGAGGGATTGATCGTGAAATGAAGTTAGCTTTTGGTCTAAGAAATAGACAGACCTTTTATAGGGTGGGCGTCTAAGCTCTGAAATAAACAGGATGTATACTTTTTTATATACCGCGTGGTTTTTGATGATGCTCATTCGTCTGGAATTCTGCTATGCTATGCAACTTCCGTTTTTTAATACATATACGAGGCAGAGATGACGCAACAAAACGCTCAATCGACTTCTGAACAAGCCATTTCCGAAAACGATTTAATTGCACAGCGTCATGCCAAGTTAAAGCAGATTGAAGATCAAGCCAAACAAACGGGCACTAGCCCATGGCCAAACACGTTTAAACGTGAACATTATGCGCAAGACTTACAAGATCAATTTGCAGACAAAAGCAAAGAAGAAATTGAAGCAGCAGAGCGTGTTTATGTGTCTGTAGCGGGGCGTGTGATGTTGAACCGCGGTTCATTCATCGTGATCCAAGATATGACGGGTCGTATCCAGTTATATGTGGCGCGTAAAGAATTAGCACCAGAAACCTTAGAAACTATTAAGAGTTTAGATCTTGGCGATATTATCGCGGTGAAAGGTTATATTGGTCGTTCAGGTAAGGGTGACCTTTATGTGCATATCGAACATTTTGAGCTTTTAACCAAGTCGCTTCGTCCACTTCCAGATAAATTCCATGGTCTAAATGACACTGAAGTTAAATATCGTAAGCGTTATCTTGACCTGATTGTGAACGAAGAAACACGTAAGACTTTTGAAATCCGTGCCAAAGTGGTTTCAGGCATTCGTGCGTTCTTAACTGAACAGCGCTTCATGGAAGTAGAAACACCTATGATGCATGTGATTCCAGGTGGAGCGTCAGCGCGTCCATTTGAAACGCATCATAATGCTTTGGATATGCCACTTTTCTTACGTATCGCGCCTGAGCTTTACTTAAAACGTTTGGTGGTCGGTGGTTTTGAGCGTGTGTTTGAAATTAACCGTAACTTCCGTAACGAAGGTGTTTCGACGCGTCACAACCCAGAATTCACTATGATTGAATTCTATCAAGCTTATGCAGACTATAAAGACTTGATGGAACTTACCGAAAACATGCTTGAACGCTTAGCGCTGGACATCTTGGGTTCAACTGATGTGCCTTATGGTGAAGAGGTGTATAGCTTCAAAGGGCCATTCAAGAAAATCTCGATGTTTGATGCCATTCTTGCGCACAATCCACAGTTCACGCCTGAAAATGTCAATGACCGTGAATTCTTGGCAAAATTTGTACAAGAAGAACTGAAAGAACAGGTGAAACCAGGTTTTGGTTTGGGCAAACTTCAAACCATCGTATTTGAAGAAACTGTTGAAACTCAGCTACGTCAACCGACTTTCATTACAGAATATCCAGCTGAAACTTCGCCATTGGCACGTCGTAATGATCATAACCCACACATTACGGACCGTTTTGAGTTCTTTATTGGTGGCCGTGAACTTGCGAATGGTTTCTCAGAGTTGAATGACCCGATTGACCAAGCTGAACGTTTCCAAGCTCAGGTTTCAGAAAAAGATGCAGGTGATGATGAAGCAATGCACTACGATGCAGACTTTGTTGAAGCACTTGAGTACGGCTTGCCGCCGACAGCGGGTGAGGGTATTGGCATTGATCGTTTAGTCATGTTATTCGCTAATGCAGCAAGTATTCGTGATGTGATTCTGTTCCCACACATGCGTCATAAAAACTAAGTTTGATATGAACATAAAAAGCCCGCATTTATTGCGGGCTTTTTATGTTTTACGAATTAATCTCGAAATAATTGGAATCCAAACTTTTGGATATCATGTTTATATATAAAACAAACAAGATGGCCTGCATAGAGTTTGTTTTTTAGTCTTCTAGGTTGAGAGTTTGGTAAGTCACATACATAGAATCTAAATGAAACCGACTTTAGGGATTTGTAAATGTATTGCCAAGCAGAAACATAGATGAAAACTCGAAGCATGGAAGGGTGAACAGGCTGAATACTTTGAATGAAGTTGATGTAATATTTGAGTTTATTTAGGGATTTATGATTGTTGAATAAAACTTATAGATCTTATCAATTTTGTTTTATATGAGGTTTTTGCATATAAATATAATAAAACAAGCAATAGTGTGTATAACTAAATCTTTATAATGAATATATATTTTTAAAAGTGTAATAAGTACACGATTTTTGTGAGTTGGTGCTGTCAATGTCATTAAATGAGGAAAGACTTACTCATCTTAAACAGCTTGAAGCTGAGAGTATTCATATTATCCGCGAAGTAGCTGCTGAGTTTGAAAACCCAGTGATGCTTTATTCTATTGGTAAGGATTCAGCAGTGATGCTGCATCTGGCGCTCAAAGCGTTCTATCCTGCCAAACTTCCATTTCCGCTTCTACATGTAGATACGGGCTGGAAATTTAAAGACATGATTGCTTTCCGCGACAACATGGCAAAAACCCATGGCTTTGATTTGATCGTACATCAAAACAAAGAAGGGAAAGATGCGGGCATTAACCCATTTGACCATGGTAGCTCAAAATATACCGACATCATGAAAACTCAAGGCTTAAAGCAAGCACTTGATAAATACGGTTTTGATGCGGCATTTGGTGGTGCACGTCGTGATGAAGAAAAATCACGTGCGAAAGAACGTGTCTATTCATTCCGTGACTCGAAACACCGTTGGGACCCGAAAAACCAACGTCCTGAGCTTTGGAATCTTTACAACGGTAAAGTGAACAAAGGTGAAAGTATTCGTGTATTCCCACTATCAAACTGGACTGAGCTTGATATTTGGCAATATATCTACTTGGAAAGCATTCCATTGGTTCCACTTTATTTAGCTGCAGAACGTCCTGTGGTTGAGCGTAGTGGCACCCTGATTATGGTTGATGATGAACGTATGCCTTTAAAAGAAGGTGAAGTTCCACAAATGAAATCGGTACGCTTCCGTACACTTGGTTGTTACCCACTTACGGGTGCAGTTGAGTCAACGGCAAATACCTTGCCTGAAATTATCCAAGAAATGTTGCTTGCAACCAGCTCTGAACGTCAAGGTCGTATGATTGATCATGATGAAGCGGGCTCAATGGAGAAGAAAAAGCAAGAAGGTTATTTCTAACTGTTTATAAATCTCTCCCGACCTCTCTTTTTCTCAGAGAGGGGAAAAGCCCTTCTTTTGTAAAGGGGAAAGTCTCCCTTAACAAAGAGAGATTTAGAGGGGTTACAGAGATTAAAAACCGATTTCTAAAGAATATGTGGAGTTTTGAGCAATGTCTCATCAATCAGAACTGATTAGCCAAGATATCTTGGGCTATCTAAAACAACATGAAAATAAAGACCTATTGCGTTTTTTGACTTGCGGTAATGTCGATGATGGTAAGTCAACTTTAATTGGTCGTTTGCTTTACGATTCAAAATTGATTTATGAAGATCAATTGCAAGCGGTGACTCGTGACTCTAAAAAAGTTGGTACAACAGGCGATGCACCTGACTTGGCACTCCTTGTCGATGGTCTACAAGCTGAACGTGAGCAGGGTATTACCATTGATGTTGCTTATCGTTATTTCTCAACTGAAAAGCGTAAGTTCATCATTGCCGATACACCGGGACATGAGCAATACACGCGGAACATGGCCACTGGTGCGTCGACTTGTGATCTTGCGATTATTTTGATTGATGCACGTTATGGTGTACAAACTCAGACACGTCGTCATACTTATATTGCAAGCTTACTTGGCATTAAGAACATTATTGTTGCGATTAACAAAATGGACTTAGTTGAATTTTCTGAAGCGCGCTTTAATGAAATTCAGACGGAGTATGCAGGTTTTGTGGCGCAATTGGGTGACCGTAAGCCAAACAACATTATCTTTACGCCTATTTCAGCATTGAATGGTGATAACGTTGTCAATAAATCACCAAATACGCCATGGTACACAGGCGAAACTTTGATGGGTACGCTTGAGTCTGTGGAAATTAACCGCAGTTCGGTGACTAACGATTTCCGTTTCCCTGTGCAATATGTAAACCGTCCAAACCTCGACTTCCGTGGTTTCTGTGGCACGGTTGCGTTGGGTGATGTATCGGTAGGTGACAAAATCGTGGCTTTACCATCAGGTAAGTCATCGACCATCAAAGAAATTGTCACTTATGATGGTAATTTAGAGCGTGCTGTTGCAGGTCAAGCGGTAACCTTGACTCTGAATGACGAAATTGATATTTCGCGTGGTAACGTGCTTGTACGTGCGGATCAAGCTGCGCCAGAAATTTCACGTTCGGTCAATGCCACTGTGGTCTGGATGGCAGATCAACCGCTGGTGATTGGTAAGTTGTATAACTTAAAAGTAGGTACGCAAACTGTTCCTGCAAAAGTCACTGCAATTAACTACCGTACCAATGTCAATACATTGGAAAAGGTACAAGTCGATAGCCTTGAGCTGAACGCCATTGCTAATGTCACCGTTGAGTTTGATGCGCCTGTCGTATTTGATCGTTACCAAGACAGTCGTTATACAGGTTCGTTTATCTTTATCGATCGTTTAAATAACGTGACGATTGGTGCAGGGATGGTGGAAGAGTCTGTGGAATGGTCTGCACACAGCAACCCTGTCACAGCAGAAGACCGTGCTGCACGTTTAGGTCAAAAACCTGCTGCGGTAACTGTATCTGTGAAAGCACTTGAAAATGCACAAGTACTTGAAAACTTGTTAATTCAACAAGGTGTGGTTGCGATAGCGAAAACTGGTTTAACGGCAGATCAGGTGGCGCTAGTACGTGAAACAGGTGTGGTTGTTGTGACTGATCTTGTCGGCGGTACAGATGTCGCATTCACTCAAGATGCGGTTGAAGAGCTAGCTGATAAAATTGTGGAATTGGTTCGTCTATAAGAGATTGAGCTGATTTGAAGGAACCCACCCTAAGGTGGGTTTTTTTAATTCTATGTTAGGTGTTTAAATATTATTCAAATAAATAATGTGATATTTCAATAAAAATTCAGTGCTATAGAATGCCTCTTTTATAGAGGGGCATTATGAAAAAAATATTATTATTTATTGGTTTAACTTTAACTTTTGGTGTTGATGCCAAACAGGCCACGCAAAGTGATGAAGCGATTAAGCAGAAAATTATTCAACAATCGATACAAGCGTATTCTGGGAATTGTCCTTGTCCTTACAATACTGCAAGAAATGGAAGTCGGTGTGGTAAACGGAGTGCTTACAATCGAGTCGGTGGTGCTGCGCCACTTTGTTATCCAGAAGACGTGAGTGATCGTATGGTCAAAGAGTTTAAAGGGCGAGCGTAATTTAAGTTCGATTTACAAGGCTTGGAAAATGAAAGAAAACCTGCGGAGATACAGGTTTTCTATTTTGGTGAGGGATTAGACAAGCTTCAATTATTGAGATTGTTAATTGATTGGTTTGGTTAGGAAGTCTCATTATCTTTGTTTAAGCGCTTTTTCAGTTTATTCACATAACGTTTAAATGGCCAAGTAAACTGCTTCACAAAACTGTTTGGAATTTTATAGCCGACTGTGCCATATACACTGGCCAAATGATTAGGCATATAAATCGATTTAAAAATCACGTCATAAAGTGGAATAAAGGCTGCATAATTTTTATCAATCGCTGGCTTCTCAGAAGAATGATGCCAGTGATGAAATTCAGGTGTTGCGATTAGCCAGCGCAGATAGGGAAAGCGGAAACGTACATTGGAGTGAATAAAAATGGCATGGAAAGAAATAAAGACCAAATAAGCAAACACTGCAGACGTATGAAAGCCTAACAAGAAAATTGGTAAGGTTGCGATAAAACGGGTCATTAACACTTCAACGATGTGTAAGCGTGAAGAGGCTAGCCAGTCCATTTGTTCGGTTGAATGGTGAATGGCATGAAAGCGCCATAAAAAGTTCACTTCATGCATCGCACGGTGTAACCAATAGGTGGTGAAGTCCACCACAATTAATAACTCAATAAACTGAAACCAAATTGGCTGCGCCTGTACATAAGGCACAATCGGGTTGTTGGGAATGTGCGTGATCCAATACTGAATAGGCATGACCGTTAAAAACGAAAAAAGCTGAATGCCAATATGGCTAAACATGAAATATTTCATGTCTGTGACCCAGCCAACGCGCAGAATTTTCTGTTCAGTGTTCTTTGCAAAGAATCCTTCAAGTGGTATGAAAACTAAAGCAAGGATGATTAAGGTAATAACGAAATAATCAAAACCTGCATAAAAGGGTAGGGCAGGCAATGTCGGTGCTTTGATCAGTCCACAGCCTAAAATAGCTGCTAAAATGGTGATACACAAACCATAAAAACCATATTTATTCTGTTTAATGATCGCACTATAGGTACCAAAGCCAGCACTGATTACAATGCCAAACAGTAAGGTATAGTAGAAAACATCATAGTGTTTGCTATATAGCGGGCGTAGCTCTGGTGTGGTAAGCACAGTGGGAAATAAAAAACATAAAGCAGCAAAAATACCCAAAAAGCCTAAGGAAACAGAAAGAAATGCACTGATCTTGCCTTGCCCAGCATTGAGTTGTAGGTTTTCAAATTTTTTTCTAAGTTGATCTGTCATTTTAATTTAATTCTGAATTTTAGGAGTTTTGTCAAAGTTCACTTGAGGATGTGAGCATGCAAACATAGGTTAAATTTTAACGGTATTGCAACTGTTCAGCAATCTTATCTAAAAATATCAATTAATCCTTCACGTTTATCCATTTGATTTTAAATTTTGATGTTCTATTTCAGGACTTGAGGTTGCAATCATTAAAAAAATAACTAAGATATATCTTAATAATTTAAAGTTGTATCTTGTGTATGTCTAAAGCACAAAAAGTTGAACCCTTTACTGATTTGGAAATAGTGCCAGTGTTACGTAAACAGCGCCTATTTGAAGCGGGTCAGATGAAAATTTTAGCCTTACATCTCATTTCATTCGCGCCTAAATATGGCTATGACCTTATTAAAGAGGTGGGTGAAATTGTGGGAGGGGGTTATTGCCCAAGTGCAGGAACGATCTATCCAACCTTGAATTATTTGGAAGAGCAACAGTTTGTTCAGGTCGCGTTAGATGGCGCTGAACGCAAGCAATACCGGATAACAACCTTGGGTTTGAAGCATCTTGAGGCTGAGCAAGCAAGTGTGGAAAAGATTTTATCTCGTTTTGATACGCGTAAAAAAATTCAAAATAATGAACAATATCTTGATATTAAACGTGCGATGGAAAACCTCAAAGCTTCCTTAAAGCTCAAGATACAACACAGTGAGCTGAGCGCTGAACAAATTCGTGCTATTGCAGAACAAATCGATCAAGCAGCAGTGAATGTTGCACGTGTCTAGGAAAACAGAATGAAACAACATACTTATGAAGTCACACTCAAACACATTGCAGATGCTCAAGGCAACCCGTCGACCTATACCGATACTTTGAGTTTCAACACTTATAACCATGACGATATTTTTAAAGTGTTAGATGCGATTCAAAACAGTCAAATGCTGGATGATGAAGCAGCGAAATCATTTGCTGTTGGTTTAAAGCTCTTTAGTGAGGTGATGCTAGAGCATAAAAACCTTCCGCTCTTTAAAGATTTTATGCCACATTTTGGGCAGTTTATGAAAGCTTTAAAACAAACCGTTAAAGCGCAAAGCCAAAGCTAATTTTTATTTACTCAGGTCGATTATGTTCAACACGCTCCCAAAAATTCATATCAAACACTTAAATTGGTTAACGCCTTTATTGCTTTCAGGTCTAATGAGTGGTTCTATTTCTGGTTTTAACTTACTGCTAAATAAAGGCCTAGTGCATAATTTCTTCCATCTTTGGCTCAAAAGCTGGAGCTTATCTTGGTTGATTGCATTTCCTCTGATTATGGTGTTTTTGCCTTTGGTTCGTAAATTTCTAATGCAGTTTGTGTCTTTGCCTGATCAGCCACGCAACTGAATACCTGTGTTTTTCATCTGGCCCTAATCGTTCTAAGTAATGTTTGAGAGGGATGTTAAGTGCAGTCGCAGCTTGCTTTTTTATCAATGATCAGCGCTATCACGCAGCAAAATAGTCTTCAGACTATACATAAGTACGGTGTTCTTCATTTCAATTTATTTCTATGATCAAATAGGTCTATGAAACTTGAAAAATATCGTAAGAGTTAGGAATAAATCATGTCACAAGAAACGATGCAACAGGTCATTATTACAGAGCCAGGTGGTGTGGATAAGCTGGCATATGAAACAGTGACTATCCCTGAAGCAAAAGAAGATGAGGTCTTGGTTAAGGTACATGCGTTTGGTATTAACCGTCCAGATATTTTACAGCGTCAAGGTTTATATCCAATGCCGCCTGGGGTAACACAAGTACCAGGGCTTGAGGTTGCAGGTGAGGTCGTTGCAGTTGGAGCAGAAGTTACGCAGTTTAAATTGGGCGATAAAGTTTGTGGTTTGACCAATGGTGGTGGTTATGCGGAGTATTGCGTGGTTCCACAAAGTCAAACTTTACATATTCCAGAAAATGTAAGCTTTGTGGAAGCGGCGGCTATTCCCGAAACTTTTTTCACAGTCTGGGCGAATGTGTTCCAAATGGGTAAAGCCAAAGCAGGGGAAGTGGTGTTAATACATGGTGGAACCAGTGGTATTGGCACCACCGCACTCATGCTATGTAAAGCATTAGGTATTAAAACCTTTGCAACCGTAGGCAGCGATGAAAAAGTACAAGCCATTGCGAATTTGACAGATGCCATCAATTATAAAACACAAGACTTTGAACACGAGATCTATGAAAAAACGGAAAATGCTGGTGTTGATGTCATTTTAGATATGGTGGGTGCACCGTATTTAGAAAAGAATTTGAACTTGCTCCGCCGCGATGGACGTTTGGTTTATATTGCCTTTTTAGGTGGTGCAAAAGCCAAAGAGGTTAAGTTGGGGCAAATTATGATGAAGCGCTTAACCATCACAGGCTCGACCATGCGTGCACGAAATACGACTGAGAAAGCTGAGATTGCACAAGGTTTACAAGATCATGTAGCACCGCTATGGGCCAAAGGCGAGTGCTTGCCAATGATTTATCGAACTTTTGAGTTCGATCAGATTCAAGCAGCGCATGCGTGCATGGACACGGGTGAGCACGTGGGTAAAGTTGTGGTAAAAATTCTGTAATATTTCTATCGTATAAGAAGTAGAGCTGACGTCATGTTGGCTTTTCTTTTGTCTAAAAGTTTTCCAAACAATAAAAATAATGTACTGAAAACAGAAAATAATTTCACAAAGATTAAAAAATGACAACTGTTCGACACAACCTGTCAAAACTGCGGTGTAAATTTGCAACTAAATTTAAACCTGACAAATTTACGTGGTTTTAAATGAAAAATAAAACAGAAAAGAGGGTTGTCATGAAAATTGTCTCGACATCATATACACATGCACATGGTTTCCGTGCGCTTAAGCGCTTGCATAAGGCGGTTATCTATAATAGTGTTTTACCTGATGAGGTACATAAGCTATATAAAGCCTTGATTCATTTTGAGCGTTATATAGAGCGTTTAGCGCATCAGAAAACTGCAGTAAAGAAGAAGAAATCTAACAAACATTGATCACTTTTTTTGATAAAAACATGACATAGCTTGAAAGCTGATCATTTGTCTTTTACTTAATATTATTCAAATATTTATCTTGAATATAATGCTTAGGCATTTAACTATAAATAAAGACACAACATTGATTGTGCAGCGAGGGCAATATGAAGCGTAAAGCTTCAACACATGAACGCCTTGCGGAGCGTTTAGCAAATATTTTGACTAAATTAAATACTGGATATCAATTGGGGGTTGCTGAACTAGCACACGAATTTCAGGTGAGTACGCGAACGATAGAGCGAGATTTTGATCGCCTTAATACGTATTTGCCTTTACTTCAAGATGAATATACCAAGAAGTACTTTTTAGATCCTGTTTATCTTGGGCGCTTTAAGCTACAAGACATTCAAAACTTTGCTCAGCTTTCTGGGATCAGTGAGCTCTATCCATCTCTAGATATGTCTTTTCTACGTGGTCTGCTTGATGAGCGAGCCAATCAAGTGTTCTCTGCCAAAGGTTATTATTATGAAAATGCACAGCAATTTGCTGAACATTTTCAGGTTTTTGCGGGCGCGATTCATAAGCGTCAAAAAATCAGTTTTATTTATAATGATCGTTTGCGCCATGTTGACCCGTATCGCTTAATTCATCATCAGGGAAGTTGGTATTTGGCCGCAGCTGTAGCTGATGAATTACGAGCTTATCGTTTAAGTAAAATAGATCAAGTGGTTGTACATGAGTCGGAGCTTTTCGAACACCATTTAGAGGTTTTGACCCAATTAGAGCTCAGTGAGGGGATTTGGTTTGCAAAGCATAAGCAAACAGTGAAAATATCGGTGCGACCTGAAGTTGCCTTATATTTTAAGCAACGTTTGTTATTGCCAGAGCAACAAATCGTACTAGAAGATGCATCGGGTGGTTTGTTAATTGATTGTCAGATTTGTCATGAAATGCAACTTTTACCTTTGGTGCGCTATTGGATTCCATACATTAAAATTATTGAGCCAGCTCACTTTCAAGAAAAATTAGAACAAGATCTGCAACATTATTTATTACCACCCTTATCGTGATAAACGAATGAGATATTATTTTTAAGAGAGTCAATGTGCTCTCTTTTTTGTGGATTGTATTATGACTTTTCTGTAGGCATAAAAAAACCAGCTTAACGCTGGGTTCTTTATATGCACCATACTTAGAAGTATAAGAATGGTGCCCGAGGCCAGACTCGAACTGGCACGCTTTGTGGGCGGGGGATTTTAAATCCCCTGTGTCTACCGATTTCACCACTCGGGCTTTAACAAGATGGAGGCGGAGGTCGGAATCGAACCGGCGTCCACGGAGTTGCAGTCCGCTGCATGACCACTCTGCCACCCCGCCGCGTCTTGTTGATGCGTATATTAGCAAGCTCTGAAAAAAAAACAATAGTGCTTTCATTCGTATGCGCATAAAAACAGCATATAGCGAAAAATATTTAAAATTATCATGTATTATGTGCAAAATTGATTCATATCAACACTTGGAGATGTGCCGTGGCATTAGTTTTAGATGGTCGTGCATTGGCAAAACAAATTGAAGCTGACTTGTTAACTCGCGTTGAAGCGCTCAAAGCAAAATCAGGTCGTACCCCAATTCTTGCGACAATTTTGGTGGGTGACGATGGTGCATCTGCAACTTATGTACGTATGAAAGGAAATGCCTGCCGCCGTGTTGGTATGGACTCACTTAAAGTTGAACTGCCAAAAGAAACCACCACTGAACAATTGTTGGCTGAAATTGAAAAACTGAATGCAAATCCAGATGTTCACGGTATTTTGCTTCAGCATCCAGTGCCTGAACAAATTGATGAGCGTGCATGTTTTGATGCAATTTCTCTTGCAAAAGATGTGGATGGCGTAACGTGTCTTGGTTTTGGTCGTATGGCTATGGGTGAGGCAGCATATGGTTCTGCGACACCTGCAGGCATTATGACTATTTTGCAAGAAAACAATATCGAAATTGCTGGAAAGCATGCCGTTGTTGTAGGGCGTTCTGCAATTTTAGGTAAACCAATGGCTGCGATGTTACTTCAAGCCAATGCAACCGTAACGATCTGCCACTCACGTACTCAAAACTTAGCTGATTTTGTGAAACAAGCCGATATTATTGTAGGTGCGGTTGGTAAGGCTGAATTGATTCAAAAAGATTGGATCAAACAAGGTGCAGTGGTTGTTGATGCTGGTTTCCATCCACGTGATGGCGGTGGTGTGGGTGATATTCAATTGGTTGATATTGAAGATGTGGCATCTGCGTACACACCAGTTCCAGGTGGCGTAGGTCCAATGACCATTACCACGTTGATTCGTCAAACAGTTGAAGCTGCTGAAAAAGCTTTAGCTTAATTATTTTAAGTGGTCTAATGCTGCCTTGAAGCCAGTATTAGATACACGAAAACGTCATTCGCTGTTGTTTGAGTTAAGACTTTATTGTTTATTGAATGTTTCTGCGACTTTTTAAATAGATGGTGGTGTTTAACGAGTTCAGCGAATGACCATGGTTTTGCCTACTTTTGCCAAAACAAAAGTAGGTCTAGCCGAAGGCTAATTCCTCAATCCAAATCTTAGCTGCAAGATCCTGCAGTAAAAGCATAAAAATACTCAATAACTTATGAGCTGTACTTTCCAATTTCCCAGAGCCCCAGATCATTTACTTCAAGCCCTGCATGAAGTGATTCCACACTGTGAATTGCTTGCGCAACAGCTTCCTGAAACATCTATTTCTCTTTGGCTCATCCCTCCCGTATTTCCAACCGATAAACTGGATGATGAAATCATTCGCCGTATTTGGAATGAAACGCCATATTGGATCTTTTGTTGGGCTTCAGGCCTAGCCATGGCGCAGTGGTTACTGGCGGAGCCTCATCATGTCAAAGATAAGGTAGTGTTGGATTTTGGCGCAGGTTCAGGTGTGGTGGCGATTGCAGCCAAAATGGCGGGCGCAAAACGCGTGATTTGTTGCGATATTGATGCAGTTAGTTTAGATGCTTGCCGTGCCAATGCAGAGCTGAATAGCGTAGAGCTAGAGTATTTAGATGATTTATATCAATCAGAATTGGTTGATGTTTTATTGGCTGCCGATGTTTTATATGATCAATGCAATCGTTTCTTTTTAGATGAATTTTTAAAGTTTGCACCTGAAGTTTGGGTGGCGGATAGTCGTGTTAAAAATTTTAGCCATCCGAAGTACATGAAGCTCGATGAGCGTAGTGCCACAACTTGGCCAGATCTAGATGAGTCACCAGAGTTTCGCAATGTGAGTTTTTATCGAACTTTGAATGTTCAAAAAGGGCGCTAAGCCCTTTTTTATATATCAGAAGGTCTTAAGAGCAGGTATAGCGTACAACATGTAGTGTGCTTGGTCGTGCTTCAAGTGACTCACGTGTTGCAAAGTTTTCACCTTGGTGTAAGTCTGGTGTATTACTTAAGCCAAAAGTGGCCCGGGTTTGACCAATTTGGCGGCCATATTCGGGAACATCTGCTGCGGTGTTTGGAATTTCATTAATACTTAAAATTGCCAATTTATAATTTTTTTGTGAACCTAAAACTTTTTGGCAAGCACGTTGTAATTTATTTTCATCGAGTTGCTGGTTCTTACGAGCAGCAAGCGTATAAGCAAGGGTAGCACTCGATTCGGATTGATGTTCAATTTGATAGCCAACATTGCCATTGTATTGGCGAGGCGTGCTTTGACATGCAGATACTGCTAAAACGATACAGCTTAAGCCTAAAAGTTTATACGTATTTTTCATATAAAAAGTTCCTAACATTATTCTTGTTCTTAGTATGCCATACACAGGTGTAATTCACGATATTTCAATCGATCAAGTTTCGGCAAAAAATTGATCAAACATAAAAAATGCCTTCATTTGAGAAGGCATTTTTTATGTCTAGTTTATTAGCTTACACGCTTACTTTAAGCATCAATGATCGGTAATCATGCTGTGCTTTTTGGTGTCTTTCATAAAGATGTAAGTCAGTAGAGATAAACCAATCATGAAGGTGATGTAGTAAAAGAAGTAGTTTTCATGTCCTGCGTTTTTAAAACTCAACGCCACAAGTTCTGCTGTACCACCAAAGATGGTATTGGCAATCGCATAAGGCAGAGCAACCCCTAGTGCACGAATATGCGCTGGAAAGAGCTCTGCTTTGACGACGGCATTAATTGCGGTATAACCCGTTACAATCACCATACCGCTCATACATAGCATAAATGCGGTTGTTGGGCTGCTGGTTGAACCTAGACCGTTGAAAATTGGAATCGTGAACAGTACACCCAATACACCAAAAGTGATCATAATTGGTTTACGCCCAATTTTGTCAGACAGTGCGCCCACCGCAGGTTGTAATAGCATGAAAACAAAGATTGCTGCTGTGGTGATCTCTGTTGCTGTAGTTTTCTCAAAACCTGAGGTGTTGACCAAGTATTTTTGTAAATACGTCGTAAAGGTGTTAAATGCCAGTGTTCCACCCGCAGTCAGCATAATCACAGTGAACGCTTGCTTTGGATATTTAGTAAATAAAGCAAGTGCACTTGATTTTGGGCCACCATTTTTAGCCTGTTCTTGTGCATCTTTTGAAGATTGGGTTTCAACCAAACCACGACGAATCCAGAACACCACAATGGCAAGTACAGCCCCAATGAAGAAGGGAATACGCCAGCCCCATTCAGATAACTGTGCTTCGCTCATGGTGCGTTGTAAAATGATCAACACACACAGTGCCAAGAGCTGACCAGAAATGAGGGTCACATACTGAAAACTAGAGAAGAAACCACGATGGTTTTTACCAGCCATTTCCGTTAAATAGGTTGCGCTTGAACCGTATTCTCCACCGACACTTAAACCTTGTAATAAACGGGCAAAAAGCAATAAGGCAGGTGCGAGCATACCCACACTGGCATAGGTGGGTGCACAGGCAATAATCAAAGATCCCACACACATTAAAGATACAGACAGAGTAAGACCTGATTTACGTCCTTTACGGTCTGCATAAATGCCCATGATCCACGCGCCAATAGGACGCATCAGGAAGCCCAGTGCAAAGACGGCTGCAGCTTGTAAGAGTTTTACCGTGTCATCCCCTTCAGGGAAAAACTGTGGCGCGAAATATAAGGTAAATGCGGCATAGACATACCAGTCATACCATTCAACTAAGTTGCCAGCTGAACCACCGAGAATCGATTTTAAGCGGGTCTTTTTATCGATGCTTACTGGAGCAGCTTGGGGAGATAGATCAGTCACAAAAATTTCCCAAAGAGAAGTTCGGAAAATACATCTTTTAACTTTTTAAGTAGAAAAAGTTAAAACAATATATTTTAAGATTAAACAAAAAATTCTGTTTCGTTATACGCCCCTTATTCTTGGACTTCATTCGACTTTAGTCTAAATGTTGGTATGATTTATATGCTGTTAAGTTTTTCTAATGAATATCTTTATTTTAATGGGAAATTATAATTTTACTTATCTAAAACAAAGTCTTGTAAATTTTTAATGTGTGAATAGTCAATTAAAATACAAGGGGTTATGACGCTTTTTCTTTTGTGAAGAATGTTGTTTTTTTAAAGAGAAAATTATTTTTTAGCTTGGAAATTGGTCGATTTTTCACTGAATAGTCAAAATAAAAAATTAAATTGTAAAAACAGATGCGGTGATTAATTTATTTAAAGCAACGAATTTTCTCTGGTTTGACTGGCTTTGGAATATGACAAGATTGGATTTTGATGTTAAGTTTAGTGGGAAGAACAAAAATAACACAATAACTCAACGAGAGAGGTGAATATGCAAGACACAGATGCCATTTATGATATTGCCGTTGTGGGCGCGGGCATCAATGGGGTGGGCATTGCAAATGATGCTGTAGGCCGTGGTTTAAGTGTTTTCGTCTGTGAAAAAGATGATTTAGCCAGTCATACGTCTTCAGCCAGTAGCAAGCTCATTCATGGTGGATTGCGTTATCTCGAACAGAAAGAATTTCGTTTGGTGCGTGAAGCGCTATTAGAGCGTGAAGTACTGTTAAAAAAAGCCCCACATTTGATTCATCCTATGCGTTTTATTATGCCGCATTTACCTTATTTGCGTCCGGCATGGCTGATTCGTTCAGGCTTGTTTATCTATGACTATTTGGCAAAACGAGAAACATTGGAGGGTTCGGAGCTTGTTCATTTTAATGTCGATAGCCCCTTAAAAGATACGATTAAACGTGGTTTTGAATATTCGGACTGTACTGTGGATGACGCTCGTTTGGTGGTGGTTAATGCAATCCAAGCGCATGAGCTAGGGGCTCAAATTCGGTCCCAAACGCGATGTGTTTCTGCGGTTCAGCAGGAGGGTGTGTGGTGTCTAACGTTAGAGCATCAAAAACAACATTACCAAATTAAAGCTCGAACTTTAGTTAATGCAACGGGTGCATGGGTCACAGATTTTATTCAACAGCAACTGTCCCAAACCCCAAAGGCAGGCATTCGATTGGTTCAGGGTAGTCATATCATTGTGAAGCGTTTATACCCTGAACAGCATGCGTTTATTTTACAAAATGACGATCAACGCATTGTGTTTGTGATTCCTTATTTAGATGAATACAGCCTGATTGGTACTACGGATGTAGAGTTTGAGGGGGATGCAAATCATGTCCATATTACCGAGCAGGAAACGGCTTATTTGATTGATGTGATTAATGACCATTTCAAGCTTCAATTACAGCAAGAAGATGTGATCTCAAACTTTGCAGGTGTAAGGGCGCTGTATGATGATGCAAGTGCACAAGCCTCTAAAGTGACACGTGATTATGTACTGGCAATGTCTAAACCTGTTGCGGGTGAAGCGCCATTGTTATCTGTTTATGGTGGAAAGTTAACGACTTATCGCAAGTTGGCAGAAGCGGCTTTGCTACAGCTGAAACGTTATTTTCCACACATGAAAGCGGAATGGACGGCTGAGGCAAAACTCCCAGGTGCAGAAGGTTTTAGTTCAGTCGAGGTTTTATGTGCGGAGTTGATGCATGAAATCAAAGGGCTAGAGTCTCAAACAGCGCATCGTTGGGCAAACAGTTATGGTAGTCGAGTGTGGCATATGCTCGGTGAGAACAAAGATGTACAAACTTTAGGGCAGTCTTTTGGCCATGGTTTGTATCAGCAAGAAGTGGATTATGTGGTGAAACGTGAGTGGGCTGTCAGCAGTGAAGATATTTTAAAACGACGGACTAAACTGTATTTAAAATTTGATGCACTAGAAACTCAAGCTTTAGACATCTACTTGCAGGATTTACACCTGCGTCGTATGCAAGAAGATGCTGCATAGTGTTAAGTATGTGTAATGGATACAGTTGATTTCGTTCTATTAAAAAAGCCGCTATCGCGGCTTTTTTAGATTTAAATTTCGATACCACCGAGCTGTTTACAGTCTACAGGTGTTTTCCATTTTACAGCCGTTCCCCAAATGACTGGGCGGACAATACGCCAAGGCCAAAAGCCAAATCGTTGGCTGGCATTATAGTTGATGACGACATTACCACCGACTTGATGTGCACGCTCAGCAAAACGCGGATAGAGTTCAACCACGCTGCCATAAGTGCCTTTAGCGACTTTGATGCGCTTTTTGATTTCAAATTGAGTTGAATCAGGTGTGCCTTTGATTGCGCAAACATGAAGTGCTGGCTGAGTTGTTGCTACTTCTGTTTGAGCCATGACTAAGCTTGATAGACCCAGTAGACCAATTGTGAGTGTGAGTTTTTTAAGCATGAATTACCCCTTGATAAGTTTTTGTTGAGTTATAAAGTTTTAAAATTATAAATAGATTAAAAAAAGACCGCTTACGCGGTCTTTTTTTTGGCTTAATTTAAAGATTAAGCAGATTGCTTAACAGCATCTAAAAGTTCGTTTTGGCGAGCTTTAAGAGCAGCTGGTAGGCGTTCACCAAGTTTGTCGAATAGTTCAGTATGGCTTTCAAGCTCTTTGATCCATTGATCTTTGTCTTGAGAAGTCACAAGGTCAAACTGTGCTTTAGTGAAGTCAGAACCTGTCCAGTTCAACTGTTCATAAGTTGGAACTAAACCAATTGGTGTTTCAACTGCATCAGCACGACCTTCACAACGGTCAATAATCCACTCAAGAACACGCATGTTTTGACCGAAACCAGGCCATACGAAGTTGCCTTCAGCATCACGACGGAACCAGTTCACGTTGTAGATACCTGGAAGTTTGTTGCCCGCAGCTTTAGCTTTCGCTGCAACTTCTTCACCAAGCTCTAACCAGTGAGAGAAGTAATCTGCCATGTTGTAACCCGCAAATGGAAGCATTGCGAATGGGTCACGACGAACGATACCTTGTTGGCCAACAGCAGCAGCAGTTGTTTCAGAGCCCATAGTTGCAGCTTTGTAAACACCATCTACCCAGTCAAATGCTTCTGAAATTAGAGGCACTGTGTCTGCACGGCGACCACCAAAGATGAACGCTGAAATTGGAACACCTGCTGGATTCTCCCAGTCAGCATCGATAGAAGGACATTGACCTGCTGAAACAGTGAAGCGCGCATTTGGATGCGCTGCTTTTTCACCAGCAACATGGGGTTGGCCTTTCCAGTTTGTTAGGTTGGCAGGTGCTTCTTTAGTAAGACCTTCCCACCATACTTCACCGTTGTCAGTTACCGCAACATTGGTATAAATCACATCTTTAGTCAATGTCGCCATGCAGTTCGGGTTGGTCTTGGTATTTGTACCAGGTGCTACACCGAAGAAACCTGCTTCTGGGTTGATTGCGTATAAGCGACCATCTTCACCTGGTTTGATCCAAGCAATATCGTCACCTACAGTTTCAATTTTCCAACCTTCGTAGCCTGCTGGCGGAATCAACATCGCGAAGTTTGTTTTACCACAAGCAGAAGGGAATGCAGCAGCGATGTAATGTTTTTCGCCTTGAGGATTAGTCACACCAAGGATCAACATGTGTTCAGCCAACCAGCCTTGTTGACGACCCATAGACGATGCAATACGTAAAGCTAAGCATTTTTTACCTAACAATGCGTTACCGCCGTAACCAGAACCGTAAGACCAGATTTCACGCGTTTCTGGGTAGTGCACGATGTATTTTTCAGGGTTGCAAGGCCATGCAACGTCTTTTTCGCCGATCGCAAGCGGCGCACCAACAGTATGTACGCAAGGAATAAATTCACCGTCTGTACCAAGAACGTCATAAACAGCTTTACCCATGCGAGCCATTTTAGACATGCTAACTGCTACATATGGAGAGTCAGTTAATTCGATACCAATGTGCGCAATATGAGAACCTAATGGGCCCATAGAGAACGGTACTACATATAAAGTACGACCTGCCATTGAACCGTCAAACAAACCATTTAGGCGAGCACGCATTTCAGCAGGCTCTTCCCAGTTGTTTGTTGCACCAGCATCTTCTTGTTTTTCAGAGCAGATGTAAGTACGACCTTCAACACGAGCAACGTCAGAAGGATCAGAATTAGCAAGATAAGAACCAGGATGCGTTTCTTGGTTAAGCGCTTGCATTGTGCCGTTAGCGATCATCAAGTTGATATAACGTTGATATTCTTCTTCGCTGCCGTCACACCATTCAATTTTCGCTGGTTTTGTTAACTTTGCAATTTCTTCCACCCACGCAATAAGCTTAGGGTGACGAACGAATTCTGGTGCGTTCACTTGGGTCATGGTGAGGCCTATCTCAAATATGTACACGTTTGTACAAAGTACAATCTCAGCAATAAAATTTACTGCGGAGATGAAAAGATGAAAAAAAAGTGGCTGTATTAAAGCATAATTTGATAAAAAAAATAAGACCAAAGGCGTATCTAAATTATGAACAGTTCGATGGGGTTTCTTCATTTTAACGTTTAAAAAACAATAGTTTGATTTAATTTTTGGCTTTTATTTTGTGTATTTATTATATTTATGAGGATTATTCATTTAAGATATTAGTATTAAAATCAAATGCTTGTATTTATTTTGTGATTGAGATTTATTATTGATTAAATAAATGGTAGTCATTTGAATTTTACATAACAAAACTGTTAAGTGTTGAATATTTGGACAAAAATAGAGCAATTACTTCAAATTTAGGTGCAAAATGTCAGAGCAACTCAAACCTTTATCACTTATTTATAATAAAAAATCAGGTTTTCATGCCGCAAATAAAGATGAGGTGTATGAACAGTTGGTAGCAGATCTGAGTACCGCGGGTTTTGAAATACAGTCATTTGAGTTAAGTGAGTGCATGAACTTTGATCAGATGATGCAAGAGATTTTATTACGCCATCGTCAAGCGGAAAATGTAGGGGTCGTGGTTGCTGCGGGTGGGGATGGCACTTTAAATGCTGTTGCATCTAAATTGATGGGAACGGATATTCCCATGGGGATTTTGCCTCTAGGCACATTTAACTATGTTGCACGAGTGTTGAATATTCCGCTGGATTTATTAGAAGCAGCCAAAGCCATTAGTGAAGGCCAGCCACGTTCTGTACATGTGGCACAGCTGAATCAACATATCTATCTGAACAATGCCAGTTTAGGACTTTATCCTTTATTTATTCAAAAAAGAGAACAGTTTAATAAGCATTTTGGACGTTTTCCACTGCATGCGTATACCTCAGCATTGGATGTTCTCATCCGCGACCGTAAAGAGTTAAAACTTGAAGTAGAAGTCGATGGGCAACGCTATCCAGTGAAAACGCCACTGATTTTCTTTGGAAACAATCAACTTCAACTGGCTGAAATGAAACTACGTATTGCTGAGGCGGCTGAAGCTGGGAAAGTGGCGGGGGTGGTGGTGGCAAAAAGTGATAAGCGGACTTTGTTCAAGACCTTATGGCAGCTGATTAAAGGCAATTTGGATCAGGCTTCCGATGTCTATAGTTTTGCAGCAGATGAAGTGATTGTTCATTCAAAGCATAACAAGCTCACAGTTGCTGTAGACGGTGAAATTGTCACGATGACACCACCGCTGAAAATTACAGTACGTAAGCATGCACTGAATATCATGGTTCCCGCATGATTTTACATTTGTCGGATTTACACTTTGGGACTGAACGCGAAGCCTGTTTACAGGCCATTCGTTGGTTATGCGAGGAACATCCTTTTGAAGCGGTGGTGGTCAGTGGGGATTTGACGCAGCGCGCGCGGTTTATTCAGTTTTATGCTTGTCGACAGTTTTTAGACAGTTTAAAGCTGCCATATTTGGTGGTGCCGGGTAATCATGATATTCCGCTGTACCATGTGTGGAATCGTTTTTTCAGCCCCTTTGCACGTTATCAACTGTTTTTTGGGGGGATGGAAAACACCTTAGAAACTGAACACTTTTATGTTGTTGGGGTGAATAGTATTCGTCGGCGTTACCATACGCGTGGGCATATTTCACTGAGCCAAATTCAAGAGATTGACCTGAAGTTGCAGCAAGCACCAGCGCACAAAATTAAACTGATTGCCGCGCATCAGCCTTTTTATACGCCACCAGACCATAGTCATGGTGTGAAAGACTGTCCAATGCTTGGTCGTATTGCGTTGGAGCAATGGAGCCAGCATGGTTTAAATGGACTCTTACATGGGCATTTACACGACGCTGCTGTTTATGATTTGAATCAGATTTATCAACTTGGGGTATCGCATCCGGTGCTGGATATTCATGCAGGAACGGCAACGTCTTATCGTTTACATGCGGGCTTGCCCAATAGCTTGAATATTATTTTGCCGAATGCTGATGTACAACATTTGAGCTTTAACTCTGCTACCAATCGCTTTGAGTTGATGCAGCAAAATACCTCAGATTGAATTGAGTATCTAAACTTTGATGAGGTTTGCTTAAAAAGAGCGCAAAAATATAAAAATATTTTGTGTTTGCCCTTGAAGCGTTTTATTCCATCCCCACAAAAGTGTCATATCAAAATTTTGTTGATGGCCTAGGAATAAGAAGCCATCTTCACATCGTAAACAACGACATTTTGAAAATGTCTATGGAGCAAGAAATGAGCAAAATTCGTCCTTTACATGACAACGTTGTGATTCGCCGTGTAGAAAAGGAAACTAAAACTGCAGGTGGTTTAATTTTAAGTACTTCTGCTGCTGAACAGCCAGCTCAAGGTGAAATCATTGCAGTAGGCAATGGCAAAATTACAGACAATGGCGTTCGTGCTTTAGACGTAAAAGTGGGCGACAATGTACTGTTTGGTGCATATGCAGGCACTAAAGTTAAAGTTGAAGGCGAAGAACTTCTTGTGATGAAAGAGTCTGATATTTTAGCGGTTCTTGAAGGTTAATTCAGAACATTCATTTGCTGTTTAAGCAATACAATTGATTAAAATTTAAGAATATTTGGAGTTAAACATGTCAGCTAAAGACGTAAAATTCGGTGATTCAGCTCGTTCTAAAATGATCGCTGGTGTAAACACACTTGCAGACGCGGTAAAAGTAACTTTAGGCCCTAAAGGTCGTAACGTTGTGATCGACCGTTCTTTCGGCGCACCGCACATCACTAAAGATGGTGTAACTGTTGCGAAAGAAATTTCTCTAAAAGACAAATTTGAGAACATGGGCGCTCAATTGGTTCGTGAAGTATCTTCTAAAACCAATGACATCGCTGGTGACGGTACAACAACAGCAACTGTACTTGCTCAAGCAATTTTAAATGAAGGGATCAAGTCTGTAACTGCGGGCATGAACCCAATGGACTTGAAACGTGGTATTGACCTTGCTGTTAAAGCATTAGTTGCTGAAATTAAAGCAACAGCAAAACCTGCTTCTGATACCAAAGCGATTGAACAAGTGGGTTCAATCTCTGCAAACTCTGACGAAACTGTAGGTAAACTCATTGCACAAGCAATGGAACGCGTAGGTAAAGAAGGCGTGATTACCGTTGAAGAAGGTTCAGGCTTTGAAGATGCTTTGGACGTTGTTGAAGGTATGCAGTTTGACCGTGGTTATATCAGCCCGTACTTTGCAAACAAACCAGAGACATTAACGGCTGAACTTGAGAACCCGTTCATTTTGCTTGTTGACAAAAAAATCAGCAATATCCGTGAATTGATTACTGTGTTAGAAGCAGTTGCTAAAACAGGTAAACCACTTTTAATCATTGCTGAAGATGTTGAAGGTGAGGCTTTAGCTACACTTGTTGTCAACAACATGCGCGGCATTATCAAAGTATGTGCGGTTAAAGCACCTGGTTTTGGTGACCGTCGTAAAGCAATGCTTCAAGATATCGCAATCTTGACTGGCGCGACTGTGATTTCTGAAGAAGTCGGCATGACTTTAGAGCAAGCCTCTCTTCAAGATTTGGGTACTGCGCACAAGATCACTGTATCTAAAGAAAACACTGTAATTGTTGATGGTGCGGGTGATGCAGCTCAAATTGCTGAACGTGTTACTCAAATCCGTGCGCAAATTGAAGAATCGTCTTCTGAATACGATAAAGAAAAACTTCAAGAACGTGTTGCTAAATTGGCAGGCGGTGTAGCTGTGATCAAAATTGGTGCTGCAACTGAAGTTGAAATGAAAGAGAAGAAAGACCGTGTTGACGATGCACTTCATGCAACGCGTGCTGCAGTTGAAGAAGGTGTGGTTGCTGGTGGTGGTGTTGCACTGGTACGTGCTGCAGCTGCGCTTGATGGCGTAAATGGTGCGAATGACGATCAAAATGTAGGTATTAACATTTTACGTCGTGCAATTGAAGCACCACTTCGTCAAATCGTTGCCAATGCGGGTGATGAGCCTTCAGTTGTGATCAACGCAGTGAAAAATGGCGAAGGTAACTTTGGTTATAACGCTGCTACTTCTGAGTATGGCGATATGCTAGAAATGGGTATTCTTGACCCTGCGAAAGTAACGCGTTCTGCACTTGAGCATGCTGCATCTGTAGCAGGTTTAATGTTGACAACTGAATGTATGATTACTGACGTTCCAGAAGACAAGCCCGCAATGCCTGATATGGGCGGCATGGGTGGTATGGGCGGAATGATGTAATTCTGCCCCTAATTAAATAAGTGTTTGTAATTTATTCATAGTTACTCACATATATTTGAAAAATAAAAAGGTCGCTCAATGAGCGGCCTTTTTTATTGTACTTTTTGATGTTTCTGACTGTGTTAAAAAACAAAAGATAAGACGGAGAAGAGTTAGTGCATTAGGTATGAATGGAGCATTTAAAAATTCATTATCCAGCTTCGCTATTTATTAAAGTAGTCTATGTTGAAGTTCTAAAAGTGAAGCTTCACTTTTTATAAAATACGTCTTGTTTAGGTTCAACTGAATGGGGAGAGATTCGAGCGATTAAGTAGTTCAAGGATATAACGACCATAAAAAATTCAATTACCATTCTTTTGAGTGGTTTCTCTATTTTCAAAGTTTGATAACGTGCTCTACCAAGCGATGGGACTGTGTGAGATGGGTCGGTATTTTTCAGCATGCCTAAATTGGAATTAGCTGTTGATTTTTACTCTTACACAGTAGCTTTGCTGATGAAAATTAAGCTTAGGGATAAGACGAGAATGAATTATAAAACATTGAAACTATCAAAATATCCGCAAGGTCATCTAATAGCCTCCTTCCTGTTGCATGTCTAGTGGCAATAGTCACTCGGGTTAATCTATTCAAAATACAAAACGGCTCTAGTCTTTAGCAGATTTCATGCAGTGAATGGAATGAAATCACCAGATCTCTTTTCGCAAAATAACTTGTGTACATAGTTTTGTACAGTTGTGAATTTGTGCCCGAACGCTGAAAAAATGAGGACTTTAAAAATGCGAATGATACCTTTACAAGCTGAATATCCGCCTTTAAGAAGCCTGCAAGTGCAGGGACAAACCTATCGCTATCACGTGATGATCAAACCCACTGGGGCACAGTGCAACTTAGATTGTAGTTATTGCTTCTATTTGCATAAACAAGACATGTTACAGCAACCCAAAGTTCCGCGTATGTCTGAGTCGATGCTTGAGTTACATATTAAGCAATATATCGAAGCGCAAACGGGCAATGAAGTGGTTTTTAGTTGGCAGGGTGGTGAGCCGACGCTTATGGGGTTGGAGTTTTTTCAGCGGGTGGTTAAGCTGCAAAAAAAATATGCGAAACCTCATCAGCGTATAGAAAATGATTTGCAGACCAATGGCACGTTACTGGATGATGACTGGTGTGCATTTTTAAAACAGCATGATTTTTTGGTGGGTTTATCTATAGATGGGCCTGCCGAGTTGCATGATATCCATCGCTATAACAAAGGTGGAAAACCGACGCATGCCAAAGTCATGCAGGCTGCTGCGTTATTGCGCCAGTATCAAGTCCCCTTTAATGCCTTATGTGTGGTGAACCGTGATAATGCGAAACGACCGTTAGAGGTTTATCGTTTTATCCGCGATCAGGTGCAACCGCGTATGATTCAACTGATTCCAGGAATGGAAAGTGCCCAGTTTCAGCAGACGGCACCAGGCCATTGGAATCCTCAAGATTTACCTAAATTGGGCAGTTCAGCAGCGCATCCGGGTAGTTCAGACTCTGTGGTGACAGACTGGTCGATTGCTGCCGATGATTGGGGTATATTCCTTTCAACTGTGTGGAAAGAATGGTTACAGAAAGACTTTGGACAGGTTTTTATCGACCAGTTTGAAAACATGGTTTCGATGATGTCTGGTTATGGGGCGCAGAAATGTGTGTCGGGTCAAATTTGCGGGAAATCCTTGGCGGTCGAACACAATGGCGACCTCTTCTCTTGTGATCATTTTGTTTATCCCGAATATAAATTGGGCAACATTCACGAGATTCACCAAGGCGATTTAGTTTTTTCTGAGCGACAAAAGAAATTTGCATATGCCAAATCCAAGTCACTGCCGGAATACTGCCAAAAATGTCCATATCTTCAATATTGCTGGGGTGATTGCCCAAAAGACCGTTTCCTCAAGACCCCTGATGGAGAGGCCGGTTTGCATTATCTTTGCTCAGGCTTAAAACGTTTTTTTCATACTGCACTTCTATCTAAAAATGAAATCGCTAAACGGATACGACCGCATTAGGAAACTGTTGTCACTGGTTTTTAGAAAATGCTTTTTCTAAAAAATAAATGTGTAAGGCACTGATATTGTTTTACGTTTAGTGCCAATTGGGTTTGAAACAAGGATGAAAATTCGTTTTATACGAATGTGTTTAAGGAAAATACCATGCAAAAAAACTTAATTTCTCGCTCTTTAGCTTTGGTAGGTGGAGCATTACTTTCAACAGCACTTATGGCGAAACCACCCAATATTTTAGTGATTATGTCCGATGATGTGGGTTGACAGAACGTCAATGTTTATAGTCATGGTGTGATGGGATATAACACGCCAAATATTGTGACCGTATTGCTAAAGAAGGCATCATGTTTACTGACCATTATGCGCAGCCAAGTTCGACTGCTGGGCGTGCAGCATTTATTACAGGTCAGTATCCAATTCGTTCAGGTATGACCACTGTGGGCCGCCCAGGTTCACCTTTAGGGATTAAAGCTGCAACGCCGACTTTGGCAGAAGTGCTCAAACCGCTGGGTTATATGAATGGTCAGTTTGGTAAAAACCATTTAGGTGATCGCAACGATAGTTTACCGACGGTACACGGTTTTGATGAGTTTTTCGGTAATTTATATCATTTAAATACGGAAGAAGATTCGGAACAGTATGATTATCCAAAAGATCCTGAGTTTCAGAAGCAATATGGAACGCGTGGTGTATTGCATTGCTATTCGTCTAATGATGACGATGAAACTGTAGATCCGCGCTTTGGCGTAATGGGTCAACAAAAGTGTAAAGACTCAGGTCCTTTAACCCGTAAGCGTATGGAAACGGTAGATGATGAGTTTATTGCAGCCAGTGTCGATTTTATGAAGCGCAGCAAGAAAGCAGATAAACCGTTTTTCGTTTGGTTGAACCCAAGTCGTATGCATATGTTTACCCATTTACGTGACTCACATCGTTATTTGGCGGCGAAAGCTACTTCAGAAGACGATTTATACGGCAGCGGTATGATTGAGCACGATATGCAAGTCGGTGCATTGTTGGATGATATGAAGAAGATGGGTGTATTGGATAACACCATCATTGTTTATACCACCGACAATGGCCCTGAACACAGTGCCAAAAATCATGGTGGAACGACACCGTTTCGTGGTGAAAAAATGACGACCTATGAAGGGGGAGTCCGTGTTCCAATGATGGTGCGATGGCCGGGACATATTCCTGCAGGACAAGTGAAACACGGCATTCAGTCGCATATGGATCTGTTTACAACTTTGGCGAATGTCGCAGGGAATAAAAATGTTGTAGAGGAGATGAAAACCAATCGTAAGCAAATTATTGATGGTGTGAATAATCTTGATTATTGGACGGGTAAGACTACAGAAAGTAAGCGTAATAATTTCTTGTACTATCATGAGTCAACCGTACGTGCAGTTCGTATTAACCAATGGAAAGTTCACTTTGAAACCAGTGAAAATTATTACGACCAGTATCAAAAGCAAAAATTTCCAGTGATGTACAACCTTCGTCAGGATCCATTTGAGTCTTTTGATAGTGTGAGAGATCGTTCAGATATTCTTCAAACCAAACAATGGATCAATGAACCATTGCAGAAATTGCTTGGTTCACACATCAAATCATTGATGGACTACCCACCTGTACAAAAAGCTGCAACCTTTGATTTTAGCGAAATCATTAAACAAATGCAGACGCAAAAGCAGTAAATTATGAAAAAAGGTAGCTGAAGTAATTTGGCTACCTTTTTTGATGCTTGGGGAGTTCATGCTGTAACCTATAAATACGCAATTTAAATCATGCATCATGTTGTGAGAATTTTATTCTAGGGATTTGGTGAGTTTAAAGTTGAACTCAGGTTGATCCAGCACTTGGCCTTTATCGCCACGCATTTCAATAAATTGCGCACCAATATAATAAATACGGCTATCACCTGATGAGTCGAGCTGTATCAGTTGATCAGAGCCATTCAAAAATTGAAATGAGCCTTTCACTTCATTGACATAATTATTATTCGATTTGCCTAAAAATTTTTGTTTCAACACGAAATGACGATCTAAGGTCAGTTCAAGTTCAGTGTCGATCCCAGAACAATCGTGACAGGGCAGAATCCCTTGATATGTACCTACCCAATCTAAGGCATTTGCTGTGTCTGATGTATCTAACACGGTTGCGCTGGCACTGTCGTCCATAGATGCCGTGACGTTGTGATCTGGGGGTGGATTGTTTTCATTCGGTTTTGAGCATGCGGCTAACATGGTGAAAGATAGGCATAGTGCTAAAAAAGTCTTTTGCATATACAGCACCCGATATTATTCAATGTTTAGTTTTACATTACAGTAGTGCTGGAGACGAAACTGTGAAGATCTGTGAGTGCGTCTGTATCTTCAATAAAGAATACTATTCACGTATTTTTGTGTTTAATCTCAAAGGTTCTGTTTTTTCTTGAAATATTTGGAATTAAATAAAATATACGTTTATAGATTAATTGTTGTTTTATTGATCGTCTCGCCGTGTATTTGATCAGCAGCATTGCTAGAATCGGCGCGGATTTTCAGTAATGTGGTATTTTTTGTGTTCGAAAAGCTTGCAGAACAAAGTTTAGCCTTAATGGGGTGGCAGATTGATAATCATTGGGATTTGAATATCGATCAATGTGTGATGATTGCAGCGCCACATACCAGCAATTGGGATGCGTTGTACGCGCGTTTGGCATTAAAAGCCTTAGGTGTGCATGTCCGTATCACTATTAAAGACAGCTATATGAAACTGCCATTTGGGCCATTTGTTCGTGCAATGGGCGGGATAGGTATTGACCGTCGTCCAAAGCATGAAGGTGAACCACGTCCAAGTATGGTACAACTCATGAGTGATCTTTTTAAAGAACACCCTAAGTTGGTTATGTTGGTCACCCCTGAAGGGACACGTGCTAAGCAGGAACAGTGGAAAACAGGTTTTTACCATGTTGCAGTCAGCGCAGGTGTTCCGATTGCGCTGGCCTATATGGATTATGCGAAGAAAAAAACTGGAGTGGGTAAAATTATTTACCCTACTGGTGACTATGAAAAAGATATGGCTGAAATTATGGCATTTTATGCGCAAATTTCTGCTAAATTTCCTCAAGATTTCAGTGTCGATACTCGCTATCACAACGACTCAACTGTGTCTTAACTTCAAATTTAAGTCATATGAAATTAAAAAAGACAGCTTTCGAGCTGTCTTTTTTTATTGTTAACCGTATTTTAAGGGCTCTGCTGAGGATTGGGTAAAACCCCACCTAGCGATTGGCATGCGGCTGTATAACTTTGTAGCTGTGTTTCAATCACTTCAGGCAGTGGCAGGTCAAAAATTTGATCGCCCTGTTGATAGCTTTCTACATAGGCTTGAGCTTTTTGTTTACTGCTGGCAAGCACTTGTTCATGATAACTGGTCATGCTGCTGTGGTCGGCCTGATCGCGCTCTATATTTTGACAGTCAAAAGATTGGAGAAGTTTTTCGGCTTGTTTTATTTCTTTGGATGAGCTTATGGAGCAAGCACTGATAAAGCAAAGACTCAGTAGTGCAAGAGGCAGTTTCATATATGGTGAGCGGTGGGTTTGAAGGTGCGCCAATTGTATAAAGATTTTTGAACTTGGAGGAAGTCCAGTAGTGCCAAGTTGTTTAAAGATAAGCCTATTTTGACACAAAACACACAATTGCTGACCCAAGCCATTGCCAAAGTTCAGAGTCAGGTTTTATAGCACTACAGAAAGCGATAGCTGATACATAGAAAACAGCCTGAACTAAACAATAAACCCAGTACCGTATGTTTGAACTGCCGCTCAGAAATTTTATAAAACAATTGCGCGCCGAGCATGGCCGGTAGGCTCACACTCAAAAGTAAGATGCCCATATAGGGTAAATGTTGCAAGTTTAAATTTCCGCGGAGCAGATAGGTGAGCAGGGTGAATAGCTGAATGGCGAAATTAAAATGCCTTAAAATTGAGCGCTGTTGCTCTTTAGGAAGGTTTTTTAACATGACCCAAGCTGAAGGCAGTGAGCCACAAAAGCCTCCTAACCCACCCAATACACCCCCAAGAAAACCAATACTGCTATCGGCGTATTTTCCAGAGTTTTGAATGAAGCGAATCTGGAGATTAAGTAGCATCAATGGACACCAAAGAATCAAAAAAATCCCTAGAACCAGTTTAAAGGTAGATGCTTGAATGATGTCTAACAGATAGGTTCCCAATGGAACGCCAATTAGACCTGCAAGGATATAAGGTGCAACGAGGCTTTTATCAAGTTGAAAGGCAGATTCTGACTTTAAGGAAATTAGGTGACTCCAGACCGAGGCAAAAACCACCAAGGGCGCTGCGAGCTGAGGTGCCAAGATCCAGACCCAAAATGACATGGCGATTAAGGCAAATGCAAAGCCTGTGAGCCCCTGTACAAAACCCGCCACCATTGCACCTAAGATAAAGATCAACCAAGTCATATGCGATATATTTAAAATTTTAGCGAGTGTACGATTTTTCGTTTGGTGTACATAGTTTTTAGGCGTGAAAAATGACTGAAGCTTTAGCTTGATTTTGAATATGTATATTGATCTTCATGCATAGCGTAGCTCAGAACCACACTAATATGTGCTAAGGCAGCCTGATAAAGTCATTCAAAAGAGCGTAAAGTCCTAATTATGGACAAACCGCCACTTTCTTTTGATATAAGCTCGCGCGAACAGTCCCAGCTTTGGTACTCTTTATTTGCACCCACGACGTTGGAAGTTTTAACTGATTCAAATCTCGGTCGGCTTCCACATAAATATAGCCATTATTTTGAATCAGAGGATCAGCCAAGAGGGCCAATTCTTCCCATAGCTCTAGGCTATACGGCGGGTCTAAAAAGACCAAATCAAACTGTTCTTTTAAGGTGGGTAATGTTTGCTGTGCAGTCGCTACTTTTAACTGGGCACGGGACTTAGGTACTTTAAGGAGTTCCAAGTTTTGCGTTAAAAACTGTGCTTGACTGCGGTCAGGTTCAATCATCACTACTTTTGATGCACCACGTGATAAGGCTTCAAATGCCAACGCACCCGAACCTGCACAAATATCCAAAACATTACTATTTTGCACATCCCACATGAGCCAATTAAACAAAGTCTCACGTACGCGATCAGGCGTAGGGCGTAAACCTTCAATACTGGCAAAAGGCAGTTGACGACGTTTCCAGTCCCCTCCAATGATGCGGAGTTGATTTTTCATAGTTAGTCTGACTCCACAGGTGCAGAAGACGGTGTAGCTGAATGGCTTGTATTTGCCGCCGTTGATGCGGGTGCTGTATTTGGAGTACTGGTCGGTGCTGCTGCACTTGTCCCAGTTGTGATCGCTGGTGGAGTGCTACCACTTGGTAATTCACCCGGTTTAATCCCCGCCGTCATCAAACCACCACTAATTTGATGGTTTTGTGGACGAATTGGGTTTTTATGACGAGTGAGTAGCCAGTAGTCTAAGATCGGACGAGCCAGCTGTGCCGCAGAACCACCATGACGACCATTTTCCCACACTACTGCAATCGCAATTTCAGGGTTTTCCGCAGGTGCAAAGCCCACGAATAAACCGTGGTCTAACTGACGTTCGGTCAATAGGGCTTCATTGTAGCGCTTACCTTGAGCAATACTTTTGACCTGTGCCGTACCAGTTTTACCTGCAATTTTATACATTGGCGTGCGAATACCACGTCCAGTCCCTGTTTCAATGACATCGACCATGGCATCACGCATTTGTATCCAGTCTTGATCTGTGCCATTGAACTGGATTCTACCATCAGGCGCATTTAAGTCTTTATGTGGTTTCGCACCTTTACTGGTTTGTAAAACATGCGGAATCACATGTGAACCATGGTTAGCGGTAATGGCGGTTGCCATGGCCAATTGCAGCGGTGTTGCAGTAAAAGCACCTTGTCCAATACTCACTGAAATGGTTTCACCTTTGAGCCATTTGGCATCTCGGGTACGCATTTTCCATTCAGGGTTCGGGTAAAGGCCTGTACTTTCACTTGGTAAATCCACGCCAGTTTTTTCACCAAAGCCAAACTGCCGCATCCATGTGTTCATTTTTTCAATGCCCATACGGAACGACAGAATGTAGAAGAAGGTATCACAAGAGACCACTTGAGATTTATGCAAGTTGACTACGCCGTGGCCTGATTTTTTCCAGTCACGGAATTTATGCGAATCGCCCGGAAGGGTGAAATAGCCGTGATCGGAAATGGCCGTGCCCCAATCAATTAAGCCATAATGAATGCCACCTAAACCAAACATTGGTTTAATGGTCGAGCCGGGCGGATAAGCGCCTTGCACAGCACGATTATATAGCGGTTGATCGAGGTTATCGCGTAAACCACTATAGTCTGTATGACTAATGCCGGTGACAAACAGGTTAGGGTTAAAACTTGGACTTGAGACCAAGGCAAGAATTTCACCTGTACGTGGATCCATCGCCACGATTGCACCACGACGACCTGCAAGCTGCTCTGAGGCAACCGTCTGCAAGCCATAATCTAGTGAAAGATATAAGTCATTACCACGAACGGGTTCCTTGCGACCTAAATGGCGCAACACGTTACCGTGCGCATCAGCTTCGACAGACTCATTTCCTGGCACACCATGCAGCAAATCTTCATAGGAGTTTTCTACCCCAATTTTACCAATCAGGTTAGTGCCCGCATACAAATCTTTATTGATGCTTTTTAATTCTTTATCGTTAATTCGACCCACATAACCAATCACATGGGCAAACAGTTCACCATGTGGATAGTAGCGCGTCATCTGGGTTTCGATATTAACCCCAGGGAATTGATATTTAACTTCGCTAAAGCGAGCAATATCGTTTTCATTGAGATTAAGTTTAATGGAAACGCGTTCAGTTTTACGTGAGGCTTTAATACGACTGTTAAAGCGCTCAATATCATCAGGGGTGAGTTCTAAGATTGGCGTTAAACGTTCAATCGTGGCATCAATATCCGTCACATCCGCTCGACTCATCGTCGCGGTAAAGACAGGATAGTTATCTGCCAGCAGCACGCCATTGCGGTCATAAATATAACCCCGCGCAGGGGCTAAAGGTTGTAGGCGGATACGGTTTTGATCGGATGCAGTTGAAAACTCGTCAAATTGCACCAGCTGCAAATAGGCATAGCGAGTGACTAAAATCAGCAAGAAGAAAACCACAATACCCATGGAAATAAAGGTACGATTTCGAAAAATGCGCTTTTCTTGTTGGACATTTTTTAAAGGAAAGTGCTGTTTCATACCAAATCGACTTAAACACATGGATAAAGAGGAAAATACCTGCGCGCTATTCTAACGCATGTCACACTGTTTTGATATTTGTAATCGCGGCTTCTGCTTTTCATTTTTGCCTAAATTTTGACTTTATAGACATCAAAAATATAAATTGCTGTATATAAGTGTTTTATAAATTCTGCTACAGTCAAAATCCTGTAAAAAGGGACCAATTACTAAAATAACATTACGGATAATGGTGACAATAATGACAAGAATTTATCCAGTGTTGGCACTTGTTGCCTGTGCAAACGTAGCCTACGCTCAAGATAATTCCTTTTTGCCAGATGCAAAAATTCCTGCTGGCAGTGCTCAAACATGGAATGTAGGGGCTGGTGTAACGCAGAAATTACTGCACACCAATTTGGAATGGGTGAATCCTTATGGCATTGCATATGCAAAAGCTGGGGTATTTATCAATGATGATTACCCTGTAGGTGGTCAGCTGGGCTTTAGATTTCCAGTTCATTTTACTGGTAAAGATAAAAATGGTTATTATCTCGGTGTTTATGCGGGGCATATTGACAGCAAGAAAGTGGATGGCGAGTACGAATCTCGCCTTGGTGGTGGTGTAGATCTTGCTTATGTGTTACTGAGTCCTGAGCGAATCAGCACTTTCAGTGTGGGGATTGGTGCAGGGGAAAAACTCGAAGCCAAATCGGGCTACGTGGTTGCAGAAACTGAACCGAGACTACAATTTTCCTATACTCTAAGTTTCGGTTTATAGACACAATATCTTTTTTAAAACGCTATATAATTCAGTTAATAAAATTAAATATGGAAGTTATGCATGCTTGAGTACGTCAATCAGTTGTGGCAAACCTTTTTGAATCGACCCGATTTTTGGGCTGTACTCAGCATTATTCCTGTGACTGCTTTTGTGACTTGGGCGCACGTTTGGATGGCCCTGAAAATGGTCTTTTACCCGATTACTTTTTGGGGTTTTCATATTGGACCTTTGCCTGTGGGTTGGCAGGGCATTGTGCCCAGAAAAGCGGGGCGTATCTCAGGCATCATTACCGATAACACTTTATCCAAACTCGGTTCTTTGCGTGAATTTTTAGATGCAATGGATCCTGAGGATATGGCGCGAATCATTGGTGAGCAAGTTGGTTTTGAACTTGAGCACCTGATTGATGAAGTCATGATTGACCGCAATGCCGTACTTTGGGAAAACTTACCTTATTCGATTAAGCGTCGAATTTATGCACAGGCACACAAACAGCTTCCGGCTGTGCTCAGAGAATTAGTGACCGAACTGACTATGAACGTCGAGTCACTTGTGGATATGCGCGATATGGTGGTCAGCCAAATGGAAGGTGACCGCAGACTGATGGTGCGTATGTTCTTGAAAGTGGGTCAGAAAGAAATCAACTTTATTTGGCATATTAGTGCCCTCATTGGGATGTTCTTTGGTATCTTCCAAATGATTGTTTGGTTTGTGGTGCCATGGCATTGGACGGTCCCATTTTGGGCAGCGGTATGGGGCTTCTTAACCAACTGGATTGCGATTTGGATGGTGTTTAATCCAATTGAGCCACACTATGTTCGATACTTGCAACTGACTGAATTAACAAAAGATCGTAAGTTTCCATGGATTAAGCCTGTGATTCCACGCATTGGGACTTATAATGTGCAAGGCGCTTTCATGAAACGCCAAGAAGAAGTGTCTGATGTGTTTGCAAGTGTAGTCACAGAAGACCTGATTACGTTAAAATCCATCATGACTGAAATGATGTATGGCAATAAAAAAGACAAGACGCGTCGTATTGTTAAACGTCATATCAATCAAATCATGGAAACACCATTGGTGAGAACATCTTTACAACTGTCTTTAGGTCCACGTGAATACGCAAAACTGAAGACGGACTTGATTGATCGTTCAATTGAAATTACGATGGTGCCTGTATGCGACCCAGCGTTCAATGCGAGCCGTGCACAGAAAATCTATCAAATGTTTAGAGACCGTATTCGTGAGCTAACACCGAAAGAGTTTCAAAACTTATTACGTCCTGCATTTCAGGAAGACGAATGGATTTTGATTTTATTGGGTGGGGTAACAGGCTTCATTGCGGGTACAATACATTTGTTTGTAGCTTTCTTATAATTAGATGCTAAAAATATGTCGAATTTGTCGGCATGTATAAAGCGTCAAATATATTGTTTAAATGAGGATGTTTTTTTATGCGCATTATCTTACTCGGACCACCTGGAGCAGGTAAAGGTACACAAGCTCAGTTGATCTGTAAGCGCTACAATGTCCCACAAATTTCAACCGGTGATATGCTCCGTGCTGCAATTCGTGAAGGAACTGAACTCGGTCTACAAGCTAAAAGCGTGATGGACAATGGTGGTCTTGTATCTGATGAACTGATCATTGGTTTAGTGAAAGAACGTATTGCGCAACCTGACTGTGTAAATGGCTGTATCTTTGATGGTTTCCCACGTACCATTCCTCAAGCCGAAGCGCTTGAAAATGAAGGCATCAACATTGATCACGTGATTGAAATTGATGTTCCTGACGAAGAAATCGTACAACGTCTTTCTGGTCGTCGTCAGCACCCTGCATCGGGTCGTGTTTATCACATCGTTTATAACCCACCTAAAGTGGAAGGTAAGGATGACGAAACTGGTGAAGAACTGGTACAACGTCCAGATGACCAAGAAGCAACGATTCGTAAGCGTTTAGGTTCATACCACACTGAAACTGAACAGTTGGTTGGTTTCTACCAAGGTCGCGCAGCGTCTGGTGAAAATGCACCAACCTATGACAAGCTGAATGGCTTACGTCCAATTGACGAAGTACAAGCAGATTTGTTTGCGATTCTTGATCAAGACAAATAATTGCATGTTTTAAACATGGCAATGTTTTGACATTGAAAGAGCTCTAAGTCATATTAGGGCTCTTTTTCTTGATCCTGTTAAAATGGAGTCGCGTGTGGCACAAGTTGGAATCATTGTTTTAATTATTGTTGCTGCGGCGGTATTAGTGGGTTTGTTTTATATCAGCGTAAAAATGCTACGCGATGTCAGTAAACAAGAAAAAATGTCGAAGAAGCAACCAGAACGTCAGTTGCATCCGAAATTGCAGCAAGATTTAAAAGATAAATCCAATCAAAAATAAAAAACTGAACTTTACTGTTCAGTTTCTATGGTAATTGTGGAAATACGTGCTGCGCCAAATTCAAAACGATCTGGCCAGTTACACACATCTGAGACGATGCATTCATGACATTTCGGTTTACGTGCGATACAGCAGTATCGACCATGTAAAATCAGCCAGTGATGCGAGTCGACAATAAATTCTTTCGGTATGACTTTCACTAAACGGTGTTCGACTTCAAGCACATTTTTGCCGACAGCCAATCCCGTACGATTGCCTAAACGAAAAATATGCGTATCGACCGCCATGGTCGGTTGTCCAAAAGCAGTATTCAGCACCACATTGGCAGTTTTTCGCCCAACACCAGGCAAAGCTTCTAAATCGGCACGGTTGTTTGGCACGATACTGTTATGTTTTTCAATCAGTATTTTACAGGCTTTAATGACATTTTCGGCCTTCGCATTATATAAGCCTATGGTTTTAATATAGGTTTTTAAACCATCTACACCTAAGGCATAAATAGTTTCAGGTGTATTGGCAACTGGAAAGAGTTTATCGGTGGCTTTGTTGACACTCACATCCGTCGCCTGAGCAGACAAGGTCACAGCCACCAACAGCTCAAAAGGACTCGAATAATTTAATTCAGTTTTGGGATTTGGGCGTTGTGCACGTAAACGTTCAAAAAAGATTTGAATTTGCTTTTTGGTCATGTTTTTTACAGGTTTTCCGCTTGTCGTTAGCATGCTTTACGCTCCCTGTAACTGATGAAGCTGTTGGGTTAAGTCATCCAACAACAGACGTTTTTTTGCATCTTCACGAACGCTGAGTTGCTTTTCTAATTTTTTAATTTGTACGCGTAATTTTGCCAGCTCAATGGTGGATTTTGCATCAAGCTTTACTGCCATTTCTAGTTCTTTTTCAATAATCTGAATATCGGGCACAGCATCATTTTGGGCTGAAAATTGGGCAAATAATGCCGTATCAATTTCCGCACGAACCACTGGACCTTTACGGTGTAGACGCTGTTTTTCTTCACGTTGAATATGTGCGTAATAGCGTTGTCTTAAATCATCTTGCTCCGCCTTACGCAAGGTTTCCGTTGGTATGCCGTCTACATCTGGAATAAGGTCAATACAGTCGACAGGACAAGGCGGAATACATAGTTCACAGCCTGTACATAGGTCAGTCAAAATACTGTGCATAAGTTTACCTGAGCCAATAATGGCATCTACAGGACAGGCACTAATACATTTGGTACAACCAATGCATTCATCCTCACGAATGATTGCTTTCATTCTCTGTGGACGACCATCGGCTTGAATAGGCCAAACACTTTCTTCTGCAATTAATTCTGGCCGGTTTAGCAACTGAGCCAATGCATCGGCTACAGGCTGCCCGCCAGGTACACATTTATTGGCTGCTTCACCTTCGCTGATGGCTTGGGCATAAGGCAGACATCCATCACGATGTCCGCAGAGTCCACATTGGGTTTGGGGAAGGAGAGCATCGATATTTTGGATCAGGGAAATGTGCGAATTCATGCGTAAACCAATCCTGCAGATGAATTTGCAGAGATATTAGAAGAAATAGGTAGATCACTGAATTTTACCATGTTTTTTTTGATTAATCCTGTGTTCTAAAATGGTTCATTAACTGCATCATTTTTGAGCAAAAAAAGATTTTAAGCCTGTGTTTTCATTGGTGTTTTTTTATAAAAAATTCTAGGTATATTTTATATAAATAATTGTTATATAAATGATAAATATGTTTTTTGATAGAAATGTGTTGTGAATTGTTGGTAAAAGATATTTAATTGTTTGCGCCAAAAATTAACATTGTTTATAAAATTTGACCAATTTTGATCCATTTTCTGCTGAGGATTAAGCGTTGAAATATAACAGCCTTAATGAGTTTTTAGATTACGTGAAAACACGTGATGAACATCAACCCGAGTTTCTACAAGCGGTAGAGGAAGTCATGACCAGCCTTTGGCCGTTCATTGAAAAAAATCCTCGTTATGCAGATCACGGTTTGCTAGAGCGTTTGGTTGAGCCAGAGCGTGCGATTCAATTCCGTGTTTCATGGGTGGATGATCAAGGTCAAACCCATGTAAACCGTGCTTTCCGTGTTCAATACAACTCGGCGATTGGTCCATTTAAAGGTGGTATGCGTTTTCACCCATCGGTAAATCTCTCGATCCTAAAATTTTTAGGCTTTGAACAAACCTTTAAAAATGCGTTAACAACACTGCCAATGGGTGGTGGTAAAGGCGGTTCAGACTTTGATCCTAAGGGGAAGTCTGAAGGCGAAATTATGCGTTTCTGCCAAGCGCTAATGATTGAGCTATACCGTCATCTGGGTTCAAATACAGATATCCCTGCGGGTGATATTGGGGTGGGTGGCCGTGAAGTGGGTTATATGGCTGGCATGATGAAGAAGCTGAGTAATGACACTTCATCTGTGTTTACGGGTAAAGGTTTAACCTTTGGTGGTTCTTTGGCGCGTCCTGAAGCAACGGGCTACGGCACAGTGTATTTTGCTGAAGAAATGCTGAAAACACGTGGCGACTGCTTCCAGAGCAAAACAGTCACGATTTCTGGTTCTGGTAACGTAGCACAGTACGCTGCTGAAAAAGCAATGTATCTAGGTGCAAAAGTCGTGTCATTGTCTGACTCTGCGGGTACGGTATATGTAAAAGCAGGTTTTACCGATGCTTTACTTGCTGAAGTGATGGAACTGAAAAATGTGAAGCGTGGTCGTATTTCTGAGTTTGCCTCTAAGCATGGCTTTGAATACTTAGAAGGGCAGCGTCCATGGTCTATTCCATGTGATATCGCACTGCCATGTGCAACTCAAAATGAGTTAGATCAGGCGGATGCTGAAGTACTTCTTGCAAATGGAGTGATCTGTGTCGCTGAAGGAGCGAACATGCCTTCTACTTTAGATGCAGTAGAAAAATTCGTTGAAGCGAAAATTTTATACGCACCAGGTAAAGCATCGAACGCGGGTGGTGTTGCGACTTCTGGCTTAGAAATGTCACAAAATGCTTTGCGTTTGGGTTGGACTTTTGAGGAAGTCGATGAGCGCTTACATGCGATCATGAAAGAAATTCACCGTAACTGTGTGAAATACGGTACACAAGCAGACGGTACTGTGAACTATGTAAATGGTGCCAACATTGCAGGCTTTGTAAAAGTTGCAGATGCAATGCTTGCTCAAGGCGTATTCTAAGTTTATATACACTTAGAAAAATCCCAATAAAAAACCGAGGCTTTAGGCCTCGGTTTTTTTTCTAGGTCATTGAACGATTACAATGAACCTTTTACCGCTTCACGTTCAATAATCATGTCTTGAACATAAGCATATTTTGATTGGTCAGCCGCAGGGTTGGCAATTTCAAAACGTTTAACACGTACGATTTGACGCTCTTTCGGATTGTGGGTGAAACCATCAATGTGGTTATAGAATAAAGTCCAGTCTTTATCGACCTGTGTCTTTACTCCATTTTCAGCATATTTAATTTCACGAACTTGTAGGCATTCCATACGGGCAACACCTGTAGAACATGTTTTGGTTTCTGGTGAAATTTCTAAGAAAACAGTTTCACCTTGGCTTTGATATTTCGATTCAGCGGTTTGTTTACCCGTGAATACAATTTTTTCACCTTTTGCCGATACCACGGTCAGTGTTGGTGCATCAGGATCATTTAGGTTTAAAACAAACGGTGCTTTACGGTTGTCAAATAAATCTGCTGCGACACCTTCTTGAGCCATGGCTTTGGGTTCACATGCCATTTGAGTCGCCATCAGGTTACCCGTCACGATTTGATTATTCTCAACTTTCCAACTGGTACCCATACCGTTACAACTGGTTGCAATGCCTAAGCGGCCTGTTTTTTTGTCAAAGTTTAAAACCAAAGGTTTAGGAGCATCTGCGGTGTTCGCGCTCCAATGGTAGTTTGCGAGTGTTTGATCTGCATTTTGTTGTTGTAGTACAGACACAGCCAAATCTCCTACTTTTTGAATATCAGATGATTGGCAAGCAGCCAGTGCGAGTGGGAAAAGGGCAATCGCTAAATATTTTAATTTCATGGGTTACAAGTTCTTGATTTAAAATAACAAGATATATGATATCCGAAGTTCTTTTTAAAAGAATGAATACATTCGGTTCTTTTGGGTTTCAAAATGTATCCATAAATATTTTTTTGTTAATATATAAGTAAAATTTATACATTAATCGAAGCGGTAAATGTCCATGCCCAGTGCACCCATGGTAAAACTGCTATGTACAATATTAAAACGATGACCTGTACCCATCGCAAAAAATATTGGGGCAAAGTGTTCTAAGGTTGGGTGGTTACGACGGACAAAAGGAATCGATTCCCAGTCTAAAATGGCGTCAAAGTCCTGATGGCTAAGTTTCGCGACGACATGATTACGAAACGTCGATGCCCACTCAGGTACCGCTTGTGACTGACCATGCCAAGACAACTCGGCTAAGTTATGGGTAATACTCCCTGAGCCAATGAGCAAGACCTGCTGCTCGCGTAGTGGCGCAAGGGTTTGTCCAATTTTATAAATCTCCTCTGCCGACAGATTCATCGGGAGTGAAATTTCCACCACAGGGATGTCTGCATCTGGATACATATGGAGTAAAGGCATCCAAACGCCATGATCACGCGGACGAGTACTGTTTGCATGAGCTGAAAAACCCGCTTCTGCCAATAAATGTAGAATTTCTTCAGCTAGAACAGGTTGACCGGGTGCTGGGTAGCGAATGTCATAAAGCTCAGCAGGAAAGCCTCGAAAGTCATGCCATGTCTCAGGACGGACTCCAGTACTTACTTCAAGTGAGTTACTTTCCCAATGAGCGGACATAATCACAATTGCTTGTGGTGTCGGTAAGTTTAGGCCCAAACGATGTAACGCAGGCCCAACTTGCTCTGGATTCAACGCAAGCATGGGTGAGCCATGAGAAATGAATAAGCCGGGTAGCGTTTGTAAGTTCATTGTGAAAGCCTAATAGGAGAAGATGAAAAGAATTTTGTCAGATTCTTATCATCTGTGTAATGGGGGAAATATCAACGTATTGTTCCAAAAAAAGAACAATACTTGAGCTTAACCTGCACGATGATAAGGATGATTGTGGTTAATACTCATCGCACGGTAGAGTTGTTCAATCAGCATCACGCGAACCATCGGGTGTGGTAAGGTCAGTTTGGATAAAGACCAATGCCAAGCAGCTGCTTTGCGTACTGTTTCAGAGTGACCGTCAGGCCCACCAATAGCAAGCACAATATCATTGCCCTCCAGCATCCAGCCTTTCATGGTTTCTGCCAGTTTTTCGGTGCTAAACTCACGACCACCGACTTCTAAAGCAATCAACACTTCGTTGCCTTTCATCGCATTTAAAATGCTATCACCTTCAATTTGACGGTATTTTAAAATATCTGCTTCTGAATCATTTTTACCGCGCTTTGCCATTGGCAGTTCAATAATCTGCGTTTGCACAAAAGGTTGAATACGTTTGAAATAATCTTCAAAACCAGTCAGTACCCATGCAGGCATTTTTTGACCAATGGTCAGAATACGGATTTTCATAATGGGTCATGTATAAGGAGATGATTCATTATAACGGTGAAAGCAAGGCTTTGCAGTGAGACGAAACAAAATGCAATTGAATTCACTGAGCTAATGCTGCTTAATTCAACAGATGAGAGGAATAAGAAATACTTGGAATAATAACAATGTGGCTCAAAACTTTAAAAAAACAGGCTTTTTTGTTGATTGTTGTACTGGGTACTTTCACAGGGCAGGTATTTGCAAGCAACGTCAAAATGGCTGATGAACAAAACCTACAAGTTTATTTGGAGCAAGTGATTGGTCAGGGCAAAGCACGTAACTATAAAAACCTTGATGAACTGAACCGTGTCTCTGCATGGATCAAAGAACAAATGCGCTTATTGGGCGTTCCGTGTCACTATCAAAACTTTACTGCCAATCAGCAAATCTACCGAAATGTAGTGTGTAGTTTAAACGTCGGGCGTGCAGACCGCGTGATTGTCGGGGCGCATTATGATGTCTTTGGCGATCAAGATGGTGCAGATGACAATGCTTCTGGTGTTGCCGGCGTGATTGAAACGGCGCGTATTTTGGCAGAGCAAAAGGCTAAACTACCCAACAATGTGGACTTTGTGTTCTATAGTTTAGAAGAACCACCGTTTTCTAAAACTGAACAAATGGGCAGCTATGTGCATGCGAAATCGGTTCAGTCACAAAAAGATAAGATTAAAGGTGTGTATATTTTAGAAATGATTGGGTTCTTTAGCGAACAACCAATCCAAAGCTATCCTGTTGGCTTAAAGTGGATTTATCCAAGCCATGGTAATTTTATTGCGACAGTGAGTAACGTGAGCTCACGTGACTTAGGCGCAGGATATTGTGCAGCGATGCAGCAACTTGATCAGTTAGAATGTCAGCGTTTGGTTGCTCCGAACTTTGCCAATGCTTTTGATTTTTCAGATCATTTGAATTATTGGGAGTTTGATATTCCCGCAGTCATGATTACCGATACCGCATTTTATCGAAATGGTCACTACCATACCAAAGCAGACCGCTTAGCGACGCTGAATTTGACCAAAATGGCGAATGTGATCGATGGGTTGGCACAGCATTTATTGAAACCTTAATGTATTTTGAGCAATAAAAAACGCAGTTCCCAAGTAGCGAGAACTGCGATAAAAGGTCATCCGTCTGGAGAATCAGATGACCATGCAATTTCAAATCATCAATAAAAAGAAACATACAGCGCGTATCTGTTCTTATTATTTATATCGGGCTTTTTATCGATTTTTCAAGTCTGATGGATGATAGTGGAAAGGTTTAATACAAAAATTCAAACAACCTAAGCAAAAATTTGGGGGTTTCATCCGTTTTATGTCATGGAATGTAGGCCAATCATATTTCCTTCGCTATCAAAGGCCAGCACAATAAAACCATATTCACCAATGGCCGTTTTTGCTTCATGAATTTTTCCACCAGACTCAACAAGTCGGCTCGCTTCATTCGCACAATCATCACATGAAAAATAGATTAAGGTACTGTTTCCTCCTGCGGATAAGCCTAGCATTTTCACCAGTGCACCTGAAGCGCCATAGGCTTGCATGTCTGAGGGGAAAGCCCACATTTGCAGTGAATTATCATCCGCTGGTGGAGTTAATTCAGTTAATTGAATATTAAAAACAGATTCATAAAATTGTTTGGCACGAGATAAGTCATCCACATAAATTTCAAACCAGCCAATCGGGTTTTTCATTTTAGTTGTCCTACATGTATCCCTTGATCAAATTATTGTAGGAAATAAAAGCATAAAGATGTGTGGTGTTATCTACAGTAAATTGTAATAAAAAAGAGAGCCGAAGCTCTCTTTTTTATTAAAGATGCAGAATTAGTGGCGTGCAGCTTTTTTGCCTTCATCAACCGCTTTCACAATGGGCGCTTTGACCAAAGGCTCAGGCATAGAGGTCAACGCCAGTGGTAAAATCTCATCAATCGATTTCACCGCTTTAATCTCTAAACCTTCTTTAACATTATCAGGGATTTCGGATAAATCACGGACGTTGTCTTGAGGAATGAAGACCAGCTTAACTCCACCACGGTGTGCAGCCAGTAGTTTCTCTTTCAAGCCACCAATGCGCATTGCACGACCACCGAGACTGGTTTCACCTGTCATGGCAATATCTGGACGAATTGGGATACCTGTGAAAGCAGAAACCAATGCAGTTGTTAACGCTAAACCTGCAGAAGGGCCATCTTTCGGTGTTGCACCTTCTGGTAAGTGGACGTGAACATCGGTTTCTTCGAAACGTGTCGACTCGATACCCAATTCATCTGCACGGGTACGCACGACAGTCATAGCAGCGGTAATCGACTCTTTCATTACATCACCGAGTGAACCCGTGGTAATGAATTTACCTTTACCTTTGACCGCTGCAACTTCAATGGTCAACAACTCACCACCGACTGAAGTCCATGCTAAACCATTGACACGACCCACTTGGGCTTCATCTTCCGCCATACCAAAGTCAAACTTATGTGGACCTAAGTAGTCTGGAAGATTGGCCGAAGTCACATCAACTTGCAGGTTTTTCGCCTTTTTGCTGACCGCTTCTTTTACCACTTTACGGGCAATTTTAGAGACTTCACGTTCTAAGCTACGCACACCGGCTTCACGTGTATAACGTTGTACGATGTCACGAATGGCTTCTTCATGAACAGTCAATTCTTTCGCACGTAGGCCATTGTTCTTGATTGCTTTCGGAACAAGGTAACGCTCAGCAATATTGACTTTTTCATCTTCGGTATAACCCGGTAGACGAATCACTTCCATACGGTCAAGCAATGCTTCTGGAATATTCATGCTGTTGGCAGTACAGATAAACATCACTTCAGACAAGTCCAGATCAAGATCTAAATAGTGATCGTTAAACTTGCTGTTCTGTGATGGATCGAGTACTTCAAGCAATGCAGAAGCAGGGTCGCCGCGGTAGTCTTGTGCCATCTTGTCGATTTCGTCGAGCAAGAACAATGGGTTCTTCACACCAACTTTCGTTAAAGATTGCACAATTTTACCCGGCATCGCACCGATATAAGTACGACGGTGACCACGGATTTCCGCTTCGTCACGTACGCCACCGAGTGCCATACGTACAAACTCACGACCTGTTGCTTTGGCAACCGATTCACCGAGTGAAGTTTTACCTACACCTGGAGGGCCAACCAAACAAAGGATTGGGCCTTTGAGTTTTTTCACGCGAGATTGAACTGCTAAATATTCCACGATACGATCTTTCACGTCATCTAAGCCGTAATGATCGGTATCCAAAATTTCTTGCGCTTTGCTTAAGTTAATGCTGACTTTGCTGGCTTTATTCCAAGGCGTATCTAAGATAGCCTCGATATAATTGCGCACCACAGCCGCTTCACTTGATGCAGGTTGCATTGCTTTGAGTTTACGGAATTCGCTTTCGGCTTTTTTACGTACGTGTTCAGGTAAATCCGCTTCAGCAAGACGTTTTTCAATTTCAGCAACGTCATCTTCCGCGCCGCCATTCATGTCAGAAAGCTCACGCTGAATGACCTTCATCTTTTCATTGAGGAAGTATTCGCGTTGATTTTTCTCCATTTGGCGTTTCACTGAGTCGTGTAAAGTTTGCTCAATCTGTTGTTCTTCAGATTGTTGCAATAAATACGTCATCAGTTCTTGTAGATGTGCTTCAAACTCATCGTGCTCGAGGAATTTTTGCTTCACATCAATATTCAGTGGAACACGGGTCGCTACGAAGAATAACAATTGGAGTAAATCGTCAATCTTATTCGCAGCAGCAATCAATTCACGTGCATTGCGCAGCTTTGCTTCAGCATATTGAGCAAACAGGGCACGTAATTCTTGAACACGTGTTTCTTGCGTTGTTTCGTCAATGTGGACTGACATTGGGCTAAGCGCATGTTCTGCGGTTAGATAATCATTTTCATCAATGATTTTTTCTAGCTTTGAACGATGCAAGCCTTCAATTAATACTTTTATACAGTTTTCATCATTTTCATGATTCACAACTTGCACAATCTTCGCGACAGTACCGTATTGATATAAGTTGTCGTGATCAATTTCTTCTGAAAGAGAATCTTTTTGAGCAACTACAAATACTAGATTGTCACTGTTACGAGCCACATCAACTGCATTGATCGATTTTTCACGACCTACAAATAGCGCGATTTGCATGTGTGGATACACCACCACATCACGTAACGCTAAAAGTGGTAATACACTTGGAACCTGAGGCTCTAAGGTTTCTTGATTCATAATAATTTCAGACATGGGCACTCCTAATGAGTGACAACGGTGTTGCCATGTTTTTTATAGTGATGGGTATTTTAAAAAATACAAGGGCAGGTCAAAATAAATTGTATAAAAAATGACTAAATATGTGATTTTTAAGTATTCTCAACAGTCAAAAATGTCAATTTTAGCGCTTGAAGCGTAAATGTTGTTGAGGGGTAAGTAGTCCATCTAAAGGTTGATCCCATGTTTCTCGAATCAAGCGCTGTGGTACCAACTGGAAGTGATGAGCCAAACCAAGGCGAAATGGACGGTGATAGGGTGCAGAAGCCAAGGTTTTATCATAAAAACCTCCGCCCATGCCAATGCGTGTGCCATAAGGATCACAAGCCAATAAGGGCATGAGTAGCAGGTCTAAATGTGAAACGTGCTGACCACGTGTTGCCATAGGCTCTTGCATACCCAACGGATGGTGGGAAAAGCGTTTATTTTGGAATTGATTACGTGAAATTTTGACCCACACCAAGCGCTGGTTCATATTGCAAATCATCGGTAAATACACCGACTTTTTTTGATGAAAACAATATTCAATGATTTTACGGGTCTGAATTTCCCCAAAAGCATGTAGGTAGATCCCGACACGGGTGGCATGTTTGAATTCAGGCACAGGTCTTAGGCGCTGTAAAATTTGCAGTTCGGACTGCTGCTGTTGATAGGCGGAAACTTGTCTGCGTTGTTTGCGAAGCTGTTTTCTGAGTTGGGCAAGTTCAATCGACATGGTGAACGCAGTCCTGAGTATCGAAAAGGTGAGTGTTAAAGTGAGCGCCAAAGTTAAAAGATGGCATCTGTTTATGGCGTAGTCGTTGAACCTTTTTTCAGTTCTTGCAAAATTGGGCAGCAACTGTCTGTGGTGGTTTTACATTCAACCACCCAACTTGAAAGGCGTTGTTTTAATGCATTCAGCTCTTGAATCCGTTGATCAATTTTTTCTAGTCGTTGCTGAATCACTTCACGGACTTTTTCGCGATCATCCAGTTGTAAATGTAGTAGATCTTGAATTTCACTGAGCTGTAAGCCCGCATCTTTACCTTTTTGAATAAAGCTTAAAGTTTCAATATCTTGCTGACTATAATAACGATAGTTTTGTGTGGTTTCAGGAATGCGCATCAGACCAATGCGTTGATAATAACGAATCGTTTCCACATTCACCTGACAGTGTTTTGCCAGCTTGCCGATAGTGAGCATAAAATAATCTCCAAAAGGCTTGACTCAGTACCTAGGTACAGACTTTATGCTAACACAATCAAAAAATAAAAGGTGAGTCAGAATGAGTGAGCAACACAAAACGTCTTGCTGTTCTAAACAGAAATTAGCGCCGATGGTGGTGAATATTGATCCTGTCTGTGGGATGACGGTGGCTGAGGACTCTCCTCATGTGTATGAGCATCAATCAGTTCGTTATTTGTTTTGTTGCTCAGGCTGTTTAAAGAAATTTTCGGCCAATCCAGAGGCTTACTTAACATCAGAAAAAGCGCCCAGTGCTTGTTGCAGTCAATCCCAAACAGATATAAGCGATGCTTCATCTCAGGCGAAAGAGGAAAGTGCTGTAGTTACTTCCAAAGGTTGTGGTTGCGGATCAAAACCTGTGTCAGATGTAGAGAAGACCACATTTATTGATCCAGTATGCGGTATGACCGTAAAAGATTTAAGTAAACCGCATACCGAGTGGCAGGGGCAGGACTACTATTTTTGTAGTGAAAAATGTTTGCAAAAGTTTATTGCAACGCCAGAGGCTTATGTAAAGGCTGATTCTTCAAATTCGGCAGTGAAAGCATCAGGTTGTTGTGGTTCAACTCCGAAAGAGGTCGAGAAAAAGGTAGCCTGTTGTGCGCCCAAACCGCAAATAGAACCAGATACCAAATCTAGTTGCTGTACACCCAAGCCGAAAGCAGAAGCTGCCAAAAGTAGTTGCTGTGGGGGAGGAAAGCATGAACATAGTGCTCCATCTGGATCAACTGAGTTTATTGACCCTGTCTGTGGCATGTCGGTTGACCCAAATACAGAGTTAAAAACTGACTATCAAAAACAGACTTATTATTTCTGTAATCCTTCCTGCCTAGATAAGTTTAAAGGGGATCCTGAGTTTTATCTGATTCCACCCGATCAGCGTCCTGTGCCTGAAGGCGCTGCGGATATGGACTATACCTGTCCGATGGACCCTGAAATTGTACAAAAAGGACCGGGGACATGTCCGATTTGTGGTATGGCACTCGAACCGATGCAACCGACTTTAGATGATGCACCGAACCCAGAGTTGGTGGACTTTAGCCATCGCTTTTGGATGACCTTGCCGCTGACGTTGATTGTGTTTGTACTGGCGATGGGTTCACATATTCACAGTTTTATTTCACCGCATATTCAGCCGTGGATTGAGCTAGTGCTGGCGACCCCAGTGGTGCTGTGGGCAGGTAAACCTTTTATTGAGCGTTGCTGGACCTCATATAAAACCCGTAACTTAAATATGTGGAGCCTCATTGGTGTTGGGGTCTTGGCAGCTTATATTTATAGTGTAGTGGCAACGATTTTCCCAAGTGTGATTCCAATGGAAGCCAAAACTGGGCACGGCGTTGCCGTGTACTTTGAGGCGGCTTGTATGATCGTGTCTTTAAGTTTGCTCGGTCAAATCATGGAACTGAAAGCGCGTGCCAAGACCGCAGACTCACTGAAAGCCTTACTGAAACTGCAAGCTAACACGGCCAAGTTGGTTCAAAACGATCAAGTGGTAGAAGTTGATATTGGCATGGTCAAACAAGGCGATATTTTACAAATTTCGTCGGGTGAGCAGATTCCACTAGATGGTGTGGTGGTGGAAGGCAAAACCTATGTCGATGAAGCCATGATGACAGGTGAACCTGTACCTGTGAAAAAACAAGTGCATGACACGGTGATCGGCGGTACGGTCAATCAACAAGGCAGTATCCGTATTCAAACTACGGCGGTTGGGGCGAATACGACTTTGGCGAAAATGATTCAAACGGTGGCAGAAGCACAGCGTTCAAAAGCACCGTTACAACGTTTGGCCGATGTGTTTGCCAAGTATTTTGTGATTGTGGTGTTACTGATTAGTGTGTTGACCTTTGCCGCTTGGATGGTGTTTGGTGGTGCGCAATTTGACTTGGCACTGATGTGTGCGGTAGCAGTACTGATTATTGCCTGCCCATGTGCGCTGGGTTTGGCGACGCCAATGTCCGTGATGGCCACGACAGGGCGCGCGGCACAAAAAGGGGTACTGTTTAAAGATGCGGAAGCGATTGAAGCCTTAAGTAAAGTGAATACCCTGATTGTCGATAAAACAGGGACTCTGACGGAAGGTAAACCGAGTCTTAAAGAAATTCAGTTGCTCAGCCCACATGTAGAACAAACGCAAGTGGAACAGTGGATTGCCTCGATTGAGCAGTATTCAAGTCACCCGATTGCTCAAACTCTGACTCAAATTGTTCCTGCACAACAGTTGCTGAAAGTGGCAGACTTTGAGGATGTGACTGGCTTTGGTGTCAAAGGTCAGATTGGCGAGCAAACCCTCTATATTGGTAGCCAAAAGCTGCTTGAGCAACTCGGCATCACCTTAGATGATACTTTGCAAAGCCAGTTGAATCAGCAGCGTGCGACAGGCAATGTGATCAGTTTCTTAAGCAATAGCCAAGAAGTGCTGTCTTATATTGCTATTCACGATGCGATTAAGGTCAATGCTCATCAAGTCATTCAACAGTTGATTGATGATGGTATTGAAGTGGTCATGGCAACAGGTGACCATGAACAAAATGCCCAGTTGGTGGCTAAGGAATTGGGTATTCAACAAGTCTATGGTAACTGTACACCAACAGAAAAACTGGACATTGTGAAGAAATATCAGGCTCAAGGTAAGATTGTCGCGATGGCGGGAGATGGCATTAATGATGCACCAGCCTTAGCACAAGCCAATGTCGGAATTGCCATGGGCAATGGAACTGATATTGCTAAACAAACCGCACAAGTCACCTTGGTGAAAGGTGATATTCGTGGCGCAGCCGATGCGCTACATATGGCGAAACTGGGTGTGCATAATATGAAACAAAACCTTGCTTTTTCCTTTGTGTATAACGGTTTAGGTGTACCTGTGGCAGCAGGAATTTTCTATCCATTAACAGGGTTATTACTCACCCCAATGTTCGCTGCGGTGGCGATGTCATTGAGCTCATTGTCCGTAGTCTTAAATGCTTTACGTCTACAAAAGAGTAAATAAGCGCTTTTAGATTTTTACGGTCTCTTTTTAAGTTGAGTTTTTAAAAAAGCATCTTTTCAACAAAGGTGCTTTTTTTATGATAATTCGTGATGGAATGAAGCGCAGCGCGAATAAACATTGATTTTACAAGCGTCTTTTTTTGATTCAACTTGATTTAAAGAGCCTTGATCCGGTTAGACCGAGTAAGGTTGTAAAAGACGCAAAATTGATGTATTTGGGCAATGCATAGCGCTTGAATGAGCGTCATCTTGTGAGTCATTTTGAAATTATATGAAACAGGAACTTAAAAAATAGTGGCAACTGCCGTACTATAAGCGGGATGTAGTAAAGGCAGGGTTCAGGGTGAATTTAAAAAATCTAGAAGCGTTTTATTGGGTTGTGACTTTAAATAGTTTCAATAAGGCTGCTACAAAATTACAAACGACTCAGCCTGCCGTTTCACAAAAAATCACCTCTCTTGAAAATGATTTAGGTTTTAAAGTTCTCGATCGCAGCTTTAGACAGCTTAAACCCACCCATAAAGGCATGACCCTGTTTAAATATGCTGAAAAGTTTATGCGTTTGGAAACCGATTTGGTGGCTGAGTTGACTGAAAACCAACACCTCACAGGAACAATTCGTTTAGGTGTTTCTGAGACGATCGTTTATACGTGGTTGGTTGAATATATCGAAAAAGTACAAAAAGAGTTTCCTAAAGTTTCTGTGGAAATTGTGGTGGATTTAACCCCAAATTTGCAAGAAGGTGTGCGTACTGGGGATTTGGACATGGCCTTTTTGCTGGGCCCCACTTTGGCTTTTGAGTGTGTAGAGCAGGCACTGTGCGACTTTGAACTGAGTTTCTTGGCAGCTCCATCTTTTAAAGGTGGTGTGGGTCAAATGTCGTTTAAGGCATTAATGTCTCATACCATTTTAACTTACCCGAAAATTACCTATCCCTATAAAGAGCTCAAGGCCAAAATGAAAGAGCAGGCACTGGATGAGCCGCTGTCTATTACCAGTTATTCGCTTGCGACCTTATTGCGTCTTGCGGAGCAAGGTTTGGGGATCGCCGTTGTGCCGACCTTAACGGCCTTAAAGGAAATTACCGGTGGTCGTTTGGAAATTTTAAATACCCCGATCCAGCTCAAAACCTTTCATTTCACCTCGATTTATATGCAAGGAAATGATGCTGCCTTGAAAGAAAAACTAACCGATGTCGCAGTCACTGTTTCTGAAAGTGCAATGAAAAGACTGCTTGAGAAAATTAAAAAATAATTGAGGCACGCGCAGCCTTTTTACAAACAGTGTTGTTCTATCTCAAAACGTAATTTGTTTGAAAAACTATAAAAGCAGCTTATCGTGCGTGATAAGTAAAATTTATCATTAGATTTTTAATAAATAAAAAATAATAAAATACAGTTATTTAGTTTTAATAATGGATGTAAAAAGTCGTATTGTTCATCGTGCTTGCCTATGTTCTTATTTCAAATAGAAGATTTGATCCGCCATGGCTTTGGTTGGGCAACAGGGAATCTTTGTCAGTTAAAGGGATTTAAGAACAGAATTTGCAAACGAAATGATGTTCTTGGTTCAACTTGAAAATAGCGTTATTAAGCTCAAATGGACGAGGAACGCATTAAATATGTCTTTATTAAAATCTTCTTTTTTATCAGATCGCCAATGGGCCATTGTTGCTTCAATCTTCATGATGGCAACCTCCGCAATGGGACCTGGTTTTCTAACTCAAACCGCGGTCTTTACTGTGAAATTGGGTGCGGCGTTTGGCTTTGCCATTCTTGTGTCTATTTTGATTGATTATGTGGTTCAGCAAAATATTTGGCGTGTCGTAACACTGACGCAAATGCGTGCCTCGGATATTGCCAACAAAGCCTTGCCAGGTAGTGGTTACTTACTGGCTTTTCTGGTCATTTTGGGTGGCTTCTTCTTCAGTATTGGTAATATTGCAGGTGCGGCTTTAGGTCTCAATGCCTTATTTGGGTTAGACACCAAATGGGGCGGCATTTTAAGTGGTGCTTTGGCCATTTTAATTTTTGCTTCAAGAAAAGCCACGTTGGCCATGGATAAAAGCATGATCGTTTTGGGGTTGCTCAAAATCATCTTGATTATCATTGTTGCTGTCATTGTGATGCCACCTGTGGGCCAAGCTGTTCATCAAACGTTTGCACCCGACCAGATTGATTTTGCCATCATCACTACGATTGTTGGTGGAACGGTCGGCGGCTATATCTGCTATGCAGGCGCCCATCGTTTACTTGATAAAGGTGCGGTTGGCCCTGAAAATATTGATGAAGTCGCAAGAGCTGCAACCAAAGGTATTGTGGTTGTGGGCATCATGCGTTATGTGCTGTTTTTAGCTTTCTTGGGTGTAGTGGTGAGTGGTGCAAGCATTGATTTAGCCAGCCATGATGCCAATCCAGCAGCGCAAGCTTTTCAATATGCCGCAGGGACTTTTGGTTATAAATTATTTGGTCTGATTTTCTGGGCAGCAGGGATCAGTAGTACCATTGGTGCCGCTTATACTTCGGTTTCATTCTTTACGGCATTTAAGAAAAACCTCAGTCCAAAACAAACCAATTACACCACCATTACATTTATCTCTTTAGCTTTATTACTGTATGTCGTACTGGGCGCAACCCCTGCTGGACTGTTGATTTTTGTTGGTGGCTTTAATGGCTTGGTACTGCCAATTGGTTTGACTATTTTTGTTTATGTTGCCGCTTGCCGTAAAGATATGATGGGGAATTATAACTATCCAAAATGGTTACTTATTTTGGGTGTACTCACATGTATGTTGACATGGTGGATGGGCTATATGTCCTTTACCACAGTCTTTAATTATTTAACCAAACTTTAAGCCAGTAGACGGTGAAGTGATAAAGGAATTAAGCCATGTTTGTAGATTTAAATAGTGACTTAGGTGAAAGTTTTGGTTCGTGGAAAATGGGCAATGATGACCAAATTCTACCTGTGGTGACAAGTGCCAACATTGCATGTGGCTTTCATGCAGGAGATCCGCTGGGGATTTTAAAGACACTGCGTAAAGCTGTTGAATTAAATGTCACGATTGGCGCGCATGTATCTTATCCAGACCTCGTCGGTTTTGGTCGCCGCAATATGGATGTGTCACGTGATGAGCTGATTGCAGATGTGCTGTATCAAATTTCCGCGCTGGATGGTTTAGCCAAAGTGGCTGGTTCTCAAGTGCAATATGTGAAACCACATGGTGCACTGTATAACACCATTGCACACGATCAAGCTCAGGCCGCTGCGGTGATTGATGCCATTAAAATGTATAACCCAGAACTGGTTTTGGTGGCACTGGCAGGTTCCCACTTGGTTGAGCAAGCACGTGCAGCCGGCTTAAAGGTTGTATCTGAGGCTTTTGCAGACCGTGCTTATAACAGTGATGGCTCATTGGTTTCACGTCGTTTGGATGGGGCTGTTTTACATGATTCGGCCTTTGTGGCACGCCGTGTGGTGTCTATGTTGAAAAATGGCGGTGTTGAGTCGATTGATGGGGTATTTACTGCTATTCAAGCGGACACGATTTGCTTACATGGAGACACCGCGGGTGCTTTAGAGATGTCGGCTGCGATTAAAGCTGAACTGTTAAATCATCATATTGAAATTCGTCCCTTTGTTTTAAAGCATGAGGAAGTAGGCAATGTATAAGGATATCCAAGTCGATTCAGCGCAGCTTGAAGCCGCTTTAGCGGCACGTTTAAAAATCCGTGCAGGCTTTGACAAACCAACGGCGGGTATGGCTGCGGGCATGACACAGGTCAATATGATTTCGGTGCCTAAAGATTGGGCTTATGATTTTCTACTGTATGCACATCGCAATCCGCAAAGCTGTCCTGTTTTAGATGTGCTAGAGGAAGGTGTTTATGCCACAAGACTGGCAGAAAACTCAGATATACGCACCGACTTTCCACGTTATCGCATCTGGAAAGAGGGTGAAATGGTCGATGAAGTAACGGATGCGAGTGACATTTATCATGCGCATCCTGACTTGGTAACGTTCCTCATTGGCTGTAGTTTCTCTTTTGAAACAGCACTGCAAGAAGCGGGCATTGAAGTTCGTCATATCCAAGATCAGACCAATGTACCGATGTATTTGAGTAATATTCAGTGTCAGCCTGCGGGACGTATTTCGGGCAACATGGTGGTGTCTATGCGCCCAATTCCATCCCATCAAATTGCGGATGCCGTCAAAATTACAGCACGGATGCCAAGTGTGCATGGAGCTCCCGTGCATATTGGACATCCTGAAGGTTTAGGCATCCGTGATGTGAATCAGCCAGACTTTGGCGATGCTTCACGTATTGAGGCTGGGGAAATTCCCGTGTTTTGGGCTTGTGGTGTAACCCCACAAGCAGCGGTGATGAACTCAAAAATTCCTTTTGCCATTAGCCATGCACCCGGTCATATGTTCATTACTGACATTCCTGATCGTGCATGGATGGGTTAAGCGGCACTAAAGAACAATTAAAAGGATAGGCATATGCGTTTTTTATCGGTAAACGCGGATTGTTTTCTCATAGAGCTTGCCAGCCTAGAGGAAACATTGGCGTTGTACAATAAATTGCACACGATGCAATTGAATGGAATTAAAGACTTAGTCCCTGCTGCAAAAACGATTTTGGTATTTTTTAATGAAATCGAGACCAGCTTTAAAACACTGGTTACTTCGATTCAGACTGTAAAAATTGGTTCAGGCGGTGAGCGTAATGTCCAAGAGCTGATTATTCCTATCTGCTATACGGGCGAAGATCTTGCTCAAGTTGCAGAGTTACAAGGGCTTTCAATTGCCGATGTGATTTTGAAGCATCGTCAAAGTGTTTGGAATGTGGCTTTTATTGGCTTTGCGCCGGGCTTTGCTTATATGAGCAGTCCCGATCGACCTTTTACAGATATTCCTCGTTTAGCTGTGCCACGTAAAAAAATACCGTCGGGTTCTTTGGGACTGGCAGGACAATATTCAGGGATTTACCCGAAAGATAGTCCGGGGGGCTGGCAGTTGATCGGTACGACTGCTGAAAAAATGTGGGATCTAGAGCGTAAAAATCCAGCGCTACTGTTACCGGGGATGACAGTACATTTTGAAGATGTCACACATCAACCGACCACGGTTAGCGTACCACAGCAAGTCACTCGTACAGTTGAGCCCAAACACTCCATGCCTTTGTTTACGGTAACTGCACCAAGTTTACAGATGTTGATCCAAGATGAAGGGCGTTTTAACCAGACCAAGATTGGGGTTGGTGTTGCAGGGGCGATGGATGTATCGGCGATGCACAGTGCAAATCGAATTGTCGGTAACCCAACTCCGATGCCTGTGATTGAAGTTTTAAATGGTGGTTTGAAAGCCAAAATGCATCAGTCCGCAGTCATTGCGGTTACGGGAGCGATTTCAAATATCCACGTGAAATTTAGTGATGGACAAAAGACTGACTTTGGCAGTTATCAAGCGATTGCTCTTGATGAAGGTGATGAATTTCAGATTCAAGCACCGACGGCAGGGCTGAGAAATTATCTGGCGATTCGTGGTGGTATCGATGTGCAGTCTGTGCTGAATAGTGCCTCATTTGATAGTTTGGCCATATTAGGACCAGAACCTCTAAAAATGGGGGATACGGTTTATCAAGGACAGGTTGAAGTTTCAAATATCAGTAATACTGAAATTGCGAAGTTACACTTGCCCAAAGTCGGCGATGTAGTAGAGCTCGACATTGTGATGGGACCGCGAACGGATTGGTTCGAAGCGGAGAGCATTGAGCGCTTATGTCAGCAAGCTTGGCTTGTGACGAATGAAAGCAATCGGGTTGGACTGAGACTTTCAGGTGAGCAGCCGTTGCAACGCAAAATTACCCATGAGTTGGAAAGTGAGGGAACTTGTATTGGTGCCTTACAGATTCCACCCAGTGGTCAACCTGTACTGTTTATGAATGACCATCCTTTAACTGGTGGCTACCCCGTTATTGCGGCTGTGGCGAAGCACCATTGGGACTTGGTGGCACAGATTCCCGCAGGGTGCCAAATCAAATTTAAAAAAATGACCGAATTTACAGATTTTGAGAATGAATGATGATTACTGAAAAATTATTAATTGCAAACCGTGGTGAAATTGCCGTTCGTATTATTCATGCTTGCCGCGATATGGGTATTAGCTCAGTTGCGTTATATGCCGATGACGATATGGACAGTATGCATGTCGAACTGGCGGATGAAGCATGGGGTTTAGCGGGTGCAACTGCACGTGAAACTTATTTGAATATTCCAGCCATTCTTGAGGTTGCTAAAAAATCCAAAGCGACCATGGTTCATCCGGGTTATGGCTTTTTATCTGAACGTGCTGAATTTGCACAGGCAGTGATTGATGCAGGCTTAAAGTGGGTCGGGCCATCGCCAAGCGCCATTGAAAAATTGGGTGATAAAATTGAAGCACGTAAGATAGCTGCTTCAGTGGGTGCACCTTTAGTTCAAGGAACACAAGACCCCTTAAATAATGCTGATGAAGCCCTCGAGTTTGCAAAGCAGTTTGGTTTACCTATTGCGATTAAAGCCGCGTTTGGTGGTGGTGGTCGCGGTTTAAAAGTCGTTTGGAAACTGGAAGATGTAAAAGAGCTGTATGATTCGGCTGTACGTGAAGCGCAAGCTGCCTTTGGCCGCGGTGAGTGTTTTGTTGAGCAATACTTAGATCAACCCCGCCATGTCGAAGCGCAAGTGATTGCCGATCAACATGGCAATGTAGTGGTTTTAGGTACACGCGATTGTTCACTACAGCGTCGTAATCAGAAGCTGATTGAAGAAGCGCCAGCGCCTTTTATCAGTGATGCAATTTATGAGGAAATTTTAACTTCGGCTAAAAATATCTGTCAGGCAGCCAACTATGTCGGTGCAGGTACCGTAGAATATTTGCTGAGCCGTGATGGAAAGCTTTCTTTTTTAGAGGTTAATACCCGCTTACAGGTGGAACATCCTGTCACGGAAGAAACGGCCAATGTCGATTTGGTGGTTGAGCAAATTCGTGTGGCTCAAGGTCATGAACTTTCAATCAAAGAAACCCCGAAAGCACAAGGGCATGCCATTGAGTTTCGTATCAATGCTGAAGACCCTGCTCGTGGCTTTATTCCTGCATTTGGTGTATTGAGTTTATTTGAAGCATCGTTTGGTCAGGGCGTACGCGTAGACACAGGTGTTCGTACAGGCTCTTTGGTGTCGAGTCATTTTGATTCGCTTATGGCCAAACTGATTATCACAGGTCCAACCCGTGAAATTGCTATTGCCCGCGCTAAACGTGCGCTGAAGCAATTTAAAATTGAAGGGGTTGCATCAGTTTTAGACTTTCACCGTGCTGTATTAAATGAAGCTGATTTTACCGACACATTTAATGTCCATACTCGTTGGATTGAAAATGATTTTAAACAGGACTTAAAGCCAACGAAACGCAGTATTCCGAATCATCAACAGCCGATGTTACTCAGCTATATTGAAATTGATGGGAAATTACATCGTTTAGGCTTACCTGCGGGCATGTTTGCACAAAACCCTACAATGACGTCTCAAGACCAACCAGCTACAGAAACAGCAGTGAGTGCTGAACACTTACTTGCACCAATCAATGGCGTGATTAGCGCTTGGAAGGTAGAAAGTGGGGAACAGGTCGTAGAGGGGCAAGTGGTGGCAATTATGGAAGCCATGAAAATGGAAGTCCCTGTACTTGCACATCAAAGCGGGGTAATTCAGTTGATAGCTCAGCAGGGAGTGACCTGTCACGTAGAGCATATTATTGGATCGATTTGCTAAAAAATTAAATCATGTGAATGAACCTGATGCAGTATCCAGCTAAGTCAGGTTTTTCGTTTTGGAATTCTTAAAAATTGAGGGGTGGTTAGCTTTGTTTTATGGACAAATGAAGTAGAAAAATGGTTCGATAAAGATTTAATAGTCCAATAAAAGCGCTATTTAAAAGGATAGGGGGATTCAAGAATCACTTTGGTTAAGTTGGATAGTAGTGGGACTAAATTAAAATAATAAGCTTAAAAAATAAAAGTATTAGGGATGTATGTAATTATTATTTTTAACTAAATAAAGTACTCCGAAGATGCCGCTGCATGTGTCGTTACCCTGAACCCGATGAGTTCAAGGTGGACGCGACGTATACTTGCTGGGTTTCCCACATGAAAGTGGGCATACACTCTAAATATACAGAACACATCCATAAGTTTAAGTATCGGCAGGGGAATAGACCCGCTGGCGAACACCTCAGAGTTGCCTTAAGTATAACGAATCTCACGCTGATGGCAACTCATACACCGCTACGAACTGTAAACAACTGGAGTAAGTGTTGATACTTTATTCAATTCAGTCGAGTTTAAACAAGTTCTGCAACGTCATCGATAATATTTGCCAGTAATCGTTCTGCGTGTGCATACTCTTGCAGTGTTTTATTCATCGACAACACTTCTTGCATTAACTCTAGTGCCACCATAATGATAATTTTACTGGGTTCTACCCGTGGCGCTTTACGGCGAAATTCATCATATTTATCATTTAAAAGCAGAGCTGCACGTTCAAGGTCGGCTTTTTCTTTTTCCGTTGTGACTAAACGAAAGCTATGACCTAAGACACGTAATTCAACGGTAATTGGTTCGCTCATGATTAAACTTCCTCGCCAGCTTCAGTAGGGTGGGCAAGTTGTTGAATTTCTTGCGCGTGATGATCTTGCTCTGTACCTAAAATAGCCAAACGTTGGATAATGGCTTCGACTTTAGTTTTGGCATGCTCATTTTTTTGTAACAATCTTTCACGTTCTTGCTGAAGTGCTTGGATTTCTTGCTGAGCTTGACGCTGATCATTGTTCATTTTTTCTTTAATTGCACGTAATTCATTACGTTCAGCCAAGATTTCCTGAAAGCGATTTTTTAAATCCGTACAACTTTTTTCCAAACGACTATAACGATCGGCCAAAGCAGTCGCATCAGTATTTAAGTGTTGATATTGGGTCTGAGCGCTGCTTAATTGCTCAGTTAAGTCATCAATTTGTTCTTGTTTCTGGGTAATTAAGCCATTTTTTTGCACAACTTGAGAACGATGCTGTTCTTCAGCATCCAGTTTAGCTGCATTTAAAGTGCTATTTTCACTTTCAAAATGAGCAAGTCGCGTTTTTAAAACGCCAATATGCGCCTGTAGACGCTGTAATTCTTCTAACATATCGTGGTCGCACAGTGCTGCAAACAAAGGTAATATATAAGAAGTATAGAGATTGGATAAACGAATGCAAGACGATATTTCAGGTTGGTCAGAATGGCAGCCAAATTTTTCTAAAATTGAAGAGATTTCTAGCCCAAGTGAGTTACATGGTTTACTCACAGGTATCATTTGTGTAACTCAAGCGCCGAGCCGTGAAGAGTGGCAACACATCCTCACGACTTTGGAAATTCCAGAGTTAAGCGAAGAAGCTTTGGCTTTGTTAGCCGATGAAGCAGAAGATGTCGCACATGCACTTTCTGACGATGAGTTGGACTATTTACCGTTACTTCCCGATGATACTCATACGTTGGCAGACCGTGTACAAGCTTTGGCGGATTGGTGCGCAGGCGTAGTGCTGGGCTTTGGTTTGGCGTCTGGTCATATTCGCCCGGATGAAATGGAACTGATCGAACATCTACAAGATGTGGCGGCAGTTGAGTTTGAAGAAACTGATGATGATGAAGAGGGGGAAGAGAGCTATCAAGAGCTATACGAGTTTGTACGTTTAATTCCTGTGAGCTTATCTGTAGGCCGCAAAAAGATTGCGGTAGAGGAAAGTTCTCTGCTGAAACACTTTCATAACAAGCAAAAAATTGATCGTTCTGTAACAGAAGCGAACAATGTTGTAGAAATGTTTACGCCGCATCGCCCAAGCTGATTGGCATAAGACTTGCTGCGCGTACATGATAAGGTGCGCGTGGCACTTTTATTCTTTGGTATAAAAAAGACAGATCAAACATGAAACTAACGCAAGTGGATTTTCAGGAACGCCGTGACCGTTTGGCTGCACAAATGGGTCCGAACAGTATTGCTATTATTGCAACCAGTCCAGTGGCGATGCGTAATCGTGATGCAGACTATAAATACCGTACCGATAGCAGCTTCTTTTATCTAACTGGTTTTGCTGAGCCGGAAGCCGTAGCGGTTATTGAAACCTTTGCCGAAGACGATGAAGATGGGTACAGCTACAGTTTGTTCTGCCGTGAGCGTGACCGCGAGATGGAAATCTGGAATGGTTACCGCGCAGGTGTGGATGGTGCGGTAGACGACTATGAAGCTGACGAAGCGTATGCGATAGATTTGTTAGATGAAGAAATCATTGAAAAACTCTTAAGCAAAGAAAAATTATTCTATCGTATTGGGCAACAACCTGAATTTGATGCGCGTGTAGCAAAATGGATCACGACGGCCAATGGTGAGTCACGTCGTGGGACTGCTGCACCTGCACAAGTGATACAGCTAGACCGTATTTTAGATGAAATGCGTTTGTTTAAATCAGTACAAGAAATTGCATTGATGCAAACAGCTTCTGATATTTCTGCACAAGCGCATACTCGTGCCATGCAAACTGTTAAGCCGGGTATGATGGAATATGCTCTAGAAGCTGAACTGAATTATGTGTTTGGTCAAAATGGCTGCGTGCCATCATATAACAGCATTGTTGGTGGTGGTGAAAATGCCTGCATTTTGCACTATGTAGAGAACAACAAAGAGCTGAAAGATGGCGATTTGGTGTTGATCGATGCAGCGTGTGAATATGAATATTATGCTTCAGACATCACCCGTACTTTTCCTGTCAATGGAAAGTTCAGCCCTGAGCAAAAAGCACTTTATAATGTAGTGCTTGATGCGCAACTTGCCGCAATTGACGCAGTGCGTGTAGGGAACTCGTATAAAGAACCACATAATGTTGCTGTGCGCATCTTAGTGAAAGGTCTACTTGATCTGGGGATTATGCAAGGTGATATTGAAGAGATAATCCAAAAGGAAAGTTTCCGTCAGTTTTATATGCATGGTACAGGACACTGGCTGGGGATGGATGTGCATGATGTAGGTGCATACAAACAAGAAGGTGTATGGCGTGCTTATGAAGAAGGCATGGTGGTGACGGTTGAACCAGGCTTGTACATTGCGCCTGATGATGAAACGGTTGAGGCGAAATGGCGTGGTATAGGTATTCGTATTGAAGATGACATCGTAGCAACCCAAAACGGTCCACTGAATTTGACTGCGAAAGTGGTGAAGTCGGTAGACGAAATTGAAGCGTTAATGGCGCGATAAATATAATTTACTGTATAAAAGCCGATCATGTGATCGGCTTTTATTTTTTATAAGGTGTTTATCTTAAATAGGCTGAATTGTTAGCTTTAAAATCAGCATTAATTCGATGAATAGTCGATTTTATTATACTGTTATTTATGTCAAAAAATTAATCGTTTAAAATACAATCTTTGAAAATTCAGTTATTAATATCTAGTTTATGTCTAATCAAATCTCCAATAACCTCACCCCGAAAGGTAATATTTATTTACCTGGTTTGAGTTAAATAATAGATTTTTAAAAAAATGCGAATATAGAAATAATAAATTTAAAACAATAATATAGTTTGTTTTAAATAATCTTTTGGTACTAATTATCCCCAGAATTTCATTGGATGCCAAATGTTCCAGAATGAATTTTAAATGCTCATGATCTTTTATGATTTGAACTGCATCTTTTATTTTGATTAAGCATTCCTAAAATTAACAAAATATCCGTTATATGAAAGATCTGGTTTATGGGCTTGATGGTATTCATAGCCAGCTTTAACTTGGCAGCACTAGGGATTAAATAGCTTTTATGCAAAAAAAGATTAAAAAATTATATCTCAAGTATAGATAAATTATAAAAAATGAATATAATGCCCACCTTCTGCATATTTTGTCTCTTTATTATTTATTAATGTGACTTATGTCACAATGGCGGGTTGGTGTGAATAAAATTTATAAAGTAATTTGGAACGCTGCAATCGGTGCATGGGTTGCCGTTTCTGAGCTAGCAACAGCGAAAGGGCATTCGTCAACTCGTAGTAAAGCGGTTGCAAGCTCTAGTACTGAATTAACAATAGTGAAAACAAAAAAAACGATTAATTTAAGTCTATTAGCTGCAGCTTTACTTTCACTTTCACCACAACTGTATGCGGTGAAAGTAGGCAATGGTGATGATTCTTCAGCTTATTCTATTGCTATATCTGATCCAAATTGTGGTTCAGCAGTGACCAACATCTCAACCTCCATTGCAATTGGCTGTTCTGCTAATGTTGCTGCTGGTACTGGACAACAAGGTGGTATTGCCATCGGTGAAAATGCAAATGTGATCAATGATGGTATTGCGATTGGCCGTAATGCAAATGCAAATAGTGGCGATGACAAAGGTGGTGTTGCCATTGGTAATGACACTTGGGCGTGGGCGCACAGTGTTGCTATTGGCACAGGGGCAATTGCCGATCAAGCGCAAACAGATGTGGATAATGCATCAGTTGCAATTGGTGCAAAAGCCAATTCAGGCAATTCTGACGGTGGTGTTGCAATCGGTATTGCTTCTAAAATTGGAGATAATACTGGAGATACTGTCGCGATTGGCCGTAAGGCATCTGTTGAAGGTGGTGCTGAGAAAAGTTTAGCCTTGGGCTCAAACTCTTCTATTGCTGCCAATGCAAAAGAATCCACAGCTTTAGGTTTTGGTTCAAGAGTAGAAAAAAGTAGTGGTGTTGCTATTGGTAATGCCTCTAAAGTAACAAAAACGAATGCTGTCGCAATTGGTTCAAAATCAAATACCGATACCGATGCAACAAAAGAAACAGAAGCAACCATTGATGGCATAAAATTTGGATCATTTGCGGGTGCTGCAAGTCAGGCGGGTGATCAAGTTTCTTTAGGATCTGCCGGAGCTGAACGTCAGCTTAAAAATGTTGCAGCTGGTCAAATTAGTGCTGCAAGCACCGATGGTATTAATGGCAGCCAACTTTACAGAACCAATGTGGTATTGGGTAATGTTGCAAATAGCGCTGCAGATATTATTGGCGGTGGCGTTACTGTAGGTGATAATGGCAAGTTAACTGGGCCATTTAATGTCGCTGGTAATGACTATGCGTCTATCGCAGAAGCAATTGAAAAAAATGCTGGATCTGGTACGAAAACTAGCGTTGTGGAAGGCGACAACATCACAGTTACCGATGTCACCAACGCAGACGGCAGCAAAGAATATAAAGTTGCGACGAAGAAAGATGTCAGCTTTGATTCTGTGAAGCTGGGTGATACGACGATTAATAATGCTGGCCTCAGCATTAAAGACGGTCCAAGCATTACGGTTCAAGGCCTTGATGCAGGCAAGAAGAAAATCACCAATGTTGCCAATGGTGATATTAACAGTACATCGCAAGATGCAGTGAATGGTAGCCAATTAAACAGCACCAATCAAAATGTGACTAATTTGACCCAAACTGTGACCAAACAGGATGAGCAAATTACTAGCAATACGGGTGATATTGCCAACTTGCAAAACCAAACTTGGAAGATCCAAGCGAATGGTGATACTGCAAGTGCAGTAAAAGCCTCAGATACTGTTCAATTCTTGGATGGTGAAAACATTGAGATTAAGCGTGAAGCGAATAACCTAACAGTTGCGACGAAGAAGGACGTTAAATTTGACTCAGTCACACTTGGTGATACGCTCATTAACAATGCTGGCTTAAGCATTAAAGACGGTCCAAGTATTACGGCTCAGGGCATTGATGCGGGTAAAAAGAAAATTACCAATGTTGCCAATGGCGATATTAACAATACATCGCAAGATGCAGTGAATGGTAGCCAACTTCATAATACTGCAAACAGCATTAAAAACAGTATTGGTGGTAATACATCACTAAATGCTGATGGTGGTGTAACGACTTCAAATGTGGGTAATACGGGCAAGAACACCATTCATGATGCGATTGACTCAGTTAATAAAGCTGCAGCGGCGGCTAAAACTAGCGTTGTTGAAGGCGACAACATCACGGTTACAGATGTCACCAATGCTGATGGCAGCAAAGAATATAAAGTTGCGACGAATAAAGACGTTAAATTCGACTCAGTCACGCTTGGTGATACGTTCATTAACAATGCTGGCTTAAGCATCAAAGATGGTCCAAGCATTTCAGCGCAAGGCATTGACGCAGGTAAAAAGAAAATTACCAATGTTGCCAATGGCGATATTAAGAGTACATCACAAGATGCAGTGAATGGTAGCCAGCTTCATAATACTGCAAACAGCATTAAAAACAGTATTGGTGGTAATACATCACTAAATGCTGATGGCAGTGTAACGACTTCTAATGTCGGTAATACGGGCAAGAACACCATTCATGATGCGATTGATTCAATTAATACTAAAGTAAACAATGCTAATCAAGGTTGGAATTTAACAGCAAATGGAGAAAATTCAAGTGCTGTGAAATCTGGTGATACTGTTGATTTTACAAACACTGATGGCAACATCCAAGTGAGTAAAAACGGTAATCAAATTAAGATGGATTTGGCTAAAGATCTTAATTTAGGTAAAGACGGCAGTATTCAAACTGGTGATACAACGGTCAATAATGATGGCTTAACCATCAAAGGTGGTCCAAGTGTAACCAAAGATGGTATCGATGCTGGAAGCAAGAAAGTTACAAATGTCGAAGATGGTACGATAGCTAAAGGTTCAAAAGATGCTGTGAACGGTGGTCAGTTACATGATGCGATTAATAACGTGAATAACAATGTAACTAAAGCTAAAACTACAGTTTCAGAAGGCGACAACATTATTGTCAGCCAGTCTACCAATCAAGATGGTAGTACTAACTATAATGTTGCGACCAAGAAAGACGTCAACTTCGACTCTGTAAATACCAATAAAATTAGCGTTGGCGATGTTTCTATAGATAAAGATACAGGCATCAATGCTGGTAATAAGAAGGTGAGTGGAGTTGCTGATGGGTCTATTAGTAAAGATTCAAAAGATGCTATTAATGGATCTCAACTTCATACAAGTAATACTAATATTTATAACCACTTAGGTGGTGGCGCAAATTATGAAACCAATACCGGTCCGACTTATAACGTCGGTGGGGGTTCTCATAATAATGTGGGCGATGCTTTAAGTGCATTGAATAATCGGGACAATCAACTTGATCAAAAAATCACAAATCTAGGTGATCAACTAGAGCAAGTATTTACTAGCACAAATCAACGTATTGATAGTGTAGAAAAACGTGCAAATGCTGGTATTGCTGCTGCTATGGCATTAGAAACAGCTCCTTATGTAGCAGGTAAGTGGACTTATGCAGCTGCTGCAGCTCATCATAGTGGTGAAAATGCGGTAGGTGTGACTTTAAGAAAGACTGCTGATAATGGACGTTGGTCATTAACTGGTGGTATTGCTGCTGCTTCTGAAGGCGATCCGAGTTTCCGTATCGGCGTCAGCGGTGTAATTGATTAATACATAATCGATGAAAACTAAGGAAGGTTATTTTCAGCCTTCCTTATATATTTAACTTTAGAGATTCAATGATTTATGAAAAAAATTGTTAAAAGCATCATCGGTGGTGTATTGCTTGTAACTACAATGTCAATTTATGCTGAGATTGAACCAGTACAAACCCAGCAAGAAGTGGTTTTTCCAGAAATTGAAAATAGTTATTTGGAACAAGTCCAACGTTATGAGTATGCAGATGTAGCGCGTTTAAGTACTGATTTGACCAAGGATCAATTCCGCCATATTTTAGGAAATCCACATTTTAGTGAAGGGCTTTTCTTTGTTAAAAAATGGAATTATGTTTTAGATATCCGCAAGCCGAACACACAAGATTATAAGCGCTGCCAATTGCGTATCGATTTTGACAAAAAAGGCTTATCTGAACGTTTAAGCTGGAAAGGTGAAGCTTGTGAAGAGCTTATGTTGCGTTCTGAAAATATAGCCCCTGTTCCTGAGACGCAAATTGTTGATAAGACAGTTTCGCAGCGAAATGCTAATGTCCTTTTTAACTTTGATCGTTTTGATGAGCAGGCCATTCTTGAAGGTCCTCAAATTCTGGAGGGTATAGTTACAAATATCAAAGCTACGGCATCTCAAAATCCTGTGGTAATTACAGGTTTTACTGACCGTTTAGGTAATGTCGGCTATAACCAGAAACTATCACAAAAACGTGCTTCAACGGTTGCTGATTATTTAGTTAGATCAGGCATACCATCTGAGCGTATTCGTATCGAAGCAAAGGGTGTAACTGAAGAATATCAAAGCTGTGCAGTATCTGCACAGATGGAAATGGTGCCATGCTTAACACCAAATCGACGTGTGAATATTAGTTGGTAAGCCTTATATAGGACCAGATTTTAATTGAAGAATAGTGATGTTATTAAATTCTTTAATTGAAACCAAAAATTACCCCATCCTGTGATGGGGTAATTTTTTCTAGGCTAATGAATCGCGCTATTCAAAAAAACGTACTGAAGAGAACCGCTTTAATATTCTATATAGCTATAAAGTCGCTATTTAGTTACAGGACTATACAGCTAAGAGGACTAGTTTTATTTTGTACTTCGTGAGCAAGAGCTCTACGGAAAATATAGCGGCGGGATTGCATAAAAATTGGAATATAGATGACTGATAACTCATCTCGTATGGTTAAATTTATGGCTCAAGATTTATGAGCTTTTATTAATATAGAAAACTTATAAAGGCTGGCAGTCTAAGCTCTCATTAAATAAATATCTGAAATATTGATCCCACATCACATCTCTTGTGTGAAATAAAAGTTTAAGAAACTGTCATCTGCATAACTTTGGCAACAGGGCCTTAGGGTGGAAATACGTAAAAATATCCATTTCATTATAAAAAAGAAAATCTTTGAAGTAATATAAAATTAATTAATTTTATAGTGTAAAAATAAAAAATATGGGTACTCGAATGACAGGAATGGTGTTTCCATTCCAAGGTGATATTAAAGAAGTAAAAGCTATTATTTATAAATGGATGCAGCATGAAGTTGAAATTATTGATTCGTGTACAAATATTCGTATACACGAAATTGGTGGAAATTTCATTTTTGTCGATAACGTAGATATTTTTTATTCTGCTTACAATGATCCTGAGTTATGGCAAGAATTATTAGAAGATTTGCCCTCAAATGATTGGGTGGTTTTTTTTGAATGTGTAGATAGTTGTGATGGTTATAGTTATTTGATTTATAAAAACAATATGGAGGTTAGAAGGGTTTCGCAGGAAGAAGATGAGGATTTGTATTTTGAAGGAGAGATACAAGACTTTGAAAAGGAATGGCTTAATTTTTCAATATTTTATGAACATGAATATTTAGAAAAGGGTAAATTAAAGAGAGAAAAAATAATAGATTACGATTCTTCATCCAACTTTACAGAGGACTATTTTAAGTACTATCACATTGCTTCAAAGAATCAGTCAATGTATCACACAGCCTTGGCTCGCAGATTGTTGGTTGAGTTATTCGAAAGCTATTTAGGTTTTGATGTCATTGATTGTGATTATAAAAAGATTCCTGCATATGACCGAATTTTAAAGTGTGCACAAAGTGGAGATGTGTTAGCTCAGAATGAGCTTGGAAAGATGTACGAAAATGGGGAAGGGTTGATTCAGGATTATGCTCTAGCACAATTTTGGTATCAACAGGCTGCTGATAAGAAAGATCAATTTGGGCAACTTAATTTAGGTCTACTCTATCTTGGTGGTAAAGGTGTGCAAAAAGATTATCTGCAAGCATTGTTTTGGATAAATAAATCCGTCGCTCAAGGCAATGCTGATGCACAAACTGTTCTTGGTGAAATGTATGAAAAGGGCAAAGGGGTTGAACAAAGTTTTACGGAAGCTTCAAATTTATATCGGAAAGCAGCAAAGCAAAGAAATGCTGTCGCACCTTATAGGCTTGGCTTGATGTATGAGTATGGAAATGGTTTTGATATAGATTTAAAAATTGCAAAACGTTGGTATTATCAAGCTGCTAGTAATTTTAATGAAGATGCGCAAAAACGGTTGAATGAGCTTCCATGAAGTTTGGATTAATTTGAATAATGTATCATTCTAGTTCAACTCCAACCAACAATTGCCTATTTCATTATAAAAAAGAAAATCTTTGATGTAATATAAATCCATTAAAACTTATAGGTATTTGAAGTTTTTGACTTTAGGTACGCCATAAAAAGGATAGAAGCATGCAACAAGAAGTCATCATAGTCGGTGGTGGTATGGTCGGACTGAGTCTGGCGTTGATGTTAGCCAAAAAAAACATTGCGGTGAAACTTTTAGAGGCGATCAAATACCCAAATTATGATGATGTAAACCTTGCGCCATACCATTCTAGCTTTGATGCACGAAACAGCGCACTGTCTCGTCGTACAGTTCAAATTTACCAAGAACTGGGTTTATGGAACGCTTTACAAGAACATGCAACGCCTATTTTAGAAGTAAATATCACCGAACAAGGCAGCTTTGGTAAGGCTCGACTCAAAGCAGAACAAGAAAAAATCGAAAGCTTCGGGCAGGTCATAGAAAACGCATGGCTTGGTCGTGTACTACTGACGGAAGTTCAAAAACAACCATTCATTGAGCTGATTGATGGTGTACAAGTCACTCAACTGACCCAAGATGCCGATATGGCCTACATAAAAGCGAGTCGTGGAGAAGAACAACTGTCACTGCAAGCAAAACTTGTCATTGCTGCAGATGGGCGTGATTCATTCTGCCGTAAAGCCTTAGGAATAGGTGCTTCAGAACATGATTATGATCAGGTCGCTATCGTCACTACAGTGCAAACTTCAAAACCGCACAACCATGTGGGTTTCGAGCGCTTTAGTAGTTTAGGACCATTGGCACTGTTGCCGCTTCCAGGTGAATACCGTCGTTCAGTAGTTTGGCCTGTGAAAAAAGGCACAGAAGGTGAATGGTTGGGCGATGAAAATGACCAGCATTTCTTAGATGCTTTGCAAGAAACCTATGGCGACCGTGCAGGAAAGTTCCAAAAAACAGGTAAGCGTTTTAGTTTTCCATTATCACAAGTATTAGCAGAAAAGCAGGCCGTAGGACGCGTGGTCTTAATGGGCAATGCCGCGCATACCATTCACCCTGTTGCGGGGCAAGGTTTTAACCTGTGTATGCGAGATGCGCACGTCTTAGTACGTTATTTAACGGAGCAAATTGCGCAAAATACCGACTTGGGCGATGCCGCAATGCTGCAAGCCTACGAGGCTTCACGTTTGACCGATCAACAACGCGTAATTAAGTTCTGTGATTCAGTGGTACGAGGCTTTAGCAATAGCAATCCAATCTTAAAGTTTATTCGGAATACTGGTCTGGTCGCATTTGATACGATTCCAGGTATTAAACCCCTCGTTGCCAACTATGCCATGGGGCTAAAAGCATGAGTCATGTTCAAACTGATGTTTTAGATGTCGTGATCATTGGTGGTGGCTTGGTCGGTGGACTGACCGCTTTGCTTTTAGCACAAGGCGGTGTGCAAGCTACCGTACTGGATGCTGCACCTATTTTGGATGAACAAAAGACCTTAAGTGTTGCAAACCCACGGGTTTTGGCACTCAGTCAGGCGACGATACACCTACTTAAAACCGTTGATGTTTGGGACAAAATTGCCCGCCAGATGCCGTATAGCGGCATGAAGGTGTGGAATAAAAATGGCTATGGTGAAATTAACTTTGGTCATGAGTCCAAGCAGGAACCACAAGGCGAACAAGCACTCGGTTCTATGGTTGAGCCAAGTTTACTTAATTTAGCGATTCAACAGCAGATGCTTGCTGTACTCAACGATTACCGAACTCAGGTTAAAGTTGCTCGTGTCGAAGAAGGTGTTGGGCTATGGTATATCCATTTGGCCGATGGTACGGTGTTGAAAACCAAACTGGTGATTGGTGCAGATGGTGCAAACTCTTTTGTACGGGAACAAGCGTTTATCGATATCGATGTGTTGGACTACAAACAGGCTGGTTTAAGCTGTGCCATTCGCACTGCACAGCCTCATCAACACGTTGCACGTCAGATTTTTTTAGAAACGGGGCCTTTGGCCTTTTTACCAATGGCTAGTTTAAAACCAGAGCAAGCAGGGCATTGGCAGTCTATCGTATGGACGCTCCCCGATGATTATGCAGAAGAATATGCTGCACTTTCAGATGCTGAATTTACCCAGCTATTAACGCGAGAAAGTCATCACATGTTAGGCGAAGTGTTGGAAGCGACACCTCGTGCCACTTTCCCACTCAAAGCACGTGCTGCACAGCAATATGTTAAAGCAGGCTTGGCTTTAATTGGTGATGCGGCTCATGTGATTCATCCGTTGGCGGGGCAAGGTGTGAATATTGGTTGTCTTGATGCGGCTGTACTGTGTGATGTATTACTACATGATTTAGCACGTGGCGTGTGGGCACATGAGCAAACACTGAAGCGTTATGAACACCGCCGTAAAGGACAAAATGATGCCATGATGCATAGCATGTCTGCCATCGGTTGGATGGAAACCACACAACTCTTTCCTGTGGTGTGGGCGCGAAACTTTGGTTTGAAACAAGTTGAAAAACTGCCTGTATTAAAAGATGCTTTTATGGCACAGGCCAATGGTTTAGGCTTACTCAAAGAGACGCGTTATGCTGTCTAAGAAAGGAAGTGTTAATTTTTAGCCAGTCGTAAAATAAGATTACGATTTTGATTAAAAAAGATACGATTTTCCGTTGAATAAGACTATGCGAAAGGCTGAGAGCTTGTTAAATTTCAACATAATTGGAAACCAGTAATTCATGGGAACCTAAAATGTCATTTGTGGGGAGATTAAGATGACTGATTCAAATGATTATGATGATGTAGAAGACTCAGCAGTCGACGAAGACGAAGCTCAAGCAGCGGAAAAAGGCGCATCAGATTCTTCTGATAATGCTGCAAGTGATGGTGATGTTGCCGAAGCTGAAACACTGACGGTGACTGCAAAATTAAAACAACGCCAAGCACTTGAAGACGAAGTTGCGGCATTCCTTGCTCGCGGTGGCCGAATTACTGAAGTGCCAACAGATGAGTCTGCGAAAGACTAATAGAGTTAAAACACCACGTCTGACGTGGTGTTTTTTTATTGTGTTTTTAAAGCTGATGAACAAGTTACTTATGCTTAAATGAGTCCTGTAATAGTCGTGATTTGTTGTGTTATAGGGATGGCAGCAAAGGACTACTTTTTCAATAGGCAGGCTATGCCTGTGATGATTGCGCCAACTGTGGCTAAAAGCATGTCTTGATGCGCGTCCCAAATATCACCTTGTTGCCCATTGTAGTTTTCAGCATCTTCAGGCGATAAGCCCATCGCAATAAACCATTCAATCCATTCGTAAATGAGGCTACTTGCCATCACAAATTGAATGACCAGCAAGAATAGGGTGAGTTTAGAAAGTTGGGGTAACCACACTTGAAACAGACGATAGAAAAATGGGTATAGCAGTAGGCCATACGCTAAATGTACAAAGCGATCATACATATTACGCGTCCAACCTAAACTCTGGTTGAGGTCTAGGTTTAAATATTGGATTGACCATTCATTATAGGGTACATAAGAATATAGATAATGTGCACCGAGTATATGAATCAGCAAAAACCCAATATAAAGCATAAAGCTGATTAAGCTGAGCCCCAATTTATAAAGACAAATGATCAGCGTCACCAACATGAATACGGTTCCGACCTGATGCAAAATATAAGAGCTGAGTTCAAGGGGATGGATCGATGCGAAAGCAATGCCGACAGCGAGTACAGTGAGAGCAATCCAATGCGGCTTTTTCAGTTGATAGTCAATGTGAGCTTTCGTTGTTGTACTTTTCAGGATTGTCATCATTTTTATTGGTTTTTCAATTATGCATATGGGAGATTCTTGTTTGCATTATAGATAAAAAAGCGAAGCCGAAGCTTCGCTTTTTTCAATTTCTAAAAATTAGATTTTAGAAATTAAGTCAGCAACTTGTTTTGCTTGTTCAGCTGCATTACCTGTATAGGTTGCAGGTGTCATTTCCGCCAAACGTGCACGGTCAACAGCAGGAACAGCTTCAAGTTCATTACCATTGACGAAGTCAACCATCATGTCACGTGTCATAGCTTGACCACGAGTTAATGCTTTTAGTTTTTCGTATGGTTTTTCAACGTTGTAACGACGCATTACGGTTTGAATTGGTTCAGCGAGAACTTCTTGCGCATTGTTCAAGTCTTCATCAATACGTGCAGCATTGAGTTCAAGTTTCCCAATGCCTTTTGAACAAGCTTCAAAAGCGATCAAGCTTTGTGCAAAACCAACACCCATGTTACGTAGTACAGTTGAGTCTGTTAGGTCACGCTGCCAGCGAGAAATAGGAAGTTTTTCGCCAAGGTGTGCCAGTACAGCATTAGCTAAGCCTAAGTTACCTTCTGAGTTTTCAAAGTCAATAGGATTCACTTTGTGTGGCATCGTTGAAGAACCCACTTCACCATCTTTGAGTTTTTGCTTGAAGAAACCAAGCGAGATATAACCCCAAACGTCACGGTTAAAGTCGATCAAAATCGTATTGAAACGACGTAAAGCATCAAACAGTTCCGCCATATAGTCATGCGGTTCAATTTGAGTGGTGTACGGGTTAAAGCTCAAACCTAAAGATTCAACGAATGCTTGTGAGTGTGCAGGCCAGTTGATGTCTGGGTAAGCAGAAAGATGAGCGTTATAGTTACCTACTGCACCGTTAATTTTGCCTAAAAGCTCAACTTGTTTGAATTGTTTGATTTGGCGCGCAAGACGATATGCTACGTTTGCCATTTCTTTACCCAAAGTGGTTGGGCTTGCCGTCTGGCCATGTGTACGAGACAACATTGGTTGGTCAGCATGCTTTTCAGACAATGCCACGATTGAGTCAATGATTTGCTGCATAGATGCAACCAATACATCACGACCACTTTTCAGCATTAATGCATGAGACAAGTTGTTGATGTCTTCAGACGTACACGCAAAGTGAATGAATTCACCCGCATTTTTAAGCTCTTCGATGCCTTCAATTTTTTCTTTCAAGAAGTACTCAACCGCTTTGACGTCATGGTTCGTGGTACGTTCGATGTCTTTAATACGGTTGGCGTCGTTTTCAGAAAAGTCAGCAACAATTGCATCAAGTGCAGCATTGGTCTCAGCACTGAAAGCAGGCACTTCAGTGATTTCTGGACGGTTTGCAAGCGCTTGTAACCAACGCACTTCAACAGTCACACGAGCATGGATTAAACCAAACTCAGAGAGGAAAGGACGAAGCGCATCACATTTGCTAGCGTAGCGTCCATCTAATGGAGAAAGTGCGGTTAAAGCGTTCATAGCGATTCCTTAAACTTTGGAATTAAACGTAAAACTAAAAAGCCCGTCGATCATGTGTTAAATCACCTGATACTGTAAACGAGCGAGATCTTGAATATCTTTAAGCAACTTGCGTTTGCTAAACAGCATGCCCCATGAACTTCCACCGAGCTGACGCCATAAATGTGCCATTTGTAAGCCAGTGAAGAGGGAAGCGCGAATGCGGTTGGTATGCGATGAATCTTTAAATGCTTCTGCATTGCCCCGCACCATAATGCGAGGGTTAATTTGTCCTGCGGTGTCGACGTAGGTTTGTGCTAAGTTGGCAATGATGCTTGGATGTAAATAGTTGTTATCGAAAAAAGAAAGCTGTCTTAATATTTTTTGTTGGGACTGTTCAATAATTTCAACGAATTTGGGGTTGCTATACACTTTCTTTTCGAGTTGTAAGAGTGCCATGGCATAGGTCATGGGAAGTTTAGCAGTACATAATTTGGGAATTCGAGTTTTGGGTGAGGTGTTAAAGGGTTGGGTAATGCTACTTTCTAAAGTTTTTAGTCCTAAGGATATGTCCGCCAGCTGATGAAAGAAGTCTAAAGTTTGTCCGCTTTGGTTGCCCTTCGGTCGGATATTTAAACTGGCTTTAATCAACTGCTCTAAATAGAAGTTACCGCTTTCCCCAATACTTTGTTGACCGCTCAAGGCTGTCATATGCGTCAGTTGCGCGGACTGAAAAACAGCCGCCAACGCCAAAGCTCGGTTTTGGCGTTCGTTCAAAGTTTGAGGCTGTTGAAACGGTAACTCAGCCATGTCTTAAAATCCTTTAAATAAAATCAGGTTTAGGAGCATTGGTATGATGAATCACGCCACCGCCTAAACAAACTTCACCTGAGTAGAATACGACACTCTGACCCGGAGTCACAGCACGTTGGGGTTCATCGAACTCAACACGTACGCCACCTGGGGTAGTCGGATCATTAAAGATCACACAATCTTGGTCATCTTGGCGATAGCGCGTCCGAGAGGTACAACGGAAACCTGTTTCAGGAATATTCATTTCACCTGCGATCCAGTCAATCGTTTCACTCCAAAGTGTAGTACTTTGCATGAGTGGATGTTCATGACCTTGACCAATCACCAAACGGTTGTTTTCAATATCTTTATGTAGAACGAACCATGCGCCTTCAGCTACACCTTTCAAACCACCAATACCAATACCACCGCGTTGACCGAGCGTATAGTACATTAAGCCGTGATGTTCACCAACCTCTTTGCCATCATCTAAGACGATTTTTCCAGCTTGTGCAGGTAAGTATTGTTTTAAGAAGTCATTAAAACGACGTTCACCAATAAAACAGATGCCCGTTGAGTCTTTTTTCTTCGCTGTGACTAAGTCGTATTGTTCAGCAATCTTACGTACTTCAGGCTTTTCAATTTCCCCTACAGGGAACAACGTCTTATTAATTTCACGGCCATGCACAGCATGTAAGAAATAGGTTTGGTCTTTGTTTTTATCTAAACCACGCAGTAAAGGTGCGTATTCCTCACCTTTAGAGTTAGTCATAGTTTCGCCGCGACGTGCATAGTGACCAGTCGCAATAAAGTCCGCGCCCAATTGCATAGCATGATCTAAGAACGCACGGAATTTGATTTCTTTATTACATAAAATATCTGGGTTTGGAGTACGGCCCGCCGCATATTCCGCTAAGAAATGCTCAAATACGCGATCCCAATATTCCATAGCAAAGTTAGCGGTGTGTAGTTTAATCCCTAGTTTGTCACAGACCGCTTGAGCATCGGCTAAGTCTTCCATCGCCGTGCAGTATTCCGTGCCGTCGTCTTCTTCCCAGTTCTTCATGAAAAGACCTTCAACTTGATAACCTTGTTGAAGAAGAAGAGCAGCAGAAACAGATGAATCTACACCACCCGACATACCGACGATGACACGTTGTTGCATAGGACTAGGCATCCAAACTTGAAATAAGGGGAGAATTTTGGTGCTCATAAACGAGCGATAAAGGATATTTTTGACCCGCGAGTGCGTCTTGAACCGCTTTAATCACCAATGGACTACGTGCACGGGCTGTTTCGAGTAGTTCATCCAAAGTCATCCATACTGCACCCACGATACCTGTATCGAGTTCGGCGGTTGGATGGTGATGAAGCGACTGTGCTAAAAAGCAGAAACGATAATACGTGCGGTCTGGAAACATAGGTGGTGTATAGGTATAAATGCCTAATAACGCATCTATAGACACTTCATGTCCAGTTTCTTCCATAGTTTCACGAATGGCAGCTTCGATGAGTGTTTCACCTGATTCAACATGACCCGCAGGTTGGTTAAATACAGTGTGTGTCACACCCGCAGTATGCTCTTCTACAAATAGAAATTTTCCGTCTTTTTCAACAACAGTTGCGACGGTGACGTGAGCTGTCCAAGCGGTCATGTAAAAGCACCATGGGGTAAAAGGAGTATTCTACAAAATTTAGGCGGTGGTGGCTATGTTGAAAGCTTATTTCTTTGAGCGTTTGAAATAGGGAATAACTCACTATAAATGTTAGCTTATCCAGCTTGTGAAATAATGGTTAAATAATAGGTGTGTAACGTGAGCAATCCATAAAAAAGCCAAATCGGGTACGATTAGGCTTTCTTGGAAATTTAAGCGAATGATTTATATTAAAATAATAAATGGTTTTGCATAAACTGTATTATTTTGCTTTTTATTTTAGTTAAAGTTTTAAGCGAAAAATGAGTGAGTTGCGATCTGGGTATTGGTACACAACAGGTAGTTGTTGCTTAGGAATCTCCTCAAATCCTGCTTTACGATAAAATTGATGGGATTGAGTTGCTTTAGATGGAGTATCTAGAAAAATTTCTAAAAAATTATTTATTTCAGCAAAATTTAATAGCTCATCATATAAAGCCTTTCCAACTTTATGACCTCTATATTCAGAATTAACAAAAAACTTTTTTAAGATAGCCATTTGGGGTGTAAGTGCTTGAAGACCAATTGTTCCTATGAGTTTTCCATGATCGTCCAGCGCTAACCAAAAGTTCCCACCTGCTGTAGTAAAATATTGATGAATATCTTGAATGTCAGGTTGTTCCTCTAGCTGAATATCTACGTCAAATTCAATATTTTGAATATTGAGAATTAAATCAATAACGTCATCTTTAAACTTATCTGTATATTCAACAATTTTCATAGATCAACCAAAATACTAATAAATAATACGGGTATATACCCTTATATTAATGAAATTATATTCTTTCTACAAGACTTATACTTTATGTCAAACTAGATTCAACCTGATAAGACTAATTGGAATGATGATTTTACCCTGTTACAGTGCAATGCTACGTAGTGCTTCCCGACGCTTAGGGCATCGTTATAATTCTGCACTAGCTGAATTTGGAATCAATATTACTCAATTTTCTCTTTTATCAATGATTAAGAGAATAGAGCCGATCAGCCTAACGACTTTAGCAAAAATGATGGAGTTAGAGCGTTCTACAGTTGGAAGGAATGTAAAAGTTCTAGAGAAAATGGAATTTGTTGAACTTTCACAAGGTGATCAAGATCAAAGAGAAGTGATTTTAAAATTAACTCAAAAAGGTCATCAGCTTTTAACAAAAGCTCTTCCTCATTGGCAGAAGGTTCAAAAGGAAATCGAGGACAAGATAGGACAAGATAAGATTTTGGTTCTAACGGATATATTGAAGCATCTTTAATTGAGATCTGTTTCTCTAGAAAAGCGATATAAAGTCAAAATACCTAGATGCAAGATCTAGGTATGATTCATCATTCAATAGAAGTTCAACTTATGTACTTAATGAATATTCATAACGATCAGTCAGTGGAATGGCTATAATTACCTGAAACTTTGACATAGTTCTGTGCCGAATAAGGTAAAAATGCCAGTTCTTTTTCTGTCAGTGGACGAACTTTTTTGGCAGGACTACCGACATATAAGTAGCCACTCTCAAGTACTTTCCCTGGTGGAACCAGTGTTCCTGCACCAATCATGACATCGTCAGGGATGATGACATCATCCAAAACAATGCTATTGATACCGATCAAAACCCGATTGCCGATGGTACAGCCATGTAAGGTGACATGGTGCCCAATGGTGACATCTTCGCCAATGATTAAAGGCGAACCATTTGGTTTATCTGCTTTTTTATGGCTAACATGCAGCATAGCATGGTCTTGTACATTTGAGTTTTTACCAATCCGAATATGGTTTACGTCACCACGAATCACGGCAAAAGGCCATACAGAAACATTTTCAGCCAATACAACATCACCAATCACTATCGACATTTCATCGATATAGCAGTTGTTGCCAAGCTGTGGCGTGCTGTTCAAATAAGGGCGAATATTTTTAGCCATGTTGGTGTTCTGCTTTTATGTAGGTGCCCATTATAAAATAAAAAAGCACCCAGACCGAGGTGTGGATGCTTTAACTTAAGTCTAAGTGTTACTGCTTAGAATAAGTTTGAGAAGAATTGTTTGATGTGGTCAAGCATACGTGCAAAGAAACCTGCTTCTTCAACATCTTTTAGCGCCACAAGTGGTTTTTCAGCAATCACTTTACCATCAAGGCTTGCTACATATTTACCAACCACTTGACCTTTTTTCAAAGGTGCAGTCAGTTTCGGTTGAACCACCAGTTGTGTTTTGATTGCGTTGGCTTGGCCTTTAGGCATCGTTACGTTGAAGGTTTCAGCTAAACCAATTTGTACGTCACTTTCTTTACCAAACCATACTTTTGATTTTGCTAAAACTTGGTTCGCAGCTTGAACATTTTTAGTTTCAAAGTTTGCATAACCCCATGCTAAAATTTCACGTGTTTGCGTTGCGCGTTCTTGCATGCTTGGCGCACCAAAAATCACAGAAATCAAACGCATTGGGCCACGTTTAGCCGAAGTTGTTAAGCAGTAACCCGCTTCGTCAGTATGACCAGTTTTTAAACCATCCACACTTGGGTCAGTATAAAGCAGGGCATTACGGTTGCCTTGTTTGATACCGTTAAAGGTAAATTCTTTTTCAGAATAAATCGGATAATATTTTGAACTGTCGTGAATGATGTGCTGTGCAAGCGTTGCCATGTCTTTAGCGGTCGAGTAGTGACCTTCAGCAGGCATACCTGTTGAGTTCATGAAGCTGGTATTGGTCATGCCAATACGTTTTGCTTCAGTGTTCATCATGTGAACGAAAGTACCTTCGTTCCCAGCAATGTGCTCAGCCATAGCTTTAGATGCATCATTACCCGATTGAATGATAATGCCGCGTAACATCTCTAATGCAGTCGCTGTACCATTTAATGGCACATACATACATGATTCTGAACTACTACCACGACACCAAGCAGACTCGTTCATCCGAACTTTTTCATCTTCGGTTAGCTCACCTGTCAACAACTTTTGCTCAATAATGAAACTCGTCATCATTTTTGTCATTGATGCTGGTGCTAATTTTTCATTTTCATTTTTAGATGCGAGGATTTGCCCAGTCTCATAATCCATCAGCACATATGATTTATTATTTAGTTCTGGTGGTGAAGATAAGACAGTTGCTGCAAATGAAATGCTTGGTACGAGTAATGCCGCAGCAAGGGCGCTTTTTTGAATCATTCTAAGGGGTTCCGATTTCTTTAGTATAAGCACGAGAGCTTTGCATTTTAGGACAAAGTTCTGCCGACTTCTACGGGAGAAATCGGCTTATTTCAAAGATATTGTAACCAATTGGTATTATTTGCTGTAAGTGCTCAATTCTTTACAAATTTCTTGGTTTTTCGCTTTGCCTGCTTTTTTCGCATCGGCTTGAGCTTCGGCTAAAATAGGCTTAAATTTTTTCTCTTTGCTGAGACTTTTAAGGTATTCAGTCGGGTTTTTCTGTTGTGGTAAATACTCTTTGGCCAAAGTATTGTAGCCATTTTCAAACTGAGTCTGGTCTGAAACGAGACTTGGACAAACTTCTGACAGAACATAAATTGCAGCCAACTCTTGCTGCGTCACTTGTTGCAGTGGAGTCACTTCAATATTTTCGTCTTTATTGGCTGCATGAGCCGAACTGATAGCAATCAAAGAAGAACCACAAACTGCCAAAATTACTTTTTTCATTACATTCAAATTCATTCTAAACCCTAAGTGCATACATGTTGTTGCCATAATAGGATGAGCTTAAACAAATTTTAAGTAAATGTAAGCGCAAAAATGTATAGAAGCTGTTGAAGTCGCTTCATCGTTTTTACATTTTTCAGTCCAATAAAAAAGGATGAATAACCCTATTATTCATCCTTTTTGCGATGCAGATGTAGAACTTGAATTAACCTTCAAAGTTTACAACATCATCACACACTGACTTTTGTTCTGCTTTGTCTGTACCTTTTGCATCCGCACGAGCTTCTTTCAGAATCGACTGGTATTCGCTGTCTGACTGTAATTTTGCATACGTCATCGACTTATCTGAGTAGTCTTGTAAATAGGTTTGAATTAAAGTTTGAATGTTGCTTTCAATTTTAGGGCCTTGACCCACCAAAGCAGGGCAAAATTCGGTCATGACTTGTGCTGCTGCAATATCTTCTTTCACGATGGTGTTGGCTTCTTCTGTGCTTAATCCCTCTAGTGCAAAAGCAGATTGAGAGATCATGATAGCCATGCCTAATCCGAAGAAATTACGTAATGTTAAGCTTTTAATCATTTTTAAAATCACATATTTATGGTGGATGCGGAGACTCAATATATATATTTTCAGTTAGAATTCAATGAAAAGTTCTGACCAGTCATTTTTTGAATAAAGATTTTTGTTTTGGACCTTTTAATCGCCAATGATCATCACCCAAGAGATGTTAACTATTTTTAATCTTTCGTTTGGGCGGTCTTTAGGATGATCTGCTTGTTGGTGCAGGAATAATATTTAGGATAAAAAACGCTTACGATAGGTAAGCAGTGAACCAAATAGCCCTTAGATGAGGGCTATTGGACTTGATGTTCAAATGTTCAAATGTTCAAATGTTCAAATGTTCAAGAGTGGAGAGCTAAAAAGCACTATAAGCTTCGAATAGCTGTAATTTCATCTTGTGTAATGTCGAGTGACTCTAAGAATTTTTGATGCCACCTAACCATATCTTCTTTTGATAAACCCGCTGCGATCATAATCTCTACCCATTTGGCTTTATTCACGAACTTTTCTTTTAATAAAATGGACTTTTTCAATAACTCAATGATGGCTTTTTGATGAGCTCTTAAGTTATTGATCTCTTGTTCCAATGCACGAAAATGATTTTCCAAGATCTGCCCTTGGGATATGCTAAGTGGTTCTAAAAGCAAGCGTATATCTGAAATGGATAGTCCGTAAGAACGGTAAGAGATGATGCTTTTAAGACGCTCAATTTCACTTTCACCGTACCACCGGTATCCATTTTCAGCGATTAAGCTTAGTTTTAATAAACCCTGTTTCTCATAATAGAGAATAGTCGTTCTGGATAAACCGAGTTTTTTCGCTAAGCGAGATACAGTAAGCATAGTTTCCATCATTCGTTCATTGTTCCATTAGGCTAAACCCTTTACTTATAGACGGGTCAATCAGAAAAATATCGAAAATATCGCAAATTAAATTGATGCGAACAGAACATTTGTCATGGTTTATTTTACAGCTGTCTTTACGGGTAGCGAGTAACAACATGAGCTTAGGTGTTTAACTCAGCTCAGCTTTGTTTCAAGTCCATTTAGAAAGCGGATGAATAAGTCTATGGATGTTGTGTTATTGAAAGCCATAAACAGCCTCTATAGGAGAGGTCTTTGAAATTTAAGATTGGTTTCAGTTGTGAACACTATTATTCAGCATAGACAAAATAATAAGGTTTGGGTGTGTATCATGACTGAAGAAAAAACACTGCATAAGGTGCTGAGCAAGGTGCCTGAAGTCACTTTGCTGTTTTGGATCATTAAAATTGCGGCAACAACACTGGGTGAAACAGCGGGGGATGCTTTATCCATGTCGTTTAATCTGGGATATATCGTAAGTACGGGCATCTTTGCCGTTATTTTTGCAATATTCGTCGCAGCACAGATTAAGGCCAAAAAATATAATGCATTTTTTTATTGGTCTACAATTATTGCAACAACAACTCTAGGGACAACTATAGCGGACTATGTTGATCGTACCTTAGGACTAGGCTATTTAGGTGGCAGCTTAATCCTATTTGGCCTGCTTATTTTATCTTTATTGGTGTGGTACTACAGCAGCGGGTCAATTGCGGTACAGAGTATTCAATCTTCTAAAAGTGAAGCGTTTTATTGGCTGACCATCATGTTTTCTCAAACATTGGGCACAGCGCTAGGGGATTGGACAGCAGATACGCAAGGTTTGGGCTATACCAGTGCAGCACTTATCTTTGGCGGTTTGCTTTTATTGCTGACGATGCTTTATATGTGGACCAAAATTTCTAGAACTTTCTTATTTTGGGCTGCATTTGTACTCACACGACCATTAGGTGCCGTACTGGGGGATTTCCTAGATAAGCCCATTAGCCATGGAGGACTAGATCTGAGTCGATTTGGCGCTTCCTTTGTTCTATGTGCTTTTATTGTCTTTTGTTTGGTGGCTTTTAAACCCAAAGCAGCAGCTATCGCTCACTAAAAAGCTCTCAGCTTTAACACCTGCTCAATGCATGATGATCAATACAAAAACTGCTATTCTTCATCATGTTTTTTAGTACAGAACATTTTCAAAATTTATGATCTGAATAGAGATAGCTTTCATTTGAGGGCTATTTCAAGTTCTAGTCATAGAAGTGTCATTTTATAGCTAGAAACTTAAACCTTATTCACCCTCAGATATTTTGTACTGCCGTTTAATATTTTGCGTTTTCACTCCCCAAATGGATGAGGCTGTTCTACTTTGGTGATGCTTAAAACTTTTCATGCTATCAAAAACTTCTAGCACCTCCCAGATAAAAGGGTCGTGGCTTTGCTTGACCTCAAAAGAAATGCAGCCTTCTTCTTGATGAGTTAATTCAATATGTTCTGGAAGGAGTTTCATCACCAGATGGGCTTCTTCTTTAGACACACAGATTAACAGGCCATTGAGTTTAACCATAGGACTCCTTATTGATCTCCGACATTGTTAGCGTTTGTTTGTTTAGCCGAATTCATCTCATGTCTGACGCGACTAATCTGGTCATATATGACTTTGCGCATTCGGTTTATCGCACCCAGTGGCTTATGTTCAGCTAATGCATGCCATGGTGTAAAGGAAAGATTTTCACAAAACTTATTTTGCTCAGGGGTATCAAAAACTTGCTGAGGAATACGAATTGTGGCTACTTTATAGAAAGGGGCTTTATCTTCTTTCCATTCCGTCATCGAGTCTTCAACAGACATTGAGTTGGATGTTCGAGGTTGTACTAAAAACTCCATGCAGGCATCACGGTCTTGTAAGGTCGTTCGAAGTGCCTCTCTTAAAAAGTCCTTTTGAGGAGTAACTGGAATCGGGCTAACAACGCTTGAACATGCACGAGCAGAGTACTTTACTGCTTGACGATGATCGCCAACTCCTAACTGATAGGGCACCATAGACCAGTATCTGGTTTTCAGTGGATTTGAAATTTTATTTCTAGTGTTCAAGGCAATCCAAGTTCCTTTAGCTCCTAATGCAAAAGGGACATGCAGTTTTTTTAGAAATCGATCGCTATTGATATCTTGCATAAATGATAGATAACGAGCAGGGTCATTGGCAAAGAATACAGGGTGATTGATCATGATAAAATCTTGCGTAGGCGCAGGTTCATCTAAAAGGTTTTTCTCTGGCACGGCTAAAAGTTTGATCGCCATGCCGCGTGCATCTTTTTTTATATCCGCCTGTTTTGCATTACTCGATCCATTCGAAAAACGAATCCATGCTTGATAAGTTTTCCCCGGAATAAAAACACCATAAGCCATATTTGGAGGCAATGTCTCGTTTATCTTAAATTCTGCGCGTACGCAACCATGTGCTTTAGGGTGTGCATCACGTAGTGCGATATCTGTGGCATATTGTTTTCGGATCGTCATTTCAATGATATTCGCGATTTCTTTAGCAGTGGCGGCCTCATTCGGATAAAGACTTTCACTTAGACCATGATCTATATCTGGATACATAAAATTTTTGGAAGAACTCAACACTACAGAGGGTGTATTCGCATCTACATTAGCTGCGACACCTGTGAGTAATATGGCGTGAAAAAGTAGACCTAAACGCATAGGCCTTGCGGAGTTAGGCATTGATTGTCTCCTTGCTCTAAAGCTGGATTTTTTTTAATTTTTAGCCTGATGATATGAACTTGTTTAGCCTTATTTAAGACACAGAATCATGATTATATCTGTGGCATTTTTTTATTCATGGCTACTGTCTAGAAAAATCTTAATGAGGAGCTAATCTTAGAGGTGCTGAAAATTTGACATTGGTTCAAAATTTGTTCGATGATGTTTATCTCCCCAAAACCAATAATGATTATAAAAGAGAACGAGCATGAGCGAAAAAATTCAAAGTCATGAATGTTTAGTCTGTGGGCAGAAATTCCTCATTAAAAACCTCATTCCTATGGGGGCAATACGAAAATCTATTACCGAAGAAATTTCACATGATTTTCCAGAATGGTCGCCTCAAAGTTATATATGCCAAGCAGACTTAACCAAATATCGAATTCAGTATGTTCATTCCCTGTTAAAGTCTGAAAAGGGGGAAGTGACTGATCTTGAATATGAGGTGATTAAAAGTTTGCAACAACATGAAGTGATCACCAAAAATGTTGAAAATCAGTTGGATCAAAATTGGACTTTAGGGAAAAGGCTGGCAGATAAAATTGCGACCTTTGGCGGTAGTTGGGTTTTTCTCATGTGCTTTGCGACTTTCCTAGCCATTTGGATTATTGTCAATACAGTGGTCATGGTTACGCACCCTGCCGATCCGTATCCCTTTATTCTATTAAATTTAATTTTATCCTGTATTGCAGCGATTCAAGCTCCTGTGATTATGATGAGCCAAAATAGACAGGAAGCCAAAGACAGATTGCGCTCGCAAAATGATTATAAAATTAATTTAAAGGCAGAGTTAGAAATTCAACATTTAAATGAAAAACTAGATCATCTACTGATGCATCAGTGGAATAGGTTAGCCCAAATACAAGAAATACAACTGGATTTGTTATCCGAAATGAGTAAAAAACGCGAATAACTTGGTTCAACATACTCATACTTAAAGCGTGTTTTTATAATAGTGAGTCATAGCTAGACTCGCTCTCTTAGATTTTTTAACTCATTGCTTTATAATTCTTTTTTAAGTAATGGGGAAGTGGTTTTATAGGATCGAGAGATCTATATTTTTGAAGACGTACTCTCCAGTAAACACTTTAAAAGTGTGCTTAGCTTCTTCTGTTTTTAGGCTCTCTCTTTTTTGCACTCTGCTCATGCAAGATTAAAGTACTCACCCAGATCAATGATTTCATCTTTTCAGATTGCCTGATCTCAATGTATAGTCTTTCTGCATCGAGGACTCTATAGCTTTTTCTTTTCGCTTTAAAAATTTAGTTTTTTCAAGCTACCCGTAAATCTACCTGTTTTAATTGCAAATTAAAAAGACGAAGACGAGTATAAATTAGGTGTATAAAGCTTTTTACCGACTCATATAGATTTAAGAAGATCCATCAGTGAATATTTTAATAGCCAATGACGATGGTGTTTTTGCACCAGGTATTCAAGCGCTCGCACATGCTTTACGTCCATTAGGTCGCGTGGTGATTGTAGCACCCGAAAGTGAACGTAGTGGTTTTTCTAGTGCTTTGACTTTAGATCGACCCTTACGCCCAATCGAAATTGCACCGGATATGTGGGCAGTCAATGGTACACCCGCGGACTGTGTCTATTTGTCCATGAATGGCTTATTTGACTTTGAGTTTGATCTGGTTGTTAGTGGCATCAATAGCGGGGCAAACTTGGGTGATGATGTACTCTACTCAGGTACAGTTGGAGCAGCTTTTGAAGGGCGACTGATGAAACAACCAGCCATTGCGGTATCACTTGCGGGCCCTGAAGTGCGATCGTACAACCACCTAGAAGATTATCATCATGCCGCACAGTGGGTGCATGATTTTGTGAAGCAAGGTTTGCCCGCACTACCACCACGCCATATTTTAAATATTAATATTCCTGATGTAGCTGAGTTACAGGGCGCTAAAATTACCTATCAAGGACGTCGTCGTCAGTCTAAGCCGATTAGCAGTCATGTTGACCCGCGTGGTCGTCAAGTGTACTGGATTGGGCTTGCAGGTGAAGCAGTGATAGAACCGAAAAGAGGCTATGATGAGGTAGAGTCAGACTTTTTCGCCGTAGCGAATGGTTTTGTCAGTATTACGCCTATTCAGATGGATGCAACCAATTATGAAGTTTTGCATGCATTACAAGGGCAAATAAGTGCTTAAAAGACGCTACAGCTGAGCAATACAAGGAATGTATTGAGCTGTTTGTTATAACTTTGTGAAAATACGCGCAGAGATACTATTTTCACATACTTTTTTGCTAATCTTAGCGCAAATTAAACTTATTATTTTTTGTATTTTTAGAGAGTAAGATAAATGTCTGTGTTGGCTCAAATTCGTTTCATTGCAATTCCTACAGCACTGCTGAAAACTGTCGTGTTATCCACAGCTGTAGTTTCAACTGTTATTTTGAGTGGTTGTGCTTCTAAACCACAGGTTAACAATGCAACACGTTTTGCGAAAGCACCAGACTATTATACAGTTCGTTCAGGCGATACGCTGAGCGGTATTGCAACTCGTTATGGGCTGAGTTATACCTCTGTTGCAGACATGAATGATATTGCTGCGCCGTATCGTATTTATGTGGGGCAGTCATTACGTTTAAAAGGCTCGGGTAGCCCACGTACAACTACAACGCAACCTATTACACAAACCGCTCCAATTCAACGTCAAAATGTTGGTCTCCCGAGTCAAAATACGACCACCACAACCACAACAACTCCTGCTAAAGTACCGACCGCACCTGTTGTGAGCTCGAAAAGTTCAACTTTACGCTGGGTAAAACCAAGTAATGGCGCTGTTTTGCAAGGTTATAATTTAGCAAATAATGTAAAAGGTATTCGCTATGCTGGTAACCAAGGTGATCCAATTTATGCAGCAGCAGATGGCCAAGTGGTGTATGCAGCAGACGGATTGAAAGAATATGGGAACTTAATTTTGGTTAAGCATATTGATGGTTATATCACAGCATATGCACACAACAGTGCGATGAATGTGAAGAGCGGTCAAAATGTGACGGCAGGACAGAAAATTGCTGAAATGGGCTCCACAGGTGCAACGCGCACCATGTTAGAGTTCCAAGTACGCTTAGATGGCAAGCCAATCAATCCGACTATAGTTTTACCATTAAATTAAAAAATCTGGATGCAACGCAAAAAATTCACCGTATAATACAATGAGTTGTTTTTATCAAATAGATGAAAACTTCTCATGAATCCAGAGAGAATTTTATGTTAGATCAACTACGGGCAATGGGTGTTTTTGCTTGTGTTGTTGAAAAGAGTTCATTTAGTGGTGCTGCGCGTGAGTTAGGCATCACTACAAGTGCTGTGAGTCAGCAAATTCGTTCTTTAGAGCAAGAGATGGAAGTTGTTCTTTTACATCGCTCAACAAGAAAGTTGAATTTAACTGAAGCAGGCCAAGCTTTTTTCCACAGCTGTCAAGAAATGCTCGCCGCTGCTGAACGTGGCAAAATACGTATCAATGAATTGCGCGATGATCTCGTGGGTGAGCTGCGAATAGCCACTACGCCAGAGTTAGGTGCCAATCATGTGATTCCTGCTTTGTCGCATTGGATGTCTGCACATCGCGGATTATCTATTCATATTGAAGCAGATAATCATTATGTGGATTTGATGAATGGGCGAATTGATATTGCCTTAAGAATGAGTCCAACGGTTGACGATCAAAGCGTACATGTCGTGCCATTGGCGCGTGTGGAACAGATTTTGGTTGCATCACCGAGCTATTTGAATCAGTCTGCACCAATTTCACGACCTGAAGATTTGAAAAATCATGATCTTATTCCGATCACGATTATGAAAAATAATCATGATTTTGATTTTAAAAATGTGGTGACAGGTGACGCAGTTAAACTTGAGATGAAATCAAGAGTAGCCAGTAATAATATTCTAGTGACAAAGACTTTATGCCAACATGGGCATGGGGTTGCACGTATTTTATATTTGGATGTGCAAAAAGAATTGGTTAACGGTTCTTTAGTGGAAGTTCTTCCAGAGTGGAAGCTCCCTAACTTTACGCTATATGCCATCATTTCAAAGCATGAACAACAACCGATGAAGATCCATCGTTGTTTGGATGCATTGAAACAATACTTTTGCCAACTACCTGGCGGTCGTATTTACCAAGACGCGAGCTAATTCGATAGAGATTGTAATTGACGATAAGTCAACCCATACAAATGCTTATAAATTTTAAATGATATAACTACATAATTTGAGTTAAGCGGTTCACATGGATCCGCTTAACATGGAGAGCAGCAGAGAAAGGCCAAAGCACTTACGTCTGTTGCTCTTTATTTTTTTCCTTCAAAAAAAGCAATACTTTTATTTCAAGCTCAAGCTATCGAAGCCTATTCGGCCTGATCTTGTGTTAATTCTAAAGCACGTTGGTAAGCAATTTTCTTTTTGATGCCGGTCAAATCAGCCGCTAATTGTGATGCAGCTTTCACTGACAAATCTTGTAAGAGACGCGTTAAAAGTTGGTCGAGTTTTTCTTGCGCCATATCTTTCTCAGTGGTCGCGCCACCGACAACCAGCACAATTTCACCTTTTTGTTGATGATGATCGTTTGCAATAAATTCAACCAACTCACCTAAAGTCATCTTCTTGATGGTTTCAAAGGTTTTGGTAATTTCACGTGCAAAACCGACAGGGCGGTCCGCACCAAAGACTTTGGCCATGTCACTGACACTGTCTAAAATACGATGCGGTGCTTCATAAAAAATCAGGGTTTGCGTTTCGTCTTTGAGCTTTTCCAAACTTGCCAGTCGTTGGGTTTGTTTAGAAGACAAAAAACCTTCAAAGCTGAAACGGTCACTTGGTAAGCCCACTGAGCTTAAAGCAGCAATCGCAGCACAAGCGCCTGGTACAGGGATTACGCGGATATTATGCTCTTGTGCGGCACGAACCAATTTAAAGCCTGGATCACTGATAAGAGGTGTTCCTGCATCACTGATAAGCGCCATCTCTTCACCTTTCAACAAACGCTGAATAAGGATGTCAATTTTGTTGCTTTCGTTATGATCGTGGCATGCAGTAAGTGGAGTTTGAATATTAAAGTGTTTCAGTAATTGTGCTGAAGTTCGTGTATCCTCAGCAGCAATGATTTTGACTGATTTTAGTACATCAATTGCGCGGTAAGTCATGTCATCTAAGTGCCCAATAGGGGTTGCGACTACAAATAACTGGGCACTCATGGGTTTTCTCCGCGCTGCAAAATAATAAAAGGATGGGGTGAGTCGAGTGCTTTGGTGCATTCAACCGATACCGCGTAAGCATTCTACCTGAATTGTCCGTCGTGGCGTGAGCTAGAATGTAGTCTGCGATGGATTTGCAGGAGTCAGTAAGACATTCGGCTGAAATCTAAACGCCAAGAAGGCTTTAAAACACTGAATGAAGCGATATGATTGGTTCGGGAGATTCACAGCAGTGGTTTTAAACATCAAAAACTGAGATTTTTGATCGATATTGAGTTTTTCGAAATGTGCTCATTAAAAAATAAAAACAAAGTAGGGAAGATAAAGAGATGAAACTGGGACAATGGGCAGAGCAACAAGCTTTGGTTGTGCTAGAAGAACAGGGTTATGTTCATGTACAGTCAAATTATCACTCGCGCTTTGGCGAAATTGATCTGATTGTACAAAAAGGTCAGGAATTGGTTTTTGTTGAGGTCAAAGCACGTTCAAAAACGCGTTTTGCGCAGGCTGCTGAAACAATTTCCTATTCAAAACAACGCAAAATAGCAAAAACGGCCATGTTATTTTTACAAGATCATCCACATTTCCAGCAATATTATTGCCGCTTTGATGTGATTTGTTTTGATTTTTTTAAAGAAATTGCAAAAACCATACAGCAAGATTTTTCAAAATTCACTTATGATCAGCAATGGATAGAAAATGCTTTTACTTTTGATCAAGACTTTATTAATCTTTGAACAAAATCAAAGCTGAAATGCTGAATTAAAATAGTTTGAAAAGTTGAGGAGTCTTGCTGAGTGTTCAATCGTATTGCAATGACCGTATTATGCGTCGCAAGTTTATCTGGATGTGCAAGTTTCATTTCGGGTGGGACAGGAACAGCCGCTGTAGGAACAGAAAGTGGTGCACGTTCATTAGGGCAGGTATTTATTGACTCTTCAATTGAGCGTACTGCAAAAATTAACTTATATAAATTGGACAGTCGTTTTAAACAGTCACGTGTCAATATCGAAAGTTTTCATGGTAATGTCTTGTTAACAGGACAAGTACCTGATCAACACTTACGTCAGTTGGCTGAAGACAATGTACGTGCGATGTCGGATGTCAAAACCGTGCATAACTACATTACAGTTGGAAACCAAATTAGTTATAGCACCATCATGCAAGACACCTCAGTTACGGCAAATACACGTGGCTTGATCATGAAAGCTGCTGTTGTTTCAGATGCGAAAGTCCGTATTCACACCGAAGATGGCGTATTATATGTGATGGGACGTTTAAATGGTGCTGAAATTACCGATTTAAACCAAGTTTTACAGCAAGTGGGGAATGTGACTAAAATTATCACACTGGTGGATAATATAGAGCAACAGTCCCAAACGACCAGTGCGTTTGCGTCACCAATGATCAATTCAACACCGACAGAGCAAACGCCTGTTGCGATAGACCCAGACCAAGTTGAGCCAAATAATGTTCAATAAGCTTCAGCCTTTTGTTCAAAGACTGAATCGTTCGGTAGAGTATGCAAGATTACTCTATCGTGAGTTTCGTATTTATGATGTCGGTAGTTATGCCTTAAACCGTTTAACGCCGCGTAAGGGTTATTCGGTCCAAGAAAATGTAGCCTATGGGTTACGCGCGCGACACCGTTTAGATCTGTTTCGTACACAAACACCGCGCGAACACCGGCCTTTGATTGTATTTGTGCATGGCGGCGCGTGGATGCATGGTGATAAAAAAGATTATCGCTTTATTGGCGAAGCCTTTGCCAAAGAAGGCTTTGATGTGGCGGTGATTAACTATCACTTGGCGCCTGAGCATATTTTTCCTGCCTCTATTGATGATCTCAGTTTGGCTTTAAATTATCTCAATGTGCATCAGCTTAAATATCAAATTTCGACTGAAAAAGTGGTGTTGATGGGGCATTCTGCTGGCGCGTTTAATGTGATGTCTGCGCTCTATCATCCGAAACCGTATGAAATACAATGCCGTAGTCAAATTACCGCCATTATTGGTTTGGCAGGCCCTTATCATTTCGACTATAAAGGCGATCCAATTTGTGCAGATGCTTTTGATCAGAACAGACCTTATCAAGAAGTGATGCCATATTATTTCGTCGAGTCGAATACGGTTAAACATTATCTGTTGGTTGCAGAGAATGATGATGTCGTCGGGTTGAGCAATGCCGTTGATTTGGATCGTAGGTTGAAAGAAAAAGGCAACTACAGTCAACTTTGGACGGTGCCGCGCATCGGTCATATTTCAATGATTGGTTCGGTATCGAGTTTGTTTAGTCGTTACTTCACGACCAAGCAAAAAATTATGCAGGCGCTCGAGGATGCGCTTAAGCACTAATTGGGTTTTAAAATGAGTATTTGTAGGTATGGTGAGTGAGCTTAGAGCCACTCACGTGTATCATCTGCGACTGTTGTGCCTTGTGTCGCATGCATGATCATGGCATGTGCAATGCTGCCTTTGAACGGAATTTCAGGCAGTTGATCAAACTTAAAGAATTGAGCATCACTGATTTCTTCTTCTTGTAAGCAAAGCTCACCCGACGCGTATTCCGCTTTAAACGCAATCATTAAGTTACTTGGGAAAGGCCAAGGCTGACTCGCCAAGTATTGAATATTTTGAACTTGAATGCCGACTTCTTCCAAGGTTTCGCGGCGTACCGCTTCTTCTAAGGTTTCACCGACTTCAACAAAGCCTGCAATCAAACCATACATATTGCTACGGGTATTACGCGCATTTTTTGCCAGCAGAATTTCATCTGCACCTCGTGTAATGACGGTGATGACACAGGGTTGTAGCCGTGGATACTGATGATAACCACAGGCAGGACAGATCATGGCATATTCACTGGCATGCGCTTCTGTGGCGTGGCCGCAATGACTACAAAATTTATGATTGCGACGCCATTCTAGCAGTTGAATAGCTCGGCTGGCCTGTTCGAATTGTTCGGTACTCCAGAGTGGAAGCAACTGACGAATTGGGACGAGTTCTAAGCCTTCAGGAATCGGCTCATTGTCTAGCAGGTCTCGGGCAATCACTTGATCACCCGAGTGAAAACTTAAATCACTTGCTAGCTTTTCTACACGAGGCAATTGAAAGTTATGATCCACCAACAGTTGTTGTTGTTGGAAAATATAAGCAAGTGAAAGTTCTGACATTAGGCAACAGTCTTTAGTTTTTGGCTACTGTCCAATGCTACATCAAACATACTATGTAATACAGGCTGTTTGTTTTTTAAGTTATCAATCAGCATATCTGCACTTGCGAGTGCGTCCAACACATGATTCACCTGAGCGGCAGTGAGCGCAGTTTCAGCTGTGATTTGTTGTTGCACAAAATCTGCTGAAATATTCAGAGCAGTTTGACCATTTTCAGCGCCTAAGAACAGCATTGCGCCCGCAACTTCACGTAGTTGTGCAGAGGTGTTCTCAAGTGCAGTTAAATCTTGCTCTTGTTGATATTGCGCCAACGCTTGACTACTTAAGTCAATAGACGTTTTAGCCTCTGTCAACAACGCAGCATGGGCTTCATCTAAACGGTCTAGTGAAATATTCATGTTGTTGACACGAAGCTGTAGGCGGCTTGAAGTATGGTGACGTTCTAGCACTCCAATGGAGTTCATTGCCGATAAGATCACATTCATCAACTGTTGCGCAAAACCCTCATCTTTCAGCATATCTGCTTGACTAAGTGATGCTGCTTGACGATTTAAGTCATTATGCGCTTCATTTAAGTTCAACACTCTGAAGATGTTCGCCAAATCGACCAGTTTTGTTTGGAGCTCTTGGGTCTTTTCAGGCGTCATGTTTTGATAGTTGTACTCAATGTCATTGCGGATTTGCGACATTTCGGTGGTCACCAAATCACTAATGGTATGCATCGTGTCGAAATCAGGGCCATACAGATGACGACTGAAAACTTGAAGCTGCGTATCTGTGAGTAGGTCGTCACCAATATTGAGTTTGCCACGGATGTGTTGAGACACTTCGTCTTCTTGGCTGATACACAGGCTTAGAATGTTGGCAAAATCTGTGAGGCTGGCTTTAAAGCCTTCTGGCGCAGTAAAGAACTGTGCAATGTTACGTTCGATGCTAATCAGAGTACGTAAGCGTGGTTCATTAATGAGCAATTGTTCAATTTGATTGAGTGCAACATAGACCAAGTTCCAATACTGTTTACTCGGTGTTTGTTCTGCTAGACCCGCTAAATAAGTTCCCACCAATTTCATTGCTTGTAAATCAAGTTCGCTTTCTTCTTGCTTCAGCATTTGACTTAAAGACAGCTTGTACAGGCGGTGAACATATTGTGATTTTTCAAGACTTGGCGCTTGAGGGAGGCTAAAATCTGGGGTGATACAGTCCAGTAAGGACTCGATGTGTTGACCTTCTTGCGTTAAAGGCTTTGCCAATGCAATTTCAAGACGGTTTAAGGTATCGAGTAAAAACTGTGGAATTTTCACTTCTCTTAAGCAAATAAACTCAATATAGCGCTTCAGCATGGTTGTGCCTTCGCTGAGTGCAATTACATCTTGTGTATTAATTTGTGCAGGATTCCCCATGATCTTGCGCATAAGCTCTGCGGAATATTCAGCAATTTTGGCCAAGCTCGACATATCAATCAATGCAAGCACTTGAGCACATTGCTCAAATTGGTTTAATGCATCGTCAATCCCAAAAGGTAAAGTCTGATCTTCTGCTAAGGTGCTCACAGCTGATTCAACCAGCTTAATGGAGTTATCCACTTCATTTTTTATTATCAGCAGCGCCGTTGGATCAAAATGAATAGAGGTTTGGTAAGACATTGATCTGCACCTATCCTAGTGTTTTATCGTGTTTATATGCGGCCCAAAGAAGGCATAGCAACTTGTTCATCACTATAGCCTAACTGAAAAATCTTGTAATACAAAAGTTAACAAAAACTTTAGAATTTATTTGGCAAAAAGGCAGGGTGTGCCATGTTTTTCTTGGTATTGTTTGACCCAAGTCTCATGTGCTTCAAGCTCTTCTGCAGAAGGGTGAATTACCGCCAGTTCAATATTCAGTGCTTGACGCTGACTTTGCCCATTTTGTTGTTCACTATGCGATAGGGCATCCATATCAAAGGAAACCTGACCACCCGTCATAGCCAGGTAAACGTCGGCTAGAATTTCAGCATCCAGTAAGGCACCATGGAAGGTACGGTCACGCTGTGGAATTTCGTAACGGCGAACTAAGGCATCAAGTGAGTTTTTTTGCCCCGGATGCTTAGATTTGGCCATCGCGAGGGTATCTGTCACCGCACAAACTTCAGAAAGCGCAACAAATCCTGCACGCTTGAACTCCATGTCTAAGAAGTTCATATCGAAGCTTGCATTATGCGCAATGATTTCCGCACCTTTGAGATAGGTGAATAAGGTGTCAGCAATCTCTTGATACAGCGGTTTATCTTTTAAAAAGTCATCAGAGATACCGTGGACATTTTCAGAATCGCCCACAGGTTTTTTCGGGTTGATGTAGATATGAATAGAGCTGCCTGTGAGCTTTCGATTGACCATTTCAATCGCACCAACTTCAATAATGCGATCACCATCTTGATAATAAAAACCTGTAGTCTCTGTATCGAGGATGAGCTGTCGAGGTCCAAAGACCTCAACCTTACGTGGAGTAATCACAATTTGTGGATGTTGTTTGAGTTGTGTTAAATCCACACTTGCCACAACTTCAGGCGTTTGTTCAATAGAAGGCACTGTTGTAGCAAGTTCTGGTTCAGCGACTAAACTTGGCTCTTGTTCTGCAACGTCTATTTCACTTTCGGTTAAATCTTCGCTGTCATCGGCTTCTTCGTCATCAAAACCCAAACCAAAAGGGTCGTTTAACAACCAGTCGGGTTCAACTTTTTTTTTATCTACAGACGGTTCTGTTGTCGTTGTTTTAGACTGACGAAGTTGAGCCTGTGTTTGATCGGCACCGAGGTTTGCCAATTGATCTGCCATTTCATTACCTTCATGACCTGCATGGCCTTTGACCCAGTGCCAGTCGATATCACGGCCTTGGCAGGCTGCATCGAGTTTTTTCCACAAATCTGGATTTTTAACGTCTTTCCAGTTTTTCTTTTTCCAACCTGTAATCCACTCGGTAATGCCGCGTTTGACATAGGTTGAATCTGTCCAGACTACCAACTTCGCGTCGGTTGGACAAAAAAGAATGCCTTCAATGGCCGCGGTGAGTTCCATACGGTTGTTGGTGGTGTTGTCTTCACCGCCACACAGTTTATGTTCTTCAGTTTCTGTAATAATGTACGCGCCCCATCCCCCAAGACCAGGGTTTCCACGACAAGCACCATCGACATACAGGGTAATTGTTTGTGACATACACAACTTCCGTAAACTGAAAATTAAAACTAAGCGGGCACCATTGTATAACGCAAATGCACTAGAGAAGTGTATAAGATGCAGCTTTTTTAATTTCTTGTAACATTTATACTGATTTCAAGTTAAATTAACGCCTTGTGTCTGCGGCGTGCTTTACTACAATGGCAGATCTAAAAAATAAATTTTATACGAGTTGTTTGGATTTTCTTATGTATAAGTCAGCTGCCATTTTTGGCCAACCGATGTTACCGACATTATTTAAAATTACAGTACTCGGTTCAGCACTCGCGACACTTGGACTGGCTGGTTGCTCCTCGACGCAAAGTGCAACGCAAACATCTAAATCCAAACAAGTCGGATCGAACTACTTAGACGCAAATAGCCTAGATTCTTTAGAAGATTTACTTTCTGCAACCGACATGCGTGCGGTGGAAGGGGATCGACTGTTGGTGTTAAAGCACGGTGACGTTTGGAAGCGTATGACCGTGGGCTTTAAAATGAACAGCGATCATTGGAATCCGCGTATTGATGCACAGCGTGGTTGGTTCATTTCACGCCAACCGTATTTGGATCGTTTAAGTGCACGTGCTTCACGTTATTTGTATCACACTGTTAAAGAAGCGGAGCGTCGCGGTTTACCAACAGAGCTGGCTCTACTGCCTGTGATTGAAAGTTCGTATGACCCTGCTGCAACCAGTAGTGCGGCTGCTGCGGGCTTATGGCAGTTTATTCCAAGTACGGGACGCATTTATGGCTTAAAACAAAGTAGCCAATACGACGGTCGCCGTGATGTGGTGGAGTCAACGCGTGCCGCGTATGAGTTCTTGGGCAGTTTATATAACCAGTTTGGTTCGTGGGAACTTGCACTAGCGGCTTATAATGCAGGTCCAGGCCGTATTCAACAAGCGATTAATCGTAATAAAGCCGCAGGTTTGCCGACAGATTATTGGTCGCTAAAACTGCCTGAAGAAACCATGAACTATGTGCCACGGTTCTTGGCGGTTGCACAGATCATTAAAAATCCAAATGCCTATAACATCAATTTACCGCCGATTGCGAACCGTCCGCACTTTAGAGAAGTCACTGTGGGCGCGGTGAGCCTAAACGAAGTCGCGTCGATTACTGGTTTAAGTCGTGCTGAGTTATACCAGCTAAACCCCGGGCACAGAGGTGAATCAATTGATGGCACGAGTCCGATGCGGATCTTAATTCCTGCAGATTTGAGTCCTTCAGTGGATGTACGTTTGAAAAAATTACAGGGTGGTTCAGGCGGCTTGTGGGCATCTGCAAATACCAAATTGCCTGAAAATAACCAAACGATTCAACCAAGCAAAGTTGAACCGCCGACCTTAAACACCAAATCGATCACACCATCGAAAACTACACCACCTGTTTTAGCGACGACTACAACAAAAACTATAGCAGCGAAGCCTGCTACTTCGTCTACAGTAACGTCGTCAAGCAGTGCAGCTATCTCTACACCGCCTCGTGGTTCAACACCTAAGGGTTCTAATGCCCTGGCTGCTTTTGCTGCCAATAGCGATATTCCAAGTGCGCCGCGTATTCCCGTTGCGGTGACGCCAGAGACCCCTGTGAAACCAGTTTCCGTTGAACCACCAATTTCAGCAGCAGAGCGTGAGCAGTTAACCGCAGCAATTCAAGCTGAAGGTCAAAGCAAAACTGTCGATGAAGTTCTGAAGCCGATTGCAACACAGGCTGAACAAGCTGAAGTGGTTGCTGAAATTCAGGCTTTAGCCCCTCAAGGGACAGAAATTGTAGATCCTTTGGATGGTAAAATTAAGCTCACCGCAATTCAAACCAGTCAGTCTGTGGCTGAGCTGCAAGGCAAAGAGTTAACCAAAGGTTTTGCTTATCCAAAGTCTGTGGCTGACAATACCCGCTTAGATTCAGATGAAGTGAAACGTAATCAAGGCAAGAACTTTGTTAAGACTGACTCTGAAATCGTAATTGTGCCGCCAAAAGGTAAACGTTCAACCTATACCGTACAACCAGGCGATACTTTGGCGCTGATTGCTGCCAAAAATGGGGTGAACTGGCGTGATGTGGCGAAATGGAACCAAATGGATGCCAATGCCACACTTTATGTCGGTACATCGATTTATTTATATGATGCAAAACCACCAGCTGAAAAAGTTGAAGTGCGTTCTACCGTGAAAGCTGAGACTAAACCCGAGAGTTATACCGTTCGTGCCAATGATACCTTAACAGGCATTGCGGATGAGTTTGGTTTAAGCTTAAAACAGTTGGCCGACTATAACGGTTTAAGCGTGACGAGTGGTGTACGTGTGGGACAAAAGCTTTCTTTGAAAGAAACAGCTCAATCCCGTACTAAATTCAACGATGAAAAAACCAGCAGTCCAACCAAAGTGGCAACCCAGTCTTATACCGTGAAACGTGGTGAATATCTGAAATTGATTGCAGACCGCTATGCGCTGTCAAATCAAGAATTGGCAGATTTAACACCGGGTTTAAATGCTGGCAGCAACCTGTTGGTTGGACAAAAAATTAATGTGCCACTCAATGATGTCAAAAGCTTAACGACAAGTAGTGCCAAAGCATCTCCAGTTAAAGCCGAGCCACAATTCAAAGTTGAAAGCTATAAAGTACAACGTGGTGATACTTTGTATAGCATTGCATCACAGTCGAAGATGAGCCTGTCGGAGCTGGCTGATCTCAACAATCTTTCAAGCAATAGCGGCCTGCAAGTAGGTCAAAGTATTAAGATCCCTGCAGGTTCAACCGTGCCAGATACTTATACCGTTCAGTCGGGGGACTCATTAACTGCAATTGCTTCGAAATATAATTTGGGTATGGATTATATTGCTGACCTCAACAATATGAGTCGTACAGCGGGCTTACGTGCAGGTCAAAAGCTCAAATTAACGGGTGAAATGCCTGCTGTTGAAACGCCGAAAACGGTCGAAAAACAAACTACTTCAACTAATAACTCAACCGATATTCACGTGGTGAAATCGGGTGAAACCCTAAATAGCATTGCGCGTAAATATCACTTGCAACTGAACTATTTGGCTGAATTGAACAACCTGAGCCGTACGGCGAATGTTCGTGTTGGTCAGCGTTTAAAAATTGAAGGTGATGTTGATTCAGCTCCAATCAAAACAGAAACAGTGGCAGCAAAACCACCAGCAACTTCAGGTCGGGCAACTGAAGCTTATAAAGTGAAGTCAGGTGAGTCGTTAAACTCAATTGCAAGCCGTGCTGGGATGTCGGTGTCAGAGCTTGCCACTTTAAATAACCTGAGTCCGCGTGCGGGCTTACAAGTTGGGCAGACCATTCAAATCCCAAAACTTATTTCGCAGTACACAGTGAAACGTGGTGATACCTTAATTGGACTGGCAAGTCGTTATGGTATGGACACTTCGCAATTGGCTGAGCTCAATGACATTAAACCGAATACGCAGTTGCGCATTGGCGATGTAATTAAGGTGCCGAACTAATATTGAGTTGAAATGCTATTTCAGAGAAAGCCCCGATGAAGGTTAGAACAACACTCTTGCTGTTCAGCCTTGTAGCGATTCCATTAAAGGCATGGTCTGCACTGCAGACCATGCCTTTTATTGCACCTTATGGTACGCCTAAATACAGCCAATTGGATCATCTGCCTTATGCCAATGTGCAGGCGCCAAAGGGTGGCGAATTAACACGTGCAGTCATTGGGAGTTTTGATAACCTAAACAGCATGAATGGTCGCGGTACTGCGGTTGAGGGAACCAACTATTTATTTGACTCACTTATGAGTAGTTCTTTGGATGAGCCTGCGGTGATGTATCCGTTGCTGGCAGAAAAGGTCAGCTATGACCCGAAAAACTTTAACGCGATCATTTTTCATTTAAACCCGAAAGCACGGTTTAGTGATGGCAGTATTGTTACCGCAGCCGATGTAAAGTTCAGTTTTGATATCTTTCAAACCAAGTCCAATTTTGGCTTACAGATGTATTTGTCAGATTTAACCAAGACAGAAGTGTTGTCCAAATACAGCGTCAAAATGCATTTTAAAACACGAAATAATGTGGAAATGCCTTTGATTGTGGCCAGAATGCCAATTTATTCAAAAAAAGACTGGCAAGGCAAAGATTTCAGTCAAACTTCAGTCAAACCGATTTTAGGTTCAGGCCCTTACCTCTTAGAAAAAATCAATGCAGGGCAGCGAGTTGTTTATAAGCGTAATCCAAATTATTGGGCCAGAGACTTAAAGGTCAATCAAGGGCGCTATAATTTTAACCGCGTGGGTTATGTGTATTATCGTAGCAAAGATATTGCTTTTACTGCGTTTAAGGCGGGTTTATATACTTTGCATGAGGAAGAGTCCGCACGACAATGGGTGACTGCTTATAACTTTCCCGCAGCGAAACAAGGTCTCGTTAAAAAATATCGATTTAAGCATTTCAATCCGATACCGACGCAAAGTTTTGTGTTTAATACCCGCCGTCAGCCTTTTCAAGATATTTATTTTCGCCAAGCTTTAACCTATGCCTACGATTTCGAATGGCAAAACAAGGCGATGTTCTATGGGCAATATCAACGCCTGCAAAGTTATTTCTCTAACAGTGAATTGGAGGCCAAAGGTGAGCCTTCGGCTGCGGAAATCAAAATCTTAAAGCCTTATTTAACGAAATTACATCCTGTGCAGCGCGATGGTGTTTTAAAGAATTGGCGTTATTCAGCTTCGGATGGATCGGGTTATAATCGAAATAATTTGCTTATCGCACGACAGATTTTATTAAAAAACGGCTATACATATAATGCCAAAGGGCAATTGTTGGATCGGAAGAACAAGCCGATTCAGTTTGAGTTTCTGATTCAGCCGAGTGATGCTGTGCGTGAAATTACGCCTTTTGTTCGCCATCTAAAGCGCCTAGGAATACAGCTGAGGATTCGACAGGTTGACACACCGCAGTATTATGAGCGGATGCGTACTCAAGATTTTGATATGACCCTACAAACGATGCCACAGTCTTTGACACCGGGCAAAGAACAGGTGCAACTGTGGGGCAGTGCTTCAGCCCATCAGGTGGGAAATTATAATTATTCGGGTATTCAAAATCCGGTGATTGATCAGATGATCCAACAGTTGATTCAAGCGCCTGATCGTAAGCAAGTGGTCGTTCAAACGCGTATTTTAGATCGCTTGTTGCGTGCGGGTTATTATCAGATACCGACCTATGGTAAAGCTGATCAATGGTATGCCTATTGGAACATGTATCAAAAACCGGCACGGAGTCCACAGTTGCATGTCGGTTTGGATTATTGGTGGAGTGATGCCAAACAGGCGAAAAAGGTGAGTCAGTATTTAGGTCGGGCAGCCAAGCCATAAGCAGACATAGGGGTTTTTGAGATGCGTATGTATATATTCAAAAGGCTGTTGCTGATCGTTCCGACCTTATTTCTGATTTTGCTGATCAATTTTGCTGTGATCCAAATTGCACCCGGTGGTCCTGTTGAGCAAGCCATTCAACAAGCGGAAGCTATGCAAACTTTGGGTAATCTGGGCGGTGCGGGTGGAGGCTCAAATGTCTACCAAGGCGCGCAGGGACTCAGTGATGAAATGCTCGCAAAGATCAAAGCACATTATGGTTTTGATCAGCCCATGCATATACGCTTTTTTGAAATGGTGAAAAATTATGCGCAACTGGACTTTGGCACGAGCTTTTTTAAAGACCAACCTGTTACAGCATTGATTAAGGATAAATTACCTGTATCCGTGTCCTTGGGGCTGTGGAGTGCTTTGCTAATTTATCTGATTTCGATTCCTTTAGGCATCAAAAAAGCCCGATTCCACGGTACGGTGTTTGATCAGTCTACATCGCTACTGTTGGCAATGGCCTATGCGGTTCCTGCGTTTATTTTTGCAATTCTCCTGATTGTCTTTTTTGCAGGCGGTTCTTATTTCCAATGGTTCCCCTTGCAAGGTTTGGTCTCGGAAAATTTTGCGGATTTGCCGCTATGGGACAAAATTAAGGATTATTTTTGGCACATGTCTTTACCGCTTTTGGCGATGGTGATTGGTGGTTTTGCCACAGTGACTTATCTCACCAAGTATTCGTTTATGGAAGAGCTCAGCAAGCCCTATGTGCTGACGGCACGTTCTAAAGGTCTGACTGAGACGCAAGTGTTGTATGGCCATGTTTTTCGCAATGCGATATTGATTGTTGTCGCGGGTTTACCAGAAGCTTTAATCGCTTACTTCTTTGTGGGCAATTTATTTATTGAGATCATTTTTAATCTGGATGGTTTAGGCCTATTGGGCTTTGAGGCTATTGTGCAGCGTGACTATCCTGTGATTTTTGGCACCTTATTCATTTTTACTTTGTTGGGCTTGCTGCTGCGTCTGATTGGCGATGTGTTGTATCAGTTGATTGATCCGCGAATACATTTTGATTCGCAAGGGAGAGGCTGATGTCCCCCATTTTACAGGCAGGTTTCAAACGATTTAAGCAAAATAGGCTCGGTCTTAGTTGTTGTATTTTATTTATCTGTGTTTTTGTACTGTCTTTAGCCTCAGAGTTAATCGCGAATGATAAACCACTATTGGTCAAGTATGAGCAGGATTTGTATTTCCCTGTATTGAAACACTATCCTGAGACGACTTTCGGCGGTGTTTTTGAGACTGAAACTGAATATAAAGACCCAGTAGTACAACAGCTGATTCAGGCAAAAGGTTGGGCCATTTGGCCGTTGATTCGATATTCATATCAAACACCCAATGTAGACTTGATAGTTCCTGTACCGTCACCGCCCACGATGCAAAATTGGCTCGGGACAGATGACCAAGGTCGTGATGTTTTGGCGCGAGTATTATATGGCTTACGTGTCTCATTGCTGTTCGGTTTTATTTTGACTTTCAGTTCAGCTGTATTGGGCATTGTGATTGGAGCAGTACAAGGTTATTACGGTGGTTGGGTCGATTTAATCGGGCAGCGTATTTTAGAAGTCTGGGGTGGTTTGCCCATGCTGTTCATGGTGATGATTTTAGTCAGCATGTTCAGCCCAAATATCTACTGGTTATTTTTAATCATGCTGTTATTCAGTTGGACGATTTTAGTTCCACTGGTACGTGCTGAGTTTTTAAGGGCCCGTCAGCTGGACTATGTCCGTGCCGCGCGAAGTTTGGGTGTGACCAACCGAGCTATTATTTTTCGGCATATTTTACCGAATGCGATCAGCTCTAGCCTGTCACAACTGCCTTTTATCTTAACTGCCAATATTACAGCGCTAACCGCACTGGATTTCTTGGGTTATGGCCTACCGCCTGATGCGGCATCATTGGGCGAGCTTTTGTTACAAGGCAAGAATAATTTAAATGCGCCATGGTTAGCACTGTCAGGCTTTTTCAGCTTGGCCATTGTGCTTGCATTGTTGATGTATATCGGGGAGGCTTTGCGCGATGCATTTGACCCTAGACGCCAATAGAACAGCCTCCATGCTTGAAGTGAATGCACTGTGCATTCAAAGTGCAGAACGGGTATTGGTCGATCAGCTCAGTTTTGAAGTACGTGCTGGGCAGACTTTAGCACTGGTTGGAGAGAGCGGTTCAGGAAAATCGGTCAGTGCTTTAGCCTTGATGGGGTTATTACCGAAAGCATTGCAAGTACATGGCTCAGTGCTGTTAGACGGAAAAAATCTCTTAAAGTTGAGCGATGTGCAACTTAGGTCGATTCGTGGGCAAAAAATCGCGATGGTTTTTCAAGAGCCAATGACCGCTTTAAATTCTTTGCATCGGGTGGAAAAGATCATTGCCGAGACTTTATGGTCACAGGGTTGGTCTAAAAAGAAAGCGCGGCAACGAGTGATTGCCTTGCTAGAGGATGTGGGTATTCCAAATCCAGAAAGTGTGTTACAGCGTTTTCCTTATGAGCTGTCTGGCGGGCAGCGTCAGCGGGTCATGATTGCCATGGCATTGGCACAAGAACCTGATATTTTGATTGCTGATGAGCCCACTACAGCACTAGATGTCATGCTGCAAGTTCAAATTTTAGATTTGCTAAAGTCTTTACAACAGCGCCATCGCATGGCCATGATTTTGATTAGCCATGACCTCAATTTGGTGAAACATTATGCTGATGATGTCGTGGTCATCCATCAAGGCAAGGTCGTAGAGCAAGGGGCTGTTGCGCAGATTTTTGAGCAGTCGCAGTCTGCTTATACTCAAAATTTACTCAATCATTCTTTTGGTCAAGCTATTAGCATACAAGATGCAGTACCTTTGCTCCGCTTAAAACAACTTGAGGTCAAATTTTCGATTAAAAAAGGCTGGTTTAATCGAACGACCCAGTATCTTGCTGCGGTTGAAGCTTTGGATTTGAGCTTGGCTCAAGGGCATTCTTTGGGAGTGGTGGGGGAAAGTGGTGCAGGCAAAAGTTCTTTAGCACTGGCTGTAGTAAGGTTGATTAAAAGTCGAGGGCAGATCCAGTTTGGAGAACATGATTTAAACCAACTCTCGCAAAAGGCATTACGTCCGCTACGTCGTGATTTTCAAATCGTGTTTCAAGACCCATTCGCAAGTTTGAACCCACGCATGAGTGTTGAACAAATCATTGCAGAAGGTTTGACTTTAAAGCCTTTGTCTTCGTTTGAGAGGACACAGCGTGTTGAGAATGTCTTAACTCAGGTGGAGTTGCCAGTCGCATTTAAAAGCTATTATCCACATGAGCTATCCGGTGGACAGCGGCAGCGTGTAGCTTTGGCACGAGCTTTGGTGCTTCAACCTAAACTATTGATTTTAGATGAACCGACTTCGGCTTTAGACCGAAGTACGCAGCGTTCAATTGTGGCGTTATTACGCCGTCTACAACACGAGCAGGGCATCAGCTATTTGTTTATTAGTCATGACTTACAAGTGGTGCGAGCACTCTGCCAACAGGTTTTGGTCTTGCGTCATGCCAAAGTGGTAGAGTTGCAAGCCACTGAACAACTTTTTGAGCAACCGCAGTCTGACTATACGCGTCAATTGATTCAAGCCAGTCAGTATCAGTAAAATTATTTTGCTAAATAAAAACTTAGATAATTTGACAAAATCAATTGTCAAATTATCTTGACTGTAGCTAAAAAATACATAGAGTAAAAACACTAAAAAATATTAAAGGATGAATTTTCATGAGCCAGCTTGCAAGCGCAATCGACATTGGGCAGGTCCATTTTAAAAATAAGATGATTAAAGGGGCGATGAGTGAAGCACTGGCCAATCATGCAGGCCAGCCCAATCATTTGCACTTAGGGTTGTATGAGGCTTGGGCAAAAGGAGGCCTAGGCTGTGCCATTACAGGCAATGTGATGGTGGACTTCCGAGCTAAAAATGAGCCGGGCGTGGTGGTGATTGAAAATGAGCGAGATTTAGAGCAATTAAAGCAATGGGCTGCGATTGGTAAACAATATGGCATGGTGCAGTTGGTGCAGTTGTCTCATCCGGGCCGTCAATGTCCTAAGGGCTTAAACAAAGAAACCGTTGCACCTTCAGCAGTACCGTTTAGTCCAGCTTTATCAATGAGCTTCGGAACACCGCGTGAGCTACGTGAAGACGAAATTTTAGATATTATCCAGCGCTTTGCAACTTCAGCTGCAGTCTGTGAAAAAGTGGGCTTTGAAGGCGTGCAATTACATGGAGCGCATGGTTATCTCATCAGTCAGTTTTTATCGCCGTTGACTAATAAACGCCAAGATCAATGGGGTGGCTCTGCTGAAAACCGTATGCGTTTTTTATTGGAAATTTATAAAGCGGTGCGTGCGGCAACGTCAGCGCAGTTTATTATTTCGGTGAAACTTAACTCGGCAGACTTTCAGCGTGGCGGAATCTCGGAAGAAGATGTAATCGCGACATTTAAAGCGATTGATACTGCTGGGATTGATTTGATTGAAATTTCAGGGGGCAGCTATGAAGCACCTGCAATGGCTGGGGTCAAACAAGAAAAACGTAAGGCATCGACCATTGCTCGTGAAGCTTACTTTTTAGATTTTGCTGAGAAAATTCGTGAGCAAGTCCAGTGTAAGTTGATGGTGACAGGCGGTTTCCGGACTGCGGCGGGTATGAATGCGGCACTGGAAAGTGGAGTATGTGATTTTATTGGAATGGCACGTCCATTTGCGGTAGAACCAGATATTACAGATCGTTTAATTGCAGGACAAGATGTACGTTATGCTGTCGATAAGATCAAAACAGGCATTTCAATGATCGATAAAATGGCGATTATGGAAGTGATCTGGTATGCCGCACAATTTAAGGATATCGCAGAAGGCAAACAACCGAACCCGAAACTATCACCGCTTAAAGTGTTTTTTAATTATTTAAAAGGCAATGTGAAAGCCGTGATTAAAGGGCAAGTCAATTCTAGGAAGTCCGCTTAGGTCAAGCCTCACTGCGTGATAGACCAATACTGTTCAAAATAAGAAGCAGACCATTGCCCATGTGCCATAGCAGCATTGAAGGCAGGTCTGCTTTGTATTTTGGTGAAATAGTGTTGAATGGCCTGATACTGAGCAAACTGCGGTGTGGCATAACTGGCCGCATAGAGTGGAAACCACATTAAGATATCGGCATAAGTAAACACATCGCCTGCAAAGTATGAATGCGTGCTTAAGTGAGTATCAATTTCTTTAAGTTGTCGATATAGCTCAGGGTTTAAATAAGCGTGATTGAACGTGCTTTGAAAGGTTAAACTCACAAAGCGCACAACAAAAGGTGTTTGTTGCTTAATGTGTTGGAAAACTTGTTTCAATGCCAAATTGGGCATGAGACTAGCATCGCTATAATGGCTATAAAAACAAAAGTTCCAATACTGTGTATGATCATGGGGAATAATCAACTTCTGGTGTAGTTGGCATAAATATTCTACGATTGCACTGCTTTCCGTAAGTCGTATCGTCTGAGCATCATGTGGAATGTCGAGCGTTGGAAATTTCAGATTCGTTTGTCTAGCTTGTGTTGCATCATACAGCTTGAGTTCATAAGACAGCTCAAGTTCCTCAATTAGCCAAAGAATACGCTGTGAACGTGAGTTCTGAAGATGATGTAAGATCATAAATATTTTTTAGCTCTAAGTGATTGGTTGGATCTATAAAAAGAAGAATAAAGGAAATCTAGGATGAAAAATAGAAATGTTGTGATTTTAAGTGCTGTTTCACTGTTGGTAAGCCCTCAACTGCTATGGGCGAATATGTCCTATCAAACAGGGGATATTATTTTTCACGTCTCAAAGTCTCAACAAAGTTTAGGGATACAAAAAGCGACCAAGTCTCGTTATAGCCATATGGGTTTAATTGTTCATAAAAATGGAAAAGCATGGGTTTTAGAGGCAGTTCAGCCTGTGAAATATACGGCACTTCAGCAGTGGATTGATCGCGGGGTTGAGCGGCATTATGTGGTGAAGCGCTTTAAAACGAATTTGACTGTTCAGCAAAAGCAGACGCTAATCAAAAACGCAGAACAATACTTAGGTCGGCCTTATGATCTTTATTTTGAGTGGGACAATCGTGCGCTATATTGCTCAGAAATAGTCTGGAAGGCCTATCATGATGCTTTAGGTATTGAGTTGGCTCCGTTATCCAAACTGAAGCAATTTGATTTAAGTTCGTCTGAAGTCAAGCAACTCATGCAACAGCGATATGGGCAAAACATTCCCTTGAATCAAACTGTGATTGCACCACAGGCTATTTTTGCCTCGACCGCTTTAGTTGAAGTTGATCGTAAATAGACCGGCAATAAAAAAGCCCAAGTCATAATGCTTGGGCTTTTTTATGAGATGATTTTAGAAAAATCAATCTCGAATATGGCGTCCCTACGGGGATTCGAACCCCGGTTACCGCCGTGAAAGGGCGATGTTCTAGGCCTCTAGACGATAGGGACAGTACAGAAGTGATGTTTTAAAACCGATTACTTTTGATCTTAAGTAATGGCGTCCCTACGGGGATTCGAACCCCGGTTACCGCCGTGAAAGGGCGATGTCCTAGGCCTCTAGACGATAGGGACTTAAGAAAACTTTACTTCTGAAATTGGCGTCCCTACGGGGATTCGAACCCCGGTTACCGCCGTGAAAGGGCGATGTCCTAGGCCTCTAGACGATAGGGACGTTTCAGAGGTGGGCGTATATTAGGGCGAAAACAGAGGGGTGTCAAACGCTTTTCTCTAAATAATTCTAGTTTTAAGTGTTGAGTGCATAAATTTAAAACAATCTAGATAAAATGATTAAAAATCATATAATTTAAGTCGATTTTTTAAGCAACTTAAGCAAGTTATTGATGAACTCGGGGTGACGTAAATAGCCTTCGATCAGATGAGGATGAGCAAGATCGGTGGTGATTTGCTTGTTGATAATGGCGGGAGTAAAAGCAAACGGTTTTTGGTTCAGTGGAAAAGCACTCAGAAAATCAGCATCTGAATAAAAATTGATCCAATCGCCATATAAAACAGCAGGCCGTTGAATAGGTTGCTGTAAATGACACTGGATAACGCGAAAGGCCAGTGGTGAACCGAGGGTAATCAGTGTTTGAATCTTAAGTTCAGTGTGTTGAATTAAATAATTATAGGCAATCACGCTGCCTAGAGAATGGGCAATCACAATATTGGGTTTTGGACCGTGTAAGTGCTCATGCAGACGTGTATGCACGGTGTGGATGAAGTGTGGATTGGATAAATATAGATACGCTTCCATCAAAAAACGATGAATAAAGCTACTATGCAGCTCTGGAAAGTGGTTAATTAAACTGGCTAAGTCACGTAAGGCCAAATCTTTGCCGAGGAGGCTAATGTATTTAATTTTATTATTGAATGAGAGTTCGTCTGAAATGGTGAGCTGAGGGTTTTTAGAAATTTCAGCTTGATGTTCGATATTGGGTGCAGTGGTGTGCGTCAGGTGAATAGGATGTAAAAAGGAAAAAGGAGACCAATGTTGTGGCATGAGGGTGCTGGCGTTGAGGGTGTTTTCTAAATGCTGACGTGTTAGAAGATCTCCATAAAAGGCCAGTCGACTGTGCCGCTGAAGATAAGGAAGGTCATCTTCACGGCCAAGTTCACTCAGTACTTGTTGTAAGATCACAAGCCAATGTTGAAGCAGGGTACGTGCAGTCTTGTGCTGCTGATTCATCCCATGAATCCATACAATATTCATCAGGCATGCACCGATGATGTACTTGATAAAAACAGTATAAAAAAAAGAGCGACCGAAGTCGCTCTTTTTAACAATACGGATTAAGTTTTCTTGTGATAAAAGGTGTAATAACTCGCATAACATACTGCAATAAACAGTAAACAACCAAAGAAGCTAATACGCATACTTGGATCAAACACCATGCTGACGCAGGTGATAAAGCAGAAGATAAAGCCAAGGATTGGCACAATAGGAAACAGGGGTGCTGCAAAACCTAATTCTTCTTTTTTACGTCCTTGTTTATACCATTGGCGACGGAAGTTAAATTGGCTTAAGCAAATACTCATCCAAACTACGACCATGGTAAACGCTGCTATACCCAGTAAATTGGTAAAAATGGCTTCAGGTGCAAACTGCTCAGACAGTAAACCCGGCATACCGCCAATCATGGTCACGGTGACTGCCACATAAGGGACACCACGTGCATTGATTTTTGAGAATACTGCTGGCAATTGCTTTTGATAAGACAACGACCACATCATACGCGAAGCAGCAAATAGTCCAGAGTTCGCAGCAGATAGCAACGCAGTGATAATCACAAAACGAATGATATCTTCAGCATAAGGAATGCCAATGTGTTGGAATACGGTCACAAATGGACTGCTACTCACGCCTTCAGCTGCTAAACCTGCTTCTTGATGCGGAAGGAGCGAAGTCACGACTAAGATGGTACCCACAAAGAAAATCAATAAGCGGAAAATCGCAGTATTGATGGCTTTGGGTACATTCTTAGCAGGATCTTTGGTTTCACCTGCAGCAACACCAATCAGCTCTGTGCCAGAAAATGCAAAGTTCACGATCAACATGGTGGTAAAGATAGGGAACAAGCCTTCTGGGAACCAACCCTGAGCCGTTAAGTTGCTAAATAAAGGTGCAGCTTCATAGCCTCTGTAGCCAATCACGCCAAAAATAGCGAGTAGACCCAATAAAATAAAAATAACAACGGTGATAACTTTGACTAAAGCCAACCAAAACTCAGATTCAGCGAACCATTTGGTCGAGATCATATTTAAACTAAATACAAAAGCACCAAAAATTAGAGTCCACATCCACATTGAACTATCTGGAAACCACTCCTGCATGAGCAGTGCGGCAGCTGTAAATTCGGTTCCTAGCGTGACCGACCACGTTAGCCAGTACAGCCATGTGATGGTATAACCTGTACCTGGTCCGATATAGCGTTTGGCATAAGCACCAAATGAGCCAGACTCAGGCATATGAACAGCAAGTTCCCCTAAACACAGCATGACCATATATGCAATGATCCCGCCGAGGAAATAAGAAATAATGGCACCTACAGGCCCCGTTTGTGCAATGACTTCACCCGATCCTAAAAATAGGCCAGTCCCGATTGCGCCACCAAGCGAAATCATAACTAGATGTCGAGTACTCATAGCGCGTTTTAAAGGCGCAGAATTGCCCTGATGCGAAGCATCATTCGGAGATGAGTGCATAAGCGTTAATAAGTTCAGGAATGAAGCGGGCTATTGTAGTGAAAAACTGCAAATCTGCAATGAAATAATAGTAATTATGAATAAGTGTTGATCGGATAAGATCAAGAGATGGCGTCCCTACGGGGATTCGAACCCCGGTTACCGCCGTGAAAGGGCGATGTCCTAGGCCTCTAGACGATAGGGACGTTGCGAGGTGATGCGTATATTAAGGATTAAAGGCCTATTTGTCAAAAGGGTTTTTGCTCTGTGATGGTTGAAAGTTCAAACATTAGGCAAAACAAGTAATTAAATTGAAGGAATTTTTTATTGTTGCAAAAGTGAGCCCAAAAAATAAGCTTAAGCTCACTTTGCTGAAGGTGCTTAGTTTTTATTGTGATAGAGCCAATAGTAACTGGCATAGCAAGCCACCATAAAGAGCAAGCAGCCAATAAAGCCTGAAAGCATTTCAGGGTCGGCCGCCATACTTAAGCCTGTTGCTGTACAGCAGATAAAGCCTAGGATCGGAACCAACGGATACCAAGGGGTACGGAATTTCAGCTCCGATAAAGCCCGACCTTGCTTTAACCATTGGCGACGAAAGTTAAACTGACTCCAGCAAATACTCATCCAGACAATTACCATGGTAAAAGCTGCAATACCCATTAAGTTTTTAAAAATGACATCTGCACCAAATTGCTCAGAGAGCAAGCCCGGCAAGCCACCAATCATGGTGACCCAAATGGCAATATAAGGCACCCCAGATTTACTTACTTTAGCAAAAAGCTTGGGCAATTGGTTTTGTGAGGACAGGGCCCACATCATGCGTGATGCAGCATATAAGCCTGAGTTTGCGGTTGATAATAATGCCGTGATAATTACAAAACGGATAAAGTCTTCAGCATAAGGAATGCCCATTTGGGTGAATACTGTCACAAAAGGACTGCTGCTTAAGCCACCATGCCCGCCCACTTGCAAGCCGGTGTTGCTATAGCTGAGCAGTGAACTGATGACAATGATAGTACCAACAAAGAAAATAATGAGGCGCCAAACCGCGGCATGAATGGCTTTGGGCACATTTTTTTCTGGGTTTTCAGTTTCACCTGCGGCAATGCCAATCATTTCTGTGCCATTAAAGGCAAAGTTCACAATTAATAAGGTGGTAAACAAAGGAATAAGGCCATTTGGTAGCCAGCCTTGTGCGGTTAAGTTGTTAAATAAGGGTGCCGATTCATATCCCTGAAAAGGGATGATACCGAAAATACAGGCAAAGCCTAAAAGAATGAAAATGAGTACAGTTGCGACTTTAATCATGGAGAGCCAAAACTCAGACTCTGCAAAAGCTCGGGTTGAACTGAGGTTTGAAATCAGAACGCCACTGGCAAAGATTAACGTCCATAACCAGATCGATGTTTGTGGGAACCATTCCTGTACCAAAATGGCTGCTGCGGTAAATTCGGTGCCGAGTGTTGCCGACCAGCCGAGCCAATACATCCACGACACCATATAACCTGTGCCAGGGCCAATATAACGTGTTGCAAAGGCACCAAATGAACCAGAAACAGGTAAATGTACTGCAAGCTCCCCGAGGCAAAGCATGACCATATATGCGATCAACCCCCCAATAATATAAGCCAGCACAGCACCGAGAGGGCCTGCTTGAGAAATCACTTCGCCTGAGCCCATAAACAGGCCTGTACCAATGGCACCACCAAGCGATAACATGATTAGGTGGCGTGTGCTCATGGCACGTTTTAATGAGGTATTTTGAGGTGAATCCGTTGAAGACTGCGAAGGCGGCGTTGCAGATTGCATAGAAAATCAAACAATGGGCTTAAAGTTATATTCTAGTTTTTAATAAGATGAAAAATCACGTGAATTGAAATTTTCTGATGAACTATCGGTATTAATTTAAAAAACAAATGTTTAAAGTCAATTTTTTTAGTGGTCAGGTGTTGGGTAAGAAGAGCTGTTTTCAGCACTTGAATGTAGTTCTTGTCCAATAGGGGCTTGTTTGGTGTTATTGGTCCCTTGTTGGACAAACCATAGGTAAAAAATAGAAGGCGATAGAATCAATAAAAAGATTAAAAATTTCTTAAGCATGGCAATCAACTTTGAAAAGCACGAAGCATCGTATAGCGAGTGCATGGTTAAAATTGAAATGAAAAGTAGTGTTTTCTAGAAATAGAATAAGATGGCGTCCCTACGGGGATTCGAACCCCGGTTACCGCCGTGAAAGGGCGATGTCCTAGGCCTCTAGACGATAGGGACGTTGCGAGGATGGCGGTATCTTATTGATCCGCCACCAGAGTGTCAAGTAGGTGTGGCGCGAGTTTGTTCAAAATATAACAGAACAGTTCAGCGGTCTTTTGAGTGTCGTATAAAGCCGAGTGAGCCTCTCTACCATCGAACTCAATCCCTGCTTGAATACATGACTTCGCAAGAACAGTTTGACCAAACATCACAGCACTTAAGGTGACGGTGTCAAATACAGAGAAACTGTGAAATGGGTTTTGATTTTTAGTCCCTGTACGTGCAATCGCTGCTTGTACAAAGCCTAAATCAAAGTGGGCGTTATGACCAACCAAGACCGCATGTGTACAGTTCTGTTGGCGACGGACTTCATTGACGGCTTTAAAAATACGTTTTAATGCTGTTTTTTCGTCTTCAGCCATGGCCATGCGCATGGGATTAAAGGGATCAATACCAATAAAGTCCAGTGAGCGACGGTCTAGATTTGCACCTTCAAAGGGGTTGATATGCGCATGATGTGCAGGACCCGGTACAAATTGACCTTCTTCATTATAAATAATCGGAATTGCAGCAATTTCCAATAAGGCATCGGTCTGTGCATTAAAACCTGCTGTTTCGACATCGACAACAACAGGTAGAAAACCACGGAAACGCTGACCAATTATTGGCAATGTTTCATTTGTCACACTTTTCTCCATTGAATGGTTTTACCCGCATACAGCGGAATAATTTGTTCACCATCCAAATAGTCTAAACTCTCAGGGATGACTTGGTCTTCTTTTACCAGTGTAATTGTTGAAGTATTGCGCGGTAGACCGTAAAAATCTGCACCAAAGTGGCTGGCAAAACCTTCAAGGCGTTCAAGTTTACCCACTTGATCAAATGCTTGAGCATAAAGTTCAATTGCCGTTGGTGCGCTGTAGCAGCCTGCACATCCACATGCATTTTCTTTGGCATTTTTAGAGTGTGGTGCACTGTCTGTGCCTAAGAAAAACTTAGGGTTGGCACTGGTTGCAACTTCGAGCAAAGTTTGCTGATGCGTTTGACGTTTTAAAATGGGTAAACAATAGAAATGCGGTTTAATGCCACCAACCAACATATCATTACGGTTAAACAGTAAATGCTGTGGAGTAATGGTTGCAGCGACATTGCGGTCTTGTTCTAAAACAAAGTTGGCCGCTTCACTGGTCGTAATGTGTTCTAAAACCAATTTCAGTTTTGGAAATTGTTTTAGCAACGGAGAAAGAACTTCGTCTAAGAAGCGCTTTTCACGGTCGAAAATATCGACATGATTGTGTGTGACTTCACCATGCAAAAGTAATGGAACCTGATGCTCTTCAAGTTGCTCAATAACAGCATAGACTTTACGAATGTCGCTTACACCATTGTCTGAGTTGGTGGTCGCGCCAGCAGGGTAGAGTTTAATCGCATTTACAAACTCAGAGTTTTTAATTTTCTTGACTTCTTCAGGTGAAGTTGTGTCAGTAAAATACAACACCATACGTGGGTCGAAGGGATTACCTTCTGGTACGTGCGCCATGATGCGTTCACGGTACGCATTCGCTTCCTCAACCGTTTTAACAGGCGGTACGGTATTTGGCATACAAATAGCGCGTGAAAACTGTTGGGCTAAATCGGGAACAGTACGTTGTAATGCAAGACCATCACGAAGGTGAGCGTGCCAGTCATCTGGCTGGAGAATCGTAATCGTATTCAAGGCGATTTCTGTCAAAGAAATAAAACAGATGATAATGCATATGCGCCAAAAATGGTAATGACAAATAAAGGCATCTTGTCTGATTATTATGATTTATCTTTGTAAATTTGTGTTATTTTTAAGCAACTACAAGAATTAAATCTGGTCTGGTATGGAATATAAATACAACCTCGCCAAACTTCAGTACGATAAAGAAAAAATGGAAGAGCTGATTACACGACACAACCGTCGTATTGGTCAGGTTTTTCCTCAGAAATTAGAACAAGAGTTTTGGCGATTAAACTTGGAGCGCGCGCGTCGCAATATTAATGACTTTCTTTGGTCAGGTGTTTTGGCTTATTTTATTTTTGCCATTTTGACGATTCCGGGGGATTACTGGATTATTGAGCAGTCTCATTTTAAACAAGATTTTATTCATTGCTTACTGGGGTTGTTAAATGGTGCAGTTTGTCTTTTGTTCCTTTATATTTTTTCACATTTTGTCAAACTGAAGCCTTTTTTTGCCTATGCAGCCATGTTTGCTGTGTTTTGGGCTGTGGTCTCGACGACTTGGTTGACCATGTCGGTGCATACCGAAGCTTTACGTCATCAAGCGATGATGATTATCTGCATGATTTATGTCTTGGGGTATTTGCTGACTGGGGTAAAACCAGGATATGTTTTTATCACTGGTGTAGTGGCCGCTGGAGTTTCATTTTTAGTCCTCATTTCGACGCTGGTCAAGTTTGATGCGATCGTGATGGGGCGTGTAATGTTTGGTAGCTGTTTGCTGGGTTTTATCATCAGTCGTATGATTTACGCCCGCGAGCGCATCATTTTTTTAAATATTCGCCGCGCTAAAATTAGTGAAAAAATACATCGAATTCATACCTCAGAATTGCTGCATTTGAGTCAGAATGATGAGCTGACGAAGATCTCAAATCGGCGTAATTTTGACGAAATGATGGATACTTATTATGAGCAATCACGTCAGGATGAAACACCTTTATCCATTTTGTTTATCGATGTTGATTTTTTCAAAAAATATAACGACTTTTATGGTCACCAAAAGGGCGATGATGTGATTTCATCGATTGCAAAATCTATTAAAAATGCGATTCGGCATATGGATTTTGTGGCGCGTTATGGCGGCGAAGAGTTTGTGGTGTTATTACCTGAAACCGATGCACATGGTGCTTATGCGGTGGCTTCAAATATTTACCGAGCGATTGAGCGTTTGGAAATTCCGCATGAAATGTCTGAAGTGTCTCCATTTGTCACCATTAGCTTAGGGATTACAGTTTTTAAAGGCGAGGTAGATTTGAGTAAAGTCGAGTTACTGGGGATCGCAGATCAGGCTTTATACCGCGCCAAGCAATTGGGGCGTAATCAAATTTATTATCAGCCTTTAACCACATCGACGTGTATAGAATAAATCGCTGAAATAAAAAACCGCCCATAAGGGCGGTTTTTTATTTCAATAAACTTATTTGTTTTTGTCTTTTAACTGAGGAACAGCAGAACCAGTACCGACTGCTAATAAACCAGTATTGGTATAAATACCAAGTTTCGCACGAGTATCGGTAATGTCCAAGTTACGCATAGTTAACTGACCAATACGGTCCATTGGCGTAAACATTGAATCGCCTTTCTCCATCGTCAAGCGCTCAGCTTCATAAGTGAGGTTTTCAGACTCAGTGTTCATGATGGTGTAGTCATTACCACGACGAAGCTCTAAAGTTACTGTACCAGTGATAGCTTTCGCAACCCAACGCTGTGCAGTTTCACGAAGCATTAATGCTTGAGAGTCGAACCAACGACCTTGGTAAAGCAAACGACCTAAACGTAGACCGTTGATGCGGTACTGTTCAATTGTGTCTTCGTTATGAATACCAGTCACCAAGCGCTCATAAGCAATATGTAGAAGTGCCATACCCGGTGCTTCATAAATACCGCGAGATTTTGCTTCAATAATACGGTTTTCGATTTGGTCAGACATACCTAGACCATGACGACCACCAATACGGTTGGCTTCAAGAATGAACTCAACAGGGTCTTCGATACGTTGACCATTGATTGCAACAGGGAAGCCTTCTTCAAAAGTAATCGATACTTCTTCAGCTTTAACTTCTACATCGTCTTTCCAGAATGCAACGCCCATGATTGGGTCAACAATTTTGATCCCTGCATTGAGGTATTCAAGATCTTTTGCTTCGTGGGTCGCACCCAACATGTTTGAGTCAGTTGAGTAAGCTTTTTCTTTTGACATTTTGTAGTCAAAGCCGTTGTCGATCAAGAATTGCGACATTTCAGCACGGCCACCTAATTCATCAATAAACGTTTGGTCTAACCAAGGCTTATAGATTTTAAGTGCAGGGTTGGTCAACAAACCATAACGGTAGAAACGTTCAATATCGTTTCCTTTATAGGTTGAACCATCACCCCAGATGTTGACATCATCTTCTTTCATTGCGGTAACAAGCATAGTCCCTGTTACTGCACGACCCAATGGCGTCGTGTTGAAATACGGTACACCACCAGTTGAAATGTGGAACGCACCACATTGAATCGCAGCAATACCTTCAAGTGCAAGCTGTAAACGGCAGTCAACTAAGCGAGCTTTTACTGCGCCATACGCTTCCGCTTTTTTGGGAATCGCATCATAGTCGTCTTCATCAGGCTGACCTAAGTTTGCTGTATAAGCATAAGGTTCTGCGCCTTTTTGTTTCATCCACAAAAGTGCAGCTGAAGTATCTAGACCACCAGAGAAGGCAATACCAACTTTTTTGCCAACTGGGACATTCTGCAAGATAGTTGCATTATCAGTCATTGTTAATCCTAACGATATAAATATAGGCACCGAGAATGGGTGGCCTGAAAGAATACATATGGTCGCGATTGTAGCACTTTTCCAAATGGTTTTTCTAAAAAATCATAGGGCTTTAAAAATATTAAAGCTCATGTGCATATCGATACTGTTTAAAAAATTTTGGATAAAATCGGTTTCTATATTGTGTGCTCAATTTTTGTCTTTTTAGGAGATGTTTAAGCTGTAAATTAATCAGAAAAGAGGTGAAATTAGTTCGGGTTTAAATTGGTATGACCTATATTGTGTGATTTTTCCATTTTTTGAGTATTAAGCTGGGTTTAAGTTGAGTGATTATTTTTTATATTATTAGACTAAAGTCTAAAGTTGGCATTATTTTAATAAAAATATCAGCAAAAACAATGATATTTATTTGATTAAAATATGATCTGGTTTATAAAGGTAGCCTATATTGGTCATACCAATAATAACTTTTAATTGAAGTTTTACTTCATTTTAAATCAAAATAAGCCAACTATAAGTCATTATTGGTTTGTTTCTCTTTACAGTTGCTCATATTGGTCTGTCCAATATTGGTAAAAGTACCAATAATGTGCTCAAAATTAAATCTTAGTAAGCATTTCAAGGAGATGACAATGCTTCAATGGCAGCAAATGTATGACCCGATGGGGAATATTTGGATTTCAAGTCTAATAGCACTGATTCCGATTATCTTCTTCTTTTTGGCGCTCGCGGTATTTCGTTTAAAAGGCAGTGTGGCGGGTACGATCACCGTTGTACTTGCACTTCTTGTCTCTTTATTTGCCTATAAGATGCCGGTGCTGATGGCATTCGCATCGATGGCTTATGGTTTCCTCTACGGTTTATGGCCGATTGCATGGATCATTATTGGTGCGGTATTCCTGTATAAAATTTCAGTGAAGACAGGCCAGTTTGACATCATTCGTTCTTCTATTCTCTCAATTACTGAAGATCAGCGTTTACAAATGCTGTTGGTGGGTTTTGCTTTCGGTACCTTCTTAGAGGGTGCGGCAGGCTTTGGTGCTCCTGTGGCGATTACCGCTGCGCTATTAGTCGGTTTGGGTTTTAAACCTTTATATGCAGCAGGTCTCTGTCTAATTGTAAACACTGCACCTGTGGCTTTTGGTGCGATGGGTATTCCAATTATTGTTGCTGGACAAGTGTCTGGTGTCGATACGATGGAAATCAGTCAAATGGTGGGCCGTCAGCTACCATTTATGGTGCCAATCGTATTGTTCTGGATTATGGCAATTATGGACGGCTGGCGCGGTGTTAAAGAAACATGGCCAGCAGTTGTGGTGGGTGCAAGTAGCTTTGCAATTGCACAATACTTAACTTCTAACTTTGTCGGTCCAGAATTACCTGATATTACAGCTGCAATTGCATCCTTGGTTTCTTTAACAATTTTGTTTAAATACTGGCAGCCGAAGCACATTTTCCGTTTTGCAGATCAAGACGCAACGATGAGTGAAGATGTGGCTGCACAAAAACAGCAAAAATACACTGTAGGACAAATTGCAAAAGCATGGTCTCCATTCGCGATTTTAACTGTGATGGTGACGATCTGGAGTGTAAAACCGTTTAAGGATTTATTTGCCAAAGATGGTGCATTGCATGATCTCGTGATTTCAATCAAAGTGCCATTTTTGCATCAAATGATTCAAAAAATGCCACCAGTGGTTGCTGAAATTAAAGATTATGACGCGATCTATAAGTTTGATTGGATCTCGGCGACAGGAACTGCGATCTTTATTGCAGCATTGATCACCATTGCCTATTTGAAGATGAAACCGAAAGATGCTGTGGTAACTTTTGGTGAAACCCTGAATGAATTGAAAGTTCCCATTTATTCAATTGGTATGGTGTTGTCTTTTGCATTTATCGCAAACTATTCGGGTATGTCTTCGACCTTGGCTTTGGCCCTTGCACATACAGGTTCGGCATTTACGTTCTTCTCGCCTTTCTTGGGTTGGTTGGGTGTATTCCTCACGGGTTCAGATACTTCTGCCAATGCACTGTTTTCAGCACTTCAAGCCACTACGGCTCAGCAAATTGGTGTGCCAGAAGTTTTACTGGTGGCAGCCAATACCAGTGGTGGTGTGACCGGTAAAATGATTTCGCCTCAATCGATCGCGATTGCATGTGCGGCGGTAGGACTGGTTGGTAAAGAGTCTGATTTATTCCGTTTTACCTTAAAACACAGTATAACGTTCACAATTATGATGGGTATTATGATTACCCTACAAGCTTATGTGTTCCCATGGATGATTCCATAACACAAATTGTGTATCAACGTTAAGGAAAGCAGATGAAAGTCTCCGATAAAGCTGTACAAAGCCTGCGTGTATTGATTGAACAAAGCAATATGCAAGTTGGAGACCGTCTGCCTGCTGAAAGAAAACTGTGTGAACAGCTTCAAGTCTCTCGCTCTTCTTTAAGAGAGGCCATTTCGCAGTTGACCAGCATGGGTATGTTGGTCAGCAAAGTAGGGGCGGGGACTTTTTTAAAACAATTACCAGCAACTTGGTCCAGTTATCAAATCGTACAACCGATTAGTAATTTGATAAGTGAAGATCCTGCCTACCGATTTGATGTGCAAGAGGCGCGCATTATTTTAGAAGGTGGAACAACTTGGTATGCAGCACAACGCGCAACCCAAGAAGATCTGGTGAACATCAGACATCATTATGATCAGATTAACCATTTTCAGGCTTTGGGAAATGATGACGAGGCGGCTCGTGCAGATGCGAAATTTCATTTAGCGATTGCTGAAGCCTCTCATAATTTGGTTTTGATTCAGATGATGCGTGGTCTGTTCGATTTGTTGCAGTTCAACGTCGCTTTGGGACGTCGAAAAGTATATAGCGAAGCACACCGTTTTGATCAATTGCATGATCAGCACTTTCAAGTCATGAATGCAATTGAACGTCGTGATCCAGAAGCTGCACGTAAGGCAGTCTGTGGACACATTGAGTTTGTAGTACAACAGGTGCGAATGATTGATGAAGAAGAAGCTCGTCGTCAGCGCGCCAGTCGATTAAACAGGATATAAGCATGATTATTTCTTCTGCCAATGACTACCGTGAAGCGGCACGACGTCGTTTACCGCCATTTTTATTCCATTACATCGATGGTGGTGCGTATGCAGAATATACCCTGAAGCGCAATGTAGAAGATTTATCAAAAATTGCTTTGCGCCAGCGTGTACTGAACGACATGTCACAGTTAAGTTTAGAGACCAAACTGTTTGATGAAACTTTGTCGATGCCTGTTGCATTATCTCCTGTCGGTTTAACAGGCATGTATGCACGCCGCGGTGAGGTTCAAGCTGCGGTCGCTGCAGATAAAAAGGGTATTCCGTTTACACTGTCTACCGTTTCAGTATGTCCAATTGAAGAAGTGGCGCCTGCAATTCAGCGTCCAATGTGGTTCCAGCTCTATGTACTACGTGATCGTGGTTTTATGAAAAATGCCTTGGAACGTGCTAAAGCGGCAGGATGTTCAACGTTGGTGTTTACCGTGGATATGCCTGTTCCGGGGGCGCGCTATCGTGATGCCCATTCGGGTATGAGTGGTCCAAATGCAGCAATGCGCCGTTATATGCAGTCGTGTTTCCACCCACACTGGGCGTGGAATGTCGGCATGATGGGACGTCCACATGACTTGGGCAATATTTCTAAATATTTAGGCAAACCTACAGGTCTAGAAGATTATATTGGTTGGTTAGGTTCTAACTTCGATCCGTCTATTTCGTGGAAAGACCTTGAGTGGATTCGTGAGTTTTGGGATGGTCCAATGGTCATTAAAGGAATTCTGGATCCTGAAGATGCTAAAGATGCAGTGCGTTTCGGTGCAGATGGGATTGTGGTTTCAAACCACGGTGGTCGTCAGCTTGACGGCGTTTTATCTTCTGCACGTGCACTTCCTCCAATTGCAGATGCAGTCAAAGGTGATATTAAAATCCTCGCGGATTCCGGTATTCGTAATGGTTTAGACGTGGTACGTATGCTGGCGTTGGGTGCAGACACGTGTATGCTTGGTCGTGCCTTTGTTTATGCTTTAGGTGCAGCAGGCGGTGAAGGTGTTTCAAATCTTTTAGAATTGATTGATAAAGAAATGCGTGTTGCTATGACCTTAACAGGTGCAAAAACCATTGCTGATATTACTTCGGATTGTTTGGTACGTTTAGAGCGAGAGTTGGCTGAGTAAGTTTTTAATAATTTCTATTGTATGAAAATGGATAGTGTGAAGTTGTTTTAATTCACAATGTAAATCTCCCCTAACCCCTCTTTATAAAAGAGGGGGGAATGTTGCAAATTAATTGATTGTAAAATTTGCAATACTCTCCCTTTGTAAACAGAGGGGCTTGTTTTTACTTGAATTGATCTAGGTAAAAGAAAAGTCCCCCTTGGGAAGAGGGGGTATAGGGGGATTTCAAATATGGAATTTATCTTTGCACTTTGAATTCGAATATAAGAAGTTAAATAAATGAATAAATAAACATTATTCCTTAATTAAAATTTGGAATAGGAAAACTCCTTATGCAAACTCAATTATCTCCACAGCAAACTATTCAAAAACTCATCACCATTGTGGGTAAACAACACGTTTTAACTGACGATAAAGACACACGTTTATACCGCCAAGGTCGTCGTTACGGTGCAGGGAAAGTACTGGCTGTTGTTGCACCAGGGTCATTACTGGAACAGTGGCAAGTACTGCAAGCGGCTGTTGATGCAGATTGTGTTGTGATTATGCAAGCAGCCAATACAGGTCTAACTGGTGGTTCAACGCCTTTTGGTGATGACTATGACCGTCCTGTGGTTCTGATCAGCACGCGTCGTTTGGTTGGCATTCAGGTCATTAATGACGGTCAGCAAGTGATTTGCCTACCCGGTGCAACACTAGATCGACTTGAAAAAGAACTGGTGCCATTTAATCGGGAGCCACACTCGGTGATTGGTTCATCGTGTATTGGTGCTTCGGTTTTAGGTGGTGTCTGTAATAATTCGGGCGGTGCTTTGGTACGCCGTGGTCCTGCTTATACTGAGCTGGCATTGTACGCTCGTGTCAATGATGATGGTCAGTTAGAGTTGGTGAATCATCTAGGGGTAAATCTTGGAGAAACACCTGAAGAAATTCTAAGCAAGCTTGAAACGAAAAATTATCAAATCGGCGATATTATCAATAACTCAGGCTGCTGCGCATCGGATCAGCGTTATGGACATGATGTTAAACAAGTTGATGAAAATACGCCGGCACGTTTTAATGCCGATCCGTCTCGTTTATATGAAGCATCGGGTTCGGCAGGTAAAGTGTGTGTTTTTGCCGTACGTTTGGATACCTTTGAAAAAATTCCAAGTCAAGTATTCTATGTCGGTACAAACTCACATGATGATTTGACTGCAATTCGCCGTTTTTTACTAAAAGATTTGCCGCGATTGCCGATTGCAGGGGAATACATCCACCGTGTGGCTTATGATATTGGGGCGGAGTACGGCAAAGATACTTTTATGTTCATTGAAAAACTCGGCACAGCCAAAGTACCTGCTGCATTTGCAATGAAAGATAAGGTCGATGCGTACTTAGAAAAATTTGGTATGAAAGGACTGTCAGATAAAGTCCTGCAATTGATCACCAAATTTTTGCCTAGTCATTTACCGAAACGGATGAATGCTTTCCGTGATTTATATGAACATCACTTGGTTATTCGGATTGAAAATCAAGATGTCGAGCAAGTTGAAAGCTTTTTAAGACATTATTTCCAAGATAAAACCTCAGGTGATTTTTTCCACTGTACCGAGGAAGAAGGACGTAAAGCATTTTTACATCGCTTTGCAGTTGCAGGTGCAGCAATTCGCTATCGGGATACACACCGTTCAGAAGTTGAAGATATTGTAGCTCTGGATATCGCATTGCGTCGTAATGATCGCGAGTGGGTGGAAACCTTACCCAAAGAGATGGATGATCTGATTGTTCATAAACTCTATTATGGTCACTTTTTATGTCATGTGTTTCATCAGGACTATATTGTGAAAAAAGGCGTGGATCCTTTGGCGATGGAACATCAAATGTGGCATTTACTGGATGCTCGTGGGGCAGAATACCCAGCTGAGCATAATGTCGGACATTTATATGTAGCAAAACCTGCGCTACGAACACATTATGAAAAGCTTGATCCAACCAATAGTTTTAATGTAGGTATTGGACAAACCAGTAAGTTGAAGCATTGGCAGTAAAGGATATTGGTCTAAAAAAACTAAACCAGTGACGGCAACATCACTGGTTTTTTTATTGCCCTATGTTTTTGAGAGCTCAGCTGAATTGACCGGAGATACCAAGAATTTTTTATAAATTGTCATCCCAATATTTTAAAAAACAGCTAAAGTAGTATGCAACAAGTTGCAAAGCCAAAGATAAGGATTCATGATGACAACCAATAGCTATGCACATATTTTAAAACCCTTACATTTGGGTTTTACCACCATTAAAAACCGTGTGGTGATGGGCTCCATGCATACGGGCTTGGAAGATCGTTTTTATAATTATCCAAAATTGGCAGCATACTTCGGTGAGCGTGCTAAAGGCGGTGTTGGTCTGATCATTACAGGCGGGATTTCTCCAAACCGTCAAGGTTGGCTTCTTCCTGCGGGCGGTACGATGAATACGCTGGGGGATATTGCTCCGCATCGTTTAGTGACACATGCAGTACATAAACATGGCGCAAAAATTTTAATGCAAATTTTGCATGCTGGACGTTATGGCTACCAACCTTTTGTGGTTTCTGCCAGTCCAATCAAGTCGCCGATTTCGCCTTTTAAACCGCGTCAAATGTCTGAAAAGCAAATTTTGAATACCATTGATGACTATGTTAACTGTGCCAGTCTTGCCAAAAAGGCGGGCTATGACGGTGTGGAAATTATGGGTTCAGAAGGTTATTTACTGAATCAATTCTTAAGCCGTCATGTGAACCAACGTGAAGACCGTTGGGGTGGGCCGATTGAAAACCGTATGCGTTTTGCGGTCGAAATCGTCAAAGGGATACGTGCACAAGTCGGTGAGAAATTTATTATTTGCTTCCGTTTGTCATTGCTGGATTTGGTGCATGACGGTAACACTATGCAGGAAGTAATTACTATTGCGCAAGCACTAGAAAAAGCAGGCATTACCTTATTGAATACAGGGATTGGCTGGCATGAAGCGCGTATTCCAACCATTGTGACTTCGGTGCCACGTGCTGCTTTTGTTGACTATACTGCGGAAGTGAAAAAGCACGTGGCAGTGCCAGTGATAGCTTCAAACCGTATCAATATGCCAGACACAGCGGAAGAGATTTTGGCTTCGGGCAAAGCGGATATGGTGCAAATGGCGCGTCCGTTATTGGCTGATGCTTTTTGGGTGAATAAAACAGCGACCAATCGTGTCGACGAGATCAATACATGTATCGCTTGTAACCAAGCATGCTTAGATCATACTTTTAAAAATCAGCGTGCTACTTGTTTAGTCAACCCGCGTGCAGCGTTTGAAACAGAGTTGGTTTATTTGAAAGCGAAACAAGCGAAACGAGTTGCTGTTGTTGGTGGTGGTGTCGCAGGTATGTCGGCCGCGACGGTTGCAGCCAGTCGTGGACACCAAGTGACATTGTTTGAAGCAAGTCATGAAGTGGGTGGACAGTTCAACTTGGCAAAAGTTGTACCTGGCAAAGAAGAGTTTCATGAAACCATTCGTTATTTCAAAGTACAGCTTGAAAAAACTGGCGTCGATTTACGTTTAAACACCAAGGTGAATCGTGAGCAGCTTGAGCGTGAAGGCTTTGAAGAAATTATTATTGCAACAGGTGTTGTGCCACGTGCATTACGTATCGAAGGGAGTGATTCACCGCAAGTCTTGTCTTATGCAGAAGTGTTACGCGGCGCACCTGTCGGTCGAAAAGTTGCGGTGATTGGTGCTGGAGGGATTGGTTTTGATGTGTCTGAGTATTTATTGAAACCAGAGCATCAACCTCAGCCACAACCGCTTGCAGATTGGCAACGTGAATGGGGCGTAGATCCAAACCCGAATTATGTTTCTGAAGGAGGCACGCAGGCCGCAGAAGTTCATCCGCCTGTTCGTGAGATTTATTTATTACAGCGTAAAACCTCTGCACTTGGAGCAGGTTTGGGCAAAACTTCGGGCTGGGTACACCGTGCACAGTTGAAAAAGCATGCAGTACGTATGTTACGTGGAGTTCAGTACAAAGCTGTGACTGATGAAGGGCTTTGGGTGGATATGGCAGGACAAGATCAATTGCTACGTGTCGATACCATCGTTGTGTGTGCAGGGCAGGAGTCTGTAAAGGATATGATGCCAAGTGCTGAGCAAAATACACTAGCGAATTATCACATTATTGGTGGTGCTAAACTGGCGGCTGAGCTAGATGCGAAGCGTGCGATTCGTGAAGGTGCCGAAATCGCTTCGAAATTATAAACTTTTGATGAAACAATATGCAGTTGATTGCTTTGACGGTAAGTTTTACTTGTCATCAAAACAAAAGCTCCGTATGATGGCGCACATGGAAGCGTGGCAGAGCGGTTTAATGCACCGGTCTTGAAAACCGACGAGGGCTTATACCCCTCCGTGAGTTCGAATCTCACCGCTTCCGCCAAATTTGAAAAGCCCTCTGTAGTTACAGGGGGCTTTTTTTATTTCGTTTTTTTTCTCACAAACTAATCCATATTACTGCTAAAAATCTAGACGTATGATCTAAAGTCTCAACCTATAAGAGACAGGTGGCATCACTGAGGTCAATATAATTGGCTCCGAGTATGTACTTCCAAATGGCTCTCGTCTATGAACCTAAAAAAGGGCAAATTTTGCATAGCTCTGTTTTCTAATGCATACGGCTTTTCTGCAAAGTGGAAGAATTTTTCAACGTTATTTTAAGAGTTTCTTTTGAAAAATAATGGGGTTCAAAATTCTCTAGAAACAGGTTTATGCAATGCACTGGGAAAACATTGGCATCCAGTGCACGCTAAAATAAAAAATTAGGTTTTTATATTTTTGATATGATCAAAATGAAGTTAATGAAATCGCAGCAGATGAGGTATGGGGATGAGACCAAATGTATTGCTAGACAAATGTAATTGGTCTTTGCTTCGTATCTTCCGTGTGATTGTTCAAGAAGGCAGTTTGAACAAAGCCGCAATTAAGTTGTGTTTAACCCAGTCAGCCATTAGTCAAAGTTTAAAAAGACTGGAGGAGCAGATTGGCGAAACATTGATTATTCGAACGGGAGGAAAGTTCTATTTAACCGCGACTGGAGAAATTGTATTTGAAGCAAGTATGATGATTTATAGTCAATTAATGGACTATGAGGAACGGTTAAATACAGAGAAAAATAGCTTATCTGGTACGATTAAACTTCTGGTTCTAAGTCGTATTGAGTCCACACGTTACGACCAATTACTACATGATTTTCATCAAAAATACCCATTGGTTGATTTCCAAGTGGATGTTTTGAAAAGTAAAGAGATCCACCAGTTATTGTTGCAAAAAATCCCGGCACTTGGGATTGGAATTAATCAGTCACAGCATCCGAAATTAAATTATCAAACGTTAATTAATCAAAAATATGCATTATTTTGCAGTGATAAACACTCACTTTATACAGAAGACATTCAAAGTATTGAACAAATTAAAGGTCATGGGTTTATTTCTTTTCAGAGCGAACAATTAAATGACCCATCATCACCATTAAATGAAGTGAGAGAAATTATTTTAAAAAATAATCGATTATTAGTAACCACAAACAATATGGATGAAGTCATTCGCTTTATTCAAAATGGTATTGGTATTGGTTTATTACCAAAAAACATCATTGAAAAAAGCAGTCAATATCATTTATTTAAACAGCTTCCACCTTTTCCTCACGTTTCTATTATCCCTATTTCATTGGCATGGCATAAAGATCGCGAGTTATCTTTACTGGAACAGTATTTTATAAATGATCTCAGAAGTGTATTTAATGTAAATCATTCAAAGAATAATGAATAAGAAAACTAGATACAGAATTGAACCTATCTCTTCTACGTAAGTAGGATCAGATCATTGATAACGAGAAAACTGCTGTTTGAGTGAGCAATTTTTTTAAATGGATTTTATCCAAGAAACAGGGTTTAAGTTGTGAAAAACGATCAAGTGATAGTGGCAGATTAAGCACTATTTATAGTTTTACCACCTAAAAAATAATAAGAATTTATATGCATATGCACTAAGTTTAGCCAGTTTTATTTTGTATTACTATGTGCAATCAAACTTGAGTGTTGAGTGGAATGGTTCCTTTCGATTTCCATGAATTGGTTCTATGTTTTTGTAAAAAAAGAACAACAATAAAAACGCAACAATAAAAATCATGGAATTGATGGGAAACAACACGATGAAAAACAAGCTGGTCTATGCTTTATTGGCAACACTCGCCATTTCTTATACACACGCAGAAACGACTGAAGAATCAAGCCTCTTTAACAGTTTCTCTACAAGCGGGAGCGTTGCTTTTTTAACGGATTATTATTTCCGAGGCTATTCACAAACACAGGGTAAGCCAGCAGTACAAGGATTTTTAAGAGTTGATCATGATTCAGGGTTATATGCCCAACTTTTTGCATCGAATATTCAACTCGATATTGGCAGTAGCCTAGAGCTAGATTATTACGTGGGCTATGATTATTTCGTAAATGATCAATTTAAGCTCAATGTTCAATATTTAGATGTCAATTACCCCGGAACAGAACAAAGCATACCTGATGCTGATTATGAAGAGTATTCAGTTGCTGCATCTGGGTTAGGTTTATTGAAAGAAAATGATGAATTGAATTTTTCATTCTATTATTCCTCAGAATATACATTCCAAACAGGAAAAATGCTGCGTTATGAAACCAGTTATCGATATCCTGTTGCAGATAAATGGAATGCCTATTCTCAGGTCGGTTATAACCAGTTCTCTAGTAAAGCAGCTTATGATGTTTTGTGGGCTACAGATCAAAAAGATTCTTTTTACGATTATAAAGTGGGTGGAAACTACAGTTACCATGACTATATTTTTGATCTGTATTATGTCGATTCGAATATTAATAAAGCATTATCCAATGCCGATGATGCTGTAGTTTTTAGTTTAACAAAGTCTTTTTAATGATCGATTTTTATTCATTAAGTTTTGAAACTTAGAAAAGCATAAAGCGGATTACTCTAGAGCATTAGGGTGATCCTCTTTTTTTGCATAAAATTTTTTATAGAAGGCAATTTTAAAATGTCATGCCCAGCATTTTTTATGATTGAACTGCTTATATTTTTAGGTCATTAGGAAAGCGATCAGGTGCTGAGTTATAGGGTATAAGTTTTACTAATACGGTAGTTTAAAATTTATCACTTGTTGGTGTTGTCATTTTTTTTTAGAGTGAATTTACAGAATGAGGTGTTACTCAACTCCCCATAAAAGTATTTCTAAAATGGATGTTGCTAAGAAATGAAAGCGAATGCAGAACGATTGTGGCAAATGCTAATGGAAATGGCAAAAATTGGTGCAACAGATAAAGGCGGAAACACACGTTTAGCTTTATCTGATGAAGATGTTGCTGGGCGCTCTTTGCTGATTGAATGGGCAAAAAAGATTAATCTTTCAATCCATTATGATGAAATTGGTAACTTGATTTTAAGACGCGCAGGGCTTTCGGCGACGGCATTACCTATCGTTATGGGGAGTCATTTAGATACTCAGCCCAAAGGTGGACGTTTCGATGGCATCTATGGTGTTTTGTCGGGCATGGAAGTGTTACAGCGTTTGACGGAAGAAGGCATCCATACCCACCATCCTTTGGAAGTGGTGGTGTGGACCAACGAAGAAGGTGCACGTTTTACTCCAGCGATGATGGGTTCTGCGGTATTTACTGGGCTTTTACCGAAGCAAAAAGTCTATGAGAGTACAGATAAACAGGGTATTTCGGTTTATTCAGAATTGGTCCGTACAGGCCAACTGGGAGAAACACCTTTAGCGCGTCCATTTAAAGCATATTACGAAGCACATATTGAGCAAGGTCCTGTTTTGGAACAAAGCCAAGTTGCGATTGGGGTGGTTACTGGTGGGCAAGCCATTTTATGGTTAGATGTTGAAACCAAAGGTAAAGCAGCACACGCAGGCACAACACCAATGCATATGCGTAAAGATACCATGGTGGGTTCGGCGGCGATGATTGTGGAATTAGAACACAATGTCCGTAAGCGCTTCCCAGAGGGCTTGGTCACCTTTGGTGAAATGCAAGTAGCAAACTCTTCACGTAATACCATTCCAGGTAAAATTCAATGGACTATTGATTTGCGCAATCCGAATGATGCTGCACTGAAAGATATGGAAGTCGAGACACGCAAGATTTTGCAAACTCTGGCAGAGCAGCATGATTTAGACATAAGCATTTCACAGCATTGGTTAAGTCCTGCGACTTATTTCGATAAGGCATGTGTCGAGACAGTACAACAAGCTGTAGATACGCTGGGCTATTCTAATCAGACCATTGTGAGTGGCGCCGGACATGATGCCATTAATATTGCGAAGCATTGTCCAACGACGATGATTTTTATTCCATGTATTGATGGGTTAAGTCATAACGAGGCGGAAGATGTGTATGCATGTGATGCAGCGCAAGGTGCTGATGTGCTTTTGAATGCCATTCTAAATTATGATGCCATGCAGGCAAAGACATCAGAAACTCAGTGTGCTCAAGCAGTTTAAAAGACTATTGCAATTGATGAATAAACCGTAAAATGCCGCCTCCAGGATTGGTGTGTGGCGAAGTGTTAAGGAAGGACAAAAAATGAATTCTAAATTACCTGTAAATGTTGATATTCAAGATATTTGGCAAAAAGACAAAGACCATGTGATTCACCCATGGACAGATTTCACCACATTTAAAGAAGAAGGTTCTTTAATTATGTCAAAAGGTGAAAATGTCTTTGTTTATGATGTACATGGCAACAAATACCTCGATGGTATTGGTGGCTTGTGGTGTGTCAACGTCGGTTATGGTCGTCAGGAAATTGCTGATGCGGTATCGGCACAAATTATGGAACTTCCATATTTCTCTCCATTTGGTCATCAAACTACTGCGCCAGCGGCTAAATTGGCCGCGAAATTGGCTGAACATGCACCAGAAGGTCTAAATCATGTGTTTTTTGGTTGTGGTGGATCAGTGGCAAACGACACTGCAGTGCGTTTAATTCACCATTATTTCCATCAAATTGGTCAGCCTTCAAAGAAAAAACTGATTGCACGTAAAGATGCTTATCATGGCAGTACTTATATCAGTATGAGTCTGACAGGCATTGAGGCCGATCATATTGGTTTTGAAATTCACAACCAATTGGTGCATCACGTTTCATGTCCAAATCCATACCGTAAGCCTGAATCTCAGTCGATGGAAGATTTCTGTAATGAAAAAGTACAGGAGTTAGAAGATACGATTTTGGCACTGGGCCCAGACAATGTTGCAGCATTCTTTGCTGAACCGATCATGGGGGCAGGTGGGGTGATTGTTCCACCAGAAGGCTACCATGTTAAAACTTTAGCGGTATGTAAAAAATACAATGTGTTGTATGTATCGGATGAAGTGGTTACGGCATTTGGTCGTCTAGGTCATATGTTTGCTTCAGAGAAAGTGTTTGGCATTGTTCCAGATATCATTACTTGTGCTAAAGGCTTGTCTTCGGGCTATTTACCTTTGGGTGCAACCATTATTTCAGATGAAATTTATGACGCAATTAGTAAGCCACATCACGAAGGCGGTTTGTTAACGCACGGCTTTACCTATTCAGGTCATCCTGTGAGCTGTGTGGCTGCGCTAAAAAATATTGAAATCATTGAACGTGAAAACATTTGTGAACATGTTCAAGATGTTGGTGTCTATTTTGAAGAACAGCTTAAAACTTTAGCTGATTTGGAAATTGTGGGCCAGGTTCGCGGCAAGAAATTCATGATGTGCATTGAAAACTTGCGCAACAAAGAAACCAAAGAGTTGTTTGAAGGTTCAGTTGGTGTCGGTAAACGTATTGCCAATCACTGTCAAAAATTAGGCCTGATTGTACGTCCAGTGGGACACATGAATGTCCTTTCTCCACCGTTAATTTTAACGCGTGAGCAGGTTGATTTCACAGTCAAAACTCTACGCCACGCAATTCAAAATACGATTCAAGAGTTAAAAGCTGAAGGTCATTTGTAAGGTTTAACGACCATTCATTTCTATGACAACCTGATTCAAATGAGTTGGGTTGTACAGAAGTTGTTTGTCTGTAAATCGCTTTGAGGCGGACATACTAGCCCCCAATAACCCCAAAAGACCCAATGTGATGTGCCAAATAAGAAGCTGACGAAGTTTCGCATGATGACATCAAACTAAGGGCGAGTAAAACGATGAAAAATTATATCAATGGACAATGGACTGCAACGACGGGTAACGCCGAAATAGCGGTGATCAATCCGCGCAGTGAACAAGCGCTGGCAAGTTTTGTCACAGCCTCTACTGAGGATGTTGATGCGGCGGTTGACGCTGCAAATCAGGCTTTGGCAAGCTGGAGTAATACCAGTGCAGCAGAACGCGCAGTATGGCTGAATAAAATTGCAGATGCAATTGAGCAGTCAAAAGATAAGTTGGTCGAACTGTCGCATAGCAATAATGGTAAGTCGCTCGGTCAAGCCCAAGTTGATGTCGATAACAGCATCAAATGCTATCGCTACTATGCCGATCTCGTGCAGAAATTTGCATTTACCAAAACCAGTGCAACGGATCATGGTACGGAATTAACCCATCAGCAAAACCCTGTTGGGGTCGTGGCTTTAATCACGCCGTGGAACTTTCCTTTAATTACCAGTGCATGGAAAATTGCACCAGCTTTGGCGGCGGGTTGTACCTTGGTATTTAAACCTTCCGAATTGGTGCCATTACCAGAACTGGAATTTATGAAACTGTTAAGCCAAATGAATTTCCCACAGGGAGTGTTCAATTTGGTGTTGGGTGATGCAATAGCCGCTGAACATTTGGTCCGTCATCCAGAGGTACAAAAAGTATCGTTTACGGGCAGTACCGAAATTGGCATTCAAGTGATGCAAGCTGCGGCAACGTCAGTCAAACGGGTCACCCTTGAGCTGGGCGGCAAGTCTGCATTTTTGGTATTAGCAGATGCTGACATTGATGACGCTGTAGAAAAAGCTGTGGGTGGCATGTTCTATAATGCGGGACAAATGTGTTCTGCCATGTCGCGTGTATTGGTGCATGAATCAGTTGCTGATGTGTTCTATCAAAAGCTTAAGCAAGCGACAGAGTCCATTTTGCTCGGTCAAGAAGCTGAAGGCCAGTTCAGCATGGGGCCAATGACCACACATAAACAATTCAAAAAAGTGCATGAGTATTTAGCGCTGGCGGAACAAGAACAACTGACGGCATTGATTGATGTAAATAACATTGCATGTCCTGCTCAGGGTTTTTATATTCGCCCGCAAATCTATATTGATGTACCAACCAACAGCCGTCTGTGGAAAGAAGAAGTTTTTGGCCCAGTCATGTGCTGTCGCACATTTGGCACTGAAGATGAGGCGCTTCAAGTGGCGAATGATTCAGACTTTGGTTTGGCTGCAACCATTATGACAGGATCGGTCGAGCATGGTAAAAGCATCGCGAAGCGATTACGAGCAGGCCATATCTGGATTAACTCTTTCCAAATGATTCACCCAAGTTCTTTATGGGGCGGTTTTAAAAAGAGTGGGACTGGGCGTGAGCTGGGTGAGTCAGGAATGCAAAGCTATTTAGAGGAAAACGTCATTACGATCTAGATGTAGTGTTCACAGGTGATTGAGAAGGAAAAGGATGTCCTTATTCAATACATGTGCTGTTCGGTGATGGAACCATTGCACTTAAGAAAGTGCGTACATAAAGAGCTACAGGAGTTACAAGCATGGAATGCGAGAATCATCAAAGGAGTCTTTCCCTTTGGCAAGTGGTTGTCATTGGGGTTGCCTATATGGCACCAGCTACGGTATTCGATACATTTGGGATTATTTCAAGAGTGACCGAGGGTCGGGTCCCTTTAGCCTATTTGCTGGCGCTGGTGGCCATGCTGTTAACTGCATTAAGTTATGCGCGTTTTAGCCGAATATCCGCAAAGGAAGGTTCAGCGTATACCTACACCACCGAAACTTGCGGTAAAACCATGGGTTTTTTTGTTGGTTGGTGCTCTTTATTAGATTACATGCTCTTACCCCTCATTAATGCCTTACTTGCTGCATTTTATTTAAATGCGCTAATGCCCGATGTGTCTTATACCGCTTGGGTAATGATCATGGTCGGTTTGGTCACGCTGATTAACAGTTTTCGTATCAATATTCTGGCTAATTTCAGCTTTATTTTTGTGGCGGCCACTTTGGTCATGATGCTGGTATTTATTTTCTTGGTGGTGACAGGCATTGGTAACTCACAAGGCTATAGCGGTATTTTAACCACCAAACCTTTATGGAATGGCAATACTGAAATGATGTCCTTGATTTCAGGCATTTCTTTGGTGTGCTTTTCTTATCTAGGTTTTGATGCTGTATCAACCTTGGCCTCTGAAACGAAAAATCCAACCAAGACCATTCCGAAAGCCATTATTTTAACGACGTTAGTGGGTGGTGGAATTTTTATTACAGTGTCGTGGTTTGTACAGCTGTCCTTTCCGTCATTGTCGCAATTTAAAAACCCAGATGAAGCCTTACCTGAAATTGCCTTGTTTGTGGGTGGTGCAGTTTTTCAGTCAGCATTATTAACCGTACAAATTATGAATGCCTTTGCCTCTGGCTTAGCAACCCATGCTAGTGCTTCACGTTTAATGTACATCATGGGACGTGATGGTGTTTTTAATAAGAAGATCTTTGGTGCCATCAGTAAAAAACGCGGTACACCCCTATATTCAATCTTCTTTGTGGGCATGATTTCTTTATTGGCTATTTATGTTGACCTTGCGACAGTGGTGAGCTTCGTCAGCTTTGGTGCATTGATTGCGTTTACCATGGTGAATTTTTCGGTCTTTATGAAATTTTATATGCTTAGAAAGGAACGTCTAGGGCTTAAGAATGTGTTTATGAACTTATTTTTACCTATAGTGTCCGTACTTTCGCTGCTTGGTTTATGGATCAATTTAGAGAAATCAGCACTTGAGTTTGGTGGTATTTGGTTATGTGTAGGCATTGGGTTGGTGCTGTACAAGAAAATTAAAAAGCAGCCGATTTCCATAGGGACGCCAGCCGAGGAAGTCTCCAACGGTTAAGGAAGTGTCAGTGAAGGACTTTAATTCACTCATTTAAAATGTAGAAACATGCAAAATTGTAGAGAGAGTAAAAATGGAATTTGTAGTTGAAAAGCAAAAAACAGTAAAAACGCCAAAACAGCAGGGCTATTGCATGCCAGGTGAATGGGCAGCTCAAGAAGCAGTATGGATGATTTGGCCGTATCGTACTGATAACTGGCGTGACAATGCACAGCCAGCACAACAGGCTTTTGCCCAAGTTGCAGCGGCTATTTTACAAAAGACGCCTGTATTGATGGCTGTTCCTGTTTCAGAAATGGAAAAAGCACGCAAAACTATGCCTGCAGAAGTGACATTATATGAAATGGAAAGTGACGATGCGTGGACGCGTGATACTGGACCTTCGATTGTTAAAAATGCACAAGGTGAACGTATCGGTATTGACTGGGTATTTAATGCTTGGGGCGGAGAAGAAGGCGGCTTGTATTTCCCATGGGATCAAGATCAGCTCATTGCCAAGCAAATTTCTGCGATGCATGAGCTGGATAGTTTTTCTACTCCTTTAGTGCTAGAGGGTGGTTCTATCCATGTGGATGGCGAAGGTACACTCTTAACCACAGCAGAATGCCTGCTCAACCAAAATCGTAATCCAGATTTAACACAAGACGACATTGAAAAAATTTTACAAGAGTGTTTAGGCGTCACGACTTTCATTTGGTTACCAGATGGGGTGTATAACGATGAAACAGATGGGCATGTAGATAATATGTGCTGTTTTGTTCGCCCAGGTGAGGTGGCATTGCACTGGACTGATGATGAAAATGATCCTCAATATGCACGCTCTATGGTGGCACTAAAGGTTCTAGAAAACACCCTCGATGCGCAAGGTCGTCGCTTAAAGGTTTGGAAACTACCTTCACCGGGCCCACTGTATGCGAGCGAAGATGAAACCAACGCTGTACAAAAAGGCAATGCGATTGAACGTATTGAAGGCAATCGTTTGGCAGGCTCTTATGTGAATTACCTGATTAGTAACCAACAAATTATTTTCCCATTATTAGATGAACGCACAGATGAGCAGGCAAAGGTACTGTTCCAGCAGATGTATCCTGAGTATTTAATTACTGGTGTACCAGCGCGTGAAATTCTGTTGGGCGGTGGTAATATTCACTGTATTACGCAACAAATTCCAGCCTAAAGCTATAAAACGGGAGAGTTCTATCCCTTCAAATAAAGCCATGCCCATGCATGGCTTTATTTTTTGTCATTGATTTTGCAAAGCTAAACATATTCATAGTATTACTAAAATAAATGGAAGGTCTGGGGCTGTTAGTATTTCTACGGCTTTAATTTGGCTTTCAAAACCACCGCGCTAAAAATCAACAATGGTCGCTATTTGAAGATATCAAGATGATTGCACTGCGTGTTAGTAGCCAAAAATAGGCTATTTGCAGTATGTAAAACAAACCACATAGTTGATCCAGAGTGATAACCAATTATAAGTAAGTAGAGAAATATGTGCTGAAGCTTCCTAATTTATAACTGTTTAAATAGATATATTTCAGTATGTTAGTTTGAGTTTTCATGTGCTTTATATAAGGGAGTTGCTATAATCTTGCCCGTCTATCTTGGGGGATAGTGATGTGTTGAGTCGTATTTTATTGGGTTTTCTTTGTGTATTGTGGGGAGGATCTGCGTTTGCCGAATGGACGTTTGTGAATGCCAATTATGATCGCTCACAATATGTTTATGTCGATTTTGATCGAGTTAAAATGCTTGATACGAGTCGTAATGAAGTTGAATATTGGGTCAAATATCTCATTAAGAGCGACAAAGAAAAAGATGGCTTGGAGTTAGGGGATTACTCACTCGCGCTATACAGAGTTGGCTGTGACAATGAAGTCTATAGTATTCGGTCATCTGCCAATTTTAAAAAAAATGGTTCCTTACTCAGTAGTCAAGACTATGCAACAAGTCAGACTCGACCGCTGATTCCCAATACTGCTGTGGATTATACCGCCGAGATGGTTTGCCACGTTTTACCGCAACGCCAAAAAGTCGATCGTTTGGAACAACTGGCTCGACGCATTGCGACGGGGGAATATAAATAAGAACCTGCTGTGGATGATTTAATCCATCAGCATGCCTTGTTTTAAGTCGGCTTGTTTACGCAAATAATCCCAGACCAATTTAATCCGTGGTTCGTGTTGTAGGTCGACAAACGTCAGCATCCAAAAGGTATGCGTGAAGCGTACCTGCTCAGGCAGTACTTGTTCTAAGTCAGGTTGGTCATGCGTCAAAAACTGCGGCAAAATGGCCAATCCAGCCCCTGCATTGACCGCGATTTGTTGGGCCAAAATACTGCTACTGCGAAAATTCGCGGTTAGAGGAATGGGTAGGCGTTCCAAGCAATACAACTCCGAACTATAAATCAGATCATCAATATAATTGACAAAACGATGGGTTGCTAAATCTTCCATCCGCTGTATAGGTGGATGCTGTGCCAGATAACGCTTGCTCCCATAAATTTTTAAACAGTAATCGGTCAGTCGGGTAATGATGTAGGGACCTGATTTTGGACGGTCAATTGAAATCACAATATCTGCTTCACGATGCGACAGTTTGATCATCTTCGGTACAGGAATCAGATCAATAGTGAGTAGTGGAAATTGCAATGACAGTTCGGCCAATAACTGGGTTAAAAACGCCGTGCCGAAACCCTCAGGTGCTCCAATGCGCACACGACCTTCAAGAGGCTGTTGTGGTTTTTGAATTTGCAAAAAGGCCTGTTCCATTTGCTCTACGCGGGGCACCAGAGCCATCCCATCAACGGTGAGTTCATAGCCTGTGGCTTCACGTTTAAACAGTGGTGTGCCTAAAGCAACTTCTAAAGACTGTACCCGCCGTGCCACGGTACTGTGCTCAACCCCAATAATCCGTGCTGCATTGGTCAGGGTTTTAGCGCGTGCCAAGACCAAAAAAAACTGCAGATGATCCCAATCTACTTTCATTTTTTATTTTCCACATCCTGTGCAAAATTGCACAACCATCGTGCACCAATATGCATTGGTGGTCAAAGTTTTCTTTGCTAGTCTGAGTTGAAAAGCAGAAATTGAATATACGGTTTAAGTCGTATGTTTCAACAGTGACACAATAAAAATGAATGCCTATGGAGAGGTTATGAATACGGTTTCTAAAATCCAAATTACTACAGCTAAACTTTTGATTAACGGTGAATTTGTCGAGTCAAAAACCCAGCAATGGCAAGACATTATCAACCCTGCAACCCAAGAAGTGATTGGCTTAGTCCCTTTTGCAACACCTGAGGAAATCCAAGCCGCGATTAGTTCAGCAAAATCTGCTTTTGCGAGCTGGAGAGAAACTCCAATTCAGGCGCGTATGCGCATTATGCTGAAACTACAGCAACTGATTCGTGACAATGCCAAGAAAATTGCACAGGTACTCACAGCTGAACAAGGTAAAACTTTGGCCGACGCTGAAGGTGATATTCAGCGTGGTTTAGAAGTGGTGGAACATGCGTGTTCGATTGGCACGTTGCAAATGGGCGAATATACCGAAGGGGTGGCACGTGGCGTAGATACCTATACCTTGCAACAACCTTTAGGTGTATGTGCGGGCATTACGCCATTTAACTTCCCTGCAATGATTCCTTTGTGGATGTTCCCAATGGCAATCGTCTGCGGCAATACCTTTGTTTTGAAGCCATCTGAACAAGATCCGCTCTCCACCATGATGTTGGTCGAGTTGGCAATCGAAGCAGGTATTCCCGCAGGCGTACTGAATGTAGTGCATGGTGGCAAGGAAGTGGTGGATGCCCTGTGTACGCATCAAGACATCAAAGCTATTTCTTTTGTCGGCTCAACTGCTGTCGGTACGCATGTCTATAACTTGGCAGGCCAACATGGCAAGCGCGTGCAATCGATGATGGGCGCGAAAAACCATGTGGTGGTGATGCCTGATGCCAATAAAGAACAAACCTTAAATGCCATGGTCGGTGCAGCATTTGGTGCGGCAGGGCAACGTTGTATGGCACTTTCGGTTGCAGTCATGGTCGGTGACAGTAAACATTGGATCAATGAATTGGTTACAAAAGCCAAAACCTTGAGCGTGAATGCGGGCCATGAGCCGAATACGGACATTGGTCCTGTGATTTCACCGCGTGCCAAAGCCCGTGTGATTGATCTGATTAACAGTGGTGTAGAACAAGGTGCTGAATTACTGCTGGATGGTCGTGATATTCAAGTCAAAGGCTATGAAAATGGCAACTTTGTCGGGGCCACGGTGTTTAACCAAGTCACGACGGATATGCGCATTTATAAAGAAGAAATCTTTGGTCCAGTTCTGACGATTCTTTGTGTCGAGACGTTGGATGAAGCGATTGAACTGGTGAATGCCAATCCATTTGGTAATGGCGTGGGCTTATTTACCCAAAGTGGTGCTGTGGCCCGTACTTTCCAAAACCGTATTGATATTGGTCAAGTGGGCATCAATATTCCAATTCCAGTTCCTGTGCCATTCTTTAGTTTCACAGGTTCGCGTGGCTCAAAGCTCGGTGATTTAGGCCCTTATGGCAAACAAGCGGTTCAGTTCTATACACAAACCAAAACCATCACCAGCCGTTGGTTTGAAGACAGCCAAGAAGCAGGGGAAGTCAATACCACCATCAGTTTACGCTAAGGAGTAGCGAGATGAAGATAGCTTTCATTGGTTTAGGGAATATGGGCGGTTCGATGGCACAGAACCTGCTCAAAGCAGGGCAAACAGTGTTGGGCTATGATCTGAGTGAAAAAGCCTTACAACAGTTTGCTGAAAGTGGTGGGATTATTTGTGACAGTCCGCAAGCTGCGGCCGAGCAAGCAGATGTGGTGATTAGTATGTTGCCCGCAGCCAAGCATGTACGTGACGTGTATTTGGGTGAAATGGGGATTCTGGCGGTGATGCGGGCAGGTAGTCTCTGTATTGACTCTAGTACGATTGACCCGCAAACCATTAAAGATGTTGCTGCTGAGGGCTTGAAGCATCAGATTCAAGTCTGTGACGCGCCTGTTTCTGGTGGCACCATTGGTGCTAAAGCGGGCACCTTGACCTTTATGGTCGGCGCTGATGATACAACTTATGAGCGCGTGCAGCCGATTTTAAGCTTTATGGGCAAAAACACGGTGCACTGTGGTGCGGTCGGTGCAGGGCAAATTGCTAAAATTTGCAATAACATGATTCTCGGAATTTCTATGGCGGCCGTGGCAGAAGGCATGGCTTTGGGCAGCCGATTGGGCATTGATACACATGCATTGGCAGGGGTGATCAATAGTTCAAGTGGCCGTTGCTGGAGTTCTGAAATCTGTAATCCTTGGCCAGACATTAGCCCGAATGCACCCGCAGGACGTGGTTATACCGACGGTTTTGCCTCGCAACTCATGCTCAAAGATTTAGGTTTGGCCATTGAAGCGGCAGGCCAAGTCAAGCAACCTGTACTACTTGGTGGTTTGGCACAGCAGTTGTATCAACAATTGTGTTTGCAAGGCAATGCGCATTTAGATTTTTCGAGCATTATCCAGCAATACTTACCCCGAGAAAGTTGATTGCAAAGAAATGAAAGGGTGCAATGAGTGCACCCGATAAAAACCCCTTGTCGTGAATAACAAAAAATGTGACTGAGGTGAAAGGATGACTTCAAATTATCAACAAGCGCAGCAAAGCTTTGATTTACAACAGGCTGCGCAACGGTTTCTATCAGGTTCAGTCGATGCGCTGAATGCGTGTTATGAGTGCTGTGATCGACATGCTTTGCCAGGGCAGATTGCCTTGTTTTGGCAGGGCAAAGATGGTCGTAAAGAGCAATATACCTTTCGAGAGTTACAACAACGTGCCAGCCAATTTGCTAACTTTTTAAAGTCGCAAGGGGTGACTAAAGGTGACCGTATTTCTGGCTTATTACCACGTACGCCTGAGCTCATTATTACCATTTTAGCGGCATGGCGAATTGGTGCAGTCTATCAACCTTTATTTACTGCGTTTGGCCCAAAAGCCATTGAGCACCGTTTACAACTGGCTCAGAGTAAGTTAGTGGTGACTGATGTGGGTAATCGTGACAAATTACAGGAAGTAGACGGTTGCCCTGCCATTGTGACGGTCACAGGAGCCAAAGGCACAGGGCTGTATCAGGGAGATTATAGTTTCTGGGCAGAGATCAATCGCCAATCTGATCAGTGCGAATTGGTGATGATGAACATCCAAGATCCGTTCTTGTTGATGTTCACTTCAGGCACGACAGGCCCTGCTAAACCTTTGCAAGTGCCACTCAAAGCACTGATTGCATTTGGGGCCTATATGCAAGATGCGATTGGTTTAAGAGCTGAAGATTCGTTCTGGAATATTGCCGATCCGGGTTGGGCATATGGATTGTATTACGGCATTACTGGCCCGCTCCTATTGGGTCATCCGACCATTTTTTATGAAGGCGCATTTACTGCCGACAGTCTATGCCAGATTGTAAATGACTATGGCGTGAATAACTTGGCAGGGGCACCCACAGCCTACCGCATGATGATGGCGGCCGATCCGAAGCAAATGGCGAAACTCCGTGGCAAATTCCGTGTCGTCAGCAGTGCAGGTGAGCCATTAAATCCTGAAGTTTTTCGCTGGTTCAAGCAAGTATTAGATGCCCCGATCTTTGACCACTATGGACAAACCGAAGTGGGAATGGTGGTGTGCAATCATCATGCGCTAGAACATGAAGTCCGTGCAGGTTCGGCAGGTTTTGCCAGTCCTGGTTATCGTGTCGTGGCACTAGATGAACAGGGCAATGAATTGGGTGCAGATACACCGGGAATTCTCGCGGTAGATATCAGTCAATCGCCACTGATGTGGTTTGGTGGCTATCAAGAAAGCCGTAAATCACCCTTTATTGGACATTATTATTTAACCGGTGACACTGCTGAAATGCATGCCGATGGCAGCATGAGTTTTGTCGGACGCAGTGATGATGTGATTACCACGTCGGGTTATCGCGTGGGTCCCTTTGATGTTGAAAGTGCACTGCTAGAGCACGCTGCAGTGATTGAAGCAGCTGTGATTGGTGTGCCTGATCCTGAACGAACCGAAGTGATTAAAGCTTTTGTGATTTTATCTGGTGAAAGTGCAGCCAGTACAGAACTCGAAAATGAACTGAGCCAGTTTGTGAAAAAACGCTTATCTGCTCATGCTTATCCGCGGTTGATTGAGTTTGTGACTGAACTTCCAAAAACACCAAGTGGGAAGATTCAACGCTTTTTATTGCGTAATCAGGAAATTGCTAAGCAACAAACTGCGGCTACTGTTTAAATTGAAGAGATTGTAAGGAAAGGATTTATGCAATTCACTGAGGAACACGTCCTGAGTCAGGACAAGGCGAAAAGTTTTGCCCAAGAACAGATGAAACCGAATACCAGTGAGTGGGATCGACAAGGTATGTTTTTTGAAGAACAAGTCCTGATTCAGGACATGGCAAAAAGTTTTGCCCAAGAACAAATTAAACCCTATGCCAGTGAGTGGGATCGACAGGGCACTTTCCCTGCGCAAGCTTTACAGCAAATGGGGCAATTAGGTTTTATGGGCATGTTGGTGCCTGAAGAATGGGGTGGTTCAGCAACAGGCAACTTGGCTTATGTACTAGCACTGGAAGAAATTGCCGCTGCGGATGGTGCAACTTCAGCCATTATGAGTGTGCATAATTCAGTGGGCTGCGTGCCGATTTTGAAATTTGGTACTGAGGAGCAAAAGCAGCAATTCCTTGTGCCTTTAGCCAAAGGGGAAATGATTGGCGCTTTTGCACTGACTGAACCACACACAGGTTCCGATGCCGCAGCCATTAAAACCCGCGCCGTGAAAGATGGGGACCATTACATTATCAATGGTGCCAAGCAATTTATTACTTCAGGGCATAACGCAGGCGTGATTATCGTGTTTGCCGTGACTGATCCGAGCGCAGGGAAAAAAGGCATGAGTGCTTTTTTAGTCCCGCGTAATACGCCGGGTTATGAAGTGATTCGGGTCGAAGAAAAGTTGGGTTTACATGCCTCTGACACCTGCCAAATTGCCTTGACCGATGTGCGTGTCCACAAAAGCCTGTTGTTAGGCAAAGAAGGCGAAGGCTTAAAAATTGCCTTGTCTAATTTGGAAGGTGGGCGTATTGGCATTGCCGCTCAGGCTGTTGGATTGGCGCGCGCTGCTTTGGAGGAAGCGACGCGTTATGCCAAGGAGCGCGTAGCTTTTGGGAAGCCTATTTTTGAGCAGCAAGCGGTGTCATTCCGATTGGCCAGTATGGCAACAGAAATTGCCGCGGCACGTCAGTTGGTACATCAGGCGGCGCGTTTAAAAGAAGCGGGTCAACCCTGTTTAACTGAAGCATCGATGGCGAAGCTGTTTGCCTCTGAAATGACCGAGCGCGTTTGTTCCAATGCTCTACAAATCTTTGGGGGTTATGGCTATCTGAAAGATTTTCCAATTGAGCGGATTTATCGTGATGCCCGAATTTGTCAGATTTACGAAGGCACCAGTGATATTCAACGCTTAGTCATTGCTCGTAGTTTATAAACCCAATATCGAAAAAATTGACCCTTGCACATATTAAGGATCACGAGATTTTAAAGGGATATGTGCATTGGTCTATACAGAAAGGATTGCAACATGCAGTGGGAAAAAACCTTCATCGAAGATTTACAGTGGGACACCATTTTAGTAGAAAAGCGCAAAGGCGTCGGGGTGATTACCCTGAACCGTCCTCAAGCATTAAATGCTTTGAATAGTCAACTGATTGCTGAAATTAACCAAGCTTTAGACCAGTTTGAACGAGATGCTGAGATTGGCTGTATGGTGTTGGCGGGTTCTGAAAAAGCCTTTGCCGCAGGTGCTGATATTAAAGAAATGGCCGAGCTAAATTTCCCGAATATCTATTTTGACGATTTTTTCCATTTGGCAGATCGAATTGCGCAGCGTCGTAAACCGTTGATCGCTGCGGTAAGCGGTTATGCACTGGGTGGCGGCTGCGAGTTGGCTCTGATGTGCGATTTTATCTACTGTGCGGATAATGCCAAATTTGGTTTGCCTGAGGTGACACTGGGTGTGATTCCTGGCATTGGGGGAACGCAACGTTTAACTTTGGCATTGGGTAAAGCTAAAGCCATGGAAATGTGTTTAACGGCACGACAAATGGGCGCGGTTGAGGCAGAGCAAAGTGGTTTAGTGGCGCGTGTTCTACCGAAAGAAGAATTATTGGCCTATACCCTAGAGGCTGCGGAAAAAATTGCGGAAAGATCCCTCACTGCAACCATGATGATTAAAGAAAGCATTAATCGTGCCTTTGAAGTGAGTTTGAGTGAGGGATTACGCTTTGAGCGCCGTACTTTCCATTCCATCTTTGCAACAGTTGACCAGAAAGAAGGCATGAAAGCCTTTGTGGAAAAGCGTCCAGCACAGTTTAAAAATCAATAAAGGAGTCTGCGCATGGAAAATAATTTACAGATCAGCCTCCAAGGACATTTGGGTGTCATTACGCTAGATCGCGCGAGTCATCTGAATGCACTATCCTTAAGCATGATTCATGGCATTAGCCAGCAGTTAGAACTGTGGCGCGAGGACGATCAAGTTCAAGCCGTCTTGATTAACTCCAATAGCCCAAAAGCCTTTTGTGCAGGTGGTGATATTCGCTTCCTCTATGATAGCTATCAAAATGGAACTGCCAATTATCAGCGCTATTTTGCAGATGAATATCACATGCTGAAGAGCCTGCGCCAATATGCTAAACCTGTGCTGGTGTTTTTAGATGGCTATGTTTTGGGCGGCGGTTTTGGTTTGGCACAAGCTTGCCAGATTATTGTCAGCAGTGAAAAATCACGTTTTGCCATGCCAGAAACCGCGATTGGCTTTTTCCCAGATGTCGGTGCAACCCATTTCCTGTCTCGTTTAGACGATATCGGTGTGTATATGGCAGTGACGGGTGAACAGATCAGCAGTAGCGATGCTTTATACTTAGACTTAATTGATTATCTGGTGCCGAGTGAACAGTTACAGCAGTTGCAAACTGAGCTAGCGCAAGCGACTCAATTAACCCAACAGTCGATTGAACAGACCATTGCACGTTATATAAAAGAACCTGCGCCTAGTGAATTAAAACAGTATGAAGATGCGATTCGGCAGCATTTTTCTCATGCTGAGTTGGCTCAAATTGAAGACAGCCTAGCCAATACAATAGATAGTGACTATATGGATTGGGCTGAAAAAATCTTAGCAAATTTGCAACAACGTTCCGTGTTGGCCAAGCAAATCAGTCTAAAGCTACAGCATGTGGGACGTGGGCTATCTTTAGAACAGTGCATGCAGTTAGAACGGGACTTACAAGATATCTGGTTTGAGCAAGGCGACATGATTGAAGGCGTCCGTGCCTTGCTGATTGATAAAAACAAGCAACCGAAATGGCAAACTGAGAACCCTGAACTGATGCAGAGGTTCGAAGAACTTTTGCCAGCGTCACGACAGCAACGTCAGGCGAGTGTGCAAGTATAAGTTCGCTTTCAATCAGCACCGAAAATCCTCCAATGCTTTGGAGGATTTTTTATGATGAGAACATTAGTGTGAGAAATGCATCGAACATTGAAGCCTCTTAAACGTTCATCGTGATTACAGCTCTGATGAGATTTACCAGTTTCATTCTGTAATGAAAATAAGCCACTAGAAAAAACTTATCCCTTCACCAAAGAAGCGAAAGAGTACAGTTCAAGTCCGAATAAAGAATCTAAACCGACACGTGAGCTTTCTTTAAAATCGATTAATGACGTTGGATACAGAAATTAAGCGAAGAATCTATCGACTAACTATAAGAAAAACGTGAAGTTTCTTGTTTTATTGATTGGAAAAAATATTTCAAATATATCTTTTGATCTGCGTTGTAGATTGAATTCTGCTTGGTAAAAAATACCAATCACTACCTAACTGAGTATGATTCTTATTATTTAATTAAAATAACAAGAAAAGACAAATACTTAAGTTAATTTAAATAGTATACGCATGTATAAAAATGCTTAAAAGGTATACAAAAAGTAGGGAAATATGTAAGTGAGTTTTACTGAATGGTTTAAAATTTAATGTTTTTTGTCAATAAAATTAAATATAATGTGATCTATTAGGCATTTTATTGTTCTTGGGACTTCTTGATGATACTACAGCAGTACAAAATTGTTTTCGGGGGAACCATGGGGGCAGGAAAATCTGCTGCCATTCAAGCATTGTCTGATATTCCTGTCGTAACGACAGAAGCAGTAAACACTGATACTGAAGCACACCATAAATTTTTGACCACTGTAGGTATTGATTACGGTGAAATTAGCCTTGATGACGGTACACAGATCGGCCTGTACGGTACTCCAGGTCAAGATCGTTTTGATTTTATGTGGTCTATTGTCTGCAAGGGTGCAATGGGAATCGTGATCTTGATTGATCATAGCCAAGCGGATCGTTTAAAGGATTTAGAGTTTTATTTAAAAGCATTCGAGCAGTATGGATCAAATGTGGTGGTTGGCATTACGCATATAGATCAAGAAGATGAGCAGAAGCTCAAAATTTATCGTGATTGGATGCAGATCCATCAAAAATATTTTCCATTGTTTGCCGTCGATGCGCGTGAACAAGATGATGTTTTACTGATGATTGAAACACTAATTACAACAATAGAAACGCAAGCTGAATCTGCAGTTGCATAGGTAGGATAAATGAATAGTTCACGTGAAATTCCACAAGCACTGATTGAATCTGCCCATATCGAGTTACAACGTTTTTTAAATACCGTTACAGGCATCGACTTTGTGATGTTGTGCTCATCGGATGGTTTTGAGCTTGCTTTGGCTTCAAAGAAAAATATCGACAATACAGGAAAAATCGCAGCAGTCAGCAGCTCCATCTTGGCGATGGTGAATGCATTTATTACAGAAATTCAATTGATGGGCTGCCAAACAATTACCCTTGATGCAGACAATGGCAAAGTCTTTTTAACGGCTGTCAACCATCCACTGCATCCTATGGTCATGGTGGCTGTCACTAACACAGATATTTTGATGGGGCAGATGCTGTATTACTACAAAGAGTTAAGTGCGCGATTAAGCAATGCACCGCTCAGCATTGCATCATAAGAAATTCGACATTTATTAATTTTTAATTATATCAATCGGCGTGATGCCGTGATTTGAAGGGTGAGGTTGTTGTGGGTTTGGGCATGAAAAACGTATTAAATATTGCAGTATTTGGTTTAAGTTTAAACTCGTTAGAGCAAATAAAAGAACAAATTTTGCTGTCTTTACCTGAAAATTTAAATGTGAGATGGGTCAATCTTGCCGAGCAAAAAATTGATTTATTGTTGGTCAATGATGTGTTTTTTAATTCACCCGGCATTCAAAAGCTGCTGTCTATTCAAAACATTGCGTATTTGCGACTGGTCAAAAAGGTTGAAAATGCAGGACGCATTGTCGGAGATCAATTGTTCTATCCATTTTCGAACATAGAGCATTTGCATGATTGGTTATCTAGAAAAATACTGTCACAACATAAGCTTACCGTGCCTGTGAAGTTAACGCTTGAAGTCATTCCACCTGTTCAAGCTGTTCTGCCTACAGTGTTGAACCCAGTGATGACCACGGAACAGGTTTTTAGCGAAATTTTTACGCCACGTAATGGCTATATTCAGTTGTTCGATGCCCATGGTTTTCTAGCTTTAGTTGATACGCGGACCGAACGTGTTTGGGTCGAGCCGAATAAAGCGATTCAGTTTAATGAGACCTTGAACCAAACGTATGCAACTGCGCAGTTGGCCCAAGATACGATCAAAGATAAAGGCGTTTATGACTTAAGAGTTTGGCTGTGGAAAGTGGTGAATGCTTCACCTACGATTCAGTTACCGCAGGTCGGCTTAAATCAGAGCTTTAAGCTTGAAATATGGCCTCAGTTTGAAAAAGATTTACAACGTCGTGACTTTTTGAAGATGGCAACCTGCTTCTCACAAGGCGCACAAATTGATCAAGTCAAACAGGCCTTAAATTTAAGTAATGAAAGGGTATTGAATTTTGTAGCATGTGCTGTTCTACTGCAATTAGGTCGGTTTATCGATCAAAATGAAGTGAAGTATCAGGCAGATACACAACAAGTAGAAACAGGGCAAATGAATAAATTACGCGGTTTTATTGGAAAGTTGCGTAAGAAACTAGGTCTTTAAATTTTTTGGGGTAACCCTATAACTAGAGGTAAGAATAAGATGGCACGTGTTAGTTTAGATGCGTTAACAGGGATTGACGGTTTTGTTGCTGCTGCACTGGTAGACAGTGATAGTGGCTTAGCACTAGCGACTCAGGGGAGTGGTGTAGACTTAGAATTAGCAGCAGCAGGTAACACTGAAGTTGTACGTTCTAAGCGTAAAGTTGCGAAAGCATTACAATTAAACGATAACATTGAAGATATTTTGATTACTTTGGGTAAGCAATATCATTTGATTCGTCCACTTGATAGCAATGAAACATTGTTTTTATATTTGGTACTTGACCGTACCAAGTCTAACTTAGCGATGGCGCGTTATGAGTTAAAAGGCTTTGAAAAAGAGCTTGATTTTGCTTAATTAAATAGCCGAGTTATCGATGCCAGTGTATGTCAATATACTGGCATTTTTTATTCTGCATAGTAAGTTTTATAGGCGGTTTGAAACGTTCCCACATGAAGCTTGACCAATTCTGGCAGGGCTTGATAGCCGCCCGCTAAAACAAACATCAAAGGCAGTTGGTGCTTTTTGGCCAAGCGAAACACAATTTCATCGCGTTTTTCAATCAGTTCTGTGCTAAACCATGATGAGCCGCAAGGATCATCTTGATGGCAGTCCATCCCCGCCTGAAAAATAATTAAATCAGCGTTCCAGTCCAAGGCACGTTGAAAGGCTTGATGGATCGCTAAAATGTATTGGCTAAAATTTCCTTGATGTTTATGCACATGATAGGTTTCTGAACGTTCGTAGGTCGGACAGCCAAAGGCCAGCCCATAAATACTATAATTAAAAAAGTTGTCAAAGCGGCGGGTGAATTCTGCCGTACCATTACCGCCATGTTGATCACAGTCCAGCACGAAAATACGTTTATCTGGAAACTGTTGTGCGACCAAAGCCAGCCCGTTAAAGGTACAAAAAGACCCACCATGTTCATAAACTGCATGATGGAAGCCTTGTGCAATATTGGCCGAAATTTGATGTTTCCATGCCAATTCTGCTGCGAGAACTTGCCCCGCATTAATCTGGTACACCGCATCACGCAGTTGAGTATTCCAAGGCTTAAAACCTTGGAAAGTGGCTAACTTTTCAGGGAAACCTGTGTCAAAAGCATCGACATATTTCGGATCATGTAGTTGTTTTAAAATATCTACAGAGAGCTTTTCAGGGCGATGGAACTGCGCGATACCGAGTGGATCTAAAGCATCGGCGACTGCGCTCAGTTTTTCCATACTATTGGTATGGGTCTGAGCATAATAATCTGGTGAGTAGCAAACCTGTAGCATGCGTTTAGTTCCGTATTTGTGCGGTCGCAACATCAACCAATTGCTGTAGGCGTGTGGTTCCCGGACTAAATAAACCATTTTCAACTTGCTGCTGATAATGCGTTGTAAAAGCACGTGCACGATTTTCAGGAGAAATGGCTAAAGTCGTGAGTCTTAAAAACCAAAAGCCGTTGATCTCAAAATAGGGGATGACATAGCCTTTATATTGCTGGTTTTGAGTTTTGTTTTGAATGGCTGTGCGATCATAGTTGACCGAGAACAATGAACCTGCAGGCAAACATACCCCATTCATCAGGATCGGTTTTAGGCTAATACAGGAATGATCATCTCCCATATTGAGTTTTTCCAGCAATAAGGGCTGCTGTTGTTCATCCACAAAAATATTGAGTTCGCCCTGTCTTAAGACGCGGCCATGGGCAATTTTGAGGAAGAAGTTTTCAGCCATGGGGCAAGAACCGACTTTTGGTTTCTCAGCCAAGGCTTCGAGCTCAACCAAACCTGTTTTCGCTGTGCTTTGCGGGAGAACAATATCGGCAATCAGTTGGCACAGAATCTGAGTTTCTTCCAGTTGCGCTTGTGCGGTGATACTGCGTAATTGTTGTTGTAACTGTCGCTGACGTTGCACTTGCTGAGCAAATTCAGAGCTGTTTTCGGTTGCGAGCAGCGGTTGAATTTGTTCATTCAAATCTAAATTATGCCAATCTGAAATCATGTACTGCGATTGCTCAAGCAATACTTTTAAGGTCTTGGTTTCGTATTGGTCAAACAGTTTTAAGTCGGCAAAATCTTGGCTGAGTCTGGGGCTGTTAATATAGTCCGCTAAAACACGTGTCGCCTGCGTATAGCCGCAACCACGACGTTCCGTTTGGTGGGAGAAATGTTCATTTAACATTTCAGTGAGTTTGTTTGAAAGGGGGTGAACGTGTTGTTTAAAAAGTTGAATAATTTCGTGATCAGTTTCGCGCATCCGTGCCCCAAAAAATAAATTTAAAATCTGTTTTATTATACAGTTATATATCAAATTACTATTGATATTGAAATAAAAACCAGCAGGGACTACGACATTTATTTTAGCAGGATGATCATTGTTTTATTTGGTATGAACTCTTTTTAAAGCATCCTTTATTGAGGCTAAAAAGTTCAGCTTATCTTCGGCATGGAATTTAGCCGATACATCTGTGGTGTGGTGCCTAATTCAGCTTTAAATGTTCTACAGAAATTCGCTGCCGTGGAGTAGCCCAGCTCAAAACTAATTTCGGTAATATTTTTATTGGTGTGCATCAGCAGATGCTTCGCGCGGCTCAGAATAACTTGCTTACGAATGGTATTAAAATTGGCATCCTGCTTTTTTAAGTAGCGCTGCAGGGTTTTACTTGAGACATTCAACATTTGTGCACAGTCTTCAAAACTTGGCGGGGGAGATGCTTCGCGGAGCATCATGCTGATCCAGTCAATAATCTCTCCATCTAAACTGATTTGTTTCAGTTGTTCGCGGCACTGTTGTTCCAAAATGTTCAATGAAAATGCATCTGCTTTGAGGAGCTTCGTGTCTAAATTATCCGCTTGAATAAAGATTTTAATGCTAGGACGAATGAGTGTACCAAAGTGAAATTGAGCAGGTTTGAGTTGCTGTAAGGCCTGCACATAAGTCGGTTGAAACACAGATAAATGAATGTCATAGGGTTTAACGTTTTGATTTAGCAATTCAGCAAAACTTCTGCAGAAACCCACGGCAATGGCTTCTAAATGAAAATTCAATGTGAGCGTGCTCATGGCTTGCAGCGGGTGAATGTCCAAAACCACGACGTTTGTTAACTCAGTCACTTTTAGTCGAAAGTTTGGCATGATTAAGCTGAAATATTGCGACATCACGCCTAAGGCTTGCATGACATTTTCACAGCTGAGTAAGGCATAGCCAACCAAATGATGGGCGCTCAATTTTAAGGAGCGACCGAGTTCAAAGGCCAAATCACGGTTTTCTGGAAATTTAAGTAAATAGCTGACCAAGGTTTCAATTTGTGTCAGAGAAAGCTTGGCATCCTCCAGTTGTACATAGCTGCTCAAATCCGTTCCTAACAGCTGAAAAAGCTCAGTTAAATCCATCTGACGTTCCAGCAATAAAGGCAGCAAACGCAAATAATATCGGGCTGGAATAGATGGAATGTGAGGATTCATATTTTTAAAGTGATGTCCTATTTTGAATATATAGTGTCTGAAAATGAATAATGATAACAACTGATTTTACCAATAATAAGCAAGCGTTCTATCTAAAATAAAAAGGAGTTCCGCATGAATGCACTGACCTTGCTTGAGCAGAAGCACAGTGAACATCAGTTTAAGGATAAAAAACGGCATTTATGGTTATTTGGTTTGGCGTACCCGTGTATTGCTATGGGCGCTTTGGCGGGCTATCAGTTTGGCCCCAAAAAACTACGTTCGGTGTTTGCCTCGACAGGCCCGATTTTTATGCACGTGGTCATGCCAGCTTTGGACAAATTGATTGGTGAAGATAGCGAAAACCCACCTGATGCCGCAATCGCAGCCTTAGAGGCCGATCCCTACTATGCTCGTATTGTGAAGTTGTTTATTCCACTGCAATACAGTGCCAACTTTTATGCCTTATACCTCGCTGGTCGCGATAGCACTCCAACGCATGATCGTGTGCTTATTGGCACACTATTGGGCGTACTGAATGGTGTTGCGATTAATACTGCGCATGAACTGAGCCATAAACCGAATAAATTAGAACAAATGTTGTCGCATTTGGCCTTGGCACCGACGGCGTATAATCATTTTCGGATTGAGCATCCTTATGGGCACCATCGTCGTGTGGCCACACCTGAGGACCCCGCTTCTTCGCAAATGGGCGAGTCTTTTTGGCAGTTTTGGCCGAGAACAGTGGTGGGTAGTTTTAAGTCGGCAGTTGAAATTGAAACCCGACGTTTAGAGCGCCAAGGTCTTGGTTTCTGGTCACTCAAGAATGAGTTGTTGCAAGGTTGGGCGATGTCAGGGCTTTATCATGCGGCGATGTTAAAATGTTTTGGGAAAAATATTGCGGTCACCCAAGCCACTCAAGCTTTGTATGGCATTACGTTATTTGAAGTCGTAAATTATATTGAGCATTACGGTTTAAAGCGGGAACAGCTTGAAAATGGCCAATATGCACGCACCCAGCCAGAACATAGTTGGAACAATAACAACTTGGTGACGAATCTGTTCTTATATCAGTTGCAGCGCCACTCTGACCATCACGCTTATCCAACGCGAAGTTTCCAAACCCTGAGAAACTATGAAGACGTACCGCAGCTTCCAGCAGGTTATGGGGCCATGATATTACCGGCACTGATTCCGAAGTGGTGGTTTAAATTGATGGATCAACGGGTGGTGGAGCATTATGCAGGCGATTTCAGCAAAATGAATATTTACCCTAAAGCCAAACATAAAATTCTGCAGAAGTTTGCGGGATTGTTCTCTCAGTCACCTCTTATAGGTGAGGATGTAACATGAAGCGCTATCAATGTTTGGTTTGTGGATGGATTTATGATGAACAGCTCGGATGGCCACAGGAAGGAATTGCGGCGGGTACACCATGGCAAGATGTTTCTGAAAACTGGACCTGTCCTGACTGCGGTGTCTGTAAAGCTGATTTTGATATGGTCGAGATTTAAACAATAGATTTGAACGCATTCTGTAATAGGGTGCTGCTACAGACTGTGGCTGTACCCAAAACCTTTCTATTTGATGATTTATTCTGCTAAACCATTCTTTCGCATGGTTGCTCTGCGCTTTAAGACTGTTAATCTTCTCAAGCAGATTTAATGCTCCGTCTCAGAGTGAAAATCGTAAGTCATGTTTTAAAGAAACCCTCGATTAAGGATGATTGTGGGTTTCTTTAAAATCCAAAGCATATTTCAAAAAGATCGATGTGAAATCGAATGATTGTAACGAGATAGAAAATTCAAAAATAACAGAGATAGAGAAGTCTTGTAGCGGATTACAAGACAACAAAGCTTAAAAGGATGAAGAGCTATGATGAATCAGAAGAACAGAACCGCCGTTATTAATTTTCAAATTCAATTCACACTGAAATGTGTATATCTAAGCATACGTTATTTATCCCTCTCAAATACGCCATAAAAGTTATCAGGTTTTATACGCCTTAATACATGTTTGAGGCCAACAAAAGGGACTAAATCACCCTCGCTTTAATCAAATATAGTGAGTGCTTTTCATAGGAATGGTTGGCATTTGCTGTTTTAAAACGCAACTAAAGGAATAGAAATGAAATCAGAAGTATCTCATTGGAGCGATACTGTCCGTATGTGCAGGCCAGACTTATGCCGCAGCTCTTGAGCGTTCGCGACAACAAATTGATGCTTTATTTGAATCGGGTACCTATGCAGAAGTCGGTTACAGCCATATTTCACCCGATGCGACTGGGACAGATATCAGTGGAAATAAAATTTCTGACACTGCTGAAGACTTTCAGGCGCTGAGTTATGCAATAAAAACAGATTTAAGCCCGAAGTTACGTCTTGCGGTGATTTATGATGAACCTTTTGGTGCCAAAGTAAAGTTTGAGGGTGATAATAATTTCATTGCAACAAACCGTCCAGCAGCAGATGCCAATACGCGTGTAGATGTGAAATCGAAAAATATCACAGCACTTTTAGGCTATAACCTAAATAAAAATGTCATGATTTATGCTGGCCCAGCACTTCAACAGCTTCAAGCCGATGTTCATTTACGTGGTTTAACTTATGGACCAAATAGTGGTTATAACAACCATTTTGATGATATAGCTGTCGGTTGGGTTGCAGGTCTAAGCTATGCTAAACCTGAAATGGGGATTTTGGCCTCATTAACCTATCGCTCTGAAGTAGAGCATAACGCAACGATTAATGAAGATGTGCCTTTAGCAGATATTGTATTTGAAGGGGATTATTCGCACAGCAACTTAGGTACGATCACGACCCCTGAGCCGTTGAATTTAAACTTGCAAACAGGTTTAAATGCAACGACAGCAGTTTATGCAAAAGTTCGCTATGTGCCATGGAGTGATTTTGCTTTTTATCCTCCAGTACTAAAAGCATCTACTACAGCTGCATTGGGCAAAGGTTTACCTTTAGTTGACTATTCAGAAGATCAAACCTCAGTTGAACTGGGTGTTGGTAAACGTTTGACACCAAAGCTAGCGATTTCTGTATCAGGTTTATGGGACTCAGGTGCGGGTGACCCAGCTCCAACGTTAGGACCTGTGAATGGTTACTGGGGTGCAGGCTTGGCAGCGAAATATAACTTCAACCAAAAGTTGGCGTTCAGTCTAGGCGGTCGCTACATGTGGTTTGGTGATGCAAAAGGTGAACTATCTAGCCGTCAAGTTGTTGGCGAGTTTGAGGACAATACAGGCTATATCGTGGGGATGAAACTCTCTTATAAATCTAAATAATTCATCTAGTTTATTTACTCGCTTGAGGTTTTGCCTTCTCTCTGAAATGGTGGGGAGAAGGTTTTTTTTGTAGTATTGAATTATTTGTCTACTGATTTGTACGGTCATCAGATTGACTGCGTTGGCTTCATATTTTTCAGCCTTTTGAATGTAGTCAAACTAGATTAAACCAGTCTTTAAAGGATTCGATTTTCACCATTCAGATGAAACATTGTGACTGTTTATTCAGATGTATTGCAGAGCAACATAGTGTTGAGCTTGTGCAACGGTTATCATAGAGCCAACAAAGCGTTGGAAAACATTATGAAAATCGTGGCAGATGAAAATCTCGCATTTACCGATTATTTTTTTGCCGAATTTGGTGAAGTTGAACACAAAGCAGGGCGTACTTTAACCCATGCCGATGTTGTAGATGCCAAAGCACTGTTGGTGCGTTCTGTAACTCAAGTCAATCCAGCATTAATCAATAACACCACACTTCAATATGTAGGGAGTGCAACCATTGGTACAGACCATTTAGATATTGACGCTATTGAAAAACAGAATATTCAATGGGCGAATGCCGCAGGTTGTAATGCGCAGGCGGTGGCTGAATATGTGATTACGGCTTTGCTCCATCTCAAGCCAGCATTGCTGAACCCTGAGGATGATTTTACTTTGGGGATCATTGGTCTAGGAAATGTCGGTTCTCGCTTAGCTTATATGGCCAAACTATTGGGCTGGAATGTGATCGGCCATGATCCTTTTGTACAGCAAGATGAGATTCAGCAAGTCGATTTTAATACCTTATTAAGTACTGCCGATGCAATTTCATTGCATGTACCTTTAACCAAAACAGGACCACATCCAACCTATCATTTGTTCAATGCCGAAGCTTTGGCTGCGATGAAAGCGACAGCAATATTGATTAATTCTGCACGTGGGCCTGTGATTGAAGAGCAAGCTTTATTAGCCGACATCGAAAGAACACAGCGTAAAGTGGTACTAGATGTCTTTGAGCATGAGCCTGTGATTTCTGAACAAGTGTTGAATGCTGTGAGTCTGGTGACACCACATATCGCAGGTTATAGTTTAGAAGGCAAAGCACGTGGTACACAAATGATCTATGAAGCCTTTTGTAAAACCTTTCAGTTTGAAGCACATAAAAGTTTCGAGTCGCAGTTGCCTGTGTGCGCGCAGTATTTTGAAGGGCCAGATTTGAAATCTGCACTTCAAAAGCATTTAAATGAAATTTACCCGATTGCACGGGATGACCAAGCCTTACGTGCTTGCTTAAAAGAGGGGATGATCGATCAAAAAGCCTTTGATCATTTAAGAAAAACTTATCCATTACGCCGTGAATGGGCTGCACACGGAGGACCGAAGGCATGAGTCAGGACGTGATCCATTATCAGCCAACCTGTGATTTAAAAGCCATGCGTGCTCGCGCGCAAATGTATAGCCAAATTCGCCAGTTTTTTGCTGAACGTGAAGTGCTTGAGGTTGAAACCCCGATTTTATCTCAAGCTGGTGTGACTGATGTGCATTTGGCTTCAGTTCAAGCGCAGCGCCATGTACAAGGCAAACAACAAACGCATTATTTGCAGACCTCACCTGAGTTTGCCATGAAGCGTTTATTGGCCAGTGGTAGTGGGCCGATTTATCAAATCTGTAAAGTTTTCCGTGATGATGAACATGGTCGTAAACACAATAGTGAATTTACCATGCTGGAATGGTATAGACCGAATTTCAGTTTGAAGGATTTGATGTTTGAAGTGACAGATTTATTAAATGTCACATTAAAGCAGCGTTTTGGTGAGGTTCGCCCTACAATTTTGAGCTATAAACATGCGTTTATGGATCGTTTAGATTTGAACCCTCTGCAAGCCAGTTTGAAAGAATTAAAAGGCTGCTGTAACCGCGTGGGCTTAAATTTGGACTTGGGCGATGACCGACTGGGTTATATTGATTTGCTCTTTTCACATTTTGTAGAACCAAGTCTAGGTTTTGATACGCCTGTATTTCTAACCGATTTTCCACCAGAGCTGGCCTCGCTTGCCAAAACTAAAACGGATGAAGACGGTGAATGGGTTGCAGCACGTTTTGAGCTGTATATTGAAGGTTTGGAACTCGCCAATGCTTATGATGAGTTGATCGACGCGGAGGTGTTGCGTTCACGTTTTGAAGCCGATAATACTGAACGTGAAAAGTTAGGCTTACATGTGATGCCAATCGATGAGTTTTTATTGGCTGCTTTGCCTCAAATGACCGCATGTGCAGGTATTGCTTTAGGCGTAGATCGTTTGTTAATGATTGCAACTAAACACATGCAGTTGGAAAAAGTAATTACCTTTCCCGCATCCATTTCTTAAGTGAAATTAAATAAAGCGCCGATTGTGGCGCTTTATTTGAGTTTATGAAGGTTTAGCTGTATTGAGCCTTCAGCTCTCCAATTGCGTGTATTCGACGTTCAATCAGCATTTCACCAATATCCGGACCTTTGATATCCGCAGGTAGGTTTTGTGCTTTGATATTTCGCACCACATCCATCACCTTTAAAATATATGCAGACTGTGGGTATTCTCGATCTTCAAGTCCTAAACGACCACGTGAGTCGCATTCACAGGCCTGCACAAAGGCTTCGACCCGTTCTGGGCGGCGTAGTACATCTAAGCGTTGCAGTAAGCGCCATAAAGTGCCTGGTTTTAAGGTCAGGGCTTGATGACATTTCAAATGTTCTTTACAAACCGTAATAGCGAGCTGTTTCATCTGCGTTGGAACTTTGAGACGCTCACACACTTCAGTCACAGGTTTGACCCCACGTTCTTCATGCATGATATGACGTGGTAGCTCGTCTACAGGTGTTAAAGCTTTGCCTAAGTCATGCACCAAAACAGCAAAACGAACATCCAGCGCGTAGTTGGCACGGCAGGCTTGTTGTAAGGACATCATGGTATGAATACCACAGTCAATTTCTGGGTGATACTCAGGGCGCTGTGGAATACCGTAAAGTGCCTCGATTTCAGGAAAAAGCACTTTTAAAGCACCACAGCGACGTAGCACTTCAAAGTATTCATCGGCATGATCTTCCATCAGAGCACGAGAGGTTTCTTTCCAAACACGTTCAGGAGTCAGTGCTTCCAGTTCACCCGAGTCTGCGAGTTGCTGCATCAGTGCCAACGTTTCGTCGGCCACTGTAAATCCTAGGGTTTTATAACGTGCAGCAAATCGTGCAACACGGAGGACGCGTAGTGGGTCTTCTACAAAAGCATCAGAAACATGCCGTAAAACACGGAGCTCTAAATCGCGTTGGCCGCCATAGGGGTCATACAGTGTGCCTTCATCATCCATGGCGATGGCATTGATGGTGAGGTCACGTCGAATTAAATCTTGTTCTAAGGTAACGGTAGTGTCGGTATAAAACTCAAAGCCATGATATCCCTGTCCTGACTTACGTTCTGTGCGGGCAAGTGCATATTCATCTTTGGTTTCAGGATGTAAAAAAACAGGAAAATCTTTACCTACAGGTTGGAAACCTTGGGTAAGCAGTTGTTCAGGCGTTGCACCGACAACGACATAATCTTTTTCGTGATAGGGGTGACCCAGAAGCTGATCTCGGACCGCACCGCCTACTAAATAAACTTGCATGAAAAAACCTCTATTCTTGCAGTCATCATGCTACAGAATAGAGGTTTTCTCAAGTCACAAGATACGAGTATAACGACAAACAATTATTCGCCGTTTTTCTCCGCTTCTTGAATTTCCGCTACAGTCAGCGCAGTCATATTCACTAAACGACGTGTTGTTGCTGTCGGTGTAAGAATATGAACTGGTTTCGCTGCGCCAAGTAGAATAGGGCCAATGGTGACATTATTACCTGAAGTTGATTTCAACAAGTTAAATGAAATGTTGGCTGCATCCAAGTTTGGCATGATCAATAGGTTCGCAGAACCTTTGAAACGCGAGTTTGAGTATGCAAAGTTACGGATGTTTTCATCCAATGCCGCGTCTGCATGCATTTCACCTTCAACTTCAAGTTCTGGCGCGATTTTCGTCAAAATTTCAAACACTTTTCGCATTTTTTGCGCGCTTGGATCAGTTTGATCTGAACCAAAGCTTGAGTGAGAAAGTAATGCAACACGTGGTGTCATACCAAAACGACGTACTTCTTCAGCGGCTAAAATTGTCATTTCAGCCAGCTGTTCAGCTGTTGGGTTGGTGTTGACATAAGTGTCAGCAATGAACAGGTTACGGTCTTCAAGCATTAAAGCATTCAATGTAAAGAAAGAGTTGTGACCTTCTTTTTTACCAATGATGTTTTTCACGAAGTCTAAGTGAATGTCGTAACTTGAATACGTACCACATAGCATACCGTCTGCTTTACCATGTTTCACCAACATCGATGCGATCAAGGTTGAACGACGACGTGCTTCACGTTGCGCATATTCAGGTGTTACACCTTTACGCTGCATAAGTGTGTAGTAGTCATCTGCAAACAATTCGTAGTCAGGGTTTTTTTCTTGATCCACAATCGTGATATTCACACCATGTTCAAGACGTAAGCCTAACTTTTTAATGTTCGCTTCAATAACCGCAGTACGACCAACTAAGATTGGTTTTGCAAGATCTTCATCGACTGCAATTTGTACTGCACGAAGTACACGTAGGTCTTCACCTTCAGCATAAGCGATACGTTTCGGATCAGATTTTGCTTGTGCAAAAATAGGTTTCATCATCAGTGCTGAGTTATAAACAAACTCAGAAAGACGTTGACGGTATGCAGAGAAGTCTTGAATTGGACGACTTGCAACACCTGAATCCATAGCCGCTTGTGCAACAGCAGGAGCAATTTCTAAAATCAGACGCTGATCAAGTGGGCGTGGAATTAAGTAATCACGACCAAAAGATGCAGATTTTTCACCATAAGATGCTGCATCTGCTTCAATGTGTGCCATACGTGCAATCGCATAGACACATGCAATTTTCATCTCTTCATTGATGGTGGTTGCACCAACGTCCAAAGCACCACGGAAAATGTAAGGGAAGCACAGTGCGTTGTTCACTTGGTTTGGATAATCTGAACGACCTGTTGCCATGATCACGTCATCACGAACTTCGTGTGCATGTTCAGGCAGAATTTCAGGATCTGGGTTGGCAAGTGCGAAGATAATCGGATCTTTCGCCATCAGCTTAACCATTTCTTTGGTTAAGATACCCGCAGCAGATAAACCGAGGAACATGTCTGCGCCTGCAATCACGTCAGCCAGTTGAGTGCCTTCAACATCTTGTACATAACGTTTTTTAGAGTCGTCTAGACCTTCACGTTTTGTTGTAAGTAGACCTCGTGAGTCTGCAACAATAATATTTTCTTTTTTTGCACCAATGGCACAAAGTAAATCTAGGCAAGACAGAGCTGCAGCCCCTGCGCCTGAAGCGACGATTTTAATTTCGTCAATTTTTTTGCCATTCAATTGCAAAGCATTCAGTAAAGCAGATCCAACGATAATGGATGTACCATGCTGATCATCGTGGAACACAGGGATATTCATACGTTCACGAAGTTTTTGTTCAATATAGAAGCATTCTGGTGCCTTGATGTCTTCAAGGTTAATACCACCAAAAGTTGGTTCTAATGCAGCAACAATATCGACAATTTTGTCAGGATCATTTTCTGCAATTTCGATGTCAAATACATCAACACCTGCGAATTTTTTAAATAAAACGCCTTTACCTTCCATGACAGGTTTAGAAGCAAGCGGACCAATATTACCTAGACCCAAAACGGCAGTACCATTTGTGATCACGGCAACAAGGTTCCCTCGTGCAGTATAAAGTGCTGCTTTTGAAGGATCTTTTTCAATTTCAAGACATGGTGCTGCGACACCCGGTGAATACGCCAAGGCTAAATCGTGTTGGTTGACCAGCTGCTTGCTAGGTGTAACGCTAATTTTCCCTGGGGTTGGGAATTCGTGATAATACAAAGCTTGCTGTTTTAATGATTGATCGTCCATCTGAATCTCTTTGTAGCGTGGGTTAGCCAGCGGAGCTGGTAGTTTTTGGTAGACAAGACCGAATATACCATTAGTTGCTGGCATATCCCAGTGATAGCTGGTGCTTTTTAAGGCAAACTTAGAGCTAAAACAGTCTGATTTATATTAAGTATGTATACGAGGGTGTGTCGAGATGATCTCTTAAATATTGGGTAGCATCGAGCTGCGGAAGAGGTTTGGAAAATAAATAACCTTGCGCGATATCACATTCTAAGTTTTGTAGGTAACTCAGTTGTTGTTCGGTCTCAATTCCTTCCGCCACCACGGTCATACCCATGGCTTTCCCCATGGCAATCATGGCACTCACAATGGCTTCTTGTTTGCAGTGCCCAATCTTTGAAATGAAGCTTCGATCAATTTTTAAGGTATCGATAGGGAAGTCAGTTAGATAAGACAGCGATGAATAGCCTGTGCCAAAGTCATCTAAAGAAATATGAATGCCACGCGATTTGATGGTTTCAAGGAGGTTTTTCACTGCTTCTGAGTTTTCAACCAAAGTGGATTCTGTAATTTCTAATTCGAGGCTACTACCACTAATTTTATATCGATCAAGGGCTTCATCTAAGTCCTTTAAAAGCTGTCCACGTTGTAATTGTTGGGCAACCACATTGACCGAAACGCAGATATTATCAAAACCCAATTTATTCCATTCTTTGATTTGCTTAGCGGTTTGTAAAATTACAATGCGGCCAATATCTGAAATTAAGCTGGTTTTTTCTGCCATCGGAATGAATAGACCTGGTGGCACGATGCCTTTGCTCGGATGATTCCAACGTACCAACGCCTCAAAACCATAAATTTTCTGATCGTGAAAGTTGATTTTAGGTTGGTAGTAAACCACCAACTCGTTGTTTTGTATTGCCAGTCTTAAATCGCGTTCTAAATAAATCCCTTCTTCTAATGCAACAGTATTGCTCAGGCTGTAGAACTTGGTGGCATTTCCACCTAAGCGTTTTGCTTCACTCAGTGCTTGTTCTGCACAATTGTTTAAGTAATCCAGTTGACGACCATGTTCAGGGTACTGCGAAATCCCCATTGAAAGCGTAATAATATGCTCTTGACCAAAAATATCAAAAGGCAGACTAAAGGCTTTGTTAATGCGATCAATATGTTCCTGAACAGAGGGGCGAATATGAGAGACCTCATATACAATTGCAAAATCGTCACCATTTAAGTGAGCCACCATCAAGGCTTCAGCATTGGTCAAACGAAGGCGCTGAGCAACTTGGCGCAGCAGTTCATCGCCGCCATTATTGCTTAAGAATTCATTCAGTGGACGGAAACGGTCAATATTGAGTCGAATAATCGCCAGTTGTTTAATACTGTCTTGCTGAGAAACCAAATACTGATGAAGCTGATAGTTATAGTAAAAACGGTTGGGTAAGTCGGTCAGCGTATCGTAGTTTTCTAAATAAGACAGACGCTGTTCTTGCAGTTTGCGCTCGGTTAAATCGGACACGATACCAATATAATGCGTGACACGATCTTGCTCATCGGTAATGGCATTCAGATGCATCCAAATACACAGCTCTTTGCCTGATAGGAACTTTTCATTAAGTTCACCGTCGTATTCGCCTTTTTTTAGGAGCTGTCCAATGATTTGGTTATGTGTGGTGCGTTGATGCGACTTATAGTTCGCAACAATATCAAACAGATGCTTGCCATTAATTTGTGCAGCTTCAAAGCCAGCCAAACGTTCAAAGAACGGATTTACGTCGATATAACGCAGGTCTTCATCTAAGATGAAAATCCCTTGTTCAGCTTGTTCAAGTACACTCGCTGCTAGTCGTAGGCGTTCTTGGTTGCTTTTTTCATGTTGAATATCGCGTCGAATACCGACCATTTGTAACGGTTTTTGACTGATTGGATCGCGAGCAATGACGCGTCCGGTGTCATGTACCCAGTACCATTTCCCGTTATTGTGTTGCACACGATAAGTGGCTTCATAGCGGTCTGAATGACCCCGTAAATGACTTTTCATTGCAGATTTAAACGGGGCAATATCATTTGGATGAATTAGATACTGAAGCTGAAGTTGATGCTCTGTGGAATTTTTAAGTACTTTTTCTTGTCTGTGATTAGTCAGGGAAATGAGCCGATCTTTAATATTCCAATCCCAAGGGCGAATACCTGAAATTTCATGGGCAAGCGATAGATTTTCTTGTTTGTTCTTTAAATCTTTATTGATTTGATTTACGTCAAAGGTCCGCTCACGTACTTTTTGCTCAAGCAATTGATTGTTCAGTTGTAACTGTTGTTCAATTTCTTTGGATTTATTCACTTCGTTTTGTAGCTGTTTGCATAAATCATCGGTCCACGCGACTTGTTTTTCAGCTTCTTTTTTCAGCTCTCGATTTTTAATTGAGAGACGGGATAAATGCTGATTAATACGGTTGGTGGCATTGGCACAGAGCAAAATCACAATCAGAATAAAGTTTACAGCAAGGTGAAAAAGAGCGTGATTGGCATCGAAGTTGATAAATTGCGAGAGGACATAAGGGGTGATGGATGGAATAAAAACCAAACAAAAATAACTGATGCGCTGCGTTAAATAGGTGAGGCAAACGGTCTGTGTGACAATCACTAAGAGTGCAGATAAGAGTAAGGCATTTGTATAGTTAAAATTGCCAGATAGGCTGGGTAAGTAGTAGTAAATACAGACGACGCCTGCTGCAACCAAAAGACCAATACTTAAACAGATACCTTGAATCCAGCGGTGCGCATGTTTGGCAGAGCGATTTCGCGGGTTGAAATACACGGTGTTCACGAGCCAAAAAATGCTGAGGATAAACTCAGAAACAAAAAACCACAGGTTAAAATAAAAGGAATCTTGAGAAAAATTATAGTGATATGCACAGAAAATATAAAAATTAAGAATCAGTAAACTACTGATGAGGAAACGAAGATGGCTAATGGAATGCGATATTTGCGCAGTCTGCAAGTGCCGATCAAGATTTTCTGTAGAAATATCTGGCATGAATCGCGAAACCTTATTTTTTTTATGACCCAATGGCGTTGTGTTGTGTCTTTTTCAAATTTAAATACATTGTGTAAAACACAATCAATTTATGTTTTGATATAAGTCAAGGGTAATATTGTTGTACATAATAATCAATATATTAACAGAACAAAAGGGTGACTCGGCTGTTTATGTGATTTAAATCACTAAATTGTAGTTGAGGATCGACAAAGCGACGACCGGTGCTGTCTCAGTACGTAATACACGTTCACCAATACACCAACTGATAAAACCGTGCTCATTGGCTGTTGTAATTTCAGCCTCACTTAAACCGCCTTCAGGCCCAATAAGGAGTGCAATGTTTGGTGTTGCATTCGCCAATACATCGAGTTTTTCTTTATTCGGGGCAAGTACAAGTCGCGTCGCAGGTAATTCAGATGCGAGCCATTTGTCTAAGCTGACTGGAGCATGGATAGTGGGAACAATGTTCATGCCACATTGTTCGCAGGCAGCAATCGCAATGCCTTGCCAATGATCAATCTTCTTTTGGTCGCGGTCATATTTCAAACGCATTTCACAACGTTCAGACGTTAATAGTTGAATTTCGGAAACGCCTAATTCAACTGCCTTTTGAATGACATAGTCCATACGATCACCTTTACTCATCACTTGACCGAGTAAAGTTTTAAACGCAGGCGTACGATTGGTTGGGTTAAAAGCAGTGACCTGAACTGATGCTGACTTTTTAGCAACGTCACTTAAGGTCACTTCATATTCGCCGCCTTGTCCATTAAACAAGGTAGCCGTTTCACCGACTTGAGCGCGCAAAACTTTTACCCAGTGGTGAAACACAGTTTCAGTCAATTCGACAGTGTGATCAACGTTGAGTTCTGCTTCCATAAAAAAACGAGGCATTCGGTTTTACTCTCAAATAGGGTGAATCTAGTTTAAATGCTTATGCTAAACCGAGGTCTAGTACAAGCTGACGGGTGGGATCAGTCGTATTCATGGTGTAGAAGTGCAAACTCGGTGCACCACCTGCAATCAGGCGTTCGCAAAGTTTCACAATCACTTCATGACCAAAAGCTTTGATGCTGGCAGTGTCATCACCATAGGTTGCCAGTTGCTTACGAATCCAACGTGGAATCTCAGCGCCTGTACCATCTGCAAAGCGAATCAAGTTGCTGGCATTGGTAATCGGCATAATGCCTGGTGCAACTGGAATGTTCACGCCTTCTTTTTGAATGCTATCGACAAAGTAGAAGTAGGCATCTGGATTAAAGAAGAACTGAGTCAGTGCAGCATTCGCACCTGCATTGGCTTTGTCGCAAAAACGTTGAATGTCTAAGTCAAAGCTTTCTGCTTGAGGGTGCATTTCTGGATATGCAGCAACTTCAATATGAAAATGATCACCAGAATGTTCACGAATAAAGCGAACCAAATCCGTTGCATAAGGTAATTCGCCTAGGCCGACTTGACCTGAAGGTAAGTCTCCACGCAGCGCCACAATACGGTCAATGCCTTGATCTTTATAAATGTCGAGTAACTCAGCAATACGTGCTTTGTCATCACCAATACAAGACAGGTGAGGGGCAACAGGTGTGCCTTTACCATTAAATTCTGCAATCGCTGCTAAGGTACGTTCACGGGTTGAACCGCCTGCACCATAGGTAATTGAGAAAAACTCTGGGTTTAGCAGCTGTAATTCTTGGTGTACGACTTTTAGCTTTTCTGCGCCCGCATCCGTTTTGGTCGGGAAAAACTCAAAAGAAATAGGAATGTGTTTCGACATGTTCAAATCCTTTTTTATAAATGCTTTTTATTTAGACCTCTTCCTAGCCCCTCACTTGCGCGTAGCTTTAAAGCAGTGCTTAAAACCCGCTTTACAGGAGAGGGGACTTTTCACTATAAATTGCATTAATAATGAAAAGTCACTTCTCCCACTAGGAGAAGGCTAGGATGAGGGGAAATATAAAACTTAGTATTTATAAGCATCTGACTTGAATGGGCCTTCAACTTGAACACCTAAGTAATCTGCTTGTACTTGAGTCAAAGTTGTTAACACACCGCCAAAACCAGCAACCATTGCCGCAGCCACTTCTTCATCTAATTTCTTAGGAAGTAGTTCTACGCGAATAGCCGCTTGTTTTTGATCTTCAGCAAGATCCGCAAATTTTTCAGCGAATAAGTGCATTTGACCTAAGACTTGGTTAGCAAAAGAACCATCCATAACACGTGATGGGTGACCTGTTGCATTACCCAAGTTCACTAGGCGGCCTTCAGAAAGAAGGATTAAGTAGTCGCTGTCATTTTCAGAACGATACACTTGGTGTACTTGTGGCTTCACTTCAACCCACTTGTAACCACGTAAGTAGTTCGTGTCGATTTCAGTGTCAAAGTGACCAATGTTACACACCACTGCACCTGCTTTTAATGTATCTAACATTGCAGCGTCACATACGTGGTAGTTACCCGTTGTAGTTACGATCAAGTCCGTGTTTTGAAGAAGGTCAAGGTTAATGTCTTCTTTTTTACCTGTTTGAACGCCGTTTTTGTACGGAGCAACAACTTCGTAACCGTCCATACATGCTTGCATGGCACAGATTGGGTCAACTTCGGTTACACGTACAATCATGCCTTCTTGACGAAGAGATTGAGCAGAACCTTTACCTACGTCACCGTAACCGATTACAAGTGCACGACGGCCAGATAAAAGCATATCTGTACCACGTTTAATCGCATCGTTTAGTGAATGGCGGCAACCGTATTTGTTGTCATTTTTAGATTTAGTTACTGAATCGTTTACGTTGATAGCAGGCACTTTAAGAGAACCGTCTTTCCACATTTCAAGTAGACGTTGAACACCTGTGGTGGTTTCTTCAGTAATACCGTGAATTTTAGCCAATACCGCAGGATATTTTTCATGAACAAGAGCAGTTAAGTCACCGCCATCATCCAAAATCATGTTGGCATCCCAAGGCGTACCATTCACATTGATTTGTTGCTCTAAACACCATACATACTCTTCTTCTGTTTCGCCTTTCCAAGCAAATACAGGTACACCAGAAGCCGCAATTGCCGCAGCAGCATGGTCTTGAGTAGAGAAGATGTTACAAGATGTCCAACGAACTTCTGCGCCTAATTCAACTAGGGTTTCAATAAGAACCGCAGTTTGAATGGTCATGTGGATACAACCAAGGATTTTTGCACCAGCAAGTGGTTTTGCAGTAGCATAACGCTTACGTAGGCCCATAAGTGCTGGCATTTCTGCTTCAGCAAGTTTGATTTCTTTACGGCCGTAGTCAGCGAGTGAAATATCAGCAACTTTGTAATCTGTAAATGAAGCAGTAACCGCGTTCATCACGATCTCCTAATATAAAAAATTGATCATTCAGTTCGCGGATGCCGTTGTTGATTCAAAAGGGATTTGAACCGGATCGTCGAGCCTAGCGATTTCACATTTATGTACCTGTGAAAAAGTCGCAGCATCCCTCGACTAGCGAAGTATTGTACTTGGAAATTGATTTAGTTCCAACGATGTTTTGTTTATTATCAACACAATCATTTTTTTTGAATTGTGTTATGGCCGTGAATATCCCTGAATCCTTAATGAACCTTGAAGCCAATGGCGGTATCTATGCAGTATGGATGATGCTGCAACATTTGGGTATAGATGCGGATATTGAACAGTTGATAGAGGTTTGTGGTTATGATGCAGAAAACGGAACCACAACCATTGGCTTGGCAGTCGGATTAAAGAAATTTGGCTTTGATGTTCAATTTTATACTGATGAAGACCCAGAGCTTCAAGAACAAGAAAAATTGAGTTATGCAGAAGCTGAGCAACTAAAACTGCCAGTTTTAGCGGCCATCAATTACCAACAAATGCAACAGGAATTTGAGCAAAATAAATTTGTCATTGTCTATTACGATACTTTAGACGGCATAGGGAATCATTCGCTCGTATATGATGTGAATGAAACGGAAATCTGTTTCTTTGACAGTTTTGATGCGATGCCTGCATCTGTATTTGAACAACAGCAAAAAGCCGAAGGCATTTGTCGTCAGGTGATCATTATTGATAATGCAAACTTTGAGACTCATGCAGAACATTAAACATTGAAGAAGAATATTAAAATGAAAAAGATCCTCGGGCTATGCGTGTTCATTTCTATGCAGATCAGTGCTAATGACAGCACGGGGTTTGTGGCAACAGGCGGTGTGCAATATCTGAAAAATCCAAAAATCAGTATGCAAAGTGAAGATTTGTTTATCAGTAAAAACATCATTCGGGTGAATTACCAATTTAAAAATCTTACAGCTCAAGATATTACGGAAACTGTTTTGTTTCCTTTGCCGCGTGTGGGTAGTTCGCGTGAAAGTGATTTTGCGCATACCGAACAATTGATTGAAAGCTTTAAAGTACAAGCCAATGCACAAAAGATTCAGCCAGAAACCCATGTGCGCGCATTTCTACCCGCTTTAACAGCTGGTGGTGACTTCAATGCCAATGGCGAAGTCGTCGATGTGACTGCAGGTTTGAAAAAATGTGGTTTTTCAGATCGAGATTTGATGTATCCGTGGTTATTGCAACAAGACTCTACGCTTAATCAGCGTTTGTATCGTTGTCAGGACAAAACGGTGCAGCAGCTTTTAAAACCTTATCAGGCGGATGATGAAATTTATTGGGAATCGCAAATCATTTATAGTTGGCAGCAGAAGTTTAAGGCCAATGCGTTGACCCATGTACAACATGAATACATGCCATTGGTCGGTGGTTCGGTCTCTTTATATCCTGAAGAGGATGAAAAAACCTATTGTATGGATCAAAACTTCAAAGCGGGTTTGAAAAAGGCCAAGTCGCAATATGCACCTTATCAAGCTTTGGGCTATATCTTAAAAACGGGTGCAAATTGGGCGAAACCTATTCAAAGTTTTAAACTAACCATTGAGCGTGATCCGAATGAGTTGGTTTCATTTTGTTGGAAGGGTCAGGTGAAAAAGATCAGTTCGACACAATTTCAAATGACAGAAAAGAATTTTGTGCCGAAGCAGGATTTAGATATTATTTTTGTGCATAAGTTTTAAGTAGTAAAAAGCCCATCAAAGGATGGGCTTTTGCTTATTCTTGCTCTGCGGCATCTGCCTTGTCGTGCCAGTATTTGGCTTTTGCTTCATCTGCATCGATACCTAATGCATTTTCATAAATGAATGCCAAATCACGCATGGCTTGAGCCTCACCCAGTTCCGCTGCTTGTTGTACCAGTTCAATTGACTTAGCGACATCTTTTTCAACCACATCACCACGACGGTAAAAACCAGCCAACTCTAATATTGCACTAGGGTGTTTCAGCTCAGCGGCCTGTTTTAACCAGTGATGTGCATGTCCAAAGTAGGTTTCAGCTTCATTTGGATCTTCTTCACGAAGTTCTTTGGCATAAAAAGCATAACCTTCACCCAGCCAATACATGGCTTCCACATGACCCAATGCTGCTGCTTTGAGCGCCCATTCTTCTGCAAGCGTAATGTCATCTTCATTTTCACTTTGCATATACAGTTCAGCAAGTTCAAATTGAGCGTCACTATTACCCGTTGTTGCGAGGTTGACCAATTCAGCAGGAATTTTAGGAGATTTAGGCATACAAATAACCAAAGATTTAAACTGTGGATAGCCTAATGCTTTCAAGTGAAAAAGCCAATCCGAAGATTGGCTTTTAGGTTCAGATCAGGTGCAAAGTTAGACTGAATATAAATAAGAGTAAAACTGAAACAGCGATATTCTTAATTTTTTGCTCAAAATAACTTAAGCAAAGTCCAACAAACAGTGCCGCGAAGCTAATCACGCCGACCCAATAACTGATTTCGGTACTCCAATGTCCTTGTGTTAAGCAAATGAACAAAGAAACAATTAGGAGTAACCAACCCACAGTGGTTGCTAAGCGTGTTTGCTGAAGCGTCAGTTCTTTAGCAAAGATTTGCTTTTGGTGCTTAGACATACTGCTAGCAAGTGCAAAAAAACCTAAGGTCGCTAAAGTCCAAATGATCAGAAACCAAATCATGCTTCGGCCTCCTGAACAAGTGTTTTCACTTTTTTATTCGGCAAACCTTGATGTTTTTTAACTTTGTCATAAGCGAAATAGAAAATCACTGCCATTACCCACATGGCTAAATCAACCGATGCAATCATCCATTGGCCTTGCGGAATGCTGTTCCACAAAGCTTGACCGCCTGTCATCAAGTTGACCACTGGCAGCAGGCCGAAAGCGAGTGTTGCCAATAAAAGTAAGTCTAACCATGCTTGGCGGTGGGTACGGAAAATGGCATAAATCAGCGTGAGTAACCATACGGTAAAGAAGCTACGAATTTCCCAGTTCAGGCGCATTTCTACATCTGCTGGAATGAAACGGTTGGCATAAAAATATGCCGCGCAGGCCAAAGGCAAACCAATAATGGCTGCAATATTCAGGACTTCAACCAGTCGGAAACCAAAAGATTTATAGCCTTGTTTCTGCTGTTGGGGTGCACGTTTTACACACCAAAGGATCAGGCCTGTCGCCACCATGAGCGTGCCTAAAATACCCGAGCAGAATAATAACCAACGCAGTGCTAAGTCGAGGCCACGCGCTTCGTGTAAGACAGTGGCCACGTTATAAATGCCACTTGGAATCGATGGATTTTTGATTCGTATATTTTTATCCGTTTCGTCTTGACCCGTGACCCCATTATAGTTGAGTGTTGCATACACATTGCGATGCGCGACACTTTCAGCACGTAAAGCACGCAACTCAATTTTGGCTTGGTCTGTATTGGGTGAAATAATGTTAATTGAAGAAATTGGATTGTCTTTCCACTGTTGTTGTACCGCTGCCATAATTGGCGCTAAGTCTGTCAGTGGGGCAGGGCGGAGTTCGGGTTTTGGACGTTCCTCACCACGACCTTGAGCATGTTCACCGCGTTGCTGTCCCCGTTCTCCACGAGCCGCTGTTTCGCCTTCGCGTTGACCTCGACCTTCGCGCTGCACATCTTCAGCTTTTTGGGGCTGCTCAATCATGCTGGCCTGTTGGTCACGTAAAAACTGTTGTCGATTTTCATATGCTTGGTTAATACCCCAAGGCATGAACATAAACATGAGTAGTAGTAAGCCACTAAAGGTAATCATTAGATGAAAAGGCAATGCAAAAACAGCGGTTGCGTTGTGTGCATCTAGCCATGAACGCTGACCTTTACCAGAGCGAAAGGTAAAGAAATCTTTAAAGATTTTTTTATGGGTAATGATGCCGCTAACAATTGCGACCAACATGAACATGGTGGCAATCCCGACCAACCAACGCGTCCATAGGCGGGGTAAACCGTACAATTCAAAATGGAAACGGTATAGGAAACCACCACCACGCGTATCCCGTGGTTCAATTACTTCACCAGTCGCACTGTCTAAGGTGATGCGTGTTCCACCACGACGTGCTTTCGGGTCTTCACCAACGGCACGAATAGTCACTTCAGTTGTGGTTTGGCGTGAGTTGGGTAGTTGAATATTCCAACTGCCTGCATCAGGGTGGTTTTTCTGTAAATAGTTGAGCACGACCTGCATTTGTTGCACTTGAGACTGTGCGGGGACAGATTGATGTGTTTCTGGTTTCATCCAAGTAGAAATTTCATTTTGGAAAAAACTGAGTGTTCCAGTCACAAAAATTGCATACAGCAGCCACCCTAAAATGAGACTGGCCCATGTATGCAACCATGACATGGATTGGCGCGGTCCTTCCGCTTTTTTATCAACACGCATTGAAAAACTATCCTAAAAATTTGAGTAGGGCATACAGTGCAATACATGGCACAGCAATGCCGAGCGTTGCTTTTAAGGTTTTTTGAACCATAAAGACCCAAATAAAGGCAGCACAGTTAAGACAAAATGCAATGAGTGTGGCGCTCATGGCCGCATTCACAGGATTTGCAATAAAGAGTTTGGCAATGGTTAATGCAGAGAGTGCAGCAAGGAGATAACCTCCAAGCAAGGCAAGTGCAAATCGATACAACACCATCAGACGGTAGCTAAGTGGTGTGTCGACTTTCTTCTTTTTGGCAGGCTTCGGACGGACTTTTTCCGAATGAACCAAGGCATCAATTTGAGTGGTGCTATTCATGGAAGAGAGTTGGTGCATTAGTAAACAATGTTGTAAATGATAACAATTATTATTTAAATAAAATAGATGGTAACTTTATTTATTTTTTCTGTAACGGTAAGTGAGTTTGGTGAATAGAAAAATTTGGATTGTAGTCGCTGCCATTTTAAATCGATTTGATTCTTATTGTTATTTCTCTAAGGAATGGCTACACAGTGTTACCAAATCACGTTATACACTGTTTTGATCTGCGTTAGTTTCATAGTCAATACTTGGGCGAATTTGGAGGAAAAGATGGCTGCTTTTATTAATGCCGAACAGGCAAAAATTATGTCCAACCAAGCGTATTTAGATATTGAAATCTATAAATTACGTTTAGCATCACTAATAGAGGAGAGTGCGAAACAGGGAAATACTGCGGTATTTACCGTATTGCCAAAACATTTACCCTTAGAAGATATTCGTCATCTTTCAGCAGAACTTACCCAACTGGGATATCAAGTCCGTTTGGAAGTTGAAGAGTTCTATTACCGTTTAAACGTGTATTGGATTTAAAACTTCGCTTCGATGCCATGGTTTATAGTGTGTGGATAAAATAAAAGCCCGTGAATGGACTTTTATCTTTTAGGTATTTCAAAAAACTATGAGGTGCCTATGCTTGAATATCGGAAGCCTTTTTATGGTAGGGATTCTTTAAATCTAGTGTCTGTTCAAGCTTATGGTCGAAAATGTCGGTGAGCATACTATCGAAGCGTTGAGCATTGTAATGAATCAACTGATCCACTTCCTCAGGGCTGATGAATCCTGTTTCAAGTGCATGTTGAATATGTGATTCAAAATCTAAGCCTTCAAATTGTCCTTTAGACTCCGCTTTTTTAAACTTCGTCCACAGCGGATCAATCTTTAATGCTGCTTGGAACGCATTTTCCATACGCCCAAAGACGTCATCTGGATCGGTATTGTAAAAAACATGCTGCTTCAGTTGTTCACGGAAAGGATTATTTTCCATGATCGAAAGTCCTAATTGCGTTTTTAGCTGATCACTTGGTTGCTGGGCAACACGACCAAAAGGGAAACAGATGAACTTGACTACACAAGCTGCCGCTCGCATAGGAAAGTTTGCAAATAGCCCATCAAATGCATCCTGAATTTGGACAAATGCTTTTTCTAAAGCCAGTTGAGCATGTTGTTGTTCCACCTCACTACGTTGTCCTTTTTCATAAAACTTCAAAATAGCGGTCGCGATAAATAGATGGGCATGAATGTCGGCTAAACGCCCTGAAAGCATTTCTTTGCGTTTAATATCGCCTGCAAGTAAGCCTAAACACAGGTCTGCGGTTAAGGCGAAGTTGGCACTGAAACGGTTAATGGTTTTGTAAAAAGGACGTGAGAAAGCATCTGTCTGTGCGGAAGCATCTGAAGGGCCACCGAATATGCCATAACTGAATGAACGAGCTGTTCGGTTAAAGGTATAAGCCAAATGTTTAAAAAGTAGCGTATCGAAAGGCGCTAAAGCTGCCTTTGTATCTTCTGCTTGAAGGAGTTGAAGTTCTTCATATAAATAAGGATGACAGCGCATTGAGCCTTGACCAAAGATCATTAAAGAACGGCTTAAAATATTGGCCCCTTCAACGGTAATCGAAATAGGGATGGCTTGATAATTCAGTGCTAAAAAATTGCGCGGCCCCATTTGTACCGCCCGTCCACCAACGACATCCATCCCATGATTGACAATTTTACGCATGGTTTCGGTGGCATAGTATTTGGCCATAGCTGTCATCACAGCAGGTTTTCCACCTTCATTTAAACCACAGGTCACCATATAGCGAAAAGCTTCTAACATATAGGCACCGCTGGCAATATCACTGGTGGCTTCTTGCACGCCTTCAAAATGTCCTATAGAAATTTTAAATTGTTGGCGGACTTTGGCAAAAGCACCGACGCTTAAATAGGCCATTTCAGCTGAGGCCGTGGAGAGTGCTGGCAGGGAAATCCCACGACCTACGGCTAAGCATTCCATCAGCATGCGCCAACCTTTACCTGCATTTTCCACCCCACCAATAATCCAATCGAGTGGGATAAAAACATCTTGTCCATCGACCGTGCCATTCATAAAGGGTGAACCAGGATTATGTCGTGCACCGACTTGGACGCCGTCATGACTGGCCGGTAATAAGGCACAGGTAATGCCATATTCAGTTTTGCTTGCATCGCCTAATAGTCCATCAGGATCATAGAGTTTAAAAGCAAGACCAATCACAGTCGCAATAGGCGCGAGTGTAATCCAGCGTTTTGAAAAATTCATACGTAAACCGAGTACTTCTTGGCCTTTAAACACACCATAGCAGACCACGCCTGTATCAGGGATTGCACCCGCATCTGAACCCGCCTCAGGACTGGTTAAACCAAAGCAGGGGATTTCTTCACCCTTAGCGAGTCCTGGTAGGTAGCGCTGTTTTTGTTCCTCAGTTCCATAATGTAAAAGCAATTCACCTGGGCCTAGAGAGTTGGGCACCATACAACTGACCGCAGTGGTCAGTGAACGTGAAGAAATTTTGCTCATGATTCGGCTTTGTGCAAAGGAGCTAAACGCACGACCGCCGTATTCTTTGGGAATAATTAAACCTAAAAAGCCTTGTTCTTTGATGTATTGCCATGCTTCAACAGGAAGATCTTTTAAGTGATGATGAATTTCCCATTCATTGAGTAAACCACAAAGGTGTTCAACTTCATGATCTAAGAAGGATTGCTCTTCAGCAGACAATGTTGGGTAGACATAACCATCAAATTTTTTCCAGTCAGGCACACCCATAAATAATTCTTTTTCCCACCAACTGGTGCCTGCATCCAATGCTTCGCGCTCAGTATTGCTCATACTCGGCATGGCTTTGGCTAAAGCTTTATAGGCAGGTTGAGTGATTAAGGACTTTCGTAATGGATCAATAACTACAATCAGGCTGAGAATAATTAAGGGAAGACCTAGAAGTAATGACCACGGACTGATAAAAATAGCAGCGAAGAGGGATGCAAAAATAATTATTACAGTCGCCATTAAGCGACTAAGTTCAAAATAAAAAATAGCCCAGAGGATACAGATTAAAAACAGAATGGCGAAAATGAAACCCATTGAAACCTCCCGCTGTTTACACCGTGAGGTCAGTCATACGTTTTATAGAATTCCACGGAAAATAAGGCAAAACGTAGACTAAAAAGGTGTAATAAAATGAATTTGATGTGATGTGTAGCATCACGATTATTTTAGACTTTGAATTAGATTAGGGTGTTTATTGAACAATGACTGTGTTAGAAATGTATGAATACGTAATTGAAAAATATAAAGAACGAAGATCGTAATAAAAAAAGCCCTCATATGAGAGCTTTTAATTTTTGCATTTTAACTGTTTAACACCACAGCAAATTAAGCTTCAATCGTTTGAACCGCAATCTTTTTCGCAGGATCTGCTTTGCGACGTACTGCTGGTACAGGTTCGCCATAGTATTGACGGTCAGCGAAGTAGCTTGAACGAACCATCGGCGCTGCCCAAATATTTCTAAAGCCCAGCTTTTGACCATGTGCAGTGTAGCGTTCAAATTCTTCTGGTGTAACGAAGCGGTCAATCGGCGCATGCTCTTTTGAAGGCTGTAAATACTGGCCAATTGTTACATAGTCAACGCCGTGTGCATGCAAATCATCTAAAAGTGAAATGACTTCTTCTTCAGTTTCACCAATACCGACCATCAAACCACATTTGGTTGGAACGTCAGGGCAATATTCTTTAAACATTTTCAACAGATTTAAAGAGTGTTGGTAGTCTGAACCTGGACGCATCGCTTTGTATAAACGCGGCACAGTTTCAATGTTATGGTTAAACACATCAGGTGGACACTCAGTCATAATGCGAAGAGCAATGTCCATACGACCACGGAAGTCAGGTACTAAAATCTCAAGTAAAGTATTCGGGCTTAATGCACGTGCTTCTTTAATACAGTCAACAAAGTGTTGTGCGCCACCGTCAAGTAAGTCATCACGGTCTACGGACGTGATTACGGCATATTTTAAACCTAAGTTTGAAATCGTTTCGGCCATGTGACGTGGTTCGTCTGCGTCAAGTGCATTTGGACGGCCATGTGCCACGTCGCAGAAAGGACAACGACGTGTACAAATGTCACCCATAATCATAAAGGTTGCAGTACCGCCACCAAAACATTCAGGTAGGTTTGGACACGCAGCTTCTTCACAAACGGTATGTAGTTTTTGTTCACGTAGGGTTGATTTAATGCGTTGCACTTCTTCGGGTGCTGCCATTTTCACGCGAATCCAATCCGGCTTGCGTGGCGTTTCAACCGTAGGAATAACTTTTACAGGTATACGCGCGACCTTTTCTGCGCCACGAAGTTTGATACCCTGCTCAGGTTTACGGTTTTCAGACATATTCAACTATTCCACTGTTTTTGACGGGGGAGATGCTAAAAATAGCAGTATTAGTATAGCGGAAATGCGAATTGATAGGGCGGAAATACTATTCATTTACTAAATGTGGTTATCACTTAATATATGTAAGCTAAATACAGCAAATTGCCTGCAATTACGTCATAATATGCCCAAGATAAGTAATAAGTTTTTGAAGAAGGAGCGTTGAATGCCACGTAAAAAAGAGGTCGTTGGTGGAACTTTCGTTAAGTACGATGCGGTCGTTCTAGGTTCAGGCCCTGCGGGTGAAGGCGCGGCAATGAAACTTGCCAAATCTGGAAAGCGTGTTGCGATTGTGGATGTACGTGAGCAGCTCGGTGGTAACTGTACCCATGTGGGGACTATTCCAAGTAAAGCTTTACGTCAAACGGTATCGAGTATTATCCGTTATCGCCGTGACCCAATGTTTAAAAAAATGGGTGACTGGCGTCAGTTTACAATGAAGCAAGTACTTCAAAATGCACATAAAGTGATTCAACAACAGGTTGATACACACTCACGTTTTTATGACCGCAATAAAATTGATATTTACCATGGTCGTGCTTATGTTCAAGACCAAAATACGGTTTTAGTCTTTAGCCCTGAAGGCATCAAAGAAACGATCATGTGCAAACAAATCGTGATCGCAACGGGTAGCCGTCCATATCGTCCTGCGGCGCTTGATTTTAATCATCCACGTGTATTCGATTCAGACAAAATTTTAGACCTTGATTATTCGATCCAAAAAATCATCATTTATGGTGCGGGTGTCATTGGCTGTGAATACGCGTCTATTTTTATTGGACTAGATCATAAAGTTGACCTGATTAATACACAGCATAAATTGCTAAGCTATCTAGACGATGAAATTTCTGATGCTTTGTCTTATCACTTACGTCAACAAGGTGTCTTGATTCGCCATAATGAGCAAATTGATCATCTTGAAACGTATGATGATCACGTGGTGTTGCATTTACAAAGTGGTAAGAAAATTAAAGCAGATGCTATTTTGTGGTGTAACGGTCGCTCTGGAAATACGGATGGCTTAGGCTTAGAAAATGTGGGCATTACGCCAAACAGCCGTGGTCAAATTACAGTCAATGATCAATACCAAACCGAAGTGGAAAACATTTACGCTGCAGGTGATGTGATTGGTTGGCCTTCACTGGCTTCTGCTGCATATGACCAAGGTCGTTGCGCAGGTGCAAACATGAGCGGTGAAGTGGGTGTAGAACCTGTGGTTGATATTCCGACAGGCATTTATACCATTCCAGAAATTTCTTCGATTGGTAAGACAGAACAAGAGTTAACCGAAGAAAAAATTCCGTATGAAGTCGGTCAGGCTTCTTTCCGTCATTTGGCGCGTGCGCAAATTACAGGTGACACAGTGGGGGAATTGAAAATTTTATTCCACCGCGAGACTTTGGAAGTGCTGGGTGTGCATTGCTTCGGTAATAACGCTTCGGAAATTATTCATATTGGTCAAGCGGTGATGAATAGTCCAAACAATACCATCAATTATTTCGTAGAAACGACATTTAACTATCCTACGATGGCTGAAGCGTACCGTGTAGCGACCTTAAATGGTATGAACCGTTTGTTCTAATTTTTATAGTATTTTCAGAGACCTGTAAGTTTAGACTTGCAGGTTTTTTTATATCTAAAATTGCTATTTTTTATTGTAGGTATGTCTCAATGTCTAAAACTTTTCACCAATTTGTGCGGTGGTAGGTGAGTGCGACGAGTAAGGGGGAGGGAGCAATTTTGCTTATGAGATGCAAGTAATTTTGTGGGTGTCATGTGTTTTAGCGTAGAACATGGAAAGAATGATCCAGTGATACGGCGTAGCAGATATTTTTAGACATAAAAAAACCAACAAAGTTGGCTTTTTTGAATTGGGCTGCGACGTGAAATCAGTTACAGGATGAACTGATGTAAGAAGTAGGCAGAAATCATCATGCCTAACACAAAAAACATGCATGAATAGGCGTCAAGCTGATAACGCTTTTCTAATTGATGCTCTACATGCTGTATATTTTCTTCTTGCATAATTTTCATGGAAGTTTTTATTCCGATTTAATTATCGTTAAAATCCTATTGCATGTTTCTATTTTTAACATAAAAAAATGCTTAAATAAAGTACTAATTAAAAATAATCAGATCACCACTATACTTAATCACTTAAATATTCAAGTTTATGCTGAATTAACCTAGAAGCCAGCAACTACCAATAACTAACTATCTGAAAGTCATAGAACTTAGGATTTTATTATTCATCGTTAAAATAAGATAATTGAATTTAAAACTGTGGGTAAATGTACTTTTAAATGAATTTAAAATACCAAGAGATAATAAAATATGTGGATAAGTTTTATACAAATGAATTCAAATTAAAATAAAACGTATTGATATAAATAAAGAAGCCAACGCAAACTATACATCGATCTTGCATAGTTTACGTTGGCTTGTTTTTATAAATTATTGATTTAATGCATAAATATTGGCTTGAATCCAAATATTGCCGCGAATGTATTGTCCAATATTAAAGTTGGTGTACTCTGGATTTTTAGTGGCAATACGAATCAGTGTTGCAGCTTGGTTGTCTTCATGAATCAAGGCAACATCAAGCAGAGTGTAGTCTTGTTCCATAAATTGCATGCTGGTTTTGCCAACAATATTCCCTTGGAACCATGCTTCATCTTCCTGACCGATCTTTTCACCATACAAATAAGCAACCATTTTTGAAAAATCGACAGTCACAGGTTCTTTGTCATCATCCGACTTTGGTTCCCATGCATCAATCTGTTCTTGTAGGTTTGCAGGAGCAATGCCATTGTTTGCTGCCAAAATATCGTTCAAGGCACGATGATGTTTAATCGATGCCGGGTCATCAACCACCAGTTGTTCGTGCTCTGCGACTGCTTCTAGTTCATATGCCCATGCATTGAGATGTGCGATATAGGTTTGGTCTTTTTGGTATTGAGCATGATTCACGCTATACAGGCTGTCATAAGCATACACGATACTGTTATTGCCTAGGTTCAAGCGTAAAACGGCTTGCGTGTTGGATTGACCGCGAATGATGCGTTCAACCACAGCAGACACTTTATAAGGACTATTAAAACTTGGAAATGCCGTTTTAACGGCCTTAGGTTTATTGTCTTCAACCGCGATGACTTGAGTCAGCTGAACAGCTGCTTGACTTGGGCCTTGAATGAGCCAGCAACCCGCATCCATATCTTGTTCAGTTTGGCATAAACCCATCGGCATGATTGGTGCATTTAAAGCTAAACCTAACCATTTAGGGACATCTTGTGCAGGGTTATCTGTGAGTAAATTCCAATGCTCGACGTGGCTACCAAAGTTTTGGTCATCAATGGTGATTATTTCTGGACTATTTTGATTGTTCATATGCACGATTGAATGAGGTTATATATCCCTATTAAATCGAGGGTTATTTCTATATTTCAAGTGCTATATTTTATTTTTACTGGAAAATCATCAAAAAAGAGTAAAGCCTTACTTTATTTGACAGATAAAAGAGCAAAGTATTTTCACATGATACTTAAAAAGTATGAAGCAAGCTTTGTATAAGTGATTTTGAGCGGTTTTATCTATTATGCTAAAGCACTGAGTTTGTTAGACTAAGGTAGTTTCTTTTGTTTATGGATGTGCAGTGCTGCCATTTAAACTCTGGGTCGATGCAGATGCATTGCCTAAAATTTTACGTGAAGTGATTTTACGTGCTTCTGATCGTTATCAGCTTGAAGTGACCTTTGTGGCCAATCAAAATGTCGGGATTACGCCTTCCGTTCGAATAAATTCGATTCAAGTAATGAGTGGGGCGGATGCCGCGGATAAAGAAATCATCGAACGCATGAAAGAGAATGATATTGTGATGACACAAGACATTCCGCTGGCGGCACAGGTGATTGAAAAGGGTGGAATCGCAATTCACCCACGTGGTGAAATCTATACTACCGCTAATGTCAAAGCCCGCCTACATTTACGTGATTTTATGGATTCATTACGTGGAGCAGGTGTAAACACGGGTGGGCCACCACCTATTTCTGAGCGTGATAAACGCGAATTTTCTAGTTCTTTAGACCAAACCATTCAAAAGCAAAAACGCAAAACTGCCATTTAGCATCGAGCTGATTATGTCTTCTAAAGCCAATCTGATGGCAACCTATGGATTATTGGTTTTTATTTGGTCCACAACGCCTTTAGCGATTGTGTGGAGTGTGACCGATTTACATATGCTGTGGGCGTTGGTATTACGTTTTTTCATCGCGTTGCCTTTGGCTATTTGTTTGTTATTGGTCTTAAAGCGACAATTCCCCACCGATAAAGTCGCTTGGCATAGTTATTTGGCTGGTTCTTTTAGCTTGATTGGTTCCCAGTTTTTTACCTATGTTGCCACTAACTATATTAGTTCAGGCATGATTGCATTGATGTTTGGCTTAGCACCGATTATGGCAGGGCTGATCGGACGTTTTTACTTTAAGACCTATTTGAGTGCGATGCAGTGGCTTGGAATGTGTATTGCACTGCTGGGACTTGCGATAATTTGCCTTGCAGGTACAGCACAGCATGTCCATCCGTTTGGGATTGGGCTGATGTTACTGAGTGTATTTTCTTATGCAGCCTCTATTTTCTGGGTGAAAAAAGTCAATGCGAATATTGAACCCGTTGCACAAGCGACAGGTTCAATTTTGGTGTCGACATTGGCGGCTATATGTATTGTGCCATTTATTTGGCAGCATGCACCGCAGCAAATGCCTGATTTAAAAACTTGCTTGGCTCTGCTATATACGGTCATCATGGCGTCATTGATTGCGATGTTCTGTTATTTTAAATTGGTGCAGAAAATTCAACCCACGACTTTATCGCTGACTACCGTCATGACGCCGATGATTGCTCTATTTATAGGTGCTGTACTGAATCAGGAAAAACTTTCGATGATGGTGATTTTGGGTGCAGTGGTTTTATTGTCAGGTTTGTTCGTTTACTTTTATAAAGATCTTCAGGCAAGTCGTAAACTTGCCCAAAAGTTAAAAAGCCAAAACTAGTCCAAGGTTCTGGCTTTAATGATCTTCGACTGTCAAAGAAATACAGTCGGCCAATTTGACACGATCTTGCGGATGCAAGGTAATAAAGTATGCTCCCGTACGGCACTTGCCATTTTCCTCTTCATTGCTGTACACCACTTGTGCAATCGCTGCAATATGGAAGAAGTTTTCAGGGTGGCTCAAGGTTAAGTGGATATAGGTACCATCTTGAATTTGCTTTTCGCTATAGAAACTCAAACCACTTTCAGAAAAATTCACATGTTCAGGCGTAGGTAACATGGTTTGTACAATTGTGTCGTACAAAGACCCCGTGATCAGGTTTAATTTCTGGTTAAATAGGGATAAGATTCGAGCAATTTGTTGATCTTTTTCAGATAATTGTTCTAATTCGTAGTTTAGTGCATGATCAAATTGATCTAATTCTGCGAGTAGTAGAAAATAGCGCGGTAAAACAAAATTAGGATCGTAAGGGTCATTCAGGGCAACATCATCAGAAATGATCTGATAGTTAATTCTCAAGGCCGCATCGATTCGTGACATCACACGACGTTCTGTTTGAACGTTTTGATGCTGTAAATTTTCCATAATTATGACCTCGGACTAGATGGTATGTTTAAACCAATCTCGCTGTATATAGGGTTGAGATATACTCGCGCACGGCGTAGCAACCACTTTATTTCTTTTATTGCACTGGTTTCGATGATCGGTCTAACACTGGGTGTGGCTGTACTTATTACAGTCTTATCTGTAATGAATGGTTTCGACCGAGAGCTGAAAACACGTGTACTTGGAATGATACCTCAAGCCACTGTTTCTTCAACACAAATTTTAACAGATTGGCCTGAACTTGCAAAAAAAATTGAGACAAAGGAACACGTCACAGGCGTAGCACCGTTTACTCAATTGCAGGGGATGCTTACGGCACAAGGCCAAGTGGCTGGAATTATGGTCACGGGGATCGAACCTCAATATGAAAAAAAGGTTTCGATTATCCAAGACCACATGGTTGAAGGCGGTATTGATAACTTAAAAAAAGGTGAGTTTGGTATTGTTCTAGGCAAACAAATGACCGATGCCTTAGGTTTAGGTTTAAATGATAGTGTGACTTTGGTTTTACCAGAGGCAACACCTTCACCTGCGGGTGTAGTGCCGCGTTTTAAACGATTCAAAATTGTGGGCATTTTCAGCATTGGTGCTGAGGTCGATTCGATGATGGGCTATATTGCCTTGAATGATGCATCAACGTTGTTACGCCTACCTGATGGCGCGCAAGGCATTCGCTTGAAATTGGATGATATTTTTGCAGCACCTAAAGTGGCTGATGAAATTGTGATGGATTTGCCAAGCGGTTTTTATGCCTCGAATTGGACCTATACTCACGGCAATTTGTTTAGTGCGATCCAAATGGAAAAAGCCATGGTGAGCTTATTGCTTTTCCTGATTGTATTAGTGGCTGCATTTAATATTGTGTCCTCCTTGGTGATGGTCGTGACCGATAAAAAATCGGATATTGCCATATTACGTACCCTTGGCGCCTCACCTGCAACTATTACCCGTATTTTTATGGTTCAGGGCACGATTATTGGTGTGATTGGTACGGTATCGGGTGCGATTCTCGGCATTGTTTTCGCCTCTGGAATTAGTGGTTTTGTGGGTTGGTTAAACAATGTGATGGGACTTCATCTGTTTGATGCCTACTTTATCAATTACTTACCATCGTATTTAAGATGGCAAGATGTATTAACCATTGTGTCCCTGTCTTTAATTTTAAGTTTTCTTGCAACAATTTATCCTGCAATGCGTGCTGCAAAAATCCAACCTGCGGAGGCATTACGTTATGAGTAAAATTGTTTTAGAAGCGCAAAATATTGAAAAGCATTTTACCGATGGTAAGTCGACTGTTGAGGTGATTAAAGGTCTCTCTCTACAAGTTAAAGCAGGTGAATTTGTCTCGATTGTGGGGTCGAGTGGTTCGGGTAAAAGTACTTTATTGCATGTCTTGGGGGGGTTAGACCGTCCGAGTTCAGGCCAAGTGTTTTTGCAGGGTAGTCGTTTTGACAGTTTGAATGAAGCTGAGCGTGGTTATTTACGTAACCAACACTTAGGTTTTGTTTACCAGTTCCATCATCTATTGCCTGAGTTTACGGCTTTGGAAAATGTGGCAATGCCACTGATGTTACGTCAAGGCACCAACTTTAAAGATGTACAAAAGCAAGCCGAATATTTACTAGAACGTGTAGGATTGACGCATCGTTTAACCCATAAACCTGGTGAGCTTTCAGGTGGGGAACGGCAACGTGTTGCATTAGCGCGTGCATTGGTGGCCAAGCCAGCATTAATGATGGCCGATGAACCGACAGGCAACTTAGATCGGAAAACAGCAAGCAAAATTTTTGAGCTGCTGATGGATTTACGTCAGGAATTCAATATGGCGATGTTGATCGTGACGCATGATGAACAACTGGCTCAGTCCGCCGATTCGATTTTGCATATGCAAGATGGTCTTTGGGTCAATGACTAGGCTGAGTGCCGATAAAAATATGAGATAAAGCCACTATCTATTGAAGCCCACTTCGGTGGGCTTTATTATGGCGCCAATAAAAAAAATAACTGAATAGAATAATGAAGCTTTTATATGCTACTGCTTGGATTGTTGGAATTGCATTGATGGGGCAGACCGTCTCCATTCTAAATCACCTTTTTTATCCAGCGCTGATTTTAGTCATCGTACTTTTGCCGTTACAGCTTTTTCTCTTTAAGCACAAACACGCCCTTATTTTGCAGTTTTTATGTGGACTGATTTATTGCATGTTGTTTTTAACTGCGGGATATCATTATGCACAATCAGCTTTGCAACAGAGTCTAGCCTATAAAGAAACAAAAGTTGAAGATGCTGAAGTCATTGTTTATATCGCAAAAATTAACCAACTGGGTGCTGAGAGCATTCAGCAAGAAATACAGGTCTTGAACCGACATGTGCAACCAGTGCAGTGGTTGGGTTTTCAAAAACGAATATCGGATGAGCAAGCGGTCTTGGAACTTGGGAAATACTACCGACTGACAGGGGAAATTCGTCCTGCACATAGTTATGCCGTGCAAGGTGTATTCGATGTTGAGCAGTGGTATCTGCAACGTAATCTCATGTCTGGTTTTAAACTCAAGCACATACACCCCTTGTCTGAGTCAGAAATTTCTGCATTAGGCTATACCAATTATTTAAGAAAACAGCAGGGCGTACTCAATAAAATTCAACTGGGTATAGAACAGCAGCGATTAAACATTCGTTATTTTATTTATAACCAGCCCTTAAGCCATAAGGGCCTAATTCTAGCGCTCCTGACAGGGGATGAAAGTTTCTTAGATAAGGAGACGACAGCCTTTTTTCAACGCTTTGGCATTAGCCATTTATTAGCGATTTCTGGGCCACATGTGCTTATCTTTGCCGTGATGCTGTGTTGGCTGTTTCAAAAGGCGCTAAATCGTTATTGGCCACAGATTTTTCTAAAAATCCCACGACCTTATGCATTGTTACTGCCATTTTGTTGCTGCGTATTGCTGTATTGTGCCTTTGTTGGTTTTGAAATTCCTGCGCTTCGTACTTTACTCAGTTGTTTCTGTTTAAGTGTGTTGATTTGGTTCAGACAGAAAATTTCAGCTTTGACGTTACTCTTATTGAGTGCATCACTCCTTTTACTGTTTGATCCTTTTTCAATTCTATCAGCTGCCTTTTGGTTGTCCTATGGTGCGTGCTTTGTGCTTTTACGCATTTATCAAACCACGATTCGGCTTGATTTGACTCGCCCGCAGTCTTGGCAGAAAAAACTCGTTTTTAGCCTAAAACTTTTGGTTGAGTCGCAGTGGAAAATATTTGTGGCTTTGATGCCTTTGGTGATTATTTTCTTTAAGCGAGTCTCATGGGTGAGCCCGATCAGTAACCTTGTTGCTATTCCACTGATCAGTTTACTGGTTGTACCACTGGAGGTTTTGGCAGCATTTACTTTTTATCTTTTTGAACCGCTGAGCAGCCTTTTGTTTCAGTTGGCAGATTGGGTGCTGGTATTTTTATTGGGTATACTCAATGTGCTGGATGCGCTACTACCGATTAAGTTGTACCCGATTGCGCTCAATACTTGGCAAGTCATTTTACTGATTGTGCTTTTAATCATTGTTTTTATGCCCAAACCCAGTCTCCCTAAATCATGGCTGGTGCTAGGTTTGATTCCTTTGTTGGGTTTCAATAGCCAAAACCGTCCTTTTGAATTGGTCGTATTGGATGTCGGTCAGGGACAAGCCGTGTATATGCAGCATGGTCAACAGCATGCCATGATTGATGTTGGTGGCTCTTATGATGAATCGAAGTTTAGCGTTGCTAAGCAGATTATTCAGCCATTTTTATCGAAGCAAGGTGTGAGCCAATTAGATCAGCTGATACTTACACATTTGGATCAAGATCATAGTGGAAGTTATGCCACATTAAAAAATGAGTTGTCGATCAATCAAATCTTTTCCAATCAGCAATTGGATGTGGCAAATACGTCAAACTTTAACTATTGTCAACAAGGTCAGATCTGGCACTGGTCTGAACAAGTGGAAATCAAAATTTTGTCACCGAAAGCCAATCAATTGGCACAAGTGCCCTATCAGCAAAATGAGTTATCTTGTGTGGTCTATATACAGGTGAAGGATGTACAGCCTTATCAGTATTTTCTGATTATGGGCGATGCTGGCTGGCAAACCGAGTTTCAATTATTACAGGATTATCCGGACTTAAAAGTTGATGTATTGGTCTTGGGTCATCATGGCAGTCGACATAGTTCAGCCTATGCATTTTTAAAACACTATCAACCGAAATTAGCAATTGCCTCAGTAGGCTTCCATAACCGTTATGGACATCCAAGTACATTAACGCAAGCCCGTTTGAAATCTTTAAACATCCCACTCTTAACAACAGCAGAGCAAGGCAGTATCGGTTTTATTGCGCAGCCGACACAACGTCAGACTCGACAGTGGTTGCAGTCGACTGAATCTGTTGTTCCATACGCAGTTGCTCTAAACGCGTCACAGCCTCATTAAAAGGGAGGTTATACAGCGTTCGAAGCTCAGGATTGGCTTTAAAGCGCTTATAGGTCCAATGATAATGCTCTGGGTGACGATGAATCAGGTCCTCAATGGCTTGGTGAATGACGAAGGTGCCATCGTTGGCTGTACCGTGATAAATACTTTCACTGATTTCTTCAATGTATATGTCAAAGCCATCGTCATTACGAATAGCATAGAGCAGTAAAGCCTTGGCTTTGGTTTTTTGAATGAGTTTGGCGCTCAGGTTGCTTGAAGCCAAAGGAAAGCCAAAATAAGGAATCATTTCCCCACCTTGTTTTGGGGTGTGATCGGGTAAAATTACGGTTGTCCCCCCTTGTTTGAGCGCCTTAAAAATCTGGCGTACCCCAGATTCATCGGTAGGGACAAGATGAGCACCTTCACGGCTGCGCGCCTCTCGAACAAATAAGTCAGCACCAGGGTCTTTGACCGGTTTGTACATAATGGTCATTTCAGTAAATTGGGCGATATAACTATTCATAATTTCCCAAGTTCCAAAATGCGGCACGATTAAGACCAAGCCTTTCTGACCGGCAAGTGCCTCATGTAGTAAATGTTCACCATGTACTTTTTGGACGCGTTCAATGTTTTTCTGATTACTTGAACCCCAAATACTAAAAAACTCAAAATAGGTGGTTAGTTCATTACGCACTGCTTGCTTCGCAATTACTTCACGTCGCTCGTCACTCAGCTCAGGCAGTGCAATTTTTAAGTTGAGTCTGAGGGCATCATTGTTTTTACTGATTTTTAAAAGATTGACTAAACCTGCTAACCCCTTAGCAAAAAAACGTGCAAGTTTAATAGGTTGTTTGCTTACAAAACGCAGTAAACGATAGGTCGAGTTTTGCTCATGTGCTTTAGTCATTCTTTAGAGTCAATGGTACATGTGGATAAAAACATAAAATATTATAGGCCAAAATAAACTGTTTCGACAGTTTTCTATAAATCAGTGTATATAATGAGGGCAATTTTATTCAAGTTTGGATTGTTATATGTCCGATTGGCCACCAAAACCAGAAAATGAAACGCCGAAACAACAGCCTGTACATGAACAACCGACAGGAAACGAATGGAAACTTTTAGAAAAAGCAGTTTTAGCTTCCGTTGAAGAACAACGTCGTGCACGTCGCTGGGGCATCTTTTTCAAATGTCTAACTTTTGCCTATCTCTTGTTTATTCTATTTGCCATGACCAAGAGTTGTTCGACTAGTGGTACGGAAGCAAACGCATCTAAGCATATAGCTGTGGTTGATATTGTTGGTACCATTGCCGCTGATGAGCAAAGCGTGAACAGTGATGATACGATTAAGTCATTAAAGAAAGCTTTTGAAAATAAACAAAGCCAAGCGGTGGTGCTCAATATTAATTCACCGGGTGGTTCACCGGTTCAGTCGGATGAAATCTGGCAAGAAATTCAATATTTGAAAAAAGCGCATAGCGATAAAAAATTGTATGCAGTGATTGGTGATACAGGTGCATCAGGCGCTTACTATATCGCATCTGCTGCGGACGAAATCTTGGTGAACCCATCAAGTTTAGTCGGTTCAATCGGTGTGATAATGCCGAACTATGGTGTGAATGGCCTCATGCAAAAACTAGGTGTTGAAGACCGCACTATGACCTCTGGTCAAAACAAAGCTTTATTGTCAATGACACAACCCGTTAACCCTGCGCAACGCGCACACGTTCAAGGTGTACTTGATAATGTGCATGAGCATTTTATTAATGCTGTGAAACAAGGTCGTGGCAAAAAGTTAAAGTCGAACGATCCTGCACTTTTCTCAGGTCTTTTCTGGACAGGGGATCAGGCGGTTAAATTGGGTATTGCTGATCGTATTGGTAATTTACATACTTTAAAACGTGAACTAAATACCGATAAAGCGATGGATTATACTGTAGTACATAGCCCACTGGATGCTGTATTAGGCCGTTTAGGTGCATCGATGGGAGCTGGTTTCGCATCTTCACTTTCAAATCAAATGCAAACTGAACAGACCACGAAACTGCAATGAAACCTTTAATTCATTTTGCGCACGCCAATGGCGTGCCTTCTAAAGTCTATCAGAAATTATTTGATTTATTGTCAGATCAGTATGATGTGATCTATGTACCTTTATTAGGGCCAGATAGAAGCTACCCGATTGATAACCATTGGAAAAGCTTAACTCAGCAAGTGATAGACAGTATTGTCCGTCAGGCGCAGGGTCGTAAAGTGATTGGTTTGGGACATTCATTAGGCTCAGTGTTGACGTTTCAGGCGGCATTACAGCGTCCTGAGCTATTTCAACAAGTTATCATGATGGACCCGCCTTTGATTATGGGCAAAGCCTCGTTTGCATTACACTTCGCGAAGATGCTGAAGTTAAAAATGGTCGATACTATGTCTCCAGCAGCGCTATCTTTACGGCGTCGTGACCATTGGGAAAGCCGTGAGCAAGCAGCTGAACTTTTACGTCCAAAAGGCTTTTATAAGGACTTTGATCCAGACTGCTTTCAAGCTTATATTGACTATGCTTTAACGGAAGATCGCGTCCGTGGTGGTGTTGAACTTACGATTGCAAAAATGGATGAAGTTCATATTTTTAGGACTAATCCTTCTTTATGGTGGCTACCTCAGGGCAAACCACAAGTGCCGATGCATTTGCTGATTGCTGAAAAGGGTCCTTTTATTGGTCCAGGGTTTCCACAAATAGTGAAAAAGAAATTTGGCATTCCTTATCAAATCGTTGAGGGAAGCCATATGTTTCCTTTAGAGCGACCAGAAAAAACGGTTACTCTGATTAAGACACTGATTCAAGAAAATGTTTAATAGTACTTTTTAGCAGCCATAAAAAAACGCCTCCTTGGAGGCGTTTTTTTATTTTTAAAATTTGCAAAACTGAATCGGCTCGTGCATCAGGGTATCTCGGTAGAGAACGCCTTGGTCTGTATGCTGAATCGTTTGTGTGCAAATCCATTCTACCACTTGCGGGTAGATGATATGCTCAAGCGTATGTACACGCTGGGCCAAACTGTTCACACCATCATGTGAACCAACTTTCAGTACACCTTGCGCCAAAGCTTGACCTGCATCCAGTTCAGCCGTCACATAGTGCACGGTACAGCCATGCAGTTGATCGCCAGTATTCAAGACGCGCTGATGAGTATGCATACCTTTGTAATGCGGTAGAAGAGAAGGGTGAATGTTGATCATTTTTCCTTCCCAAGCACTGACAAATTTCTCACTTAAAATACGCATAAAGCCAGCAAGAACCACCAAATCCACATCCCAATCGAGTAATTGCTGATGCATGACATCATCAAAAGCTTCACGATGAGGATACTGTTTGTGTTCAATGACTGCTGTTGCAATACCTGAATTTTCAGCACGCTGTAGCGCATAGGCTTCAGGTTTGTTGGAAATCACACCCACAATTTGCCCTGACAGATTGGCATCAATCAAGGCTTGAAGGTTTGATCCACTTCCTGAAACCAGAACAGCAATTTTAATCATATGACTTAAGCGAATACCACACGGATTTTTTCGTCTGCGCCTTCAACTGACTCAGCATTGTCTACGATATGCCCCATAGTGAAAGCTTTTTCACCTAGGGTATTGAGTCGTTCAACTGTTTTGTCAGCATCAGCAGCATCGACAACTAAGACCATGCCTATGCCACAGTTGAATGTGCGATACATTTCGAACTGTTCAACACCACCTTCACGTTGAAGAAGTTTAAACAATTCTGGCCATTCCCAAGAAGACTCATTCACAACAGCCTGAGCACCATTCGGCAATACGCGTGGTAAGTTACCTGGTAAACCACCACCAGTAATGTGCGCCATTGCGTGTACATCAACTTCTTTTAAAAGTTGAAGAATCGGCTTCACATAAATACGTGTTGGTTCCATTGCAACATCAGCAAGTGGACGACCATCAACGATTTGCGTCAAGTCAACGTTTTTTACGTCTAAAATTTTACGAAGTAGAGAGTAACCGTTTGAGTGAGCACCACTTGATGCAACACCAATTAAAACGTCACCCGCTTTGACTTTAGAGCCATCAATAATTTTGCTTTGCTCAACTACGCCTACACAGAAACCTGCCAAGTCGTAATCTTCGCCTTCATACATGCCAGGCATTTCGGCAGTTTCACCACCAACCAATGCACAACCAGCAAGTTCACAGCCTGTACCAATACCAGTAACTACGTTTGCAGCCACATCTACATTAAGATGGCCAGTTGCATAGTAGTCAAGGAAGAATAATGGCTCAGCGCCACATACAAGAAGATCGTTTACACACATTGCAACCAAGTCTTGACCAATCGTGTCATGACGGTTCAAATTCAATGCTAAACGTAATTTTGTACCAACACCGTCTGTGCCAGATACGAGAACAGGTTCTTCATAACCTTTAGGGATTTTACAAAGTGCACCGAAGCCACCTAATCCGCCCATTACTTCAGGACGAGTAGTACGCTTCGCGACAGATTTGATACGATCGACTAACGCGTCGCCCGCTTCAATGTCGACACCTGCATCTTTGTAGCTTAAACCAGTGTTTGGGGTAGAAGTTGAGTTGCTCATAATGAAGTCTCCGCATTCGCGGGGCGATTATACCTGAATATACGAAACACATATGTTATTTCTGCGCTAAAATGTTATCTTTACTAAAATATTTTTCTCAATAACGATTAAATCTGACAAAGGCGAGATTGCATGCAAGATCGTACACTTAAACGTATTTTTATTTTGGCAGGAATCGCGCTCATATTCTGGGTGTTGTATCTACTCAAGCCTGTTGTTTTACCTTTTATTGGTGCATTTTTAGTCGCGTATCTATTTAGTCCACTGGTCGATAAACTGCATAAAATTGGCTTACCACGTTGGTTATCTATTAGTGCTGTTTTTATCGGTATTGGCGTTGTCATTACATTAGCATTTTGGTATTTGGTTCCACTGGTGTGGGAACAGCTGATGTATGCGAAGAACAGTATTCCTTCAGGTATACATTGGGCGAATTATAAATTTCTGCCTTGGTTATCTGACAGTTTTAATCTGGTCCCAATGGAATTGGATGTTGACCAGATTTCAGCCGCGATTATGGAATATGTACAGACCAACTATAGTGCTGACAGTATTCAGGCCATGATTGCTAAATTGGCTCAATCTGGACTGAACTTTATTCAGATTGGTGGAACGGTTGTGCTGATCCCAATTATTGCATTCTATTTTTTATTAGATTGGGATCGCATGCTGGACAGTTTCCGTCGTCTTATTCCACGGAGATATGAAGAACAGACCTTAGTCATTGTTAAAGAATGTCATAGTGTACTTGGTGCTTTTGTCAAAGGTCAGTTCTTGGTCATGGTGCTCTTGGGCGTGGTCTATGCAATGGGCTTACAGTTGATTGGACTTGAAGTAGGTTTGATTATTGGAATGGTAGCCGGGCTGTGCAGTATCATTCCGTACTTAGGTTTTGCTGTCGGGATTATTGCTGCAGTGATTGCAAGTTTGTTCCAGTTTGGGATTGATTGGATGCAATTACTTTTGGTTGGAGTGGTCTTTATGATTGGTCAGGCAGTGGAAGGCTATATCTTACAACCGTTCTTGTTGGGCGATAAAATTGGCTTATCTCCAGTTGCTGTGGTATTTGCGGTACTCGCTGGTGCGCAATTGGGCGGCATTTTAGGGATGTTAATTGCATTGCCTGTGGCTGCCGTGATTGTGGTCTTATTAAGACATGCACGTGAGTTCTATGAAAATAGCCCAATGTACAGCACACCTACTTTTGTTGTGCAAGATTCATCCGCGGGCTCAATTACGATTGAAACCGATCAAGTTGATGTTGATATTGAACTAAAAAATCAAGCGGTAAAAGCTCAGCAAGCATCTGAAAATTCAAGTAAGATTGATCAGATAGACCATAAAGAACTTTAGGATACACAAACCAGCATGCGTCAATTGCAACTAGATATTGAACCCCAACTCGATGCTCGAATCAGTGATTTTTCTGGGCCGGGATGGGGGCCTGTTATCGATGCGATTCGTCAGTTACATGCAGGTTTAATGAATCGTTTTTATGTGTATGGTGGTGCGGGTTCTGGGAAAAGTCATTTACTTTCAGCAATTTGTGATTCTTATTTGGATGTGGGGAAAACAGCGATTCAAGTTTCTCTACTTGAGTTGTTGGATGCGCCAACAGAAGCAATTACTTCTTTAGAGCGTTTTGACCTTGTCGCTTTAGATGACATTGAAGCCATCAGCGGTGTGCCGCATTGGCAGAAAGCTGTTTTTCACCTGATCAACTACAACAATGAAGAAGGCGGGCAGTTGGTGTTCTCTTCTCGTGTTGCGCCGATTGAATTAAAACTTGAACTACCCGATTTACAATCTCGCCTGACGCAAGCTGTAAGTGTGAAAGTACCAAGCGGAAGTTTGTATGCTGATCGTTCTACATTGGTGATGTCGGTTTTATCTCGCCGTGGGATTCATATCGATCAACAGATTATTGATTATTTACTCGCGCATGGGCCACATCAAACCTCGGTGTTATTGCAAAGTTTAGAACAACTGATTCAACTGTTAAAAGGTGAGAAAACCAAACTGAGTAACGCAAACCTCAGACAAATTTATGCGTTAATTGACGAATATCGGTAAATCATAATATTACTTGAGAAATTGTCCGAGCTGTGACAGAGTACGAAAAATTGTTAGATATTGCAGGGATTTTGCAATCTAAGAATAAAAAGAAAAGATAAAATAAAAGCAAGGAGATCGTTATGCTCAAGAAGAGCATAGGTGTAGCTACGCTATTAGTGGCGAGTCATGCCTATTCGGACAATATTAAAGTGACTATCACTGATGATATTGTCAAAAATGACACGGAATGTTCACTTCGCGAAGCTATCGACTACATTAATCAAGGTATGCCTGAGGCGGGTTATTATGGCTGTGGGGGAAAAGATGCGATTGCCACAGTCATGCTTGAGAAAAATAAAACCTATTTGCTGAATACTCATCTTGCGATTAAAAAAGATTTAACACTCAGAACAAGCTATGACAGTTCTGTGGGGGAAGAAACGGTTCAGGGTTTAAGTAATGCCATCTTAAAAATGAATGGTTCTGACAACTTATTAAGGGTTGATAATGCTGAGAATGCTTTAATTCGTGTGTTAGTAAAAGAGGTTACTCTACAGGGCTGTGCGAAAGACTGCGGTGTGAATCAAGGTGGTTTAATTTATAACAATGAATATTTAGGTCTTGAGTACGTCAAATTAACAGGTGGATTTGCAGGGCAAGGGGGGGCGATTTATAATGTCGCAACCTTGCTCGAAGATGGTACTAGTCGTAGTCTAGTCGAAATTCGCTCTACTCTGGTTGAACAAAACCAAGCACTACAAGGGGCAATATTGTATGGGGACGCCCCTTCTTTTCGGATTTATAATTCAGTTTTCAAAGAAAATAAAACGACAGATGCAAGCAGTGCCAATATTTACTCTGTCAATAATGCAGTGGTTAAAGAAGACACGACCTTATCGAGTTTAGCATCACGTCTGGTCAGTAGTACCTTTGTGAAAAATACAGGTTATGTCGTCAATGTTCGAGATGGCATGGCTTTGAATAACTTAACGGTGGTGGGGAACAGTAAAGGGATTTATTTCAATCCATCTACGAACTTGGCTTATCTAGCTAATAGTATTGTTTTAGGGAATGCTGAAAATACCATCATACAAAACTGTGCTGGGGATTTAAGTAAAGCAGTTCTTCAGAACAACTTAGTCACACAAAGTGACTGTGGCAGTGGTGCAAGCTATTATCCGAATGAGTTTTGGTCTGGCGCCTTGATTGCAGGCAGCGATGTGGTGGGTGAGTGTAAAACCATGTCTGCAGATGCTGACAGTTTATTGTGTCCTTATATTGTTCCCAACCAAAAATTTTTAGGCTATATCCGTCCACGCATTTTAATGAGTCAGACACATTGGTTGGATTCTCCAATTGTGAACAAGGGTAAAGTGGTTGTAAACACAACGGATTCTTTAATTGGCTGTGAAAATTCAGATCAACGTGGTGTGAATCGAAATACGAATAATACCTTTTGTGACCGTGGTGCTATCGAGATTGAAGTTCCAACGACCATTAGCTTAATTGGTGAAGATCTGATAGCGGGGCAAGTAGCTAAACTTTCTGTTGCAGATCTGCTTGGAGATAGTGATCTACTGTCCAAAAATGAATGTGCAAGCTTGTTCAAATCGGCTAAAGCGCCAAATGGTGAAGAATGGCAACCCGGTTGCATGCGGGTGCAGCAGACTCAAACGGTATCCAAAGGTAAAGTAGTGATTGATGAGCTAGGAAATATTACTTACACGCCAAATGGAGCATGGCATGGTGCTGATATTTTCAGGTTACAGCTGGTCACAACCACGACACGTTTTGATGAACATATTCCGTTCGTTGAAGTGAATGTACAAATTGTACAAGAACCACAAAATCATATGGAAAGTGACAAAATTAAAACCTCTGGAGGAAGCACAGGTATTCTGAGCTTACTGGGGTTATTTGCTTTAATTTTGCTGCGTCGAAAATAAAAAGAAAAGGGCAAACATGAAACACTTTAAAAAAGGACTATTGGGTGTCATGGTGGTAGCTGCTATGACATTAATGGCTGCAGAAGATAGAACAATTCATGTCAACACATTTGAGGATGAAGATAATGTAAACATGAATCAATGTTCACTCCGTGAGGCAATCAAAACAGCCAGCTTAAATAAGGCTTATGGTGGTTGTAGTGCGGGGAATACGGGTTCAGGTCAAACCGATTATATTCAGTTAGCAGCGGGGACGTATAAACTGAGTAAGGAAATTGTTCCCGAGTCTAAAGTGGTGGTTTTTGGGAAAAGCCCTTATTTAGATCGTGAGAAAAATCCCATCACTTTTAAGTATCCAGCCCTAGGTGAGTTGACTTCACGGATTGATGCAGGTGGAAAGTCACGTTTATTCAATACCATTACCAAGACCAGTTTGACGCTAGAGAATGTCATTTTAGAAAATGGTTATTCGGCAGATGAAGGCGGTGCTTTATTGGTCGGTGGAGCATTAACCTTAAATAATGCACAAATTCTAAACTCAAAGTCAGACAAAAAAGGTGGAGCACTCTATCTTGTTGGTCCTGGTGAGCATCAGGTGACTGTAAATAACAGTGTATTACAAGGCAACCAAGCGACTGTGGGTAGTATTCTTGCAATGCAATGTTATGCAGGGCTGTTGGATGTAAAAACCAATATAGAATTTAGAGCGAATAGTATTATTTCAAATGGGCAGATATCGAATCTGAATACATTCGATTTTTGTGGTAACCCAAAAGTTGCTATGGCGAATAATACCATCGCAAAAAATACGGTAAATGCAACAAATGGAAGCATTATTTATGCCGTCAATACCCGAGAGCATAATCTAAGTCTTGAGAGTAGTTTCTTATTTTCAAACAACACTATTGTAGAAAACAGTGCAGCAACTGTTTTAGATTATGACGATTTCGGTATGAAGTCGTTGTATTACAATGTGCTTGCATATAATGGAAACACATCATGCCGCTATGTCGGTTCTCAGACACTATCCGATAAATATGATGCAGGTGTGACGGCAGGTTACAATGCGTTTGATACGGAGACCAGTCAGTGTGAACTGGCAGCAAGTGCACGAATACTCGATGGTACGACAGATACGAATATTGATGTGAAAAATGTGGCTATAGGAAGTTTACTCAGTTCTTTAACTTCGCCATCGAAATATAATTTATTCCGCCCAATGTATTTCCCGAAAGTGAATAGTGGTGGAGTTGATTTACTCGATACCAACAGTAAGTTGAGCTGTAATGATAGTGATCAGCGTGGTCTAGACCGTATCGTCGATGGAACATTGATGTTAGCACCTGCGGAAGCCAACAGTTGCGATATTGGGTCGGTTGAGTTACGTCGTTTAGCTGCAGCGGATATTGCTGATTTGAAAAATACTTCGCAGGCAGAGCGTTTACAAGTGTATGAAAATAGCATTAAGGAATTAGAGGAATTAATTGCCAATAAAAATACCAATCCAGACTTTTTGGTCGAGTTTAATGAAGAGTTAAAGCATTATAAAGAGCTTTTAGCGGCAACCAAACTACATCAAAAATATCGGGCGATTTATGTCGATCCCTTCCAGTTTGTCTTGCAAGATGAGGCTGTGGTCAACACTGCTGATGGAACGTCGGCTTTAAAAGAAATGAACACTGATAATTATACCATTACGGAAACTCAGGTATTGGGTATAGGTGTGCTCAGCGCCAAAGATGGTGTGCTAGATACCTCAAAACTCAGAGCGGATCCAACTTTACGCTGTGAGTGGAAGGATGATTTAAAACAAATCATGATTTATCGCACCGATGGCAAGCCTACAACCAGTACGGAATATGTGTATTGCCAATATAGTGTGAAGAGTAAGGCTACGCAGGCAATCTCTTCGGGGATTTTAAAAGCTGAGTTTAGCAATATACAACCAATTGCTAAAACGGATGAATACACGCTGAATTATGGTGGCACTTTAAAACTCAATGTAAATCCACTTGCAAATGATAGTGATGATGGCGATGGTCCGATTAGTACAGTCGCGGCAGAACATCAGCGCCCAGCATTTCACCGTGATGCGAATGGAAAGGATCTTGCTATTCGTATCGTACGTCAGGATGCAGGCATTAATATTAAGCCAGAACGTACAGGTTCTTGTCCGGGAGAATATGAAAAATATGTATGTTATGGCGGGAATATTGAAGTCGAAGTCCGCAATAATTTCAGTCCATTCCCTTATGAAATTGAATATGTGATCTATGATGCAGAGGCTGAAGAGTCTAAATCTGCGATGATGTATTTTACGAACACCGCTAAAAATACCAATACGGAAGCGAGTGGCGGTGGTGGTGGCTCAATGGGTGGCCTTGGGCTGCTTGGATTGTTGTCATTAGCGTGGTTTAGACAACGGCGAAAAATATAAATGTAAGCATAAAAAATGCCTCACATGAGGCATTTTTTTATGGATGTTTCTAAGGTATTTATATTTAACTAGGCATCTTAATGTGTAGCAGTGTTGCTATGGATGTATTTATTGATATATTCATTTCGAATATTCACACGTTCATCTGCATCTGCTTTTTGCATGCGTACACGTAAATCACGTCGTTCTTGGGTGCTCATCTGTTGCCAAGTGTCACGCATTTTTTGCTTTTCTTGCTCAGGTAACTGAGTAAACCAGTCCATACGTTGTTGCAGGGCTGCACTTTGCGCATCGGGCAGTTCTTTTAGTGACTGGTAACGTTGAATCAACGCACGCTGTTCTTCTTCAGACAACGATTCCCATGTTTCAGATACTTGGGTATCTGCATCTTTGGAAAAAATCCAAAAACGGTCAAAACCTGCAAAACTGGTTTGTAAAAAACCTAGCGTGCAAAGTGCAAAAGCGACACGTTTAGCTGCCATGTGGAACAGTGTCCTCACCTAAAACCAATAACATTTCTAAATCTTCAACCATTTGAGGTGAAAGTTTAGGAGTAGAAACCACTTGGTTATGTGGCTTTTCATCAAGGGTTACAGAGTTTGGAAGTACGACAAAGCCAGCAATAGCAGCAGCTAAAGCAAAACCAGACATTTTCCAAAGGCCATAACGTGAGGACTTTTGATCTTGAATGTCATCAAGAACGTGTTGCATCACCACGGGTTTGTTTTTGTGGTGTTGCGCGAGCCCATCAAGTTTGGAGGTTACTTGCTTTAAGAAATCATCTTTCATTCGGATGATCCTCCTAGATGTGGATTCAAATGTGCGAGAGCATTGCGTAAGCCTTGAATCGCACGGTGGTAATGAGTTTTAACGCTGCCTTCAGAACAATTCATGATTTGCGCAGTGGTTGCAGTATCAAAACCTTCCCATGCACGTAACATAAATGCTTGTTGTTGACGAACTGGAAGACCAGCAATGGCTTCTTGAATTTCATCCGCAGTGACAGCTTGACTTAAAAAGTCAGAAGGATTCAGCGCTCTTTCATCGACCACCTCATTCACTTCAAAATCGTCATTATCAAGACTGACTTTTTTGAAGAAAGAAAAGGGTTGTGCTCGACGTGCTTCTTTACGACGCCAATCCTGTAATTTATTGGTTAAAATGGTATAGAACAGGGGATACCATTCTTCCGTAGATCGATCAGAATAAGATTTATGTAATGAAATAAAGGCTTCTTGCACCAAATCCATGGCGATGCCCTGCTGGTTTTGTGTGGCACTTTCCATCATCACTAAAGCACGACCAGTCACTTCCTGCATGAAGTTTTTTAGGCGAGACTCGGCTGTACTCTTAAGAGTACTTGAATCCTGCATTTTAGACTGTTTGGGTACTAAATCCATAGAGATGGAAAATCCTGTCATCGGATACCCACCATTATTTCCTTGATCATGTGCCTATAACGTTGGAAATAATGGTTTGGTTGACAACACAAGTAATTATTTTTCTAGTGTAATCTATTTTTTCTGCTGAACCGACTTTAGTTAATATAACTTAACGATTTTAAAGTCGTTGTCGTACCATTTCAAAAAAGCAGATTGAACCCGCAATAGCGACATTGAGAGATTCTTGGCCACCGGGTTGTGGAATGCTCAATGCTTGCGCATGTGCCAAAGCAAAGTCAGAAACCCCTTGGCCTTCATTACCTAAGATCCAGACACAAGCTAGTGTTAAATCTTTTTGATATAAACTTTCGGCCTGATGCGAGCTGGTCACATACACTGGGATTTCAAAACGTTCGAGTACATCTTCAATGGCAACGTTTTCATAGGTGTTGACTGAGAAGTGTGCACCCATGCCAGCACGTAATACACGTGGTGACCAGAGTGCTGCAGAACCTTTGGTACAAATAACTTGCTTGATACCAGCTGCCGCAGCAGAGCGGAGTAATGTGCCTACATTGCCTGGATCTTGAATGTTTTCCAAAATCAAGGTATCTAAGCTAAAGTCTACACTTTGGCTTGAACTTGGTAAGTCTACAACTGCCAAGAAGGGCAAAGTGGTTCCTAATGTGCTTAAGTCCCGATATAGGCTTTCAGCAATGACAAAAACAGCACCTTCATATTCATCTAAAATATCGCAAATATCGGGGTGTTCGAGTGCATTTTCAGTAGTGAAAATAGAATTGAGCTTCTTCTTTTTTTCAACCCAAGCTAAGCCTAAGTGTGTTCCTTCAAGCACGGTTTGACCTTGCTTTTTACGGTAGCTACTTTGCTCTATTAAACCGCGGAGATGTTTAATCTTTGGGTTGTCTTTTGATTCAAGGAAAATAATCGACATGGAGGAGACTCATGCGCATAACGCGTCAGATGGTTATACGCATTTTAAAAAATTAGTTATGGTAGCCAGTCACTAAATCGACTTCGTTTTTAGAACCAATAATCACCGGGACACGTTGGTGTAGGTCAGTTGGTTGGATGTCTAAAATACGAACGCGACCCGTTGTAGATGCACCGCCAGCTTGTTCAATTAGCATACTCATAGGGTTTGCTTCATACATTAAACGCAGGCGACCTGCTTTTTTGGGATCTTTGAGGTCGTATGGATACATGAAAATCCCGCTACGGCAAAGAATACGGTGAATGTCGCCCACCATACATGCAACCCAACGCATATTGAAGTCTTTCTCACGTGGACCTGTTTTACCTGCGAGAAGTTCTTCAATATAACGTTTTACTGGGTTTTCCCAGTGGCGTTGGTTTGAAGAGTTAATGGCATATTCTTTGGTATCTGCTGCCACTTGAATATTTTCAGAAGTGAGCAAGAATTGTTGAGTTTCTGGGTCGAAGGTAAAGAATACTGTGCCTGCACCGACTGTTAATGCCAACATGGTTGATGGGCCATAAAGCACATAACCCGCAGCAACTTGCTGGTTGCCTGCTTGCATAAAGTCTTCAGCTTGTGTCACTGCATTTTTTGCAGGTAAGATTGAGAAAATAGTACCCACACACATATTGATGTCGATGTTGCTTGAACCATCAAGAGGGTCAAATAAAACCAAATATTTGCCATTTTCTTGAGCTGGTGTGAATTCATCCAATTCTTCAGACGCTAAACCACCAACTTGTGGGTGGATTTTTAGAGCATCAATCAAATAATCATTTGAAATCACATCCAGTTTTTTCTGTTCTTCACCTTGCACGTTTTCATGCTGCGCGCTACCTAAAACACCAGCTAAAGCACCTTTTTGTAAAGCTTGATCGATGGTTTGGCAAGTAGCAGCAATGGTGCTAATCACTTGTGCCAATTCAGGCGTAAGATTTCCCGTTTGTTGTTCTAAAAATTGGGACAGATTGAGATATGACATAAGGGGGAGGACTCCACTAAAACTTGAATACGTAACAAAATCAACATTGCGCTATATTTTAGTCGAGAACGAGACAAAAGAACAATTAAACTCGACTATTTGCTGCGATTTTACCCTTGCAAGTCTTGTGGAAAGTGCTATGTTGATGGAAGGAATATCAGGTAAAAATAGGAGTACAACAATGACAACGCAAAAATTTGATGCGACTCCAACGCCGAGCGAAGGGATTAACTTAGATGATATTTCAGACGATAGCGTGAAAAAAGCGTGGCAAGACTACGAAGCAAAAGCTGAGTATAAAAAGTTCAATAAACATGACATGATTGAATCTATGCAACATGCTGAAGAATCTGATGAAAATCCCAAGCCTGAACAAGTTTAAGTCATAAAAAAGCGCTCCTCGAAAGGAGCGCTTTTTTTATTTCAGTTGTGATACCAGCATTATTTTAAAAGTGGTGGTACTGCTTCGTAGTTAATTTCTACGCGACGGTTTTCTTTCCATGCATTTTCGTCATGGCCTGCATTGATTGGCATTTCTTTACCATAACTAACTGCTTCAAGTTGGTTCGGACTCACACCTGTGGTGATTAAGAAACTTTCAACCGCTTTGGCACGACGTTCACCCAATGCCATATTGTATTCACGTGTACCGCGCTCATCGGTATGACCTGTTAACGCCACACGCGAATTTGCATTTGCCATTAAGAACTGCGCATGTGCTTGTAGCGTTTGGTAATCATCATTGCTGAGGTCGCTACTGTCATAGTCAAAATGAACAACGCGTTTTGCTAAAAATGCTTTGTTGGCTTCAGTCACGCCTTTTGCCGATGCACCTGCAAGATTTTGTGCATTTAAAGCAGCATCTTCACTTAGACCTTGAGTATTGACTGTGGTTGAACCATTTGGGTTTTGACCCGCTTCAATTGTTGCAGCAGGTTTACGGCTCGCACATCCTGTAACCGCAAGAGCAGTCGCTAAGATTGGAAGGGCTAAAAGTTTGATCGATTTCATTCTTCATCTCCATGAAAATTGATGATTATTAAATGACTAGTCATTAAAAAGTTATTTGGGTGCCCAAGCAGGTTCACGGACTTCACCTTGTTCACTTGGTAAATTCATACGGAAACGGCCATCCAGTGACATGATCGACAACAAACCACGTGAACCTTCACGCGTTGCATAGACCACCATCTGCCCATTTGGGGAAAAACTTGGTGATTCATCCAAACTGGTTGGCGTTAAAATATTGGTGACACTTGAGTTTAAATCTTGAATAGCGACTTTATAGTTACTGCCGCTTGGACGGTGAACCAGGGCCAGCTTTTTGCCATCGGCACTCAGCGTACCACGTGCATTGAATGCGCCACGGAAGGTCAGACGGTTATAGCTGCTATTTGCCAAGTCATAACGGTAAATTTGTGCAGAACCACCACGGTCAGAAGTAAAGATAAATGACTTACCATCTGGTGCATAACGCGCTTCAGTATCAATGGCACTGTCGTTGGTCATACGTTGCAGCTGACGGGTTTCCAAGTTCATTTGGTAAATTTCTGGGTTGCCATGCATAGAAGCCGTGAACAACATACTTTTCCCATCTGGAGAAAAGCTTGGTGCGCCATTTAGACCGCGGAAGCTAGCAAGCTTTTCCCGCGCACCTGTGGAAAGGTCTTGGACATAAATTGCAGGGCGTTTGGTTTCAAATGAAACATAAGCGATTTTCTTAGCATCTGGTGTCCAAGCAGGCGATAAAATTGGGTCGCGTGACGTTAAAATTGTACGTGGCTGCTCACCATCAGTATCCGCGATTTGTAGTGTATAGCGTTGCTCTGGTGTAGCAGGATTACGTAGCACATAAGCAATACGACCGCTGAAGTCCCCAGGAATACCAGTTAATGCTTGATAAATAGCATCACTAATCATGTGTGCAGCAGAACGAACGCGTGATGCTGGAACAGTTAATAATTCATTTAAAAGATATTGTTGTTTTTGGACATCATAAAGTTGGTAATGAACTTCGTAACTGCCATTTTCAGTGGTTTTTACTGTTCCTGTAACGACATATGGAACACCTGCGGCCTGCCAGTTGGCTGCGTTCGGATTATTCATGCTGGCGGTTGCAGGTAAATTTTTTGAAGCGCTGGTAAATTTCCCTGAGCGGTTTAAATCCGTTTCAATAATGGGATAGAGGCTACTGTCATTGCTAAAAGGTACGATTGCAATTTTAGGCGCTTCTTCAGGTGCTTTTGCAATTTCTAAATGAAGCTGAGCATGCGCTTGGGTCACTAAGACTGGGCTGAAAGCAGTTAAAATGGCTAGGCTAAGAAGGTGTTTACGCGTCATTTCCATCATTCGTTATTTACTCAAACAAACGGCTTTTATTGTGGGTTTAATTGTTCTACATAATGGCATGATTTTCTAATATTAAAAGCATGAAATTATGACTGATCTGTTATAACACTGTGAAAAATGAGTAAGAATTAAGTCGTTTAAGCGTAAGTGCAAAAACGCATAGGTAGATATGTGTGATAAGGGGGAGTGGCGATTTACTTGTATTGAGTGAAATATCGACTGAAATTAAAGATATTGCACGGATTGTTATTGAAAGCTAAAACAGATTAAACGTATTTAAAATAAGTTATTTGAGTACTTAAAAATACTGTGAATATGGTTGGAAAAATCCCCCTGACTGTTCAGAGGGATTTGGATTATTTCGCAGTAAAGGATGAGGTAAAGCTTTGTGCTTGCCGGCGTGCTTCTGGATCTGAAGGCATTGGATAGGGTGCCGCAGAACGAACAGCTGCTTCAACGCTGGCTTTCATGTCAGGGTCACTGGAGCTCACGATCACAGAGCGTACAGCGCCACTATCTGAAAGCGTGACACGTGCAGTCGCGGTTTTACCCGTTGAACCTGCTGGGGTATCCCATGCACGCTTAATTTTATTTTCAAAGTCGCGCTTAGCTGTTGAAGCAATTTGCTTTGCTTCAGCTTTCTTTTGCGCGGCTTCTTCGGCAGCTTGTTTTGCAGATGAAGCACGTGCTTCTTCAGCTGCACGTTCTTTTGCTTCAGCATCGGCTTTACGTTTTGCATCAGCAGTAGTCTTGGCTTTTTCTGCATCGGCTTTGGCTTTTGCATCAGCATTTGCCTTAGCTTTATCCGCATCAGCCTTACGTTTCGCATCAGCGTCAGCTTTGGTCTTCGCTGCATCTGCTTTAGCTTTAGCATCGGCATTTGCCTTGGCTTTATCGGCGTCTGCTTTGGCTTTTGCATCAGCGTCTGCTTTGGCTTTTGCATCAGCGGCGGCTTTTGCTTTGTCCGCATCGGCTTTACGTTTTGCATCAGCGGCAGCCTTGACTTTATCTGCATCGGCTTTGGCATCAGCCGCAACTTTAGCTTTATTGGCATCAGTAATTTGTTGCTGCTTTTTAGCGAGATCGGCTTTCTTTTGTGCGTCAAGCTTCGCTTTTTGCACTGCCTCTGCTTTTTTCAATGCTTCTAAGTTTGCTCGGCGTTTGGCGTCTGCTTCGGCTTTCGCCGCTGCATCTGCTTTGGCTTTCTCAGCATTTTTAGCTTGCTCCGCTGCACGGGCAGTAGCACGTTCTTGCTGAGCTTGTAGTTTTTCAGCTTCAGCCTTTGCACGTGCCTGAATCTGCTGCTGTAGTTCAGTTTTACGCGCTGCCGCTTCAGCAGCTCTGGCATCCGCTACTGCTTTTTGAGCGTCGACCTTTGGTACAACGGGTGTTATAGGTGGCGTGGTTGGGATAACAGGTGCAGGCTCTACAGCGGGCGTAGCAGTTTGTGTGATTTCTTTGGCTACATTTTCATGTGCTGTTTCAGTAAACTCTGTTTCTTCAAGCGTAACAGGCTTTAAGTCCTCAGGCTTGATGAGCACAGTTCTAATTTGCTTCGGTGGCTCTGGTGGTTTACTCATACCAAGATAAAGTAAGCCAACAACAGCAATCACATGGACACCAAAGGTAAATCCAAGCGCGATGGCTTTTTGTTTAAAAGGTGGCTTTTTAAAATCTTTCATAAATTACTTTAATGGCTCTGTGAGTAATCCAACTTGGCTGAGACCCGCTTCTTGTAGGCTGTTCATGAGCGACATGACTTCGCCATAAGAGCGTGACTGTTCACCTTCCACAACAACGGTTAAAGTTTTATTTTCAGCCTGAGCTTGTTGCTGTGCTTCACTTAAAATAGACGTCAATTCAGATAAAGCCAAAGGTTCAGCTGAACTATGCGTTTTATATTTAAGGAAATAGCGACCCTCTTTATCTAAGCTGACCATTGCAGGTGCATCTTTTGATTCAATGGGATTGCCATTGGCTTGAGGAAGATCGACATTGATGCCGCTCGTAATCATGGGTGCGGTGACCATAAAAATCACTAATAATACGAGCATCACGTCAATATATGGGACGACGTTCATCTCACTTTTTAGTGGTTTCTTAATGCGCTCGAAGCGTCCTGAACGTTGAATTGCCATTAGTCATGTTCCTTAGTTTCACCCAAAGACTGACGTTGTAATAACGCAACCATTTCTTCTGCAAATAAAGCACGGTCGGAGTAAACCGTTTCGCCTTTTCCGGTGTAATGGTTAAATGCCAATACTGCAGGAATCGCTGCAAATAAACCAATCGCTGTAGCGATGAGGGCTTCAGCAATACCAGGTGCAACAGTTGCAAGGGTGACTTGATCTACGTCTGCTAAACCGATGAATGCATTCATGATGCCCCAAACAGTACCAAATAAGCCAACATACGGGGCAACAGAACCAATGCTGGCCAAAGCACCTAAGCCTTGTTCAAGTTGGCTTTGGTCACGACTTAGACCGACGCGTAAAATACGTTCTGTACCTTCAATCGTTTGTGCTGGAGCAGCATTGCGTTTTTTTAGTTTTAAAAATTCGCCTAAACCTTGATAAAAAATATCCTCAAGGCCGACACGTTTGGAATTAAGTTGCGCATTGTTATACAGCGTATTCAGTTCAGCACCCGACCAAAAGATTTTTTGAAAATGGTCATCGTCTGCCTGTGCTTTTTTATAACTCATGTGTAACTTGGCAATCAGATACCAGCTAAACAGCGAGGCCAAAAGTAAAGCCAGCATTACCAGTTGTACGACTGGGCTTGCTTGTAATATTAGATCTGAAACTTGAAGAGATGATTCGAGTTGAGTTGCCATAGTTACTACATGTGCCAATAATTTTTTTAGTCTTGTCCTAATTCTTTTAGAATCAGTTCGCGGATTTCATCGGGAAGTCGACGTGGTTTCATTTCTGAACTGATACATGCCAATTCGACCTCACCTGATGCAAGCATGATTTCACCACGATAAATATTTTGTTGCAACACAAATGACGTAGCCTTACACGAAACAACACTTGCTGTAACAGTAATTAAATCATCCATTAAAATTGGACGTGAATATTTCACATTAATTTTGTGTACAACGAAGTTATAGTCTTTTTGATGCCAGTAATGATCTACACCAGAAGCTCGTAACCACTCGGTACGGGTACGCTCCATAAAGCGAATATGATTGGCATGGTACACAATGCCACCTGCATCAGTATCTTCAATATAGACACGAATGTTGAATTCAAATTTATTCGCCATGAGAGTATTCCGTTTTTCCAGTTTTACGAGTCGATTTAGATTGACTTGGCGCTTTTATATTTAAGGACATGGTCTTAAAATTGGTGCACGTCAAAGTACTAATGCGTCGCAGTTTAGCATTATGAGATTTCACTCCAATGGCACAAGATGTCAAATATTCTGCTTCGTGACCGCTCGAGTTACATGTGGTGAAAATCTGGATTGGGTGTGATAATTTGATCCATGCTGTGCTCAGCTGTATTTCGTTTTTTTAAATAGTCCAAAATTTTACGTGTTTATAGATTTTATGAGCCATAATCATCAAGCTACACCTTCGCAACTCATGTCTGTGATTCAGACGCAAACAGCCATCGCAAAGCTCGGTTTGGATCTGAATGCAGTCATGACCTTGGTCGCTGAACAAGCGCAGCAAATTACCAATGCGAAAGGTGCTGTGGTCGAACTCGATGAAGATGGGGATATGGTTTATCGTGCTGTATCTGGCGGAGCTGCACATTTACTGGGGCTGCGACTTTCCAAATTAAATAGTTTGTCAGGTTTATGTGTAGAGCAAAATACCACGTTATATTGTACCGATAGTGAAAATGACCCTCGAGTAGACCGTGAAGCATGTCGTCGCGTTGGGTTAAGATCGATGGCCGTTGTACCCTTGACACATTGCGGCGAAGCAGTGGGTGTACTTAAAATTTATTCTGAGGAGGTAGAAGCCTTTAAAGAAGGTGATTTACAGCTTTTAAGTCTGATGTCAGAGTTAATTGCAGCAGCCATGTATCACGCCACCAAGTTTGGCGCACAGGAGTTATATAAACTTGCAACCCAAGATCACCTGACCGGTTTATCTAATCGTGCATTATTTCTAGATTATTTAAGACAAGGAGTCATGCAGGCTCAGAAATATGGGAAGCAGATTGGTGTTTTAATGATTGATATGGATGGCCTAAAAAGTATCAATGATCAATTTGGGCACCGCATGGGAGATGTTGCACTAAAGGAAATTGCGCATCGCATTAAAAATAATACACGACAAGAAGACTTGGTTGCGCGGTTGGGTGGTGATGAGTTTGCGGTGATCTTAAGTAGTGTTGCAAACCGAGACTTAGCAACATCGGCCATGAATCGAATTGCAGAAGCGTGTGGTCTCCCTTTTCGGTTTGAGCAGTTAGACCTAAAAATAGGGGCGAGTATTGGACTTGCCATCTACCCTGAGGATGCTTTGGGGATAGAGCCTTTAATTGAATTTGCAGATCAACAAATGTATTCACAGAAAAGACAACGTAAGACCGTACAATGAAATCATATCTATGATTAATCAAAACCATCAGACTGAGTGTCAACCTGATGGGATGAACTGAGATCTTACAATTACTGTTGGCTTTGAAGGTTGAGTTTTTGCTCAGATTTTTTGAACAGTGCCAGATGCTCAAATTGCCATAATGAAACCTTAAATATCATGGCAAAAGAACCTTGATCAGTTTTAAGGTTCCATTTTGATCACATTATTCTACTTTTATTTGTCCTTCGGTTCAGGCGGTGTCATGCCAAACTGTAAATACGCCATATTGGTGGCAATACGGCCACGGGCTGTCCGCATGACATAACCTTGTTGAATCAAATACGGTTCAATCACGTCCTCTAATGTACCTGAGTCTTCAGCCATCGCTGCTGCCAAAGCTTCTACACCACCAGGGCCGCCATCAAAACGTTCAAGTAACATACTCAAATAACGACGGTCTAAAGTATCTAAACCATCTTTATCGACATTGAGCATATCGAGTGCACGCTGAGCCATATCTTGTGTCACTTCACCTGTACCTTTGACTTGCGCATAGTCACGGACTCGACGCAATAAACGGTTGGCAATACGTGGTGTGCCGCGCGAACGACGAGCAATTTCTCCTGACCCTTCACGCGTAATAGGTACATCCATCAAATTGGCAGAACGAGTCACAATATGCGTCAAGTCAGTGACTGAGTAGAATTCAAGGCGTTGTACGATGCCAAAACGGTCACGTAAAGGCGAAGTGAGCAGGCCAGCACGTGTGGTTGCGGCAACTAGAGTAAAAGGGGGTAAGTCGAGCTTAATTGAACGCGCCGCAGGACCTTCACCAATCATAATATCGAGTTGGTAGTCTTCCATGGCTGGATAAAGAATTTCTTCAATCACTGGTGAAAGGCGGTGGATTTCGTCGATGAACAGCACATCACCTTCTTCAAGGTTGGTCAGCATGGCTGCCAAATCCCCAGCACGTTCTAGTACAGGGCCAGAAGTCGATTTTAAATTTCCACCCATTTCACGGGCAATAATGTTTGCAAGTGTGGTTTTACCCAGTCCCGGTGGACCAAAAATTAAGGTGTGATCAAGGGCTTCACCACGACCACGTGCTGCGCCAATAAAGATTTCCATTTGTTCACGAACCACGGGCTGACCGATGTAGTCATCGAGTGAGGTCGGGCGGATAGCGCGGTCGATATGATCTTCAGGTTTTTCGGAACCACCGATGAGACGGTCTTGCATATATTATTTAAACTTTAAGTGAATATGCTTCTTAGCAAAATGTCAGAAAAGAAAGTATGTACCTTAACGGAGTCTTCCCAGTTTCAAGCGAAACTCAGGATAACCTGCGGTTCGCCTTACTTTTGTTTTGGCAAAAGTAAGCAAAACCATCGTCATTCGCAAAACTCATTGAATGAAAGTTCGTATCGACTATATCGCAGAAACATTGATGTGCAAATGTCTCCTGATTCGAACAGTTGCGAATGACACTTACGTGTATCAAAGGTCGTCTTGATTGAAGTGCTTTATTTATTCATTGACTTGAGTGCAGCACGGATGATGTCGCTCGCTTCAGTAAAATCACCTTTTGCAGCATTGACCAATTTCTGTGCTTCCAAAGGTTTGTAACCTAAGGATTGTAATGCAGCTTCTGCTTCTGCAACGGCAGAGTTCCCTGTGAACTGAATTTGTTCAACAGTTGAATTGCTTGGCACTGTGCCTGAAGACATCGCTTTAAAGCGATCACGTAATTCGATCATGAGCCGTTCAGCAGTTTTCTTACCCACCCCCGGTACTTTGACCAGTGTATTGATATCTTCATGTTCGACAGTATGAATCAGCATGTCGACACTGAGTGTGGATAAAATGCCTAAAGCCATTTTAGGGCCGACACCGTTGACTTTTAGTAGGGTGCGAAAAATGATTTTTTCTTGTTGATGCAAAAAGCCATAAAGCAGTTGAGCATCTTCACGTACGGCAAGGTGCGTCCATAAGGTAATTTTCTGGCCTTTTTGTAGTTGGCAAAATGTGGTGAGTGGTGTATCAATTTCATAACCGACACCATTTACATTTAAAAGTACGGTGGGTGCTTCTAGTGCGAAGACTTCACCAATAAGACATCCGATCATGTTGTGTGATTCACTTTTTTATCAATGGTTGTATAGTAGTGAGCATTGCGCAGAAAGGCAAAAGACTCACGGAAAATTGAGTTCGGATTGATGGCTTTATCATCAAACTGGATGTTGATGACACGTTTAAATCAATCCTGCCTTATTACCTTGTAACTCTTGAGACAAGTTATACGCTTGGTGATCTGAAAACTTAGAAATAATGTCTAAGACCTGCATGATGTTTTCATAATGGTTGCTACCAAAGTGCGCACCAGAACGACATAAAATAGCCATTAAGCGTTGTTCTTTAAAGCTCAATGTTTTATGCGGTGTTGTCAGCGGAATAAAGGCATCTAAAATATTTTGCAAACTTTGATGGGCAATAATTTCCAAACCAGCTTTTTGTGGGTGTTCAAATATTTTATCACGTGCTAAATCCTTCGCACGGTTAATGCCTAACTCAATATCAGCAGCACAGTATTGCAGTAAGCTGCCAGCCAGTTGTCCGCTTAAAATTTCAAAATGATGCTTAGCAAAAGCCGATGTGACTTCTTCAACCAGACGCTTCATCACTCGTCCGCGTAAGGCTGCAATTTTTTGCTGCCAAGTGGTATCTGGCATCGACAGTTCAGTTGGTGCGCTATATTCACCAAGCAAGCTTAAAAAAATCGGTTCAACTTCTTCATAAGACAACATGTTTAAAATGATGCCATCTTCAAGATCAATCAGGGCGTAGCAAATATCATCTGCTGCTTCAAGTAAATAAGTCAGCGGATGACGACAATAGTGATATTCACCCAGTTGAATCAGTCCGAGTTGCTCTGCGATTTGTTGCAGGATTTCTTTTTCTGCCTGATAGCAGCCAAATTTGGCACGTTTACTGGCAGGAGTATTGCCTTGTGATTCGATGGTTTTCGATAGCCACGGATATTTTAAATAAGCGCCCAACGTTGCATAGGTCAGACGCATGCCACCATCATTAGGGTGATAGTCAATTTTAGTCAGTAAGCGTAGACCTTGGGCATTTCCTTCAAACTGACGCACATCGGCTTGTTCTTCTGCGGAAAGCTTCTCTAAAAAGTTTCCATGTGATGCATCGTCGAACCATTCACGAATGGCATATTCACCTGCATGACCAAACGGTGGGTTCCCAATATCATGTGCTAAACAAGCCGCTTGAATAATGGCTCCAACATCGGCAGGGGAAATCCACATTGGTAGTTCATCTTTGATTTTTTCCGCTGCGAGCATGCCAAGAGAGCGTCCAATACAGGAGACTTCGAGCGAATGCGTTAAACGGGTGTGAATGCCATCGTGTTGAGTCAGTGGATGGACTTGGGTTTTTCGGTTCAGTTGGCGAAAACTTTGGGAAAAAATAATTCGATCATAATCTTTGTGAAATGGGCTACGTGCCAATTCGGTATTTTGTTTTTTACTTCCAATACGAACTGTTGAGAGCAGTTCCAACCAACGCATTTGCATCATTTATCATTATTCAGTGAGTTATTGGCTTCATCATGCCAAAAAAGTGTGACGAGCTCTAGAGGGCTGCGACATAAGTTGTCTTTTAATTTTTGCAGCATTAAATTTTCATCAATAGAACATCTTAATACAGTTATGTTAGTTCTCAAGGAGGCTATAAACTTCTTTATTCGTAGCTTGAATATCAATTAACAATGGTTTTTAGAACCGAATCAAAGCCTAAAAGTCGGGCATCTTTGAAATTTATCCCTTAAAACATTTGTTACTAATCATGTTTGATTTTTAAAGTCAAAGTAAATTGATCTTTTAAAACAAAGAAATCTCACTTTTTTAAGTCGTAGACGACTAGCTGATTTTGGCAATACACAGTAGAATATGCGCTCTCTTCAAGTCACATTGAGGTAGGTTGCCTAGACCTGCCCGTGGAGCCAAAAACAGCATGTTTATCGTTGCCGGTGCACCTGCACACTCTTCTTTTAAGCAAACACAACTTTTAACACGTCTATCGTCTATTAGTTCTGTTCAATCAATAGAAAGCCAATGGGTTTACCTTTTCGACCAAGCGCTCGACGAGCAACAACAGCAATCTGCTTTGCAGCTATTAAATGATGGCGCAACCTTCCAAGTTTGCAAAGCGACAAGTGATGAAGTTCAAGTCCTTGTGACGCCACGTGTAGGTACAATCTCGCCGTGGTCATCAAAGGCAACGGATATTTTTGCTAACTGTAATACCCCGATACACCGCTTAGAACGCGGTGTTTTGTTTACTTTAAAAGGTATTTCTGAAGTATCAGATGCAGTAAAACAAGTTTTACATGACCGTATGACTGAAAGTGTGTTCAATCAAATTGAAGACGCGGCTGCATTGTTCTCTGAAACTGCACCAAAGCCTTTAAATGCAATTGACATATTAGGTCAGGGTAAAGACGCTTTAGTGAAGGCGAACTCTGAGTTTGGTTTTGCACTCTCCGATGAAGAAATTGATTATTTAGTTGCTGCTTTTAACAAGCTCGGTCGTAATCCGCACGATATTGAACTAATGATGTTTGCTCAGGCAAACTCAGAACACTGTCGTCATAAAATCTTTGGTTCTGAATGGACAATTGATGGTGAAAAACAACCATTGTCATTATTCCAAATGATTAAAAACACTTATAAAGAATCACCGACAGACGTATTGTCAGCATATAAAGACAATGCTTCGGTGATTGTTGGTTTTGACACACAACGTTTCTATCCAAAGAAAGATGAAGCGACGGGTCACCACGTTTATAAATACAAGAGCCAAGCCGCTCACATCCTCATGAAAGTGGAAACACATAACCACCCAACTGCAATTGCTCCATTTGCTGGTGCTGCGACTGGTTCGGGCGGTGAAATCCGTGATGAAGGCGCAACAGGTCGTGGTGGTAAACCAAAAGCAGGTTTAACAGGCTTTACCGTATCTAACTTGAACATTCCGGGCTTTGAACAGCCTTGGGAAGAAAACTACGGCAAGCCATCTCGTATGGCATCTCCGCTTCAAATCATGATTGAAGGTCCATTGGGTGGTGCTGCGTTTAACAACGAGTTTGGTCGTCCTGCGTTAAATGGTTACTTCCGTACATTTGAACAAAATGTAAATGGCGATGTGAAAGGCTTCCATAAGCCCATTATGATTGCGGGTGGTTACGGTAACATCCGTCCAGACCACGTGGAAAAAGATGCGATTCAACCAGGCGATTTGCTGATTGTTCTTGGTGGCCCTGCAATGCTAATCGGTCTTGGTGGCGGTGCAGCATCTTCTGTAGACAGCGGTAAACTCGGTGAAAACCTAGATTTCGCTTCTGTACAACGTGAAAACCCTGAAATGGAACGTCGTTGCCAAGAAGTGATTGATGCATGCTGGCGTATGGAAGACTTCAACCCAATCGTGTCTGTGCATGACGTGGGTGCAGGTGGTGTTTCGAACGCAATGCCTGAACTGGTGAATGACCACGAACTGGGTGCGATTCTTGATTTACGTAAGATTCCATCACTTGAGCCGGGTATGTCTCCAATGGAGATCTGGTCAAATGAAGCGCAAGAACGTTATGTGTTGGCGATTCGTCCAAGTTCTTTAGAACTATTTGAATCATTATGTGCGCGTGAACGTTGTCCTTTTGCCGTTTTAGGTGAAGCAACAGAAGCGCGTCAATTGACGGTGAATGATCCATTGTTTAACAACAAAGCCGTGGATATGCCAATGCAAGTCATGCTAGGTGGCACACCTCGTATGAGCCGTTCGTATGAAACGATTGAACGTCAAGGCGATGACTTTGATGCATCTAAAGTTACAGATTTGAAAGATGCGATTTACCGTGTGCTTAAAAACCCAACGGTTGCATCGAAATCATTCCTGATCACCATTGGTGATCGTTCAATTACAGGTATGGTTGCACGTGATCAGTTTGTAGGCCGTTGGCAAGTTCCTGTTGCAGATGCAGCAGTAACCACAACAAGCTTACAAGGTTATACAGGTGAAGCAATGGCGATGGGTGAACGTCCACCTGTTGCCTTGTTAAATCCTGCGGCATCTGCGCGTTTATCAGTTGCAGAGTCGATCTCGAATATTATGTCTGCAAAAATCGACCAGATCAGTGATATTAAATTGTCTGCAAACTGGATGGCGGCAGCAGGGCAAAAAGGTGAAGACCAAGCTTTATTCGAAGGTGTAAAAGCCATCGGTATGGAAATGTGTCCTGCACTGGGTATTGCAATCCCAGTGGGTAAAGACTCATTGTCAATGCGTACTACTTGGAATGATGAAGGCGAAGACAAATCGGTGACTTCACCGATGTCAGGTGTAATCACAGCCTTTGCTCCTGTGACTGATGTACGTAAAACCTTAACGCCTGAATTGAAAAATGAAGAATCAGTACTTGTCCGTATTGATCTTTCTAAAGGTCAGTTCCGTTTAGGTGGCTCAATCCTTGCTCAGGTCTATAAAGCGATTGGTTCAGTGACACCAGATGTAGATAGTTTTGATGACTTCAAAGCATTCTTTGCCTTGGTTCAAGACTGGAACAACCGCGGCTTAATTAAGGCTTACCACGACATCGGTGATGGTGGTTTACTTGCAACTGTTGCGGAAATGATGTTTGCAGCACGTCTCGGTGTGGCTTTAGAAGATCAATCAACTGCAAGTTTATTTGCAGAAGAAATTGGTGCAGTGCTTCAAATCAGCGCGTCTGATTGGGCAACACTTGCAGACGAAGTTGCGGCATCTACATTACGCGATGCAATTGCGGTTATTGGTACGGTAAACAATACAGATCAATTGACTGTAAATGGCTTAGTACTTGAACGTGCAGATTTGCAAGTGGCGTGGACTGAAGTATCGCATCAGATCCAACGTTTACGTGACAACGTAGAAACAGCGGATCAAGAATTTGCATTGATCACGGACAAATCACATGCAGGTATTATTGCAAAACCTACATTTGATTTGAATGAGCCAATTGAAGCGCCGTACATCAACGAACGTCGTCCAAACATGGTGATCTTACGTGAACAAGGCGTAAACGGTCATGTTGAAATGGCTGCGGCATTCGACAAAGTTGGTTTCAACACTGTAGATGTGCACATGAGCGACTTACTCGCAGGTCGTATCAGCCTAGATGACTTTGAAGGTCTTGTGGCATGTGGTGGTTTCTCTTACGGTGACGTCATGGGTGCTGGTGGTGGCTGGGCGAAATCAGTTTTGTTCAACCCAAAACTTCGTGACCAATTTGAAAAATTCTTCAACCGTGACGAAACGTTCTCTCTTGGTATTTGTAACGGCTGTCAAATGCTGTCGCAATTGGCTCCACTGATTCCGGGTGCTGAAGCTTGGCCGCGTTTCCACCGTAATACTTCTGAGATGTTTGAAGCGCGTGTAGTTAACGTTCGTGTTGAAAAATCGAACTCTGTATTGTTAGAAGGTATGGACGGTTCAATCCTGCCGATCGCAGTTGCACATGGTGAAGGTCGTGTAGTGACCAGTGCGGATAACTTGGCTGCATTAAATGCAGGTAATCAAGTGATCTTGCGTTATGTCGATAGCCAAGGGAACCCAACTCAACACTATCCAATGAACCCGAATGGCTCGCCAGAAGCGATTTCAGGTGTAACATCGAAAGATGGTCGCGCAACGATTATGATGCCGCACCCTGAACGTAACTTCCGTGCTGTACAGCATTCTTGGAAGCCTGAAGAGTGGACAGAAGACGGTGCTTGGTTACGTATGTTCCGCAATGCACGTAAGTTCATTGGTTAATTTGAAGTCTGTGTTTTGAAAAGCCACCTTCGGGTGGCTTTTTTATTGAATCGTATTTTTAATTTTTTATTTCTCCCGTTGAAGTTGGTTTAGATTTTGCTTTTATATTTATGTGAAAGTGATATTGTGTAATAAATGCACAAATATCATGCACAATAGAAGAAAGATAGATTACTAAACAATTTCAGTATCAACACTCATGTATGAGGTGATGACATGATTAAAACAGTTACATACGAAGCAGTGGATAAGTCTGCATTGCGTAAAAAAGGATGGAAGTTGTTTGCTGTGATTTTAAGCTTGCAATTGATCTTTTTGATTTTGGGTTATGCATTGCAGATGTGATTTTTGAGAATGAAGAAACTGCCGTGAGGTAGTTTCTTATGTATTATTTGTTGAAAAAATAGTTCAAAATTATATAAATGAAAATAATAGCTGGAAGAATATAAAGTGGTTGAGATGTTCGATTTTTAATAAAAGTAGGAGAGTCACTAATTAATTTAGATTGTTCTAATGTGCTAACTTTTTCTTCAGCATTTAATTCAAAAACATCTAGAAGTTCAAATTCATCTAGTAGCCTATTAGATAATTCATTCTCTAAATTATTATTAATTTTTCTTTTGTGATAATTTGATGATGTTCTGATTGGGGTGCTTGCATCAATTTCAGATTGTAATGAAAATAGAAAATTGCGACCTAGGGATCTATAGTTTTGAATTTCTACAGCCGTTAAAATTATTGAAAAGTCACTATAAATATATGGTCTGGAACTTTGGATGCAAAAATAAAACTCTTTATTTTTTTCTAAAAGTGCCCAATTTTCTGAATAATCTATCAGTTTCATAGTATTTGGATCATCAGTTGAAATTTTATCAATGTGATACAAAAATTTTAAACAAGTAATGTATTCACTTAAATAAAATTCCTGACTAATAATTTCACCTCTTTCATATGTATTTAGTTCCCATTTTTCATCTGATATATTTTTAATAGAAATGGCTAGATCAGATGAGTACCCAAAATAGAAATAGTCTTTTCTTACAGTTTGTAAGCATTTTGACATGGGATATAGAATACGTTGGAGGTCAATAATGTTCATGTTTTTATGGGTGTTTTTTAGCCCAATAGGTGATGTGAAATTATTCTACTATATAACTTAGAATTTGATAGGTTATTTATAAAATGCTCAAACTGATCTACTATGTCCCTGAATCTCACCTTGAGGCTACGAAACTTGCGATTTTTGAAGCAGGGGCTGGTGGCATAGGAAACTATGAACACTGTGCTTGGCAAGTTTTAGGCACAGGCCAGTTTAGACCTGTAAAAGGAGCAAATCCGTTTATAGGTGAGTTGGATGCTTTGGAGCAAGTCCTAGAGTGGCGGGTAGAAACCATTGTTCCAGAGAAGAAAGCTGTCGCTGTGGCAAAGGCTTTAAAATTAAGTCATCCATATGAAGAACCCGCTTTTGAGTTTATACAGATTTTAGATATTGAATAGTTTGTACAATCTCAAATGAAGATAACAACTGTAATTTTCATTGTGAAGATAGTTTTTTACTTTTCATAGGCGAAAAGTAACAAAAGCCCTTTGTTAGATTGATGGCACGTCCATGTGCCACAATCTAACGGGCGACATCCATGTCGCCTATCGCGTATCAAGTGAAGGGGGGGATTTAACGATATAAAAGTGCTTAAACCTTCTGAATAAATAACTCGCGATCAAAACGATACTGCGGAAAAAACACACCGTCTTCTGCACGCTCACCTGCACCAATCACCATCACAGGGTATTGCTGATCATTCAGATTTAACAGTTTACGCACCAAAGGCTCATCAAAACCTTCCATCATACAACTATCGAAACCATAGGCACGTAAAGCTAGCACTAGGTTCTCGCAAGCTAAAGCTGTGGTTTTACTTGCCCAAAGTTTTGCATCGGCTTGATTAAATGCTGTTACAGGCAGTTGTTTATCTAAGCTACGTGCGATTTTGAAAGCAACTTTCTTAAAGTTACCCAGTGCATTTAAGTAACCTGTCTTATAGTTATAAGGAATGAATTTATAATATTTTTGCACAGCCGCAGGTGCTTCAGGGAAAGGGAACTCTGTGATGTTGCGTTTTGCCATTTCATCATTACGGTCTGTACGCGCGACACACACGATCAGTTCTGACGCCGTTTTTGCCGCAAGCTGATTTAGGCAAGCTTTAACCAGCTGTTTTTTCTTAGTGGGATTCTGCACCACATAAAAAGTCCAGGGTTGCAAGTTAGATGAGTTAGGCGCAAGTAGGGCCAAATCTAAACAGTCATCAAGTACTTCAGCTGGAATTTCTTTCTTGGTAAATTTACGAACCGAACGGCGGCTTTGGATGACTTTTTTAAAATTTTCGACATCGATGTCTTGTGGAGCAGGCTCAAAGTAACGCTTTTTTTCTGTAGTATTTGACATAAGAAGTTTTCCGAATAGGTTCTTAAATATGTTGGGACGGAAAATAAAAAAACCACTGTGTAATAGGAAACACAGTGGTTTTTAGTCATTCAATAATCAAGGATTAGTTGAACTGGGTGAAATCAGGTTTACGTTTTTGCATAAATGCTGATACGGCTTCCATCATTTCTGGAGAGCCGACACGATCCATGAAAATTTCAGCTTCATGATCAATCCAAGCCACAATTTCATTTACATTGTGCTTCATCAATGCCTTAGACTGCACTAAAGAGGCTAACGGTAAAGCAGACAATTGTGCCGCTTTTTTTGCAGCTGCTGCATACACATCATCTTCAATACTATTCACAATGTTTGCAGCAACTGCAGTTGCACTGTCAAACTTCTGAGCGGTTAGCAGTAATTCAGCTGCTTTGTGATAACCCGCTTGTTCTACCAATAATTTGCTTGACGCACCTTCTGGAGATAAACCAAGGCTGACAAATGGAATTTGGAATAGGGCAGTGTTGTCGCTATAAACCAAGTCACAATGTAACAGGATCGTTACCCCAATACCAATCGCCACACCACGTACAGCAGCAATCAACGGTTTAGAAAATTTTGCGGCAGATTTAAGTAAAATAAATGGAGGGCCTTCAGCCGCAGGTGCTTGACCTTTTTGCGCTGCAGATTTCATAAAATCTTGCATGTCGTTGCCTGCGGTAAAGTCCGCGTCTTCACCACGTAGAATGACAGCACGAACGCTATTGTCTAGATCTGCTTCATCTAAAGCTTTTGCGATCCATAAATAAAGTTCGCCATACAACGCATTCTTTGCTTCAGGACGGTGAATGGCTAATGTCAGTACGCCATCGTCTAATTTTGCATTCAAATGTTGATGAGGTTGTTGAATACAGCTCAGTGTCATCGTACTATCCTTGCTAGAAAGTTTGGTTTAATTTTATGGGCTCATTATGTCGCATAATTTTATGATCGACACAACTGACCAGTTCATAAAAAAGTAAAAGATTTATGCCATATACATTTGATTATCTCGTATTCATTGGTCGCTTCCAGCCATTTCACTTGGCACATATGCAAACCATCAAGATTGCTTTAGAACAAAGTCAAAATGTCATTTTGGCTCTAGGCTCTGCGCAAAATGAACGAAATACGAAAAATCCATTTTTAGCATCTGAACGTGAAGAAATGATTTTATCGAACTTTTCAGAAGCACATCAAAAACGGATTCACTTTGTACATGTAATTGATGTTTATAATGATGTTAAATGGGTGCAATTGGTAAAAAAATTAGTGAATCATGTAGTCACACCTGAGGCGAAGGTTGGACTGATTGGCCATTTTAAAGATGATTCCTCGTATTATTTACAGCTTTTTCCTGAGTGGCAAATGGTTGAGCTCGATAGTCTACAAGACGCGATGTCTGCAACACCTGTTCGAGAAGCTTATTATCGTGGCGACATTCTAGAGCAGGCGTTTCCATTGGGAACCAGTGAGTTTTTACATAAATTCCAACAAAGTGAAATATATAAACAGTTACAACACAAATTTTTAACTCAGGACCCATCCAATTTAGACTAAGGTTCTCAGTCGAATAAAAATATTTCGACGAGGATCGAGTTCAATGGATAGAAAACAACAGACGAAACAGATTGCACGTCATGCGGTCATTAAAAATGCTTTGATGATAGCAGGTGTTACATTTGCATTTAGCACTCAAGTGCAAGCTCAGTCATGGACATTGACACCTCAGAGTAATGTAGGTTTTGAAATTAAATCCTTGGGTGTAACCGTTGTAAGAGCTAAGTTCAATCGGGTGCAATCCAGTATGCAGTTTGATGCCAAAGCACCACAGCATGCTTCAACGAACTTTGTCATGGATGTAAATAGCTTAAGCTTGAGCAAGCCTTCACTGAAAAATATGATTTTGGGTGAAGATTTGTTTTATGCATCCAAGTACAAAAGCGCTAACTTTAAAAGTACCAGTTTTAAAGATTTGGGTGGTGGTCAATATAATATTGTCGGAAACTTAACACTTCGCGGCATTACCAAGCCTGTTAGCTTTAGCACGACCTTAAAACCAAGTGCCAATAATGCTAATCTGCTGGATGTTCACTCATCAGCCGCGATTAACCGAAGTGACTTTGGCATGAAAAAAGCCATTGGCGGTGTAGGCGAAAAAGTGAATATTCAACTGTCAGGGCAGTGGAAAGTGCAATAGAGGCTTCATATCTTAAAGACCTATATTCAGGGCTTTATTAATTCATCGCTGCGTGAGCCTGTTCAATCAAGAGATCTGTCAGCACATTTAATTGTACCGACTGTTGTTTCCAATGGTGCCAATACAAAGGCAAATCGATATTGAGTTGAGGATCTACCTCAACCAATGAGCCATCCTCCAAACGTGGTTTGGCTTGATAATAGGGCAACCAACCGTAGCCGAGTCCCATCGTAACCGCATCAAAAAATGCACTGGAAGATGGAATAAAGTGATGCGGATATTGAGTTGGATTGAGTCCGAATTTTTGTTGGATATACGCGGTGTGGAGTTGATCTTTTGCATTAAAGATCAGGGCAGGGGCTGCACGTAGAGACTCTCGGTTGACGCCTTGTCTAAACCATTGCTGCGCAAAAGTTGGCGTGGCGACAAAACGATAGTTCATATCGCCAATGTATTCCGCTACGCAACCTTTCATCGCTTGTGATTCATCTGTCACGCAGGCATTCACCAAACCGGCTTCAAGTAAGTGATGGGTTTGTGATTGATCATCGACCTGAAAATGCACCACGATCTTTTGTTCAATTAATGTTGACTGTAGCAACGGCAACAACCATGTCGCTAAGGAGTCAGCATTGGTTGCAATGTTGATTTGATAAAAAGCTGAAGTGTTCATATGACCTGTGAGGTTTTGAATGAAACTTTGCTCTAACAGTCGGCTATGTTGTAAATAATGCAGCAGTGATTGTCCTGCTTGTGTCGGGCGGCAAGGTCTTTCCCGCACAATTAATAAATGCCCCAAACTTTTTTCTAGGCTTTGTACGCGTAAAGTGACGGCAGAAGCAGTAATGCATAGCTGTTCAGCAGCAAGGTCAAAACTTCCTGTTTCTGCCACAGCTAAAAATGCGTCGCACTGTTTATGATTCAGCATATCAAGACTCACTTTAAACTAAAAATATTTTAGTTATATTGATATTTTCTAAATAATACTTAATTTAACTAAAAATGAAAGATAATCCTGACATCATCAATTAAGTTGAAAAGTCAAAATGTTAAGTACATATGTACAAGGGTTTGCAGTCGGGATGAGCCTCATTATTGCCATTGGGGCTCAAAATGCATTCGTGCTAAAACAGGGGCTCAAAAAGCAGTTTGTTTTTTGGGTATGTTTTGTCTGTGCATTGTCGGATTCGATTTTAATTGTCTTGGGTGTTGCGGGTTTTTCAAAAGTGCTTCAGCACTATCCTGAAATTATTCAGTTTTCCAAATGGGCGGGGGCACTTTTCCTGTTTTGTTATGGATTACAACATGCACTGCGGGCATTCAAATCACAGCAGGGCTTGGAGGCAAGTCCCATTGAAAAGCATCATCTAGTGAATATTGTTTTGCTGTGTTTGGCGCTGACTTGGCTTAATCCGCATGTATATTTAGATACGGTTATTTTACTGGGTTCAATTTCAACACAGTTTGAGCAACCTGCGTACTTTGCTCTAGGGGCAGTGTGTGCATCTTGGTTGTTTTTCTTTGCTTTGGGCTATGGTGCTCGTGTGCTTATCCCCATTTTTGCAAATCCGAAAGCGTGGAATGTACTGGATGGGATCATCGCGCTGGTGATGTGGGGGATCGCCATTTCACTGCTTGTGAAATAAAAGCGTGTGCAAAGAAACTATAAATTAAAAAATCACAAAAAACAAAGCCCGCATCTGCGGGCTTATATGCATTAAGCTTGTAATGCTTTTAAGTCTTCTAAAACTTGTTCAGCATGTCCCGCAGCTTTTACTTTACGATACTCTTTTACCAGCTTACCGTTATGGAAAATAAACGTTGAGCGCTCAATGCCCATCACTTTTTTACCATACATATTTTTTTCTTTAATCACATCAAAGTGTTTACACAGTACTTCTTCTTTGTCGCTAATTAAATTAATGGTTAAGGCCTGCTTTTCCGTAAAATTTTGGTGCGCTTTAATCGAGTCACGTGAAACACCAATGATTGTGGTTTGTAGGGCATCAAACTGGTCTTTTAAACATGAAAAACCAACGGCTTGAGTTGTGCATCCAGGAGTTGAATCTTTCGGGTAAAAATACACAATCAGCCACTCAGTCGGCACTTCAGTTAAGTTCACTTCACCAGTTGTGGTTGGAAAGTTCTGATTTGGAAGTTGGATGGTATCAGTCATGTTCTATCCTTAAATGTCGCGTTGTTCTAATTCAAGTGGTAAAAAGGCATAATTTTCGTGATACAGAATATCACCTTTAACAACTGAAAGTGGATGTTTGAAAATTGGGCCATCAATCACCGTAGTGTGGAATTCACCTGCTTCACCACAAGGGTCAATGCCTCTTGCAACAAGTTGATCGACATATTCCAGGCTGAGCACTTGACCTAAGTCTTCAACCTTCATGCCTAAGTTTAAGTTGACAGTAACGATGATGCTTTGAAATCCAAGTTGAATAAACTCATGCACAATGTCTAAACGTGGACGTTGCCACAGGGGCATACATAAACTGAGCTTACTTTTATCACACACGGATTGATTCCATTCGGCATGTGCCATTAAATCAATATCACCTGTAACTAATGTTTCTGCTCCAAGAGCTTGAGCTTTTTGTAACAGTTGAATGAACTGGTTTTCATAGTCTTGCCACGTTGCGGAGGCACTGTAGATGGGAAGCCCAATTGCTTTGGCCTGTCCATGAATAATATCGAGAGACATTCCATGTGAGCGTGATTTCAGACCTTGCTCTTCTAACATGACAATTAATGCAACAGGTTCACCCATTTGTATCGCTTGGTATAAAGCAAGGCTGCTGTCTTTTCCACCACTATATGACGCAACAAATTTGCGATTTTGGGCGCGTGTATTCCATTCGGTGAGCATATTTTCAGGTTCTATCTATTTTGAACATATAAAAAAGCCTGCATAGAGCAGGCTTCATTCACATTCAGTGAATTATTTTTTCGGAGCAGCTTTCATTGCTTCTTCAGTTAAAGATTTTAATTTACCTGTTAACTGTGGACCGAAACATGTTTGTAGGTCGTTATTTTGCTTTTGTACAAAAGCTAAAGTAGACGGGCTTTTCTTTTGGTTGATCGCACTTTGGATTTCCCATTTTTGTGCATTGGTCAACTTACCATCAGCTTCAACTGCACAAGTACAGTATTTGCTTACTTCCGCTGCGCTAAGCTTTTTGCTTTTTGCAGTTTCTTCTTTACAAACATTAATTAATGCCGATTTTACATTGCTGCTTTTATACGCTTCTTGTAATTTGTTCGATTCAGCAGCATTTGAAGCTGTAGCGAACAATGCAGCTGCAGACACCAATGTAGAAAGCAAAATGTTTGATTTTAAATTTTTCATAAACTGTACCTTGTCGTTACGGTATATAACGCGTTGGGTCTGTTACGCCAGCATCTGCAAAACCTTCTTTACGAAGACGGCAGCTGTCGCATTTCCCACAAGCACGTCCTTGGTCATCTGCTTGGTAGCAAGACACCGTTTGACTATAGTCTACGCCATGTTCTATACCTAAGCGAATAATATTTGCTTTGGATAAATGTAACAGAGGTGTTTCAAATTTAAGAGGTTTTCCTTCAACGCCAACCTTGGTTGCAAGGCGAGCCATGTTGGCAAATGCCTCAATAAATTCAGGACGACAGTCAGGATATCCTGAATAATCAACAGCATTAATACCAATCACAATGGCTTCGGCATCTAAAACTTCTGCTGCTGCTAGGGCATAAGACAAGAAAATTGTGTTACGTGCTGGAACATAAGTTACAGGAATACCAACTTGTTCATGATCTGGAACATCAATGCTATGGTCTGTTAACGCAGAACCGCCCAAATTACCTAAATCGATATTAATGACACGATGTTCTACGCCTGCTTTTTTTGTCAGTTCACGTGCGGCATCGAGCTCAGTGGTTGAGCGTTGACCATACATAAAGCTGAGCGCTGTACAGTCATACTGTGCTTGCGCCCATGCTAAACAAGTTGTTGAGTCTAAACCGCCAGATAACAAAACTATGGCACGAGGGCGCATAAAAATTTCTCCAAATATAAATTAAAGATGAATAGGCAATATATTAGCGACCAGTTTCGTCATTCCAAAGCAACTTATGGAGTTGGAGTTGGAAGCAAACAGGGAGATGGTCTTCTAATATCCATTGCGCTAAGTCACGCGCAAGTTGAGGTAAACGAGCAGCACCTTTCTCAACCGCAAAAGCAGGAGAGAACCATACTGTGCTGACTTTTTCATTGAGTTTATAGTCTTCAACTTGCTGTTTTGACCATTCATAATCTTCACGGTTACAAATGACAAACTTGATTTGGTCGTGCTGGGTTAAATGGTCGAGATTCGAAAGCAAATTTCGTGCAACTTCACCTGAAGTTGGAGTCTTCAAATCTAATACTTTTGAAACACGTGGGTCAACCTTAGACACATCTAAAGCACCACTGGTTTCTAAAGAGACTTCACAGCCGAGGTCAGCAAGACGTTGCATTAGAGGCAATGCATTGGGCTGTGCAAGGGGTTCACCACCTGTCACGCAGACATAAGGTGTTTTAAAATCAAGCGTGGTTTGAATAATCTGATCTAAAGATTGGCGTTCGCCACCTTCAAACGAGTAGGTCGTATCGCAGTAGGTACAACGCAGTGGACAACCCGTTAAACGAATGAAAACTGTTGGTAGTCCAGAGGTGTTGGCTTCTCCTTGCAAAGAATAAAAGATCTCCGTAATACGTAAACCCGCAGACGGATCAGAAACAGGGATAGTAGAAGATCGAAGCGTATTCATAGCAAAATTAAACCACAGGTTAGAAAAACAAAAATCTCTACGGCTAGTATTAACCGTAGAGATGAGGAACTTCAGTTCCGCACGACAACTAAAAATTATTCGTCGCGTAGTAAATCGTTCAAGCTCGTTTTAGAACGTGTTTGTGCATCTACTTTTTTCACGATGATTGCAGCATACAGGCTATAAGTACCGCATTTAGAAGGTAAGCTACCTGCAACTACAACAGAACCTGCTGGTACACGGCCGTAGTGAATTTCGCCAGTTGCACGGTCAAAAATCTTAGTCGATTGACCAATGAACACGCCCATAGAAATTACAGAACCTTCTTCTACGATCACGCCTTCTACGATTTCAGAACGTGCACCGATGAAGCAGTTATCTTCAATAATCGTTGGGTTTGCTTGAAGTGGCTCAAGAACACCACCAATCCCTACACCACCAGATAAGTGAACGTTTTTACCAATTTGAGCACATGAACCAACAGTTGCCCATGTGTCAACCATGGTACCTTCGTCAACATATGCACCAATGTTCACATAAGAAGGCATTAACACCACATTTTTCGCTTGGAAAGAACCTTTACGTGCAACCGCTGGAGGAACAACACGTACGCCAGCCGCTTTAAACTGTTCTTCAGTCCAACCTGTAAATTTAGTATCTACTTTGTCGTAGAATTGAAGGTCACATGACTCAATTGGTTTGTTGTCATTTAGTTTGAATGATAAAAGCACAGCTTTTTTCACCCATTGATGAACAACCCACTCACCATCAATTTTTTCAGCAACACGTAATGTCCCGTTATCTAAACCAGCAATGACTTCTTCAACTGCTGCACGAACTTCAGCAGGACAGTCCGCTGCTGTAAAATTCGCACGGTCTTCAAACGCTTGTTCAATAATTGTTGAAAGCTGAGACATGATCTTCCTTCCAGAAAAAAAATTTTCCTGATTTTACACTAAATTGTGCAGAGAATAGATGAAAAAACAGCATAGGATCGGAAATAATAATGAATGATTGGAAATACGACTTTTAGTGCTGTTCGAGTAGAGGAATTAAGTAAAGAATTGCGATTTACAACAACAAGAAAGTATAAAATGTATCAAAAAATAACAAAAACAACCCAAATCTAGAATAAAAAACAGTCAAGGGGTGTTTTAAGATGGGCTCATCAAAAAATTGTAAATGATGTAAAAATATCTTTGCTTGGAGGAGAAAAAACATGAAATCATTACGTTTAGTTGCAATTGCAGCAGCAATGTCAGCAGTCGCAGGTACAGCTTTTGCTGATGATGCAGTCGTAAAAGATGGTTATGCTTTTGACCAAAATAAATTAATTCCTACGGGTGTTCGTGCTGAAGTTGGTACAACAGGTTATGGTGGTGCTTTGTTGTGGACAGCTAACCCATATGTTGGTTTAGCTTTAGGTTACAACGGTGGTGACATTTCATGGTCTGATGATTTGTCTATCGATGGCACCAAATACGACATGGATATGGACAACAGCCTTGCTTATTTAAATGCTGAGATTCGTCCATGGGGTACAAGTACAAATCGATGGGCTCAAGGTTTATACGTTGCAGCTGGTGTAGGTTACATTGATAACGATTATGCATTGAGCAAACGTTTGAATAACTCAAATGACACAATCAAAATTGATGGTAAGAACTTCAATGCTCCATCAGGTAGTGGTTCTATCGATGGTTCTTTAGCCTATAAAAATGATATTGCTCCATATGTAGGTTTTGGTTTAGCGCCTAAGATTAATCAAAATTGGGGTGTATTTGGTGAAGTGGGTGCTTACTACACAGGTAACCCTTCTGTAAATTTAACAGCGACAGGATTACAAGAAGTCGGTGGTTCAACTTCAGGTCAAACTGCTGCTGATAATGAAGCGCATAAAATTGCGAATGACGATAAATATGAGTGGATGCCAGTTGCAAAATTGGGTGTAAGTTACCACTGGTAATCAACGCATAAAAAAACGAGCTTCGGCTCGTTTTTTTATGTCTGACTTTAGCTAAATTCTTTAAAAATGATGTGCAAATTTGAGTCCAAAGATCCATGCATCATTGTCATTCAGCGCTGAAAGTCCTGTGATATTTGCCATTGGATTTGAGTCGGAAGATGTTTTGGGCTTCTTAAAATGCAAATAATATAGACCAGCCGCAATATCAAACTCAGTGTTGTATGTGTACATGCTGCCTAGACCAATGCCTTGACAACCATCACTTGGATTAAGCGTAGATGCAGGATTATTAATCCCCGAGTCCCAGAGCAGCTCCATAGTACTCAGCCACTTTTTATTCCATACGTGTGCTATGCCAAGTTTTGCAGACCATTGATCCTCATTGTACTGAATGAGTTTGACGTCTTTGGCTTCAGGATAAAATATCGCAACATAATCGATCACAGCTTTAAATTTGGGTGGTTGAATGACAAAGTTTTGCCAATTCACCCAGCGTAGCGTCCCGTACAAGATATTTTGATAGGGAAGTCCTGTCATGAAATCAAGATTTACCGATTGTGGTGTTTTCACCTCCATTACATTGGGTGTGTCTACGCCGACCTCGATAGATTCTGTTGTGGTGATTTCATGTTTAATCGCTGATCGATAAGTCAAAGATGTTCTAAAATAATATTCAGGGATTTGATAACTAATCCCTGCTAACCAGCCCAAGCTTTCATCTTGTTTAAACTCGGCATCATAGCCATCAAACACAGAATAGGCCTGACCTTTCGCTTTTAAAGAACCTACAAAGCTTTGATAGCTTAAACCGCCATAGATTTCCCATTGTGGGTTGAATTGGTAGCCTAAAAGCGAGCTGAGATTGTGACTTTCAAAGTCGATATCGGCAGATTCAACCTCATAACTTTCGCCATAAATCTGTGGTCGATAGCGATAATCGATGTCTACAGCAAAAGGCTGGTCATAAATGACAGCAAATTTGAATTGAGGGTTAAGTTGTAGTTTTAGTGCAGCTCCCAGCATTACTTGTTCATTGCTTAAATTGCCTGTTGAAAAGTCAGTGATGCCAAACTGTTGCAGTGTCTCTGTATGTTGAACTTGACCAGAAATATCTGGATCAATATAAGCCAGAGAAATTTCTGCATAATTTCCATGTTCAAAAAAGGGTTGTATCGTTTGACCTGAACGTTCAAAAGCAGCAGCAAAGCATGATCCCGACGAATATAAACATAAACAAAGTAATAGAGAGCCCAACAGATTTATATTCACTGTCATTGCTCATTAATATTTTTATCAATTGATCAAATAATACACCTAATCCATTTAAAGTATATGGTTTTAAAAATAAAAAAAGAGACTCTGAGGTCTCTTTTTAGAATAAAAGTATTTTAGTCTTCAGGATAAGCTACTCTTTTCAGTGCTTTGATGTCTGCATCTGGTGAGCACAACGAGATAAATTCATAGCCATAACCACGCAGGAGGTGACCTTTACGCACTGCAATCCATGTGGTATTGAGACCAAAAATATCAGTTGGAATTTGTTTTAAACGATAGTCACGTTCAACGTCATACGCCACATTGTTGACAATACCAACACCCATATTAAGCTCAACATAGGTTTTAATCACATCGGCATCTAAAGCAGACATTACGATGTCGACATCCACACCTGCATCTTCAAAGGCTTTGTCAATTTTTGAACGTCCTGTGAAACCGCCGTGATAGGTAATCAGTGGATATTCCGCCAAGTCCGCAATACTAATATTTTGCTTGCTCGCCAGTGGGTGGCTTTGCGGGGTAAGAATACTGTGTTGCCAATTATAGAACGGCACGCTAGCCAGATTGTCTTCAGTGGTCAGTGACTCAGTTGCGATACCAATATCAGCTTCACCTTGTAGAAGCATTTCGGTAATTTCAACAGGGCTGGCTTGTTGCAAAATAAGATGAACCTTTGGAAACTCTTTTTTGAATTGATTGACAATTGGTGGTAGCACATAACGCGCTTGCGTATGTGTAGTCGCAATCGTCAAGGTGCCTTCATCGACACGGTTAAAATCATCTGCAAGACGCTTAATATTGTCTGCGTCGACCAACATGCGTTCAACAATGCCCAGTAGTGCTTGGCCTGGTTCAGTTAAACCCAGTAAGCGTTTCCCTTTACGAATAAAAAGCTGTACGCCCAATTCATCTTCTAGGTCTTTAATGTGTTTACTGACGCCTGACTGAGAGGTATACAGTGCAGCAGAGGCTTCGGTGAGGTTGAAGTTTTGTCTCACCGTTTCTCGAATAATTCTGAGTTGTTGAAAGTTCATAGTTTTGGATCTCTTTTATGATGAATGAGGCGTTCAACATGCCCCATTCAATTGGTCTTAAGCCGCAGGTTTTGCAAATAAATGCAAATTTGATGGGCTTAACCATACCGTTTGATTAGGTCTAAATTGGTGTAATTTTGCTTCTTCAGAAGTCAGGGATATTTCAATCAGTTTGCCTTGGCGATCATGGAGCTCTGCAACCACTTTGCCCGCGATCCATAATTCTCGAACGAACGTTGCTTGGATGGCATTGTCTTGCGGCTGTGCATGGATACGTAGTTCATCTGGACGAGCAAAAGCAATCACGTCACCCGGAGGTGCATTGCGTAAAGAGTCTAATTGAATACGGTCTTCACCAATTTGGATTGTCCCTGCGTTATTTTGACCTTCGAAACGGTTTGCTTGACCTAAGAAGTCAAACACAAACGGCGTTGCAGGCTTTTCATAAACTTCTCGGGGTGATCCAATTTGCTCAACATTCCCTTTATTCATCACAATGATTTGATCTGCGACTTCTAACGCTTCTTCTTGGTCATGCGTTACAAAGATTGAGGTGATGTGCAGTTCATCATGCAAAGTACGTAACCAACGACGGAGCTCTTTACGTACCTTTGCATCCAAAGCACCAAAAGGTTCATCTAGCAACAGCACGCGTGGTTCAACCGCCAAAGCGCGTGCCAGTGCAATACGTTGACGTTGACCGCCAGAAAGTTGTGCTGGGTAACGGTCTGCCAAGAACCCCAATTGGACTAAGTCCAGTAAACGCGTGACACGTTTTTTAATTTCAGCTTCAGATGGGCGTGTTGCACGTGGGCGAACGCGGAGACCAAAGGCGATATTGTCAAATACGGTCATATGGCGAAACAAGGCATAGTGCTGAAATACAAAACCAACTTCGCGTTCACGTACGTGTACATTGGTTGCATCTTCACCTTCTAAGATAACTTGACCGCCATCTGCGGACTCAAGTCCTGCAATAATACGAAGTAGGGTGGTTTTACCACAGCCTGATGGCCCAAGTAATGCAACCAATTGACCATCAGGAAAATCGAGAGAAATGTTGTTCAGCGCATGGAATGCACCAAAGTGTTTTTCAATATTTTTAACTTGAATACTCATGAGGTCATTCCTTTAAACTGTTGAATCATTATGTTTGTTTTGCTTTTCTTGGCGAATCTCAACCCATGTTTTTAAAACAAGAGTCACAATCGCTAAAAGCGCCAAGAGTGAAGAGACAGCAAAAGCCGCACTAAAGGTATATTCGTTATAGAGAATTTCGACATGCAGAGGCAAGGTATTGGTTTCACCACGAATATGACCTGAAACGACCGATACCGCACCAAATTCACCCATTGCACGTGCATTACACAGAATGACTCCGTAAATTAAACCCCATTTGATGTTGGGTAGGGTTACTTTCCAGAAGGTTTGCCAGCCTGATGCACCGAGTACAATCGCAGCTTCTTCTTCTTCAGTTCCTTGGGCTTCCATGAGAGGAATAAGTTCACGTGCAACAAAAGGAACGGTGATAAAGATTGTTGCTAATACAATGGCAGGAACGGCATACAGAATTTTGATGTCGTTATCCATAAGCCAACTACCGAACCAACCTTGCGTACCAAAAATCAGTACCAGCATTAAGCCCGCGATAACAGGGGATACTGAAAATGGCATATCAATAATCGTGGTTAAGATAGATTTACCACGGAAGTTAAATTTGGCTACGCACCAAGCTGCTGCAACACCAAACACGACATTCAGAGGAACTGCAATCACTGCGGTTAATAAAGTGAGTTTGACTGCGGAGAGCGTGTCTGGATGAACCAAGGCTTGTGCATAGACACCGACCCCTTGTTTAAAGGCCTCAACGAACACCAAAATCAGCGGTAAGATCAGACAGCTCAGAAAGAACAGCAGAGCAATCGTAATCAGGGTGTAGCGAACCCAAGTTGGCTCACGTGTTGCATCACGCGATTGTAGCTTTTCAGCAAGCGCATTACTGTTGATATTCATCGTGCTGTTCTCCCTGTACGACGGCTTGCCCATGCTTGTAACAAGTTAATCAGGAATAAAATCGCAAAAGACAGCACCAACATGACGACTGCAATCGTGGTTGCACCTGCATAGTCATATTCTTCTAAGCGCGAAATAATCATGAGTGGCGCAATTTCTGTTTTAAACGGCTGGTTTCCAGCAATAAAGATCACTGAACCGTATTCACCGACGCCACGTGCAAAGGCAAGTGCAAAACCAGTAATGAGTGCTGGAAATAAAATCGGCAAAATCACTTTGGTCACAATCTGTAGACGATTAGCACCTAATGCTGATGCTGCTTCTTCTAACTCTGTTTCCAAGTCGCTGAGGACAGGTTGCACAGTCCGCACTACAAAAGGAATGCCAATAAAAATCAGTGCCAAGGTAATCCCAATTGGGGTATAGGCCACTTGAATCCCTAAAGGTTCAAGATATTGACCAATCCAACCTGTAGGCGCATAAAGCGAGGTGAGTGCAATACCTGCAACAGCGGTGGGTAAGGCAAACGGTAAGTCGACCAAAGCATCTACAATGCGTTTACCTGGAAAACGGTAACGAACTAAACACCATGCCAGAAGTAGACCAAAAACCACATTAATAAACGCGGCGATCAGCGCTGTACTAAAACTGAGCTGCAAAGATTTTAAAATACGTTCTGAACTTAAAATTTCCCATAAACCATCCCAACCAATGCCTAAAGATTTAATGAAAACAGCGGACAACGGAATGAGAACGATTAATGACAAATATGCTAGGGTAAAGCCTAGAGAAAGACCAAATCCTGGCAGCACTCGGGATCGCTGCGACATGATTACTCCTCAAAGAGAGAAAGCTGACCTAAAAAGAGTCAGCTCAAATAAAACTGAATTTCGGCACAAGTATCATTTACAGCGTTTAAATTGCAAATTTAAATAAATACTTGCTTTCATTGTAAAAACTAATGTTTTTTAGCACATTTTCTGAAATCAAAAAATCATAAATTTCAGGGAATGGCCCAAAACCTGCCGCAACATTAATATGTCCGACTTGTCCCAAGTTCTTAGGCCTAATTTTCCATGCTTTTGCCAGTTGCAGCGCATCTTGAAAATTAAGCCAAGGATCATTTTCACTGATGATCATTTGGGTGGGAACTTGCAGCTTGAGTTGGTGGAAATACTGTTGATAGTCATTTTGACTATCACGAGCAAAACCAGCATCACCAAAGCGAGCAGGATTGGCTGGTGCAACCAGAACTAAATTTTTGATTTTTTGATTTAGTTCAGGATGCTGTGCTAAAGCAGCGACTGTCGTTAAACAGCCAAAGCTGTGCGCCACAATTTGAATCGGTTCCTGAATGGCTTGAACCGTTTTGACAAATTGTTCAATCCACTCATGGAGTACGGGTTTATTCCAATCCTGCTGCTGTACACGAGAGCATGACTTGAGCTGACGTTGTAACCACGATTGCCAGTGGTCATGTTCACTTCCACCCACGCCCGGTACAATTACAGTATGAATCATGTCGACACTCCCTTACAGCTATTTACTGGACTCGATTTTATTTCGTGGTATTGGCTTTCACAATTTGGTCAAATACACCACCATTTTCAAAGTGCTGTTTTTGTACCTTGGTCCAACCGCCAAATTCTTTATCAATGGTTACCAACTTTAACGGTTTGAATGTGGTTGCATATTTTTTCAAGACAGTTGCATTACGTGGGCGATAGAAGTTTTTCGCCGCAATTTCCTGTCCAGCAGGTGAATACAAATAGTTGAGATACGCTTTCGCCAGATTCAGATTGCCGTCTTTTTCCGCATTCTTTTCAACAATGGCAACAGGTGGTTCTGCCAAAATAGATAATGAAGGCGTTACGATCTCAAACTTACCCGGTTGTTCACGAATTGCTAAGTGTGCTTCGTTTTCCCATGCTAAGAGAACATCACCGATACCGCGTTCAGCAAAGGTTGTAGTTGCGCCACGTGCCCCTGAATCTAGCACTTTGGTGTTTTTATAAATTTTACGCACGAATTCTTGTGCTTTGGCATCGTTACCCGCAGGTTGATGTTTCGCCCAAGCCCAAGCTGCTAAGTAGTTCCAGCGTGCACCACCTGATGTTTTGGGATTTGGTGTAATAATGCCAACACCCGGCTTAATGAGGTCGCCCCAGTCTTTAATACCTTGAGGGTTACCTTTACGGACGAGGAACACGATAGTCGAAGTGTATGGTGTCGAGTTATTGGGTAATTTCTTTTGCCAGTTTGTCGGTAAAAGTTTTGCTTTTTCAGCAATCACATCGATATCTGCTGCAAGTGCAAGTGTCACGACATCCGCACCTAAACCATCAATCACTGAACGGGCTTGTTTACCCGACCCGCCGTGAGACTGTTTGAAGTTGATGTCTTGTCCAGTGCGTTGTTTCCAATAAGCGCCAAACTGTTTGTTGACGTCCTCATAGAGTTCGCGTGTTGGATCATACGACACGTTAAGGAAATCTTTTGCTGCAACACCAAAAGATGTGACTGAAACTAGCGCTGCTAGTACCCCAATTTTTAACTTAGATAAGCTCATGTGAGACCTCAAATTTTAAACGTTTTTAAACATGAGGCAAGAATACTGCGAGTCTTATTGCTAAAAAAATAATAAAAAATGAATTTTATATGAATAAAAAAGAAAAAGAGTTCTGCTCAGAATTCATTAAACTAAAGCAGAAGATTGTTTCAGGGTAGATTGGCATGCATTGCTATAAAAATGCACAAGAAATCAAACAAATAGAATTATTAGATCGTGCATTTCACTATGGAGATGGTTGTTTTAGTACAGCGCGTATCCGTGAGGGTGTGATTGAGCTAGAGTCTCTACATCTAGCACGCTTGAAATTGGCCTGTGAAAGACTGTTGTTGTCAGCAGATTTAGCCTTTATTCAGCGCAGCATCGTGCAATTAAAACAAACCTATGCCCACTTAAACGGCACTCTGAAAATTATTATTAGTCGGGGTGAAGGGCAGCGCGGTTATAGTTTGCCCACACATCCTGCTGACGTTTGGGTGTTTTTCTATCCGCAAGCATCAGAGGCTTTGACATACAGCGAAATTGATTCAGGGGTGTTGCAACATGCAATTGGGTTGAATATGCCACAAATGGTGGGTGTGAAAAGTTTAAACCGTTTAGAACAAGTCCTACTCAAGCATGAAGCAGAACAACACGGTTGGTTGGAAGCTTTGGTCACAGATGTGCAAGGTTCTGTCGTTGAAGGTGTGAGCAGTAATTGTTTCATTCTGCTAAATGATCGATGGATTAGTCCTGAACTTCGTTATAATGGCGTGCATGGTGTCATGCGTGCCGAAATATTGGCACGGATGCAGCAACAAGGCATGAGCTGTGAGCTGAGAATGATTGATATGGAAGAAATTCCACGCTTTCAAAGTTTATTTTTCTGCAATGCCTTGAGTCCTATGAAAATAGCCAAAAGTTTGAATCATCAGCATTTAGATGTTCAGCCGTGTATAGATTTGTTTCATCGTCTTCAACTTAATCAGATGCAGTAGTATGTCCGCAGCCAAAACCAAATCGAAAAAGAAAACGCAACCACCCCAACGCAAAATGAAAGGGTTGTTATTGATTGCTGTGAGCATCATTGTTTTATTGATGATTGTACTGTGGTCGAGTTTATTTAAATCCTATCCTGTCGAGGGTAAAAAACAGTTATTGGCAATTAACTCTGGTGATACCTATTCCGGTTTTATTGACCGCTTAGCCAAAGAAGACATGGCTAGTTTTCCTATTATTTTAAAGCTTTACCAAAAAATATTTATTCATGACACCTTGAAAGCGGGTGTTTATGAAGTGCGTGAAGGTATGAGTATTCGACAAGTTTTGGATATGATTTCCAATGTCGATAATGCCGAGATGAACCGTATCTTGGTGATTGAGGGTACGACCTTTAAACAGCTGATCGAGGCGTTGAAAAAGGATGCGCTGGTTAAAAAGGAAGTCTCCAATTTACCCATGGATCAGCTTTTAAAAGCATTAGAGATTCCGTATACGCATGCTGAAGGACTTTTTGCCCCCGATACTTACTTCTTCGCCAAAGGGGAGTCAGACAAAAAAATCTTAACGGATTTATACAAACGCCAAATGAAAGCTTTGGATGAAGCGTGGGCAAACCGTGCGGCAAATTTGCCGTATAAAGACAAATACGAAGCCTTGATCATGGCCTCTATTATTGAAAAAGAAACCAATGTTGACCGTGAACTGGAGCAAGTTTCGGGTGTGTTTGCGCGTCGTCTTCAACTCGGCATGCGTTTGCAAACGGACCCAACGGTGATCTATGGCATGGGTGATAAATACACAGGCAACATTACCCGTCAAGACTTGCGGACCCCAACAGCCTATAATACTTATACCATCAATGGCTTACCTCCTACGCCAATTGCTTTACCAAGTAAAAAAGCCATTGAAGCTACCATGCACCCAGATAACAGTAAAAACATCTACTTTGTTGCAACTGGCAATGGTGGGCACACATTTAGTGAGACTTTAGAGCAGCACAACCAAGCTGTAAAAGAATATCTCAGCGTTTTAAAAACCAAGAAGGATGAATAGATGTTTATTAGTTTTGAGGGCACAGAAGGTGTCGGTAAAACCACACTGATTCGCAAAATTTATGAGCATCTGGAACAACAAGGTCAGAGTGTTGTTTTAACGCGTGAGCCAGGTGGTACACCGATGGCTGAGCAAATTCGCTCACTATTATTATCAGTCAATCATGAAGAGTCGATGTCGAATGATACTGAACTGCTGCTGATGTACGCGGCTCGTGCACAGCACTTACAACAAGTGATCATGCCTGCTTTAACGGAACATAAAACCGTATTGTGTGACCGTTTTACCGATGCCAGCTTTGCTTACCAATGTGCAGGACGTGGTTTAAGCCAGTCGAAGTTGCAACTACTGAATGAGAACTTTGTCAGCCATATGCCTGATATTACATTTTGGCTCGATGCCCCGATTGAAACAGGCATGTCTCGTGCGCTGGAACGGGGGGCTTTGGACCGTTTTGAACAAGAAAAAGTCACGTTCTTTGAAAAAGTCAGAGCAGGTTATCAGCAGTTATGGGAACAATATCCTGAGCGGGTCAAACGCTTGGATGCGACCCAGTCACCAGAGCAGGTTTTTGCGCAAGCGCTGCAATATTTAAACTAAAAATAAGCCTGAAATGTTATTTCAGACTGTAGTGAAATGCATTTTTCTTTTATAGTCAGTGACAAAGGACTGTATGTTGAAGGAAAAATGAAAAGTAATTTAACTGAGATTGTGGCTTTTTTAGAAAAGGAATTTCCGCAAAGTTTAGAAAAATGTCGTATCGAATCTGTCACTGAGCGCGCAGCAACAGTCGTGTATCAGGTAGATGAGCGCGATTTGAGACCGGGTGGGACGGTTTCAGGCCCAACCATGATGACTCTTGCAGACTATGCATTGTATATCGCTATTTTAGGGGAGATTGGGCTGGTCGGTTTAACCGTGACCACCAGTTTATCGGTCAATTTTCTAAGTAAACCCGCAGCCTCTACAAATATCCGCGGTGAATGTAAGTTAATGAAAGTTGGCAAAGCATTGGTGGTTGGAGATGTGTGGTTGTATTCAGTGGGTAAGGATGAACCCATTGCACATGTGGTGGGAACCTATTCTATTCCACCTAAATCCTAAAAAATGTCTGAATAAAAAAGCCTGACGAATCAGGCTTTTTTTAAATTAGTTATTCACTAAAGGGGTTTCAACTTTAAAATTTAAAGGGGTGAGTACGGTTTTACGCAGTTCATTCGACAGTTCAGGGTAATCTAAAGTGTAGTGTAGGCCGCGCGATTCTTTACGCTCCATAGCACAACGCACGATCATTTCAGAGACTAAAACCAAATTACGCAGTTCAATCAGATTTTTGCTGACTTGGTAATCTTGGTAATACTCGGTAATTTCCCGCTTCAACATTTCAATGCGGTGTAGCGCACGTTCAAGACGTTTCGTGGTACGCACAATGCCGACGTAGTTCCACATGGTTTGACGGAGTTCATCCCAGTTTTGCAAAATCACCACATCTTCATCAGGATTCATCACTTGTGAGTCATCCCAAGACGGAGCAGTTGGGGATTGGTAATTTGAATCAAAACTTTTTTCGATGTGTTCTGCTGCACTCATGCCATACACAAAACACTCTAACAGTGAGTTACTGGCCATACGGTTGGCGCCATGCAAGCCAGTATATGAGGTTTCCCCAATTGCATAGAGACCTGCAATGTCAGTTTGACTATGTTCATCAACCACCACACCGCCACAGGTATAGTGCGCAGCAGGAACAACAGGAATCATTTCCTTGGTAATGTCGATGCCGAGTTCGAGTAAGCGTGCGTACAAGGTTGGGAAATGTTCTTTAATAAAACTTTCGGGCTTATGGCTAATGTCGAGCCAAACGTGACGAATACCTAAACGTTTAATTTCATAGTCAATCGCTCGCGCTACAATGTCACGTGGAGCAAGTTCTGCACGCTCATCAAAGCGCAACATAAAGCGTTCGCCATCGGGTAAGCGTAAATAAGCACCTTCACCACGCATTGCTTCAGTAATGAGGAAAGAGCGCGCTTGTGGGTGGTATAAACAGGTTGGGTGAAATTGGTTAAATTCCATATTGGCCACGCGGCAACCCGCACGAAACGCCATGGCAATACCATCGCCCGTTGCAATGTCGGGGTTTGAGGTATACAGATAGGCTTTCATGGCACCGCCACACGCCAGCGCGGTGAAAGGCGCTAAAAAGGTATGTACTTTTTCAGTCTTTTCATCGAGTGCATAGAGTCCTAATGCACGATTTTGTTCTTCTAAACCCAGTTTTTGAGAGGTAATTAAATCGATGGCGATATAATTTTCAAAAATGGTGATGTTGTCTTTTTCAATCGCACGTTCAACTAAGGTAGTTGAAATGGCGCGACCTGTAGCATCTGCGGCATGAATAATACGGCGTTGAGAATGTCCACCTTCACGTGTTAGATGCAACTGTTCTTGATCGTCAAGGGTAAACTGCACGCCGTGTTTCAGTAGAAAATCAACAGAAGGTTTACCGCCTTCAACGGTTTGCTTTACGGCTTCGGTCTCACACAAGTGAGCGCCCGCAATCATGGTGTCATCAATGTGCTGTTCGATGGAATCCGTTTCATCTAAAACAGCGGCTACGCCACCTTGTGCATAGAAGGTACTTGCATCGGTCAGGTTTGATTTTGCAAGAACAGCAATATTGAAATGTTGAGGCAACGATAAGGCTAAGCTCAGGCCTGCACCGCCACTTCCCACAATAATCACATCAAAATGATGTGTTGTGTTTAAATTAGACATGTCCATCAGCTAATTTGGAAAAAGTTCGCTAATGACAGCGCTTTTTTCACGAAAAGGCAAGGGTAAAATCTCTACAATTGATGGGAAATATAAATAAAGAACGTATTTTTTAAGCAAATTTTAAGCTCTTGTTTATACAAACATAATAGAACATATTATTACCCAAGATAGACAAAGATTATGCTAAAAACGCTAATACATAAATTGATAACAAACATATAGGTCAATACTTGATATGAAAAGTCGCGCGATACAAACTGGTTTTTTTGCTGTTGCATGTACAATGGCTGCGGTACAAACACAAGCAGCACCTGTTGATTTCTCAAACTTGGTTGAGCAAGTCAGCCCTGCTGTAGTTAGTGTCAATGTGGTTAAAAAGATGACTCAAGAAGAGTTACTGCAGCAGCAAATACCTGAGATTTTGAAGCGTTTTTTTGGTAATCAAGTCATTATCCCGCAGCAGCAAGCGCCGCAAGAAAAAACGGCTTATGGCAGCGCATTTTTTATTAGTAAAGATGGTTATTTACTGACAAATCACCACGTCGTAGAAGATGCATCGAAAGTCACGATTATGTTTAATGACCGTCGTGAACTGGATGCAACCGTGGTGGGGAGTGATGAACGAACTGATGTGGCCTTGCTTAAGGTAAATGGTACAAATTTTCCATCACTCCGTGCGGGTAATGTTGATCAACTGCGTGTAGGCGAACCTGTGCTTGCGATCGGTTCACCGTTTGGTTTCGATTACTCGGCTTCAGCGGGAATCGTGAGTGCGAAAATGCGTAATATGATGGGGGAGACATCAGTACCCTTTATTCAAACCGATGTGGCTCTCAACCCAGGAAACTCTGGTGGTCCGCTATTCAACCAACAGGGTGAAGTGGTTGGAGTAAACTCGCGTATCTTCAGTGGGACAGGTGGCTATATGGGGCTGTCTTTCTCGATTCCAATTGATGTCGCAATGGATATTGCTGACCAACTTAAGAAAACTGGCAAAGTTACGCGCTCATATTTAGGGTTTAATCTACAAGATTTAGACCGTAATTTGGCAGAGTCTTATAATTTGCCAAAACCTGAAGGTTCATTGATTACCAATGTTCAGCCAAATTCACCTGCGCAGAAAGCAGGGCTAAAAGCAGGCGATATTATTTTAAAATTCAATGGAACGCCGATTTCACGGACCTCTGATTTATTGAACTATTTAAATCGTACTATGCCAAATCAAACGGTACAGCTTGAAGTACTGCGTGATGATAAGAAGCGGAATATATCGGCAACATTAACCACTGCACCGGATGATACACCAGCAAAATCAGATGTAGTTACACAAAGTAAAGGGCCTGTGTTGGGCATTGCTATCCGAAATTTAGCACCTGCTGAATTGTCACAGCTCAATGTGAAAGGTGGTGTGTTAATTCAAGAAGTGAAACGTGGCGGCGCAGCAGCACAGTCAGGCATGGCGGCTGGTGATGTGGTCACTCACATTAATAATAAAGTAGTAAAAGACACCAATGATTTTGTCCAAGCGGCATCTGAATTGAAAAAAGGTCAAGTTGCCCGCGTTGGAATCATCCGACAAGGCACACCGGCCATTTTAGGGATGCGCATCCAATAAGCGAAAAATAGCCACTCTTCGGAGTGGTTTTTTATTTTTTGCAATTTGATGATGTCTGTTATTTGCGTACACTGCCATCTTCATAAGGATATTTAGATTAAATAGAGTGTTTATGAGTAGTATTTTTGACTTAAGACTTCAGGTGCAAGCAGAACATATTGACCAGTTAGGCCATGTGAATAACGTCGTTTATATGCATTGGATGCAGGATGTCGCAACAGCACATATTGATGCATTGGGCTTAGGCTTAAAAGAATATATCGAGTTAAAACATGCCATGGTTGCAGTTGAGCATCATGTGCAGTACAGAAAAGCGGCATTTGAAGAGGATGAAATAATTTTACGTACATGGTTTGACGATATAAACGCATTATATTCATCACGCCAATATGTGTTTTATAGACCCAAAGACAATAGCATTTTATTTGTTGCTCAAACTAAGTGGGCTTGCGTAGAGATTGAAACCGGGCGTGCAAAACGTATGTCACCTAGTTTTACTCAAGCTTACCAACCGCTTGCAAAAGATGTGAATGCCCTAGATTTTTCAATGGATTATTCAAAAAGCCCAGTGAAAAGCGAAAACACGTAAAAAAGCGTCAGAGTTGTGAAAAGGAAGCGTATTAATATGGATACTTTAAAAAAACCATCTGTTATAATCCTTCGCAATTTCTATTCGGCTTTTGTTGTGCATCGAAATTTGTCTGCATAACGCTTCATTTTGTTCAAGGTAGCCCATGGCGCAAGCTAAAAAATCTGTTGATATTAAAAATATCCGTAATTTCAGTATTATTGCTCACATTGACCACGGGAAGTCAACGCTCGCTGACCGCTTTATTCAAACCTGTGGTGGTTTGCAAGATCGTGAAATGCAAGCACAAGTACTTGATTCCATGGAACTTGAGCGTGAGCGTGGTATTACCATTAAAGCTGCGTCGGTTACTTTGTATTACACCCATCCAAATGGTCAAGAGTATCAATTAAACTTTATTGATACACCAGGGCACGTCGACTTTTCATATGAAGTGTCACGTTCATTGGCTGCCTGTGAAGGTGCATTGTTGGTTGTAGATGCGGCGCAGGGCGTGGAAGCACAGTCAGTTGCGAACTGCTATACCGCAATTGAGCAAGGTCTTGAAGTCCTTCCTGTACTGAACAAAATTGATTTACCACAAGCTGAACCTGAACGTGTGATTCAAGAAATTGAAGACATCATCGGTATTGAAGCAACTGAAGCACCGACCTGTTCGGCAAAAACAGGTCTTGGGATTGATAGCGTTTTAGAAACCCTTGTCAATGTCATTCCTGCACCTACTGGTGATCGTAACGCGCCATTACAAGCTTTAATTATCGACTCTTGGTTTGATAACTACCTAGGCGTGGTTTCTTTGGTGCGCGTGAAAGAAGGTCGTGTGCGTAAGGGCGACAAGATGTTGATGAAATCAACAGGCCAAACACACATCATTACTTCTGTAGGTATTTTCAATCCTAAGCACACAGAAACAGACATCCTTGAAGCGGGTGAAGTTGGTTTCGTAATTGCAGGGATTAAAGACATTTTTGGTGCGCCAGTGGGTGATACGATTACCCTTGCCAACACACCAGATGTAAAAACCTTACCGGGCTTTAAAAAAGTGAAGCCGCAGGTTTATGCAGGTTTGTTCCCAATTGATTCCAGTGAATTTGAACCATTCCGTGAAGCTTTACATAAACTTCAGATCAATGATTCTGCATTATTTTTTGAACCTGAAAGCTCAGATGCTTTAGGTTTTGGTTTCCGTTGTGGCTTCTTAGGCATGCTACACATGGAAATCGTGCAAGAGCGTTTAGAGCGTGAGTATGATTTAGACCTCATTTCATCTGCGCCGACCGTGATTTATGAAGCGGTGATGAAGAATGGTGAAACGATTTATATCGATAGCCCATCTAAAATGCCAGATGGTTCAACGGTCGAAGACTTGCGTGAGCCGATTGCTGAGTGCCATATCCTTGTACCGCAAGAGTATTTGGGCAATGTCATGACTTTATGTGTAGAGCGCCGCGGTGTTCAAAAAGACATGAAATTTATGGCGAACCAAGTTTCGATCACCTTTGAAATTCCAATGGCGGAAGTAGTGATGGACTTCTTTGATAAATTGAAGTCGTGTTCACGAGGTTTTGCGTCGCTTGATTATAACTTTGTACGCTTTGAGAGTTCATCATTGGTAAAAGTCGATGTTCTAATCAATGGCGATAAAGTCGATGCCTTGGCAATGATTTGTCACCGTCAAGATGCCCGTCACCGAGGTATTGCATTGGTTGAAAAAATGAAAGATTTGATTCCACGTCAAATGTTTGATGTGGCAATTCAAGCAGCCATTGGCGCGCAAATTATTGCTCGTTCAACTGTAAAGGCAATGCGTAAAAACGTATTGGCGAAATGTTATGGTGGTGACGTTTCTCGTAAGAAGAAACTGCTATCGAAGCAAAAAGAAGGTAAGAAACGCATGAAGCAAGTGGGAAGTGTAGAAATCCCACAAGAAGCGTTCTTGGCTGTGTTGAAAGTAGAAAGATAAAAAGGTAGGAATATAAGCTCATGGATTTTGATTTTAATTTGATACTTGTTCCTGTCACACTGATTTTCTTTTTGGTGTGGTTGCTCGATAAGTTTGTATTTAAACAACGAGCGACAAAAGGCAAGGGAAATGAAAATTTTGTCATTACTTGGGCTTATGATTTCTGGCCAGTCCTTGCAATTGTTCTATGCTTACGTTCATTTTTTTATGAACCTTTTAATATTCCTTCGGACTCGATGGTCCCGACTTTAGAAACAGGTGACTTCATCTTGGTTAACAAGTTTGACTATGGTGTGCGCCTGCCGATTGTGAATAAAAAGGTAATTGATGTGGGTGAGCCTGAGCGTGGTGATGTGATTGTCTTCCGTTATCCACCGCAACCGACGATCAGCTATATCAAACGTGTGGTTGGTATTCCTGGCGATCACATTGTTTTTGATCATGGCCAATTAACTATTAATGGTCAAAAAATTGCTAAAGTTCCTGTTGAATTTAGCCGTGAAAAAGACCGTTTAGATACGCCTACTTCGATATATCATAAAGAAACCATTGGTAAGCATACCTTTACCATGCGTGAGTTAGAAGGTGTTAATGTGGCACGCCAAGCACCCTATATTAACTTTGTAGAAAATGGTAAATACTCTGCTGAAAATGGTTTATATTGGGAAGTGAAAGTAAAAGAAGGTGAGTACTTTGCGATGGGGGATAATCGCGACCAAAGTGCTGACAGTCGCTTTTGGGGAATGGTTCCTGAACAGAACCTAACAGGTCGTGCATTTTATATTTGGATGCATAAAGAGCCTGGCTTTAAGTTGCCGTCATTTAACCGTAACGGTAGCATTGACTAATATCGATTCGGAAAATAAAAAATGCGCAAGAATCAACAAGGGGCATCTTATATCGCCATTTTAATTGCAATCATGGGGTTTGCATTTATGGCGAAAGTGGCAATTGCAGTTTGGGCCCCCTATTTTGATGATCGGATGATCAATAGCCAAATTGAGGAAGTAATTCAAAGTAGCCCGAAAAATATTCAGCCCGCGGAGTTTGAAAAGCAACTTTCAAAACGTCTGGAAATGAATAGTATTCGCGATGTGAAGATTAAAGAAATTATGCAAGTCACCAATACCGAAGGGTTACAGGTGAAAAAGGAGTATGAGGTAAGAAAACCATTCTTGCTGAATATAGATTTAGTATTAAAGTTCGAGAAAAGTTTTGATCAAAGCTCAGTCCAAGCTAAGTGAAGCCCGCTTAGCGAGCCGTATCGGTTATCAGTTTAAACAACCTGAATTACTTCAGCTTGCACTGACCCACCGATCGGTGAGCCACAAATACAACTATGAGCGCCTAGAGTTTCTAGGCGATTCTTTGTTAGGGATGATTATTGCACATTATCTCTATAAAGCTTATCCAACTGAAAACGAAGGTCGCTTGACGCGTATGCGTGCAACCTTGGTTCGTCAGGAAGCTTTAGGTAAAATTGCAAATGATTTAAAACTGAGCCAGTCACTCATTTTAAGTACAGGCGAGTTAAAATCAGGTGGACATCATCGTGAGTCCATCCTCGCGGATACGGTTGAATCGATTATTGGTGCAATCTATGTGGATTGTAGTGATTTAACGGTGTTGGAGCCGATTGTGTTAAAATGGTACGGGCCATATTTGGATCATATCGAGCCAACCGACCAACTTAAAGATCCTAAATCTCGTTTACAAGAATATCTTCAGGCACGAAAAAAAGCTCTCCCAGTTTATGATGTGGTCGATATTCAAGGTGATGCACCCAATCAGCATTTCAAAGTGGAATGTAAAGTTGATGGATTGTCTGTTGTAAATGGTGAGGGCACCAGTCGCCGTTTTGCTGAACAAGCTGCGGCGGCGGATATTTTAAAACTTTTGGAGCAGTAATCTGCCATGTCAAATTCTTCCGATCACATCGATGCTGATCACGAGTCGCAAAGCGACAGTAATGATTTAATTAGCCAATTTTTTAGCGAACAAGGCACAGAAATCCCAACGGATTTTCGTAGTGGCTTTGTGGCAATTGTGGGTCGTCCAAACGTAGGCAAGTCTACGTTGATGAACCATTTGTTGGGTCAAAAATTATCGATTACTTCACGTAAACCACAAACCACCCGTCATAAAATTGTGGGAATTGATTCACGTGCAAAATCTCAAGCGGTATTTGTTGATACACCAGGGATGCATAAAAAAGAAGTACGCGCCATCAACAAAATGATGAACCGTGCTGCATCTTCTGCATTGCGTGATGTTAACTTGGTATTGTTTGTTCTAGATGCAGACAAGTGGACTCAAAACGATGAGCTCGTTTTGGAAAAACTCAAAAATGCTGAGATGCCGGTGATTCTTGTGATCAATAAAATTGATACACTTGAAAATAAAAACCATGCATTACCCTTGATTCAAGAACGTGCAAAATTAATGAATTTTGCTGAGATTGTTCCTGTTTCTGCACTACGTGGTGCAAACTTAGACCATCTGCGCGATACCATTGAAAAATATTTACCTTTCCAGCCACCGATGTATTCATTGGATCAACTGACAGATCGTTCGGAACGTTTCTTGGCATCAGAAATTATCCGTGAAAAAATCATGCGTCAGTTGGGCGAAGAACTACCTTATGATTTAACTGTGCAAATTGAGTCGTTTAAGACTGAAGAAGCAACGGTAAATGAAAAAACAGGTCGTCCAAAACCAGCATGTACGTATATTGATGCAACGATTTTTGTAGACCGTCCAGGCCAAAAAGCGATTGTGATTGGTGAAAAAGGCGCTAAGCTTAAGAAAATCGGTATGGATGCTCGTATCGATATGGAAAAAATGTTTGAACAAAAGATCATGCTGACACTTTGGGTTAAAGTGAAAGGCGGCTGGTCTGATGATGAACGTGCATTGAAAAGCTTAGGTTATAGCGATATCTAAGTTTTAAGAAAACAAATTTTTATAGGGATGGTGTTATGGTCAAAGTGTTCGCAGTAATGGCTTGTATGTTGTTTTTGCAAGGTTGTATACACAAGATCGTCACCGTACCTGTAAAGATTGCGTATAAAACCACAAAAGGTGTGGTGAAAGGAACCGCAGCGGTGGTTGGTGCTGTTATCCCAGATGGGGATGATGAAGACAGCGAACAGAATGATAAAGATAAAAAAGATTAGTTAACTCCTCATGCGCAATGAAGTACTGCATGGTTATTTAATTCACCATAGAAAATACCGTGAACGTAGCCATATTGTGCATTTATTTACCCAAGAGCATGGGCGAGTTGATGGTATTTTAAGACAAACTCCGCCGCCACAATATCAGCCGATCTGTTTACAAGCTTCGGGTAAATCTGAACTCAAAAATTTTACAAAACTTGAAATTGTCAATCAGCCGATTTTTTTCTTTGGAGATGCCTTTTTTTCAGGTTTCTATCTCAATGAGATTCTACTCAGACTATGTCCACTCGAAGTACAAATGGAGCAAAGTTTTGCTCAATATGCGCATACGCTAACGCAATTACAACAACTTGCACAGCAAGCAGATCCTAATCAATTTTTAAAACAAATTCTAAGACAGTTTGAGCACGAACTGCTGGAAGATTTGGGCTATGCCTTAGATTTTTCAACTGATGCCAATCAACTTGAAATTCAGGCATCACTCAACTATATATTCCAGCTGAATGAAGGCTTTATTCCTACTGCACAAGCCTCGCGAGCGACCTTAAACGGACAGCAAATTTTAAGCATGTGCCAATATGAAAAGGGTAGGGATTTTGGTTTGGAACAGTTACAATTACTGACCAAGTTGTATCGACAAATGATCAGTTCATTGTTGGGCGATCGCCCCTTAAAAAGTCGTCAGTTGTGGATTCAGAACACTCAAACTCAATCGTAATTAGGAAATGAATATGGCTGCATTACTTGGTGTAAATATTGACCACGTGGCAACTTTACGACAAGCGCGTGGAACGTCTTATCCTGATCCAGTCAATGCAGCACTGATCTGTGAGCAAGCAGGGGCGGAAGGGATTACCTTGCATTTACGTGAAGACCGTCGTCATATTCAGGACGATGATGTACGTCGTATGCGTCCAGCGCTTAAAACACGTATGAATTTAGAACTTGCAGTTACAGATGAAATGATTGCATTTGCCAAAGAAATTAAACCGCATCATGTGTGTTTTGTTCCTGAAAAGCGCCAAGAAGTGACGACTGAAGGTGGTTTGGATGTGATTGGACATTTTGACGATGTCAAAGCGGCAACTCAAGCCTTGTCTGAGATTGGCTGTGATGTGTCCTTGTTTATTGATGCTGACTTTGCACAAATTGATGCAGCAGTTGCTTGTGGTGCACCAACCATTGAAATTCATACAGGGGCTTATGCTGATGCAGAAACTCCTGAAGCGCAGCAACATGAGCTTGAACGCATTGTCCAAGGTGCCGAATATGCAGCGTCGAAAGGTTTAGTGGTGAATGCTGGGCATGGACTCAACCTTGAAAATGTAACGCCAATTGCGCAGATTCCACAGATTCATGAATTAAACATCGGACATTCGCTAATTGCCGATGCTATTTTTGTGGGCTTGGAACAAGCTGTACGCGAAATGAAAGCAGTGATTAAAGCTGCACGTTAATTTTAAAGTTTTTAAGATTTGAATATGTCGAATATCAATTATGATGAACTCATGAAGCCCGTCATGGATTTCTTGGGTTGTGAAACACCAAAAGCTTGGTTACTTGAAGCACTGAATAATCTTGATGTGCTGATGCAAGACCATGCGAATTGTGAGAAGAAAGCTGCAGGTACAGCGATGAACCTGATGTTTCGCTATAGTTTTTTTACCGATTTGCAAGTCAAGCTTGCACAACTGGTTCGTGAAGAAATGCTGCATTATGAGCAAGTGCTTGAATTTATGAAAAAGCGCGGGCTAGAGTGGAGCAATCTGAGTGCTGGGCGTTATGCGGGTGGTTTACGTAAAGAAGTGCGGACTTATGAGCCTGAGGCTTTAATTGATATTTTAATCATTGGTGCCTTTGTCGAAGCACGTTCATGTGAGCGTTTCTACGCGTTAGCACCTTTGGTGGATGATGAATTAGGTCGTTACTATCGCTACCTGCTGAAGTCTGAATCACGCCATTTTGAAGATTATTTGGCTCTGGCTTTAGAGGTTGCACAAACGGGTAAATTGAAGAATCCGAAAGAAGATATTCAAGCCCGTATTGAACATATCCGTAACGTCGAAAAAGAACTAATTAGTACACCTGATGATGTGTTCCGTTTCCATAGTGGTGTGCCTGCGGAAGCGGCTTAGGGCGGTGTACGAACGGTACAGTCTTTACGCTGTTCGACGTTGCAGATTCTCAGTGTAGATAGCCCTGACTCATTAAAAAGCCCAATTTTATCGATTGGGCTTTTTAATTAAAGAATGATGGATTGAGGGCTTGAATTTTTTTCAATCTTCATCGTGAATTGCAGCAATCCCGAGTTGCTGTTGATTGAATTGTTCACCGATAATTTGCCCCTCCCATTTTTTATTTCAATTGCTGTGATCGGGACGTGATCTGAACGAACATCCATATGTGTTTTGAATGTGCTCATGATTTTTCTTGTGAATCACGTTTGGGTATTTTTAAGGTAATTTATTTTTTCGAGAGTGGTCTAGTTCTGGCTTTCTGTTGAGCTTAGCTGGAAGATTCGCATCTTAAGCAGCGAAACTTTTAAGACGTAGAAAAGAAGAAAGCCCACGACTCATAGTGTGGGCTTTCTTGAATTTGGCTCTCCAACCTGGGCTCGAACCAGGGACCTGCGGATTAACAGTCCGTCGCTCTACCGACTGAGCTATTGGAGAATCTGCATGCGATTATAAGGACATTTCATAGTGGGTCAAGTCTAAAATGTCATGTTGCTGTCATTTTTATATTGGATGCTTTTTATTTGAACAAAAAAATCATTTTCAAAAAAAAACGTATTGAAGTGCTTGCAATATTGAAAAGTCGTTGATAGTCTGATTTTAACAACAGAGCGTTTAAGTGAAAGCTTAAACAGTGTGGATTTATAACCAACTTGCCAGCACTAAAATGGCTAAACAGGAGAAAGCGAATGAATACGCTTACCATTTCCGATATTTTTGCAAACCTATCTCATTATCAAGATCAGTATCTCTCTATTATTTCAAACCCAGAACAATACTATACCCCTGTAGAGTCAGCCTATATTGATATTTGGCCAGTTGGTTGTACAGACTTGTATTTGGGTGATTTATTACAACTTTGGTTTAGTGAGCGTTGGCTGGTCAACAGTCCTTGTCAGCTCCTTTCTGAACAGTCAACGAGTCCTCTTAAAAAGACTGTGAAGCGAGAGCATGATCTGTATTTGTATCAGTTGTCAGGCAGTGCTTTATCAGGCAATAATCGTTCAAAAGTCTGGTCTGCTGCTGAAGGTAAAAGTTTAGACGTAAGTTTAGACAGCGCGTTTAAATACTATTGTATTTATAAAGGAGTTGAGCGTCCTGATGCCTCAAAATTGCAGACGCTGAAGACGTTTAAAACCGCAATTTGATCTGTCATGCTGAAGTAAAGTTTACTTTGGTGTGAAAAAGGCACTGAATATTATCAGTGCCTTTCGTTTTTAGGGACGAATAATCATACAGGTGGCTGTGGCATGGGCGTAGAGTTTACCGTCTTCATCTACAATTTTACCTTCAGAAATACCTAAATTTTTACTGATGTTGATCACGCTACCGACGGCGAGTAGTTCTTTGTCTTTTGGAATCGGTCGGCACATTTTAATATTCAGATCAATGGTGCCATAGCCAACACCAGCTTCAAGCATAGTATGTACGGCACAACCCGTCACTGAGTCGAGTACTGTTGCTGCAAAGCCACCATGCACGCCACCAAGCGGGTTTAAATGGCGATGATCTGCTTTTGCTTTAAAGCTAATTTTTCCTTCATAAACTTCAAAAGGCTGCATGGGAATGGTTTCACTGATACTTGCAGGTGGAATTTTTCCTATACACATGGCTTCTAAGAGTTGTAGTCCTGTCATTTCTTTGGGATTCATCTTGTTCATTCCTATATTTAGCTGTTAGTTCCTTTTTGGAACTTGCTGTCCAATTAAACAAAATTCAGTCTTTTCGTCAATATTCAGCTTTGGATTGATCAGTACAAAATCAACGAAATCGTAATCACGGACTGAGCTCATGCTGTGAACATATTGTAGGAAAAAGATTTAGGATTATTCATTTTGATAATTTGAGTGTTGATAGAACGGAGCAGCCTAGACGTGATCATTGTTTTAATGTGGTGCACAAAATTTATACACTCTTTTGTTTTTTATTTATATATAAGATAAACAAGGTTTTAGTAATTTTATACAGTCTTCACATGAAGAAGGAACTCACAATGAACGTGTCCTGTTTATGCGGTAAAACTAAGTTCCAAGCCGCACTCAAAAATCATGATGTGCATGCTTGTCATTGTTCTATGTGTCGCCAGCAGTCGAGCGGGGTACTCATGAGTATTGATGTCGAACCCAGTAGTTTAAAGTTTGACAATCAAGAATATTTAAAATTATTCAAGTCGTCGGATTGGGGGGAGCGTGGTTTTTGTAGCGAATGTGGCACGTCACTTTTTTGGCGAACTCAGGACGGCAGCTATTGCAATATCAATGTATTTGCGATGGAAGAACAGCCAAAAGATTTAAAGCTTACAACAGAAATTTATATTGATAATAAGCCTGATTTTTACCAATTTAAGTATTCTACAGAGCAGCTCACAGAAGCGGATGTGATTGCTTTATTTTCACCAGATGATGCTAAATAATAAGGTATTCAGGTTGAATCATCTGAGTTACACATTGATATTTCTGATAAATTTCATGAGAAAAACTCTCTAGATTTAATAAGATATATTCGATATATCTAAAGCAGGCTGTTGAATAAGGACGCTCAAACATGCTGCTTAAAATTTCCATTGCAATGTTGGCCTTTGCAGCCAATTCGGTGCTATGTCGTTTAGCGTTGGCTGAGCAGCAGATTGATCCGATGAGTTTTAGCTTGCTTCGGGTCTGTAGCGGTGCAATGGTGTTATTTCTACTGTATATGCTCTCTACTCATAAGGCCAAAATAGAGTGGAGTATAAAAAACGGATTTTTTCTTGCCTTATATATTGTGGCTTTTTCACTGGCCTATTTGCATATCGATGCGGGTGTAGGTGCATTACTACTGTTTGGGACAGTGCAGTTAAGTATGGTCAGTTATGGCCTGTGTCATGGTGAAAAAATCAATTTGCGACGCGGGTTGGGGCTGTCGATTGCTATTTTAGGTCTTTTGATTTTATTACTGCCAGGGGCTTCGGCACCTCCTTTGGGTTATGCTGCATTGATGGTGCTTTCAGGCATAGGTTGGGCAATGTATAGCATTGCAGGTAAAAAGATGCATAACCCACTGGCCAGTAGCTTGGCAAATTTTGTAGTGGCGATTCCTTTTGTTGTCTTGGTCTATTTATTTTTTTACAGACAGAGTTTTATCCAGTCAAAAGGTATGCTGTTGGCGCTCTTATCTGGTGGTTTGGCATCGAGTGGGGCATATGTACTTTGGTATGCAATAGTGAAGAAAATTGATCGGGTCACGGCCAGTAGCGTGCAATTGTCCGTGCCATGTTTGGCGATTCTGGGTGGGGCATTGTTTATTGGGGAAGCATTGAGCTTCCGAATCATTATTTCTGCGACGATTATTCTGGCAGGCATTGCCTTGGTGATTTCGGCGTCATCTAGCAATAAAGACGTAGATACCATAGATTCTGCTGGTACTAGACGTTTCTAAAATTATTTAAACGGGCTTAAGAGCAAATTTTTTAGATTTTGTTTAAAATAAAAAAACCCGCGAGCTTCGCGGGTTTTTTTAATCTAACTTTAAAAGGTTAAATTATTTTTCAGCAGCAATTGAAGCAATCGCAGCGTCTACGCCTTCGATTGAATCAGCTGCTTTCTTGATACGTGCAAGCGCATCTACAAGTACTTCATCAGCAGTTGCATAAGAAATACGCATGAAACCGCCTAAGCCGAATGCATCACCAGGAACTACGGCTACGCCAGTTTCTTCCAATAACCATTCAGAGAATTCTGTGCAAGATTTTAAGCCTTTCGCACGAATTAACGGTTTGATATTAGCGTAAGCATAGAACGCACCATCAGCAGGTAGGCAAGAAATACCGTTGATGTCGTTTAAGCCTTTAACCACTAAGTCATGACGACGTTTGAATGCTTCAATCATTGGTTCAAGAACTTCTTGAGGACCATTCAATGCAGCTTCAGCAGCAACTTGTGAAATAGACGTTGGGTTTGAAGTTGATTGCGATTGGATTTTTTTCATTGCGCCAATAAGCTTAGCAGGGCCCGCTGCATAGCCAATACGCCAGCCAGTCATTGCATACGCTTTAGACACACCGTTTAACACTATTGTGCGGTCATAAAGGTCTGGTGCAACTGTTGCGATATTGTAGAATTCGTCATCCCAACGGATTGGTTCGTACATATCGTCAGAAGCGATATAAACTTCTGGGTATTTACGAAGAACATCAGCCAAAGCTTCTAATTCAGCTTTAGTGTAGATCATACCTGTTGGGTTTGATGGACTGTTTAAAACCACTAAACGCGTTTTGTCTGTGATCGCTGCTTCAAGTTGAGCAGGTGTGATTTTGAAACGCTGTTCTTCACCACATTTTACAATAACAGGAACACCTTCAGCGATAATCACCATATCTGGGTAGCTTACCCAAAATGGTGCAGGGATGATCACTTCATCACCTTTGTTTAACAAAGCTAATGCTAAGTTAAAGAATGACTGCTTGCCGCCACAAGAAACCAAAATTTGGTTTGCAGCATAATCAAGGTTATTGTCACGCTTGAATTTTGCAATAATCGCTTTTTTAAGGCCAGGCGTACCATCTACAGCGGTGTACTTTGTGAAACCGTTGTTAATCGCTGCAATTGCTGCATCTTTGATGTGTTGTGGGGTGTCGAAGTCAGGTTCACCTGCGCCCAAGCCAATAACGTTCTTGCCAGCCGCTTTTAATTCAGCAGCTTTGTTGGTAACAGCAAGAGTTGGGGACGGTTTGATGGCATTCACACGATCAGAGAGACGTACGTCCACGGCAGTATTCCTTCTTATAGGGTTTAAAAAATAAAAAGCACACTATCTTAGCTTAAAAAACTCAAGCAAGGCGTTTAAAAACACAGATTTTCTGCAAAAAACATAAAAAAAATTCAATTTTGAATTAATGATTTCAAAAATGTACAGAATTAGGAAGTTTCTCGCATCTTTATGAAAAAAACTTTAAAATAAGCGCAATTTGATGAGAGTGATGGTCATGAGTAAGCAACAGCCTACTTCAAAAAAACCTTTGGTGAATCTCCCATTCCCAATGCCAAATGCAGAACAAAGTGCTGACGATGTTGCACATAATCAGGTTCGTCCAAAACCTGAACAATATGCAGATCGTACTTGGATGCCACCACGTGGCACCCGTCGTTCAATGGGTAAACGTTGATTCGCCATTGAAATAAAAAAGCGCCCTGGTTAGGGCGCTTTTTTATTGATCATTCGCTGGGTTGTAATTGGTAACCCGTCGATCATTTTCTGCATAGTAGGTTTTTTTGTGTTCATACATCGCAGTGTCGGCACGTTTAAGCATATCTTCAACCCGCTCATTTGGCTGGCTGGTGGCAGTTCCAACCGACACACTAATAGGTTGATGATTGTTAAATTGGTTATCGACCATTAAAAGCTCATGCAAACTTTCAATACAGTGGTTCAATGCGGCTTCATCGGCGGCAGGTAATAACACCACGAACTCATCACCACCGATCCTTGAAGCTGAGTATTGCGTGTTTTCAATTAACTGATTCAGGGTATTACCCATACGGCGTAATAAGCTATCACCTTGATCATGACCAAGGTTGTCATTGATGGCTTTTAAGCCATTCATATCTAGGAAAATACAAGACACAGGGCGGAGGTTATTGCGTTCAAGTCGGTTGATTTCGGTACTGTAGAAAGAGCGGTTATAAAGTTTGGTTAAGACATCATGTTTGCCCAAGTACTCAAGATAATTTTCGGCTTTTTTGCGCGCGGTAATATCGGTGAGTGCCAGTTGTACCATACCCCAATCGTCTTCGAAGCCTGGAAACACGGCAAAATGTAACAGCACATGGCGAATACTTCCATCGAGCGCGTAGTTGACCGCTTCGCAGTTATGTTGAATATTGCTATCCCATAGTTCGAGCAACTGATGTCGAAAGGTCTGTTGGGTTTCATTTTGAAAGACTTTATGCAAATTTTTAAGTAAATGGTCTTTGTCACGTGCAGCAAACAAATCGAGTGTGGCTTGGTTGACATCGGTAACCATGATGTCTCTGAGGCATTCATTAATAAAGTCATTGTGGACATCAAGGAAAGTTTTAAAGTCACTGATTCCCAAACGACGTAAATGATCTAAACGTGCTTTGACTCGGCTAAAGTCCTCAACCCAAAGCGAAGTAGGCGAGTATTGAAAACGTGCCTCAGCAATTAAACGACTTTTTTCTTCTAAACGTTGTGCATTGGCATAAGGCGTGATGTCTTCCGTGGTGATCAAAACCAATGAAAGATCGTGTTCATGACCAGGAAGTACTGTTCCGCGCAGTCGAATGTCAAGGCGATGACCTGTAAGCGTATAGTTTACAGCAGTATTTTCAAATAAGGTCTCACCATTCCAAAGTGCGACCAGCTCATTTAAATGAGTGCTTGACATATCTGCTTTAAAAATTTGCGCAAGGTTTGTGGTTAAGTCTTCAAAACTTTGGGCTTCAAATTGTTTTAAGGTTTGCGGGTTGACATGCAGGACTTTAATTTTATGCGCACAACTTAAAATACGTGATTTGTCTTCCAACAGAAAAGACGCAATATCTTCAACACCTTCACTCCGCCAAAGATCGAATTGTTTTTGTACTTCGCTAAAGTCTTCTAACCACATGGCAATGGGAGATAATTCAAAAATAGGAGAGTCCAATAATTGCATTTATATCTCGTTTTTATGTTGGAATTTAAAGCAGTATAAGCGCTAAAAAAACTTTTTAAAATAATGTGATAAAAAAAGTTATTTTTAAAATTTATGTGAGTTTATGGGGTGCTTTATTCAAAAAATGCATATTTATTGCTCATAGAAAGTGCATAAGCTCCAATGGTTTTGGAGTTTAAAGAGCGTATATGCTGATATTGATAAGCGCTAAATGCTTTGAGGTTGGTAGCGAAAAGTTTGTGATTGCTGATATTGATGGTCGTGCCAAAATAAATTGATTACCAATAGGTTTGGAATCAATACCATGAAGAATAAATAAATCAAAAAATTCTTTCGTTGTTGTTGGTAGATCTGCATGAAGTCTTGGCTGCTGATGGTTGTGTTGTCCGCTGTGACCGATAACACCAAAACTTCTGGGTAGATAAACTGACGGCTGTCTGTGTAATAACGGATACTGACTTTTTGTTGTTGAAAGTCTTCTAAGTGTGGGCAGCTCTTAAAGCGATCCATAAAATTACAGATCAGTCTTAGTGGTTGCTGCTGAGAAGGCTCATTTAACACAACATCTTCATAATGTGATTTATTACGCCCAGAGCCCACAGTGTAGCTGTTTAAGAGAATTTGTCTCTCGATGTGTTGCGGGTTGGGTATATGTTTTGCGATACGCACAGCCGAATAGTCAGTAAATTTACTGAGACTGGAAAGTGCAAGAATATTAATGATGAAGAAGGGCGCCATCATGAATAAAATATTTAAGAGGAGGTTGCTCTTTTTCGGTTATTCGTTCTTTGTCTTTTTGAGGAAGGATAAGCATACAATGAAGACAAAGTAGACTGGGGATAGATTTATAAAATTAAAATCCTGAATCTGCGGCAGTTGATAAAATGCAATCAGCATGACAACGGCAATAGCCATACTGAAAAGTGCATGCTTGTTTCTTTTGGATTTTAAGGATTCGAGCTGTCTATTTGTTCTCATGATTTATTTAAGTTTTTGAAAAGTATGATTATGATCCAGAGTGTAAGTGAACTTTTACAGGTCTAAAAGAGAAAAGCGGAAACAGTACCGTCACATTTGTTTTTGTAGTAGTTGGCAATTGGGCATATGGAAAGTGTTCAACAGCCCTTTTATTTGTAACTAAAGAGCCAATCTGATTGATTGGCTTTTTGAAAAGATTGGACTTAACGTGAGGCTTTCCGCGCACGATGTTCGGGTTTCGGTGGTGCGATTTCTCGTGTGCCTTGCCAAACCTCAATGAAGTCTTGTTCATTGATATTATAAAGTTCCAGCAGCGCTAGAATGGCACCACCAAAAAGCATGCGCCCCTCAGCGTTGGTCTCAAAATCAAATATTTTCCCAGATAGTGCATGTAAAATATCTTCAATTTCAAACACACGATCGCGACCATTACTGTCGGTTGGATACATGCGCGTGTTGAGGATAATTTTGGCTAAGCTTTTTTCATTATCGGTTAAGGCCAAATGCTGAATCAGCATGTCATCATTTTGGGTACTGAAAATCACGGCATCATTAAAAATAGTATGCAAAAACTTTTTACTCAGACGTGGCAGTGTTCTTTCCACAAATGGACGAAAAGATGCAGGGAAAATAACATTATGAGAAATGCCTTTAAACATCGGGGCAATCTCTTCGACTTTATAACCCGCAATACCGCAGCCGATAGAGGTTAGAAAGTAAGTCACTTTAGGGTGATTTTTGGTATAGATTTTAAAGTCATCAATATAGTGTTGAATTTGCGAGAGCGGCATTTGTTGTAAATGTTCGTTCATGGTGGGAATGGCATAACTTTGCCCTGACCAGCCACGTCCGACGCCTTTGATTGCGCCAAAGTGCTCAAGTGCAGTTCGGGCAGCGCCATCCGCATGTTGACCTGCCATGTTGCTACCAAACACAAATACGGTATGTTCATCTAGGTTTTTGACGATGCTTTCATCATGATATTGGTAAGTCATAGGCTCTGATTTTTCGCTCTTCTTCACTTCATGTTGCCCTTGAAATACGGGGGGGTCAAGTGAAAAATCTTTGTAATATTTTCAGTAAATTACATTAAAAATCTAAAAGCAAGAATTGCTCGGGATTGAATCTGTTAAAATAGTCGGTTGAAGAAGCAAATCTTGGGATATGTCTGTGAGTGAGAAACAACCTTTTGATTTAGTCACCAATTACCAACCCGCAGGTGATCAGCCGCAAGCCATCGAAAAGCTTGTTGCTGGAATAGAAAAGGGCTATCACGACCAGTTGTTACTTGGGGTTACGGGTTCAGGTAAAACCTATACCATGGCCAACGTGATTGCGCGGACGCAACGTCCGACCATTGTCATGGCACATAATAAAACCTTAGCCGCACAGCTTTATGGTGAATTCAAATCTTTCTTTCCGAACAATGCCGTCGAATATTTTGTCAGTTATTATGACTATTACCAACCTGAAGCCTATGTGCCATCTTCAGACACATTTATTGAAAAAGATTCAGCGATCAATGACCACATTGACCAAATGCGTTTATCCGCGACGCGTTCGCTCTTAGAACGTCGGGATGCGATTATTGTTGCTTCAGTTTCTGCTATTTATGGTTTGGGTGACCCCAATGCTTACATGAGCATGTTGCTACATATTGTACAGGGCGACAGTATTGCGCGTGATGACATCATTCGTCGTTTGGTGGAAATGCAATATAGCCGTAATGAACTTGAGTTTTTACGCGGTACCTATCGTATTCGCGGTGAAATTATCGATATTTTTCCTGCTGAATCAGACCAGCACGCAATTCGGATTGAGTTGTTTGATGATGAAGTCGATTCGATTCGTTGGTTCGATCCACTGACAGGCAAACTCGTCCGTAAAGTTCCGCGTGTAACCATTTATCCAAAAAGTCACTATGTAACACCGAAAGATAATTTAGAACGCGCCATTGGCACGATTCGTGAAGAGTTAAAAGATCGTTTAGGATTCTTCCGTGCACATGACAAATTGCTTGAAGCACAGCGAATTGAACAACGCACTCGATATGATTTGGAAATGATGCAGCAGTTGGGCTACACCAACGGTATTGAAAACTATTCACGTCATTTATCCGGTCGTCCTGCGGGCGAAGCGCCACCGACCTTGTTTGATTATGTTCCTGACGACGCCTTACTGATTATTGATGAGTCACACGTCACTGTGCCGCAAATTGGCGCGATGTATAAAGGTGACCGTTCGCGTAAAGAAAATTTGGTGAATTATGGTTTCCGTCTTCCTAGTGCTTTAGATAACCGCCCAATGCAGTTTGAAGAGTGGGAACGGATTACGCCAGCAACGATTTATGTCAGTGCTACACCAGCCAAATACGAGCTTGAAAAAGCCGAGCAAATAGCTGAGCAGGTGGTTCGTCCTACAGGGTTGATTGACCCCGAAATTGAAGTACGTCCGGTATTGACTCAAGTTGATGATGTCTTGTCTGAGATCAATATCCGTAAAGATCTAGATGAGCGTGTTTTGGTAACCACCTTAACCAAACGTATGGCAGAAGATTTAAGTTCGTACTTAAAAGAATATGGCGTCAAAGTTGCCTATCTGCACTCAGATATTGATACCGTTGAACGGGTGAAAATTATTCATGACTTACGTTCAGGTGTCTACGATGTTCTCGTCGGGATCAACTTACTACGTGAAGGCTTGGACATGCCTGAAGTATCTTTAGTGGCTATCTTGGATGCGGACAAAGAGGGTTTCTTGCGTTCTGAGCGCTCTTTGATTCAAACCATTGGTCGTGCAGCACGTAATGTAAAAGGCAAAGCGATTTTATATGGTGATCGGATTACCGATTCGATGCAAAAAGCCATCGATGAAACAGCCCGTCGTCGTGAAAAACAAATGGCCTTTAATGAGCTGCATGGCATTATTCCGCGCAGCACCATCAGACAAAATAAAAAGGATATTGATACAGGCGAAGTGCTGACAGATGATCAAGTTGAAAGTGGTATCACAGACCAACACCAAACGCTCAGTGCAGATGAGCAGCACTTGCTGTCCGATCCGAAACTTCTTGCCAAGCACTTAAGCAAGCTGGAAAAAGAAATGTTAAAAGCTTCTAAAGAGCTACAGTTTGAGCAAGCTGCACGTCTGCGAGATGAAATTTTGCGCTTAAAAGCACAACTTCTAACCTAAGTTGCATTTACATAACGCTACAGTAATTTGGGCAGAAAGCATTATTTTTTAAAGAGATGTTTATTTTTAGATCATAAATTCTGAAATATTAAAGGTACAGTTTATGTCTGCAAATCTTCCAAAGGCGGGTTTTACGCTTGCCAAAATTGCTGTAGGTGGTGCTGTTTTAGTCGGGTTAGGCATGGCAACCATGGCTTATGCCCAGAGCAAACCCTTAGCCGTGGTGGATAAGGTTGAATTAGACCGTTATTTGGGTGTTTGGTACGAAATTGCACGTAAGCCCATGTACTTCCAAAATAAATGCGGAAGTAATGTCTCGGCTACTTATACCCTGAATGAAAATGGCAATGTGATAGTAGATAACCGCTGTTATGCTCAAGATGGTAAGCTGATGCAGTCTATAGGTGAAGCATTTGTACAAAACCCACCTTTTAATAGTAAGTTGAAAGTGAGTTTTTTACCTGAGGCGGTGCGTTGGTTACCTGTGGCACGCGGAGATTATTGGATTTTAAAAATTGATGATGACTATCAAACGGTTTTAGTGGGGGAGCCACGACGTAAATATATGTGGGTGCTTTCTCGTTCGCCACAACCAGACCAAAAGGTCATTAATGAATACTTAGAATATGCAAAGTCAGTGGGTTATGACTTGAATGATTTGATTCATACCAAACAATTGCAAAAATAAAATCTATTAAGCCTTGAAAGCCATGCTGAAGCATGGCTTTTTTAGTTTCATATACGTATTTTAAAACTTGAATAATAAAGCTTTATACAGTCGAACGCTTTATAATCGGAACCTGGTAAAAAATCGCGTAAATCAATGTGGAGTGAAGGATGTATAAAGGTGTTGCACTATCGGTTTTAGCATCCGTCACTTTTGGGGTTTTGTATTTTTATACCTTTTTTTTAAAGCCTTTGGATAGTGAACAAACTTTTGCTTGGCGTATGCTCTCGACTTTACCCTTTTTAACCGCATTCATGTGGTGGAGTGGTGATTTAAAACTCATTTCGGAGTTGTTTAAGCGTATCTTTAAACAACCTTGGATGTTTGCTTGGTTATTGTTTAGTTCGGTTTTATGTACCACGCAGTTGTGGCTATTTTTATGGGGGCCCATGAATGGTCGCGGCCTACAGGTGTCGCTCGGCTATTTTTTACTGCCTTTGGTCATGGTGTTGGTTGGTTGCATCCTTTACAAGGAAAAACTATCCCGCTGGCAAATGGCTGCGGTAGCCCTTGCTGTGCTTGGGGTAGGACATGAAATTTGGCGTATTGGTAGCATGGCATGGGAAACGGTTTATATCGCTTTGGCTTATCCTTTGTATTTCTTCCTGCGTCGTGTTTGTAAGACGGATCATTTGGGTGGCTTCTGGTGGGATCTGTTTTTAATTTTACCTGTCGCTTTCTATTTGGGCTTTGTGCATAGTGATAGCTTGGCTTTGATACAACAGTTTCCACATCTGATTTTGGCGGTCATTGGACTGGGTTTCTTAAGTGCGATGGGACTCGGAAGTTATATACTTGCGAGTCGTTATTTACCTTTTGTGATCTTTGGTTTGCTGAGTTATTTGGAGCCTGTTTTACTGGCGGGAGCATCAGTTGCCATGGGAGAGCGTATAGAGGCAGGTGAGTGGTTTACCTATATTCCAATTTGGTTCGCAGTCTTATTGCTCATTATTGAAGGTGTGTTGCATTTATATAAACAACAACAAAATAAAAAACAGCTCGAACGAAATATTGAGCATTTTGAAAAACAGCAACATTCAGACTAATTTGATGATGTTCGGAGCTGTCATTGCGCTAGAATTTGGGCGATAAGCAAGTTTCTTATATGTTTATTGCCCTTTAAGAATAGTTGACTGTTTGATAAAACATCATTTGCGTAACTGTTTATTTTTTATCTAAAAAAATATTTTTTTAATTTTTATACTGCAAAATCATAAGACTAAATGCAATCATTTCTTAAATTAATAATGGATATACGACAAAAAACATCATGCATTTACAGCTTTCGATTCAAACTTGGCGCTAAATCCTTTACAATTGTTGGGTTTTAAAATTTACGCTTAGATTAAATTAATTAGAGGACGTATCTGTGAGCAAAGAGACTATCATCGCCCTACACGCAGAACACCAAGGTCGCTGGAAAAACCGTGAAGAAATCGCGGAACAAATGATCGCTTTGATCGGTCAGCTTTACCGTGAAAAAAATATTGTGGTTTCAGTGTTTGGACGTTCTTTAGTTAACCGTTCAGTTATCCAAATTTTAAAAGCGCACCGTTTCACTCGTATGATGGACGTTGAGCTTTCAGTTGTACACACGTTCCCAATTCTTGAAGCGTTGGCTAAAATTGAAAATATCGGTACTGCTGAAATTGATCTAGGCAAATTAGCCGTTGCGTTTAAAGAGCAAGGTGGCGATGTTGATGCATTTGTTGCAGCAGCTGTTAAATCTGTAGAAGGTCGTGCGACTTCAGTAGAAGGTCGTGACGTTGTCCTTTACGGTTTTGGTCGTATCGGCCGTATCCTTGCACGTTTAATGATTGGTCAGTCTGGTCTTGGCCGTGGTTTGAACCTAAAAGCGATTGTGGTTCGTAAGTCATCTGATGGTGATTTGGAAAAACGTGCGTCTTTATTACGCCGTGACTCAATCCATGGTCCATTCTCTGGTACGATTTCTGTTGATGAAGAAAACGAAGCAATCATTGCAAACGGTCAATTCATCAAAGTGATTTATGCGTCGAACCCAACTGAAGTTGATTATACCGATTATGGTATTAGTAATGCATTAGTGATCGACAACACGGGTAAATGGCGTGATGCTGAAGGTCTTGCGCAACACCTTAAGTGCCCAGGCGCTGCACGTGTGATCTTGACTGCACCAGGTAAAGGCGACATGAAGAACGTGGTGTTTGGTGTGAACCAAGCAGACATTCTTGATGAAGATACCATTATCTCTGCTGCAAGCTGTACAACCAACGCAATTACACCAACACTTAAAGTTTTGCATGACAAATACACAGTGTTGAATGGTCACGTTGAAACAGTTCACTCGTTCACAAACGATCAAAACTTAATCGACAACTACCATAAAGCAGACCGTCGTGGTCGTGCTGCAACGTTGAACATGGTGATTACTGAAACAGGTGCGGCTAAAGCGGTTGCTAAAGCACTTCCAGCACTTCAAGGTAAACTGACAGGTAACTCTGTACGTGTTCCAACACCAAACGTTTCACTTGCGATTTTGAACTTAACTTTAGATAAAGAAGTTGATCGTGATGAAGTGAACGAATACATTCGTAAAATTTCAATCAGCTCTAGCCTTCAAGGTCAGATCGGTTATACCAACTCGACTGAAGTTGTATCATCTGACTTTATCGGTTCACGTACAGCAGGTGTATTTGACGCGCAAGCAACAATCACTTCGGGCAACCGTTTAACTGCTTATGTTTGGTACGATAACGAAGTTGGCTATAGCTGCCAAGTTTTACGTATTGCAGAGCAAATGGGCGGCGTAAGCTATCCAAAAATTCCAGCTGAAACAAATGCATAATTTGTAATAGTTACTAAAAAGAGCCTCAATTGAGGCTCTTTTTTTTGCGTTGTTGTTGTGGATGAGGCTGATCAGATGCATTGGGGTGACATAAGTATTGGCTTGGGTGGTAAGAGTTGCCAATGTTTAATCCCTAGTAATTTACTTAGAATAATTAGAATACTGTGTAGAATAGGGTGATAAAAATTATAGAGTCTGGTTGGTATACCGCCCTCAATGACTTTCTAGGCTGACAAAAGGATGATATTTGTCAGATAAAAAGAAAATAAAACAAAAGGAATTTGAATTTGCAAGTGAAGCATGTGCTAAGTGGATTGGCATTCATTGTGTTGGCATCTGTATGCGGTGTACTTATCGCTATTTGGACGTTTAAACACTTTAATATTTATATTCCCTTAGAAAATCAAAAAGTCAGTATTGATCTGCAAGAACCTTTACAAGCTGAGGTTAAAATTCATGATGCCTTAGATGTAGATGTCACAGGGCGCGTCAATGCAGAAATTCCAATTCGTGAAAACCTGAATATTCCCCTGACCCAAACGCTGACTCCACGGGTATATTTTGATAATCAGGTTCCGATTAAAACCACCATTCCAGTGCGTGAAACCTTGAAAATTAATCAGAATATGCCTGTAGATACCAAGGTACAGGTGAAAGTCATGGGACGAGATGTGACTTTACCTTTAAAAGGAAATATTCCCATTCAGTTGGATGTGCCGATTCATATTGATGTGCCACTTGAACAGCAAGTACACCTCAAATTTGATGCACCTGTGAAAACCGTACTGAAAGAAAACCTACATATTCCAGTCAATACAGTGGTTAAGACCAATATTCCAATACAGGGACATTTAAACGTTCCAATTAAAACGGCATTGAAAGCTTCGGTGGATGTGCAAAATACATTACCAATTGAAATCAAGCAGGGTGAGTTGAAAATTCCACTCAATAGCTTGCAATTACTGCGTGAAAAACCTCTACCTCAAGAACACGTGAAGCCATAGGAGGGAGTATGTGGATATTCCAGTCTGCGAAGCGGCTTATACTGAGTTTTGTGTGCGTTGTAATTTTAGTGAGTGCGCTGTTTTGGTTGTACCTGAATATTCAAGCCAGTATGCAAGTGTCTGCGAGTGAAGCCCAAATTCAACTATCAGACTCCTTACCGACAAAAATCCAAGTGGGTAATTATTTAGAAACCCAATCCGTTGGGACTTTAGATACGCAACTGAAAATCGATCAGAAAATCAACCTGCCTTTGACAGGGAAATATTTGGCAAATTTAGAGTTTGAAGTAGAAGTACCCGTTTCAGTATCTGTTGATTATCAAACCGAGGTGCTCATTGATCAAAATATGCCGTTGGAGACAACTACAGACCTAATTTATCAAAATAAACTATTACCTAAGTTCCCACTCACTTTAGATATTCCGATTAAGCTGGCTGTGCCATTTCATTTAAAGCAGGACTATCAGATCCCAATCAAAATTATGTTTAATGGTTTGGTCTATTTTGAGTTTGATGAGCAAGTACGACTGCATGTGTTGCATCAGTTTGCACCACAGTTAAATTTGAATGACCCAATAACTATGCGCAAAATAGCAAGCTTCAATGCGACCATGTACAACATAGAGCGAAGTACGACGGCGAACTTGGAGATGAATATGACACTACCCGTGAAGAACATTCATCCATAAAAAACACCACCAATCATTGGTGGTGTTTGAATGTGAAAATTAAATGAGTGGCTTAAAGTGCGGCTTTGATTGCATTTTGAATGCTGGTGGTGTTACGTCCAATCAATTGTTCTAGGTCTTTACGGTCACTATACATCGCGCCTTGAATGCTTTGGGTATCTGCATCAACGATTACATCAACTAAGCCAGCAGGTAGGCCTGCTTGAGTTAAGCCTTGCGTGTATTCTTCTGCACTTAGGTTCTGATAAATAATGTCTTTATTTGCCGCTTGGCCAATTAAAGTTGCAAGGTCTGAGAGTCTAAAACTTTCTGAACCTGCTAGCTCATAGGTTTTATTCTCATGGCCCGTTGAGGTTAAGACTTTCGCTGCAGCTTCAGCATAATCTATACGCGATGCTGAGCTAATTCGACCGTCTTGAGCTGCGCCAAAAAGCGTCCCAATTTCAATGGTATGAGCAACACCTGCAAGGTAGTTTTCGCTATACCAGTTATTTCTTAAGAAGGTATAAGTGATTCCACTGTCTTGAATTAGTTTTTCGGTTTCACGGTGTTCTTGGGCTAAGCCGAGTGGGGAGGTATCTGCACGAAGTAAGCTGGTATAAGCAAGATAAGGTATGCCGGCTACTTTCGCAGCATCAATCACTGCTTGGTGTTGAGGTGTACGGCGACCAATTTCATTGGCTGAAATCAATAATAACTTATTTACTCCTGATAGAGCAGGAATTAATGTTTCAGGGCGGTCATAATCAAACTCACGTAGCTCAATACCTTGGACTTTGAAATGTTCAGCTTTATCGATGTTACGAACTAGCGCAACAATATTCTGGGCAGTAGTCAGCTGCAAAAGTTGCTCTATAACGAGGTTGCCAAGTTGTCCTGTTGCGCCTGTGATTGCAATTTTCATAATTCACCTATGTTGGTTGTTTTCTATACTTGATGGTTGTATCTTAATCTGTTAACTTACTAAATGTAAGTACGTACCAAAAAGTAAGTAATAAACCAAATGGAGAGAAATGATGCACACCTATGCGACAAGCAAATTGTTAGGTCAAGTTTTATCCACGGAGTGTCCGTCTCGTGAAATTTTGGAGCATCTTACGAGTAAATGGTCGGTACTGGTGTTGCGCTGTTTAAGTGATGGCGTACATCGTTTTAGTGAACTCAAGCAGCGTATAGAAGGGGTGAGTGAGAAAATGCTTTCTCAGACGCTTAAAACTCTTGAGCATGATGGCTTTATTCTACGGACGGTCTATCCTGTGGTGCCGCCCAAAGTAGAGTACCAATTGACGATCTTGGGTTCTCAAGCCGCTGAGAAAACCATGTATTTGATTGGTTGGATTGAAAAAAGTTTGCCTGAAATTCTAGAAAGCAAGGAGCGAGTAGCAGCTTTAAAATAAAAGATGACAAGTAATGTGGATTGGTTGTGATAATCCTTAATTGCATTTTAAGAGTGAATTCCTCAGGCGTGCGGAGGTGGTTTAGATTTGATTAGAATTTCAGGCTGTGAAAAAGTCTTGTTATCAAGCAATTTACTCTTTTAGCGCGCTATTTTGATGTGAAAATCCTTTTTGAAAGTAAAAGTTGATTAGGATTGAATAAAATGAGTCGAAGAGTGATCTAACGACTAAATGGTCAGCACATTTAAATTAAAAAATGAATAAAATCAGGTGAAAAGTGTCGAAAAGTTAGATTTTGGTATTTTTGTGACTAAATTTCATGTTTCGCTGAATAATTCTATTCGAGAAATTTTGTAAAATATGGCAGAATATGCGGTTTTAAAGTATTTAGAGGATTGGCAGCATGCGCTTTGTTGATGAAGCAGTCATTACCGTAGAGGCTGGCGACGGTGGCAATGGCGTAGCCAGTTTTCGCCGTGAAAAATTCGTACCTTTTGGTGGTCCAGACGGTGGTGATGGTGGTCGTGGTGGTAGCGTATTTATCGAAGCTGATGATAATACCAGTACCCTTGTAGACTTCCGTTATACTCGCCGCTTCCGTGCGGAGCGAGCTAAAAATGGTCGTGGCGCGAACTGCGCAGGCCGTGGTGGTGAAGACACCGTATTAAAGGTTCCTGTAGGTACAACGATTGTTGACACTGACTCGGGTGACATTATTGGCGACTTGGTTGAAAGTGGTCAGCGTGTGCTTGTTGCAGCGGGTGGTGATGGTGGTTTGGGTAATACTCACTTTAAATCATCGACGAACCGTTCGCCACGTAAGTGTACCCATGGTTTTAAAGGTGAATTCCGTGAAATTCGTTTAGAGCTAAAAGTACTGGCCGATGTTGGCTTACTGGGTATGCCAAACGCAGGTAAATCGACGTTTATTCGTGCCGTATCAGCAGCAAAACCTAAGGTTGCAGACTATCCATTTACTACGATGGTTCCAAACCTTGGTGTGGTTGATGCAGACAGTCACCGTTCATTTGTAATGGCTGATATTCCTGGCTTGATCGAAGGGGCTTCTGAAGGTGCGGGTCTTGGTATTCGTTTCTTAAAGCACTTGGCGCGTACGCGTATTTTGCTTCACATTGTGGATGTTCAGCCAATTGATGGTTCTGATCCTGCATACAATGCAAAAGCGATCTTGGGTGAATTAGAGAAGTTCTCTCCGACACTTTCAAAGTTACCTATCGTTCTAGTGTTAAACAAAGTTGACCAACTTTCAGACGATACGCGTGACGAATGGTGTCAGCATATCTTAGATGAAATGCAGTGGGATGGCCCAGTATTTAAAACTTCAGGTTTGATGTCTGAAGGGACAAAACCAGTTGTGTATTATCTGATGGATCAAATTGAGCAACAACGTGAACGTGAGCTTGAAGATCCTGATTATGCAGCAGAAGTGAAAGCATTCCGTGAGCAGCTTGAAGCTGAAACACGCGAACAAACGATTGCCGCTAAAGAAGCATATCGTGAAATGCGTCGTCAACAACGTCTTGCAGGCCTGTTGGCTGATGATGATGAAGACGATGATGAAGATGACGGCGAAATGGAAGTGTTTTACGTACGTTAAGCTCGTAATGAGTAACTGAGGACAAGATGATAGAAGTGGTAGATGGGCAACGTAAGCTCGAAGCTTGTAAACGAATCGTTGTTAAAATCGGATCATCTTTACTCACAGCAAATGGGCAAGGTCTAGATATAGATGCAATTTCGCATTGGGCGAAACAAATTGCAGATCTACACAATGCAGGACATGAGATTATTCTGGTGTCGTCAGGAGCTGTGGCTGAAGGTATGGTTCGTATGAAGCTAGACAGCCGACCCACCGATCTACCCAGTCTTCAGGCGTGTGCTGCCATTGGTCAAATGGGGCTTATTCATACGTGGTCAAGTGTGCTTGAAAAACATCACATTCAGACTGCGCAAGTGTTATTAACTCATGATGACTTGGCAGACCGTCGTCGTTACTTGAACTCATGTGATGCTTTACAGAACTTGATTGAATGGCATGTCATTCCTGTGATCAACGAGAATGACACAGTTTCGACCGATGAAATTCGCTTTGGTGACAATGACACGCTGGCCGCAATGGTTGCAGGTCAAGTCCATGCTGATTTGTTAATTATTTTGACAGACCAGCAGGGTATGTTCGACTCAGACCCACGTTCAAATCCAGATGCAAAACTGTTCCATACTGTGCGTGCTCTAGATGAGAGTTTGTTTGATATGGCTGGCGGTGGCGGTAAGTTTGGTCGTGGTGGTATGTTGACCAAAGTCCGTGCTGCACGCTTAGCTGCAAAGTCTGGCTGTCCAACGCTGATTGCCAGTGGTGAAAGCGACAATGTGCTGGCACGTTTGATGGATGGTGAAATGCTTGGGACATTGTTTATTACTGACAATGACCGCATTACGGCTCATCAACAGTGGTTGGCGGCTCACTTACAAACTGCTGGTCGTTTGGTGTTGGATGATGGTGCTGTTAAAGCCATAAAAGATAATCATCGTAGTTTGCTTCCAGTTGGTGTGAAAGCTGTGGAAGGGCATTTTGAACGCGGTGACGTGGTTGAATGTGTTGATATCCAAGGTGGCCGTGTTGCGGTCGGACGTGTCAACTTTAGTTCGCGTTCTGCGGAGCTGGTAAAGGGCTTGGCGTCAGATAAAGTTCACCAAGTTCTAGGTGAAGCACGTTCACTTGAGATGATCCATCGCAACCACATGGCGATCTACTAATTTAAACGCATTAAAAAATCCCGCTTTCGAGCGGGATTTTTTTGTTTTGGAACGAAAGTTATTTGATATAGCCTTTTTGAATGAGGGGCTTAAATAAGTAAAAGTGAATGGTGAGTGCCCCTTGCATGATTTTCTCTTTATAGAGATTCCAAAGCTTTAATCCAAAGAAGTTTAAGGCAAAAGCCAATAGAAATGCGCCGAGCATATCTAAAGGAAAATGCACACCAAGATAGACACGTGACCATGCAACCAGCCAAGCCATAATCAAGAGAAAAATTCCCAGTTTACGCTGCGCAGAGAATAGATAAGAAAAGGCGATACTGCTAAAAATCAGCATATGGTCACTAGGGAAAGAGCCATTGGGTGCATGGTAAATGAGAGTGCGTCCGACCTCCATGACGAAAGGCCGTGGGTGATAATACACATGAGAAATACATTGGCTGATCAAAATGGCGATACTGGTAAAAATAAACGCCTTCAATATCTGCTTTTTAGTGTCATAGTTACCACGTAGCCAAAACCAAGCAAACAGTAAAATCATGCAATAGAGCAGGTCATTGGCGATGAATATGGCAAAATGAATACTTGTATTACTAGCTTCAGGGGAAGCATTAATCCATGAAAAAAGCGATAAATTAAGTTCTGAAAGAGTCATGAAAGTGGATTGTGTTTATAAAGTACGGAAGAGAGTCATAATTTTGTCATATTGTTAAAATAAAAAAGACCACAAAAATGTAGTCTTTTTTAACAGTTCAATATGGTTGAACGAATTGGTTTGCAGTTTTAGAAATCAAATGACGTTTGAAGGTAGAAGGTACGTGGTTGCCCTACATATTTTCCGCCTGTGGAGTCAGTAGAACGTGTGAAATATTGTTTATCAAACACGTTTTTAACGCCACCCGCAATTTTTAAACCGTGGAGTTGCTCACCAAAGTCATAGGCTGTACGCACCGCAAAGGTAGAGTAACCTGGAATATCACCTAATTTTCCATCAACTGATTCGTCAGTTTGATAGGTATCACTCGAACCTGGAGAATGCTGCTTAGATTGGGCAAACATATCTGCATTGACGCTCCATTGATTCACTTTATAGGCTAAACCAACATTTGCAGTGTGGCGGGAGTAGAAAGGAAGGTCTTTGTCTTCAAAGTCGCCTGCTTCAGCTACAGCTTTGGTGAAGGTGTAGTTGCTATAGAGTTTTAAGCCCTTAAGTGCATCAGTCAAAGCGCCAAAGTCATAAGCTAGACCAAGTTCTACACCTTTGTGACTGGTTGCGCCTAAGTCTGTCCAAATGCCATTATTCTGAGCATCACGTTCTAAAATTAACTCTTTTTTGAAGTCTAAATAAAACGCGGTTAATTCTGCATTTAGACCATTGCCCAAATACTTCGTCCCAATTTCATAGTTATTGGACTTTTCAGGATGTAAGCCATCCGTTGTGCTTTGTGCAACACCACCTTCTAAACGTGCCAATTGGTTATATTGCTGTGGGCCGAATGAAACGCCCGCATTGGCAAAAATTTTCCAATTGTCTGTCGCTTTATACATAACCGATAGGCTTGGTAAAAACTCATCTGAATCAATTTTTGGTGAAACGGTATTAACTGCTACGCCTTGGTTATAAGCAGTAAAATTGTTATGCGTTTCAATCGATTCAAAACGTAGTCCCGGTGTGATGACCCAGTTCTCTAAATCGAAGCGGTTATCTGCATAAATCGCATGTGCTTTAGTGCCACCTTCACTCGTGGTACGTGCTTTAATTTCGGTCACAGGTGCATTCAATGCATATGTCGATGAGCGACCTGAGAACTCAGAACTATCTTCATCTAAATAACGATAGCCGATAGTAAATTCGCTATTTGAGTTACCTAATTGGTATGCACGAGACCAGCGCGGTTCAATGGCAAAAACTTTGTAGTCGCGTGGAGAGGTGTCCATACGCGAAGTCGTTGCACTAACATCTGTCTCTAAGTCGCTCGTGCGAAATGAGTCAATATAATAGGTCAGCAATTCAAAGTTATTTTTTTCATCTTGATGTGTATAGCGGAATGACACATCTGAGCGGCGACCAGAGAAATAATTACGTGACTTATTTGACTGATAAGGGTTTTGTGCATATTTTTCGGCAGTTAAGCCTTCAGGCATTTCACCACGACCTTCGTAATGATGTAAATTCAGCGCGACTGCATCAGTATCTGTAATTTGATAGGCCGTTTTTAACATGACATCATCAATGTCAGTTTTATTATTGGCTTCGCGGTAGCCATCACCTTTTGTACCCGAATATAGTAGGGCAAGACCTAGACCATTATCTAAGGTTCCGCCTACAAATAGGTTTGGGCTATATTTAACTTGATCTGTACCCGAAGCATATTCGGTCGTTAGGCTGACATTACCTGCAAACTCTTGAGGAATAGTGCGAGTTGCAAAGTTAATGATACCGCCTACGTTCTGCGGCCCAAAACGTACAGAGCCTGCACCACGAACCACATCTACAGATTCAATATTGCCTAATGATACCGGTGCTAGAGAAAGCTGAGGCTGTCCATAAGGCGCAAATGATAGAGGAACACCATCAAGCAATACTGTAGAGCGAGGAGATAAACGAGAGGCTAAACCACGGACCCCAATATTGAGTGAAACATCACTGCCACCAGTACCATTATTTTCTTGGACTTGAACACCAGGCACTTGCTTCAGGGCATCTTTAATTGAAGTCGCAGCAACTTCATCTAAGCGATTGCGATTAATAATCGTACGAGCGCCTGCATGCTTTTGCACTTTCTCTGCATTGGCATCTTCTAACCAGTTGCCTTGTGCTTCAAGTTTGATGGTCGGAAGCACATTATTGCTCGTTGCTTCAGTGAGTTCTTCTGCTTGTGCATAGGTCAAGCAGCTCATAGAAAGTCCAATCGCAATACTGAGTTTTTTGGTTTTGAATAATCTGCGATCCTGCAGATGAAGACGTGATGAAATCATTCTTTTGTGCGCAATCCATAATAAAGAACGCGGCTATCATATGCTGAACTTTGCTGAAATCAAATAATAACCATTATCAATTATTGCAATTAAAACGCTAAAATTAATAGGCGAATTAAAGTTTTATTGAGCGAGCACACAATAAAAAGCCATGTTTAACATGGCTTTTTAGATGAATTTGAATGAAATCTGTTATTTAAGTTGAACAGTACCATTTGCATTCACAGTGATTTTAGATTCACCGCCTGCAACATCTTGCATTGGCGCATCAGCTGCTGCAAATTTTGCACTTTCTGCACGCATCATGACTGGGCGAGGGTAGTAGTTGCTGGTATTAATGTTTAAGTTAACCAAGTTATAACCTGACTTACTCCATGCTTGTGCTAATGATTGCGCACGCTGTTGAAAGTTTTTCGATGCTTCAACAATCAGCTCATTTTCCACTTTCTTACGTTGTGTGTCGGACACACTAAAGCCAATTGACTGGGTTTGGAAGTTTTGCTGTAGCTCACCAATCAATTGGCTCGCTGCTTTAAAATCGGTACTTTCTAAATTAATTTCAGCACGACCACGCCATTCTTTTAACTTTTGGTTGTCATCGTTGTAAATTGGGTAGGTGGTTTGAGAACCTGTTTCGACTTTTACGCTTGGATATTTACGTGCTAAAGCTGTAGCTTGATTCATGAGCTGCGTAATTTGTGTTGCGAGTTCGGCAGGTTGTTTGTTACTCCGTTCAATATAAAGCGTTGCATTCATTAAATCGTTGGATACTTGGCGTGTTGCCTCGGCCTGAACATTGACAATATTGTAGTTTAATTGGTTCTCAGACTGAGCAAAAACTGCTGAGCTAAATAAAGCACTAAGAGCGATTGCTGGGATGAAGAATTGACGCATTTTTATTCCTTTTTTATTTAGGAGGAGTTTTGCAACATTTGTAAAAAGCTTAAAGCCAATTTGTGGTGAATTTGCGAAAATATTGTGGTTCGATTGTAAAAAAAGGTACAAAATATTTTTCATAAAAACCTAAATAAAATTATTTATTTCAAAAACTTATTTTTTGACCAGGGTGAGTATTTTGAAATTTTGTGGTGAAGTTGAAAAATAAATAAATTCATCGTCTTTTCTTTACGTTGTCACACTATAAGAGGATAATTTAAGCTATGGTTTGGCATGATATATTTTTTTAGTAAATTTCTGACAGATAATGTCCAAAAGCTGTTTATTTTATTGAAAATTTCTGTATCATCCGCCTCCTAGTTATGAAGTATCCAAACGCTATCTGACTAGATTTATAAAGCGCCGAGTCAAAGGACCAAAAGTCACCCGACTTATTTCTTTCAACCCATATCAGAGATGGTAATTCGATATGAGCGTTTCTTCTGTAAACCCTGCCACTAATACTACTAACGAATACTATTTGACTCGCCAAAGTCAGATGGAATCCAATGTTCGTAGCTATCCACGGAAATTACCGTTAGCGATAGCCAAAGCATTAGGCTGCTGGGTTACTGATGTTGAAGGTACAGAGTACCTCGATTGTTTAGCTGGGGCAGGAACATTGGCTTTGGGCCATAATCATCCTGCGGTAATTCAAAGTATTCAAGATACACTTGCAAGTGGTCTTCCTTTACATACTTTGGATTTAACGACACCTTTAAAAGATGCATTTACTGAAGCATTACTTGAACAATTACCAGGCGGTAAGGAAGAGTATTGTTTACAGTTCTGTGGTCCATCTGGTGCAGATGGCACGGAAGCAGCAATTAAATTAGCGAAGACGTATACCGGTCGTAGCACAGTGATTAGTTTCTCTGGTGGTTACCATGGTATGACGCACGGCGCTCTTGCAATGACAGGTAACCTGTCTGCGAAAAATGCTGTAAATGGTTTAATGCCAGGCGTTCAATTTATGCCGTATCCGCATGAATACCGTTGCCCACTTGGTTTAGGTGGTGAAGCGGGTGTGGATGCTTTGACATATTTCTTTGAAAACTTCATTGAAGATGTTGAAAGTGGTGTAACCAAGCCAGCTGCTGTGATTCTTGAAGCAATTCAAGGTGAAGGCGGTGTGGTAACAGCGCCAACCAAATGGTTGAAAAAAATCCGCGAAGTGACTGAAAAACACAACATTGTGTTGATTCTTGACGAAGTTCAAGCAGGCTTTGCACGTTCAGGCAAAATGTTCGCATTTGAACATGCGGGTATTGAACCTGACGTAGTGGTGATGTCTAAAGCCGTTGGTGGTAGCTTACCGCTTGCTGTGTTGGGTATTAAACGTAAGTTTGATGCTTGGCAGCCAGCAGGTCACACGGGTACTTTCCGTGGTAACCAATTGGCAATGGGTACTGGTCTTGCAACGATCAAAACCATCAAAGAACAAAACCTTGCGCAAAATGCACAAGAACGTGGTGATTTCTTACAAGCTGAATTTAAAAAGCTTGCTCAAGAGTTCCCATGTATCGGTAACGTGCGTGGCCGTGGTTTGATGATTGGTGTTGAAATTGTTGATGAGCGTAAACCAGCGGATCATATGGGGTCTTTACCTGCAGATGGTCAATTGGCAGCAGCGATTCAAGCGGCATGTTTTAACAACAAATTGTTGTTAGAAAAAGGTGGTCGTAACGGTACAGTCATTCGTTTACTTTGCCCACTTATCATCACTCATGATGAATGTGTTGAAGCGGTTTCTCGCTTCAAGAAAGCAATTGCTGAAGCACTTGTTGCAACTCGAGGCGCGTAATCATGGTTGATTTTGCAGAACACCGTAAGGCGTTACTCTGCAATGATGCTGCATCTATTGCTGACTACTCGTCAGCAATGGATCAAGCGACTAAAGCAGTTGCAGCATGGTTGCAAAACGACAAAATGTACACAGGCGGTAGCATTAAAGAGCTCCGCAGTGCGATTGCATTTAATCCTTCTAAAGAAGGTTTGGGTGTACAAAAGTCACTTGAACGTATGGTTGAGCTTTTCTTAAACAAAAGCTTAAAAGTCCATCACCCGCACTCGCTCGCGCATTTGCACTGCCCAACTATGGTGACTAGTCAAATTGCTGAAGTGCTGATTAATGCAACGAATCAATCGATGGATTCGTGGGACCAAAGTCCTGCAGGTTCATTGATGGAAGTTCAGTTGATTGATTGGCTTCGTCAAAAAGTGGGTTATGGTGCAGGTCAAGCTGGTGTGTTCACTTCTGGTGGTACACAGTCAAACTTGATGGGTGTACTGCTTGCACGTGATGCATGTATTGCGAAAAACTGGAAAGACGAAAACGGTAATCCGTGGTCTGTACAGCGTGATGGCGTGCCGGGCGATGCGATGCGCAGCGTCAAAGTTATTTGTTCTGAAAATGCACACTTTTCTGTGCAAAAGAACATGGCGATGATGGGCATGGGCTTCCAATCAGTCGTAACCGTTCCTGTGAACGAGAACGCGCAGATGGATGTGGATGCACTTGAAAAAACCATGGCGCACCTTCAAGCTGAAGGTAAGATTGTGGCGTGTGTGGTTGCAACTGCGGGTACGACCGATGCAGGTGCAATTGATCCACTGAAGCAAATTCGTGAAATCACCAACAAATATGGCGCGTGGATGCACATCGATGCGGCGTGGGGCGGTGCTTTAATCCTATCGAACAATCATCGCAATATGTTGGATGGTATTGAGCTTTCTGACTCAATCACGTTGGATTTCCATAAGCATTACTTCCAAACCATCTCTTGTGGTGCGTTCTTGCTGAAAGACGAAGCGAACTATCGTTTCATGCACTATGAAGCTGAGTATTTAAACTCTGCTTATGACGAAGAGCATGGTGTGCCTAACCTCGTGTCTAAGTCACTTCAAACAACACGTCGTTTTGACGCGTTGAAGCTTTGGATGACTGTTGAAGCGCTTGGTGAAGAATTGTATGGTTCTATGATTGACCACGGCGTAACACTTACACGTGACGTTGCTGATTATATCAATGCAACTGCTGGTTTAGAGATGTTGGTTGATCCACAATTTGCATCTGTATTGTTCCGTGTGGTTCCAGCAGGCTACCCAGTAGAATTGCTTGATACCTTAAACCAAAACGTTGCAGATGAATTGTTTGCACGTGGTGAAGCGAATATTGGTGTAACTAAAGTGGGTCAAAATCAATCTTTGAAAATGACGACTTTAAGTCCAGTTGCGACTTTAGATAACGTGAAGAACCTGCTTGGTCTTGTCCTTGCAGAAGCGGATCGTATCAAAGGTTCAATCGCAGATGGAACCTATACACCTGCAATTGCTTAATCGATTGTTTGTGTTAAAAAAGGAGCTGATATCAGCTCCTTTTTTTATGTGTTGTAAATATTAAAATGCATAACATCTATTGGCTAAGCACCTAATTTTAATTATGTTGGAGATGCTTTATTTTTCTATGAAGTAGTTTTCGATATCTGTTTGAACTATGATTTTCAGGAAAATGAGCTTCAATGATTAAGACTAAAGCTAAATATTCGGGCTTTTGATTTTCAACAGGCAAATGATTTTCTTCACGAATTTTCAAGTTAAAGGTATGACCTGCACGACAGGCAAGTCCTTGTCATAATCACGGCAATTAGGGGTAAATAAATGTGTTTTGCTAGCTGTCATGGGAAATGTCGCACTCATATGACTTGTCGCGCTTCTTACGAAAAATGAATGGTTAAGGCGGCAGTAAGGGGAGGAGAAGCCCAAAATCTCCTTCTTTGAGCTATCTTTTAGAAAAAAGATAAAGCTGTTTCGTCAGAAATATCCATTATTCGGACAAATATTTCTAAAAATAAGAAAGGTACCTGAGTCTAAAAAGTCATAGATTTGCTCTCGTATTCAAGATGAGTATGCTATTTTCTAAGAAATAAATGGGGGATAAAAGGTAAAAATTAAGGCCTAAATGACGCTCAATTTTCTAAATATGACACTACTCATTTGTCATTTATGGGTTATGAAATTCTGACAAATGGCGAAAATTTATATGGATTCTGCATATGGGTATACGCAAATTTTTATAGATTAGAAGGGCTATTCAATGTTAAAGAAATCAAAGTCTATGGAGTTCTTTTTTGCTTTATGTATTGATTCTAAATGTGTTTTATTTTTTATAAAAGCGTAAAAGATGTTGATGTAAAATGAATTATGCACTCTCGGTATATCGAAATAAGAAAAATTCTTTACGTGTTTAGACTGGGTGAAATTGAACAAAGTGTAACGAATCATGGACAAATAAAAATAAACATCATGAAAGTGTCACAATGCTGTAACTTGCTTGTCATATTCTGAAATCAAAATGCAGTTATCCAAAAAAGTACAAGACTGAATAAAAAGTGGCGTACTCCAAAATGTTTAATATGTGAGATAACAAATATGCGCTTAAACCATATCGCACTTGCAGTAGTAGTTTCTGGGGCAGCTGTAGCAACCACGGCAAACGCAGCTCGTGACACAATCCAAATTGCGGGTTCTTCAACAGTTTTACCATATGCAAGTATTGTTGCTGAAGAGTTTGGCAATACTTTCCCACAATTTAAAGCACCCGTTGTTGGTTCTGGCGGTTCTTCAGGTGGCTTAAAACAGTTCTGTAATGGTGTGGGTGACAACACCATCGATATCGCGAACGCATCTCGTAAAATTAAAGATACAGAATTAGCTGCTTGTAAGAAAGCTGGTGTGAACCAAGTGATCGAAATCAAAATTGGTTATGACGGTATTGTATTTGCTTCAAATGCAAGCAAGGCAGCATACAAATTACGTCCACAGCACGTCTATGCAGCTTTAGCAGCGCAGTTACCATCTAACGGTAAAATGGTTGCAAACCCTTATACACGTTGGAACCAAATTGACAAAAGCCTTCCAAACGAACCAATCACTTTAGTGATTCCAGCATCAAACCACGGTACACGTGAAGTGTTCCAAGAAAAAATGGTTGATGCAGGCTGCGAAACTTATGCAGCAATCAAAGCAATGGATAAAGATGCACAAAAGAAAGCATGTTCAACTTTCCGTAAAGACGGCAAAGTGATTGAGATTGCGGGTGACTACACTGAAACTTTAGCGCGCTTAAAAACGTCGCCTAGCGCAGTGGGTGTGTTTGGTTTAGGTTTCTATGACCAAAACCGTGACAAGTTACGCGTAGCTACAGTGAACAATGTTGCGCCATCTGAAAAGACGATTTTGAATGGTTCATACCCAGTTTCTCGCCCATTATTCTTCTACGTGAAAGGCGAGCATTTGAAATCAATCAAAGGCTTAAAAGAATATACTGAATACTTCATCAGCAAGAAAGTATCAGGTAAAGGTTCTAAGCTTGAGCGTGCTGGTTTGATCTCAATGTCAGACAAAGAGCGTGCAGCAGTTCTTGCGAACTTCAAAGCAGGCAAAGCGGTTAAGTAATTAAGCGTAGAAACAGTCAACGGTAGGCAAGTCCTACCTTTGACGTTTTTTACTAGGATTAAGTTTTTTCAAATAATGAAAATTGAAAGAACCGTGGAGAATACATGAATCTGCTACTTATAGGTGTGTTATTGGCACTGATTGCCATAGCCTATCAAATGGGCTTAAGTCAGAGCCGTAACTTAGCAGGTAAGGGAAATAATTCTGCAAAATTACACTCACGTCCGGGGTATTACGGTGCGTTAGTGGCTTTGTGGTGTGGTATCCCTGCTTTTTTAATTTTGATTGTTTGGAATATTGTTGAACCAAATGTTTTGAATCATGTGGTGTTAAATCACGTGCCAGCACAAGTCGCTGCAACTTTAGATGCTGCTAGTACAGATGTGTTGATCAACCGTGTGGAAGCGATTGCCTCAGGTTTTGGTGTAACAGATACACCAGCCGCGTATGAGCTTGCTGCTGCGGAGCAACTGGCGAAGTTTCAAAGCATTGGAACATTCGCAAAAATTGCAGTGGTGATTTGTGCGGCGTTGGCAGGTTTAGTCGCTGCGAAAAAGCGCATTGCAACACAGTTCCGCGCTCGTAACCAAGTTGAAAAAACCATTAATGTTGCACTTGCGCTCTGTTCTGGTGTCGCGATTCTAACCACGATTGGTATCGTGATGTCGATGTTCAGCGAAGCGATGCGATTCTTCCACTTTGTGAGTCCACTCGACTTTTTCTTCGGCACAGAATGGAACCCAGGCTTTAGTACTTCAGGAAGTGCAGACGGCAGCTATGGTTTGCTTCCGCTACTTTGGGGCACCTTAATGGTCAGTGGTATTGCACTCTTGGTTGCAGTCCCTGTGGGTTTAATGATCGCGATCTATCTTGCTGAATATGCATCTTCTGGCTTCCGAGCTTGGGCAAAACCAACCATTGAGGTTCTTGCAGGGATTCCAACCATTGTTTACGGTGTGTTTGCACTGATGATCATTGGCCCATTCTTTAAAATGCTTGGTGAGTCCGTTGGTTTACACATCAACGCAACCAGTGCACTCACTGCTGGTTTCGTCATGGGTATCATGATTATTCCTTTCGTTTCATCGTTGTCTGACGACATTATCACGCAGGTGCCACGTGCATTACGTGATGGCTCATTAGGTTTAGGTGCGACAAAGTCTGAAACCATTCGTCAGGTGGTGATACCAGCGGCACTTCCGGGCATTATCGGCGCGTTCTTGCTTGCAGCATCACGTGCCATCGGTGAGACCATGATTGTGGTGCTTGCAGCAGGGAACAGTCCTTTACTACATGCCAATCCACTTGAAGCCATTTCAACTGTGACCATTACCATCGTAAACCAATTGACTGGTGATACTGACTTTGCAAGCCCGCAAGCTTTGGTGGCATTTGCACTGGGTCTGACACTCTTTGTAATTACGCTTGGTTTGAACATTGTTGCACTGTACATCGTGCGTAAATATCGTGAGCAATACGACTAATGACGACTTCTAATAGCACAGCAGATCAAGTATTTGATCCACAACATGCGGCAGAATTACGAGAAAAGCGTAAGCAAACGATCAGTAATTCATTGGCAAAACGTCACCGTAAAGAAAAAACCTTTCGCTTCTTTGGTTTCTCGGCAGTGATTGCAGGTTTATTCTTTGTCGCGCTACTTTTTGGCAGTATTTTATCGAAAGGCTTACCTGCTTTTTGGCAAAGTAGCATGAGTTTACCTGTATATTTTGACCCTGCCATTATTAGGACAGGTGCAAAACCTGTACAGCGTGCAGGCGAATCTCCAGCGCAGTTTGAAGAGCGTTTTATTGCTTGGCAAACTGAAATGGGTATGGTGGATTGGGATGCTTTAATCGTGAATGCCATGATTGCAAAAGACCCAGCACTTGCTTCTAAACGAGATGATTTGGCTTCTTTGTACACCAGTTCTGAAGCGTATCGCTTACGTGATATGGTGATGAAAGATCCATCATTGGTCGGTAAGAAAGAAGACATTAAAGTGCTTGCCGATGCAAACGTTGATGTGTGGCTCGCAGGAAATATTGACCGCAGCTTGCCTGATGAACAGCAACAGTTGAGCCCAGAAGTTCGTCAACTTGCCGATGAAATGAAAGCTTCAGGGGTAATGGAAAATACTTTCAATACCAATATCTTCGTCAGTCCAGACTCTCGTAGTTCTCCTGCAACTTCAGGTTTAGCAGGGGCATTCATGGGATCGCTGTTCATGATGCTGATCGTGATCATTATTTCGATTCCAATTGGTGTGGCATCTGCGATTTATCTTGAAGAATTTGCGCCTAAAAACTGGATCACTGACGTCATTGAAGTCAACATTAACAACCTTGCCGCTGTACCATCAATTGTCTTTGGTTTGCTCGGTGCTGCGATCTTTATTGGTTGGATGCATTTACCGCTTTCCGCACCATTGGTTGGTGGTTTGGTGCTGAGTTTAATGACTTTACCAACGGTGATTATTACGACACGTGCATCGTTGAAAGCTGTACCACCATCAATTCGTCAGGCAGCTTTAGGGCTAGGTGCTTCACGTGTACAAACCGTATTCCATCATGTTTTACCACTTGCACTACCGGGGATTCTAACGGGTGCAATTATTGGTGTAGCACAAGCATTAGGTGAGACTGCACCGCTGTTATTAATTGGTATGAGTGCATTTGTTGCAAGTGTACCTACAACTCCATTTGATCAATCGAGTGCTTTACCTGTACAGATTTTCTTGTGGCAAGGTAATGAGCTGCGTAACTTCTTCGAAGGACGTACAGCGGCTGCGATTATTGTTCTGCTTGCAATGATGATTGGACTCAACAGTATTGCAATTTGGTTACGTAAGAAATTTGAAGTCCGTTGGTAAGTGAGGGCAAAATATGAATACCGTTGTTAAAAATTCCTTAGATCAGGATCAAACAGTGAATCAAGAACACACTCAATTTACAAACCCGAATACGACCTCTGGTCAGCAGGGTACTTCTTTTGTGTCGCAGTTCGATACACAGACTTCTGCTAAGAAAGATCAGGCACAAGGACAAGTCAAACTCAGCACTTCAGATGTACATGTTTACTATGGCGAAGCTGAAGCGATTAAAGGGATTGATCTGAATATCTATGAAAATGAAGTGATTGCATTTATTGGGCCATCGGGCTGCGGTAAATCGACCTTCTTACGTACTTTGAATCGTATGAACGACACCATTGATAGCTGTCGTGTGACGGGTAAAGTGATGTTGGATAATCAAGATATTTATGACCCAAACCTTGATGTGGTGCTGCTTCGTGCTCAAGTGGGTATGGTATTCCAAAAACCAAACCCATTCCCAAAGTCGATTTTTGATAACGTGGCTTATGGCCCTAAACTGCATGGTTTAGCACGTGATAAGTATGACTTAGAAGAAATTGTAGAAAATAGCTTACGTAAAGCGGGCCTTTGGGACGAAGTCAAAGACCGTTTAAATCAACCGGGCACAGGCTTGTCCGGTGGTCAGCAGCAGCGTTTATGTATTGCACGTACCATTGCGGTGAGCCCTGAAGTGATTTTGATGGATGAGCCATGTTCAGCGCTTGACCCGATTGCAACAGCGAAAGTGGAAGAGCTTATTTCTGAGCTTTCAACGCAGTATACGATTGCGATTGTGACGCACTCGATGCAGCAGGCTGCACGTGTATCAGACCGTACCGCTTACTTCCATTTAGGTGACTTGATTGAAGTGAACTCAACCGAGAAAGTTTTCACGCAGCCAGATCATCAGCTAACTGAAGCCTATATTACCGGTCGTTTCGGTTAATACGCACAACTTGAAATATTTGAGAAAACAGAGCCTAAGTGCTCTGTTTTTTTATACGCGAGCATTTGGTTTGGTGATTAAATAGTCACGATAATGGGCATTGTGTATTGCAGTCATATTGGACAATAAATGCGAAGGTGTGCTGTCTGAGAGATTGACTCATCTTGTAAATGATTAAATGTGAAAGATAACGCATTACAGAATAAAACAAAAAATGGCTATTGAAAAAAAATGCCATTGACCTAATCTAGGTCATATACCGACGTATTATTTTAGAGAATATAATTTCTATGTTATTTCATTTACCGAAACTTCCCGCTGAAATTCGAATTACACATTTAAATGCGCGTATCAATGAACAACGTAAAAAAATTGCGCAAACTACAGCCTCTAAATTGGAGTTATTGCAACTGACTCAGCAGTTAGCGAAAGAGTCTCGTCATCGTAAAAAGGCCAATCAAAAAGTTTATATTCTAGATTTTAAAGGTGATACTGCGGCAACAGCGGTAGAAAGCTTACGTGAAGAAATTACCTTGATTTTAGCGACAGCCAAAGCAGGGCGTGATCGCGTTGTGGTGCGCTTAGAAAGCCCAGGCGGTATGGTGCATGGTTATGGTTTGGCTGCTGCACAGTTGGTACGTTTACGTGATGCAGGTTTCAATCTCACTATCTGTGTCGATAAAGTTGCAGCGAGCGGCGGTTATATGATGGCATGTATCGCCAATCAAATTATTGCTGCACCTTTTGCAGTTGTTGGTTCAATTGGTGTGGTCGCGCAAGTCCCTAACTTTAATCGCCTGCTAAAAGAACACAATATCGATTTTGAGCTGTACACAGCAGGCCAATATAAACGTACAGTGACGATGTTTGGTGAAAATACAGCAGAAGGTAAGGCGAAGTTTGAAGAAGAGTTACAACAGACGCATGTGCTGTTTAAACACTTTGTTGAAAAATACCGTCCACAACTCAATGTTGAGAAAGTAGCGACAGGTGAGCACTGGTATGGCCAAGATGCTTTAGATTTGAATTTGGTCGATCAGTTACAAACTTCAGATGCTTATTTGCTTAATTTACTGACCGATCATGATGTTTATGTCATCTCAACGCGTAAGAAACCAACTTTAGGTGAGAAGTTAGGCTTACAAGCAGCGCAAATGGCAGACGCTTTAGTACCAGCAGTCATGAATAAAGTGATAGAAACCTTAACTAAAACCAATGCAAGTTTGGTTCAAATGCGTGATCCAAAACTTTAATATTTAGTTGGCCGATTTATTTCAAAAAGTCTGGTTCCAAAATCTGCCAAAAGCAATTTTAGAACCAGACTTTTTTGTCTTAAGCCAAGTAAGCTTTAATCATTTTCACTAGACGTTCAATCAGTTGATCCGCCTGATCTTTGGTAATATTCAAGGTCGGCAGTAAACGAACCACAGAACCCGCAGTAACGTTAATAATGGTGTGGTATTCATCACGAGCGATGTTGACCAAGTCACCACATGCTTTTGGTAGCTCCACACCAATCATCAAACCAAAGCCACGGACAATCACATTTTGATCGGCAAGTTGCTTACGCAGTTGCTCTACGATGTAAGCGCCTTGTTCAGCTGCATTTTGTACAATGTTTTCTTTTTGCATAATGTCGATGATGGTATACACCACACGCGAACCCAATGCTGAGCCACTATACGTTGAACCGTGGTTACCCGCGGTCAGCACACCTACACCACGACCTTGAGTCATCACCGCACCAATGGGGAAGCCATTGCCTAAACCTTTGGCTGTGGTGAGTACATCAGGAATGATGTTGGTGTGTTGGTAGGCAAAGTATTCACCTGTACGGCCATTACCTGTTTGAACTTCGTCCAACATCATCAGCCAGTTATGCTGATTACAGATCTGACGAATTTCTTCCAAGTAGCTAAAGCCTTGCGGAGCGGTGTTGACCCCACCTTCGCCCTGAATTGGTTCGACAAAGATTGCGACAATGTCTGGATGGTGAATTGCTGCTTCTTCAATGGCTTCAATGTCGCCGAACGGGACACGAATAAAACCTTCAACCAATGGGCCGAAGCCTTCTTGGACTTTTTTGTTGCCTGTTGCTGATAACGTTGCCATGGTACGCCCATGGAATGAGTGCTCTGCAACAATGATTTTTGGATTGGCAATGCCTTGCATGTAGCCAAATTTACGGGCAATTTTGATTGCACCTTCATTGGATTCTGCACCACTGTTTGAAAAGAACACTTCTTCCATGCCAGCAACTTCAGCAAGTTTTTGTGCTGCAGCCGTTTGCCAAGGCACTTCAAATAAGTTACTGGTATGAATGAGCGTTGCCGCTTGTTCTGCAATCGCTTCTGCAATTACAGGATGTGCATGACCTAAACCACAGACTGCGATCCCCGTCAGTGCATCGAAATATTCAGTACCATCCTCAGTGTACAGATAAGAGCCTCGACCTCGGACAAAGCTGATCGGCTGACGGCCAAATACTGGCATCAAATGAGAGGGTTGATCAGTTTGTACAGGAGCAAGGGTAATGTTATTCATGACTAACTCTTATCTGTTAGAGGGTAAGTGAAATCCAATATTAAGCAATTATGCTTGTAGTTTTAAAGCCTAAATCTAAATAAAAGTCGAAATATTGCTTTAGGCATACTGTTTTTCTACGTTTTGGGTATAATGCGGGTTAGATTAGTTGAGGATTGATCAATGACTGAACAAGCACGCGATACCGAAGCGTTAATTCGTGACCAAATTGCAAAACACGCTGTACTTCTTTATATGAAAGGCACTCCACAGTTTCCACAATGTGGTTTCTCTGCACGTGCTGTAGAAGCGCTTAGTCAAATTGGTCGTCCGTTTGCTTATGTGAATATTCTTGAAAATCCAGATATTCGTGCTTTGTTACCACAAATTGCAAACTGGCCTACATTCCCACAGTTATGGATCAACGGTGAGTTGATTGGTGGTAGTGACATTATTCTAGACATGTTCCAAAAAGGTGAATTACAACCTTTAGTTGAACAGCATAGTCCAGCACCTGAAGCTTAATCTTCAGTTGTAAAAAAAGCGCCTCAATGGCGCTTTTTTTTGTTTGAGGGAAAGGGTTAACCCGCTGTAGTTACAGTGCTTACAGCTTCAGAAGTGTGTTCCGCTGCATTTTCAGTTGCAACTATCTTCTTTTCAGACTTTGCCTTTTTTTTGTCCTTCTTCTTTTTTTTCTTTTTCTTTGGCTCTTCTTCAAACTCAGCACCATCTTCAATGGCTTGCCAATAATCTAGCTGATCCATCACCGCCGCATAAATAGACTTCTTGGTATAGCGTCCTTTCTTGTCTAAAGTGCCGACTGGTCGAGCCATAAGTAGTTCAAGCGCTTGATCTATCGTATCTATAGCATGAATGTGGAACTGGCCATTTGAAACCGCTTCAATCACGTCTTTACGTAACATTAAATGCTGCATATTTTGACGCGGAATAATCACACCTTGTTTACCAGTTAAACCTTGAAGTTTACATGCATCGAAGAAGCCTTCAATTTTCGCATTGACACCACCAATTGGTTGAACTTGACCTAATTGGTTCATTGAGCCAGTAATCGCCCAAGACTGATCAATCGGGAGTTGGCTAATCGCTGAGATTAAAGCAGACAGCTCTGCAACCGTAGCGCTGTCACCATCGACTTGACCATAGCTTTGTTCAAAGGCAAGTGCAGCAGAGAAATGTAGGGTTTGTTCGCGCCCAAAATGTGCTTTTAAGAACGATGACATCAATAGCACTCCTTTCGCATGTAGAGAGCCACCGAGCTCGACACTACGCTCAATATCTAGAATATCGCCGCCGCCTTGATACACGGATGCTGTTAGACGTGATGGTAAGCCAAACTCAACATCCGCATAGTGAATGACCGAGAGTGCGTTAATTTGGCCGAGGCGGTGTCCACGCGTTTCGATGAGCTGTGTACCACGAGATAAATCCTGCCAATAGAGCTCACGCAAATAGCCTAAGCGATATTTACGATGATCTAATGCCATATTAATGTGTTGATCCGAGACAATCTTATCGCCTGATTGGAAGGCATGATGATGTGCCTCACGAATCAAATCACCCAATGTGAGGGCATGTAAAGATAAGGAACTTTGATCTTCGGCTTGACGACTAGAGTCAGTCAAAAGCGCAGAAAGCGCAGATCGATCGAAAGGAAGTAGTTTATCGGCCTGTACATAGTCTGCAATCAGTTGCATATAGGCTTGTTCATTTACTTCATTACGCTGCAACGTATCAGTAAAGTCGGCACGGATTTTAAAGACACTGCCAAGCTCAGGTTCTACTTCAAGTATTTCATAATAAATTTCAGGCTCTGCCAGTAAAACCACTTTCAAATTCAGCGGAATTGCTTCAGGTTCAATTGAGATACTTCCTGTCAGTGTCAACATATGCTCAAGTGAAGAAAGTTTTAACTGGCCTGATTTTAAAGCACGTTTTAGACCTTGCCATGCATAAGGTTGTTCAAGCAGTTGTTCTGCTTCTAACATTAAAAAACCACCATTGGCTTTATGCAATGTCCCTGGGCGGATTAAGGTAAAGTCTGTAGTAATGGTGCCATGTTGAGTTAGTTGCTCTACGTGGCCAAGCAAATTGTAGTGAGTTGGGAAGTCTTCAAAAATAACCGGTGCGCCAGCATTGGGTTTATGTGACACAATGACATTGGCTTGGTAGCGTGAAGGGATACGACTAAACAGGCCGGGGGTAAAGTCATCTTCTTCTTGTTCGAGCACAACCTCGACATTGTTAATAATGTCTTCAGCATAATATTTTAAATAGTCTTTTAAGCCTTCAACCTCAGCAAATTTACTCAGTAACTGTTCGACTTTAGGTAATAAAACTTGCTTGGCAATATCGCGATTCAACACTTGAACCTTATCGCGGGCATCCTCCTCCAAGTCGCCTAAATGCATGCCTAAACGCTCAAGTTTTTTGTCCATGTGGCGTATATTGGCATTAATTTCAGAACGTTCTTTAGAGCTTAAAGCATTGATGTCGGCCTGCGTCATTTCCAATACTTTATCGTCTACATACTGGACCGGGATAAAGCAGTGCTCATCATTACGAGAGATCAGTTTGAGGTCGAGTTCTTCACCTTCTTGGGTCAATTCAATCAAAGCTTGTTGCTGAACATCACCTGTTTGTTGGCGAATGGCTTCTATACGGTTGTGGTAGGTTTCAGCAGTAAAGCGGCGCTCAAGTTGCTTTAAAGTGGTTTGCCATGTTTGATGTAACATGGTTTGAAATTTTACCGCCTGACCCGCAGGTAATTCTAAAGCAATCGGTTGACGTGGGCTTTTAAAATTATAAACGTAAACCCAATCGTTCGGTGTCGGCATATTTTTGGCGTGTTGCTGGAGTAAACGCTTAACCATGGTGCGCTTGCCCAAGCCAGCTGTCCCTACGGCAAAGATGTTATAGCCAGAGTAAGGTAAGGAAATGCCTGCTTCAACTGAAGCACGTGCGCGGTCTTGCCCTAAAAAATTATTGAGCGGTTTAATACGACGCGTTGAAGCTGGAATCTTATCCAGAGCAGGGGTGTGCGTCAGTTGCTCTGCTTGAAGTTGTGTCTTTGCTAAGGTCGTTTGAATTTCGGGTTGGTCAAATGCTGAACTAAGGTTGTTTTCTGGATTTTCTTGACTATTTAATGCAGGTGGTACAGATATAGAAGAGCTCATTTGATCGTGTTTTTGGGTCACTTTGAAATCCGAAACTAAAGATTGCGTTAGAAACTTAAAGGTATACAGGTTTAATGCAAAAGATCAAGCAAAGTCGCAGTGTTTGTCGACAAAAATAGAACATTGATTTTATAAATCAGGTTGAAACAAATTGTATTAAGGGTTTGAATAGCAGCATTGGTTTTAAGACAACAAAAACGTAATGACAACACAATCTTCAGGATGGAAATCCGCCTTTACTGCATTTTTAGATCGCCGTGCGTTGATCATGCTGTTTTTGGGTTTCTCAGCAGGTATTCCAATCCTGTTAATTTTCTCGAGCTTATCTTTATGGCTAGGGGAAGCAGGTATCGATAAGAGCGCTGTGACTTTTTTTAGTTGGGCAGCGTTGGGTTATTCATTCAAATTTGTTTGGGCCCCTTTGGTAGATGAATTACCTGTACCAGTGCTGACCAAATTATTGGGTCGTCGCCGTGCGTGGTTATTGATCGCACAACTCTTAATTATCTGTGCCATTTCTATCATGGCTTTTTCAGATCCGTCTCTTGGTCAGAGCTATCTTTACCAAATGGCTGCGGGTGCTGTGCTTTTAGGTTTTTCTGCCGCGACACAAGATATTGTGATTGATGCCTATCGTATTGAGCTTGCAGAAACGCAAATGCAAACGGTATTGGCTTCAACTTATAACGCTGGTTATCGCATCGGGATGATTGTTGCGGGTGCGGGCGCGTTATTTTTAGCGGCTTATTTGGGTACAGCCAAAGGCAACTATATTTATGAGGCGTGGAAGTGGACGTATTTGGCAATGGCGGCGGTCATGTTGGTCGGGATTGCAACCACATTATGTATACGTGAGCCACAAGTTGATCGGGTACGTAAAGAATATAAACGAGTAGATTATTATCGTTTAGTGGCAGTTTTCTTTGTATCTGTGGTGAGTTTTGTACTGAGCTATATTTATTCAGGCAAGCTCACAGAAATGCTGATTCAGCTCTGGTCGATCAAAGATAGTTTTGCACTGTTTTGTTTTGAGGCTTTACGTTTTATTGGCTCTGGCGCTGTTGCATTTATGGTGGGCTCAAGCCTTGTCAAAATGGGCGCTGTGAACAAACAAATGGCCTATGAAACATGGGTGAATCCTGTTGCTGACTTCTTTAAGCGTTATGGCGTGAAATTGGCGTTGGTATTACTATTGTTGATTGGTTTTTACCGTATTTCCGACATCATTGCAGGTGTGATCTCTAATGTGTTCTATCAAGACTTAAACTTTACCAAAGAGCAGATTGCCGAAGCGGTAAAAGTTTATGGGGTGATTTTTAGTTTGGTGGGTGGATTTTTAGGAGGACTACTGGCGCAGCGCATGAACATCATGAAGTTGATGTTTGTCGGGGCAATCTTGGCCAGTTCAACCAATCTCATCTTTATTGGTTTGGTCAAATCAGGTCAGCCTTTAAATGATGTTGTGATCAATGTTGGTGAGCAAAGTTTCACAGCCCGAGCGGATGAGACAGGTGCATGGAAAATTAAGGTTCCTGTTGAGCAGCTTCAGGCAAATCAAAGTCTAAGTGCAACGGCTAGTTTTCAGAATAGTACTTCACAGCCTGTCTCGGTCACATTGCCTTATATTAGCCAAACGGGTGCATCTACGGCATTGCTATTGCTTCCGATCACGGCTGATAATGTGATTAATCAACGAGAGTCTGAAGGAAGCATCGTGGTACGAGGTCAATACCTTGCAACACTGGCTGAAAACCAAAGTATTAAATTGAGCTTGGATGGTCAAAGCTTTGATGCAAAGTTAGACAAAGAAGGTGTTTTTAGCGCGGCAATCCCTGCGAAACAGCTCCTTGATTCAAACTCTAAAAAGCTGAATGCCGTATTGATGCAAAATGAGCGTGTGCAACAACATACAGCAATGAATTATCTGGTAGATCCCGCAGCTGCAAAATCTGTAACTCTAGATGTTGATCTGCAACCGATTAATTTGCATAAGGCGGTTGATGGACAGTTAGAAGTTAAAGGGAAGGTGATTAAGGAATATAGTTCGAACTGGCTGTATTTTGCGATTATTGTTGATAATTTGGCATCAGGTTTAGCTGGTGCAGCATTTATTGCATTTCTATCAAGTTTGACCAGCGTATCTTTCACTGCTGTTCAGTATGCGATTTTTAGTTCATTGATGACGCTGACACCCAAAATTCTAGGTGGTTATTCAGGGACAATTGTGTCCAATATTGGCTATCCAAATTTCTTCTTGCTGACCACACTTATTGGAATCCCAATTTTAATCTTAGTGGTCTGGGTGGCGAAACTTCTACGTGAGCATGCCGCTGAGCAAAGTTAAAGCATCGATTTGTCTCGAATCAAAAAAGTAGTCCTTGTGGCTACTTTTTTTATGGTGGAGGTTTGAAATATAGAGCGGCATTGCCTATATTGGGTGGCTGAGAATAAATCATGAGGAAATTCCAATGCGCATGCTACATACCATGCTACGTGTAGGCAATTTAGAACAATCTTTGGCGTTCTATACTGAAGTGCTTGGTATGACTTTGCTTCGTAAGCGTGATTATGAAGAAGGTCGTTTTACTTTGGCATTTGTGGGTTATGGCGATGAGGAAAATCATACGGTTTTAGAGCTGACGCATAACTGGGACACGGACAGTTATGAATTGGGCAATGCTTATGGTCATATTGCCATTGCAGTAGACGATGCATATAAAGCTTGTGAGGAAATCAAAGCGCGCGGTGGCAATGTCGTGCGTGAAGCCGGACCAATGAAGGGTGGTGTTACGGTTATTGCCTTTGTAGAAGATCCAGATGGTTATAAAATTGAACTGATTCAACAAGATAATAATGCACGTAATAACTAAGCCGTTATTCGGTCATATGCAGCGTATATGCACAGTATTAATTAAAAAAATATTGAACATATTCTGTAAAAGCTAGCTTTATTTATATAGCTCAGTAAGATGAATTTACCCAAAGGTAAATTAGTCACTGGGCTTTTTCATTTTTAGAGGAATGACAGGATGTTGGTATGTTGAAATTATTGGCACTCGATCGGTTTACGTTATTGTTATTTGTTATGGTGCTCTTAGCCAGCTTTGTCCCTGTTTCAGGTCAAGCGGCCAGTGTATTTGGTGTACTGACGACGGTCGCGATTGCGATATTATTCTTTTTGCATGGCGCTAAACTATCCCGTGAAGCCGTGATTCAGGGCATGATGCACTGGAAACTCCATGCTTTGGTTTTTGCATTTACCTTCATCCTTTTTCCCGTTTTAGGTTTGCTTGCAAAACCTGTATTGGTGCCACTACTTGGACAGGAGTTGTATTGGGGCTTTTTGTTTATGTGCTTTTTGCCATCGACAGTACAGTCTTCAATTGCGTTTACTTCAGTCGCACAAGGCAATGTGGCTGGAGCGGTATGCAGTGCGTCATTCTCGAATTTGATCGGGATGTTTATTACCCCTGTGATGGTGGCCTTTTTCATTTTGGGGCAGTCAGAGCATGGTTTTGATCCAACCTCGTCTATTCTTCAAATTACCTTATTGCTGTTGGTTCCCTTTGTCCTTGGACAGTTACTTCGACCATATGTCTTTCCATATATGCAAAAAATGCCAAGCATCGTTAAAGCATTCGATCAGGGCTCGATATTAATGGTGGTGTACGGTGCTTTCAGCGGTGCTGTGGTTGCGGGCCTATGGCAAGAGGTAAGTGTTGGTACGTTAATCCTATTGATCATTGTGTGTTCGGTCTTATTGACAATTATTATGTTGCTTGGGTTGTTTTTACCACGTTGGCTAGGCTTTAACCGTGCCGATCAGAAAACCATTTTTTTCTGTGGTTCAAAAAAGACCTTAGCCAGTGGTGTTCCAATGGCACAGATTCTTTTTATTGGACAACCTTTGGGGATGATTGTTCTACCGATTATGATTTTCCATCAAATCCAGTTAATGGTGTGTGGCATTATTGCTAACTATTGGGCAAAGCAATCTGAAATTGAAACGAAAGAATAATTGGCTATCTGATACTATATCTCGTATAATATTCGCCACTTGTTGTGCTTAGCTCTGACGGTATCCGTCTCGGTGGGCCAAAAGAATGGTCTGTTATGGTGTTGATCTGCAACTTAATTTAATTAAGTGGCCCTTTCCTCAATTTTGAGAGTGATCAATTGCGATGACAGCAAAACCTTCTTTAATTTTTATGGAGTAATCGACGATGCGCGCCGATATTCACCCAAAATACCAAACTTTAGTTGCTACATGTTCTTGCGGTAACGTAATCGAAACTCGTTCAGCACTTGGTAAAGAAACTGTTTACCTAGACGTATGTTCAGCTTGCCACCCATTCTACACTGGCAAACAAAAGAACGTTGACACTGGCGGTCGTATCGACAAGTTCAAACAACGTTTTGCTGGCATGTCACGTTCTATCAAACGCGACTAATAGCAAAAGAAAAAAACGGGCATTTGCCCGTTTTTTTATGATTTTGATACAGATTCATAGGAGCGATAGCTGGACTATATAATAAAAAGACCCCATATAGGGGCCTTGAAATTTAGAGGCTAGTATCCAAGGTCAAACCTTTACTGATCCTGCACGTCAATCAGATGATCGAGTTTCTTCTGGAAATAATCGCCTTGAATAAAGCGGGCATCGACATTCCATGCATTGGCAAACGACGTCATATCATTCAGATCTCGCAGCATAATTTGAATGTTTTTCAATTGATGATATACCGCAACTTTTTCTTGCAACTCTTCCGTGTTGGCGTCGCTACTGAGCATGCGAGTTAAGTTTTCGTTTAAGGTGAGATTGTTGATATCGAGCTGACGTAAGATAGATTCACTATAAATACTATTACCAAAGTCACGAATCGAAACTTCAGCACCATATTGGCGAAGCTGGGCAATGTATTTTTGCGCTTCAGCAATGTTTTGGCTGATATCATCCTCAGAGAACTGAAGGATAATTGGATGACTTAACTTACTGCGTACAATGGTAATCAGTTTGGCTATAAATTCAGGGAAAGAGCGGTCATTCAAGAGTACGGCTTTGTTTAAGTTTACAATCAACTTTGCTTCAGGATACTGAGTGATAAAATTGTGTAGTTGTTTACACGACTCAACTAAAATCCAGCGGTCAAGTTTAATAGACAGTTCGTGATCTTCACTTAACTCTTTAAGGCTTGATATATCTTTCCACGTATTACCATAAATAAAGCCACTTGTAACCTCATAGGTGTATAAATTAGTGTCTTCTTTGTCGTAAAGCTGTTGATATTTAAGATGAATCTCACCACGCTCTAATGCAAGATGTAAAGCTTTAAGTACCGTAGGCTCATTTGCTGTTTTTTGAGTGTCTAAAGTATCGCTGACAGTAGGGTTGATCAACTCAATCACAGGCATGTCAATACTGGCTTTCTGCTCAATTTCGCAATCGTCTTGATTGGTCGGTAAAGCGGTTTTAAAGGCTGAGCACAATAAGTTTTCAAACTCATTTTGATTTGAAATTTCACCTTTCAATAAAGTATAGCCAATGCGCAAATTTACGGGATAGCTATTGTTTTCTACCGTGATGAGTTGTGGTTTGGTGAGCGCATTTAACGCAATCAGCTTAGATTCAAGTTTTGCCTGTGATTCTGCTTGGAATAAACCAACGATGGTTTGCCCACCCGCCTTAAACAGAGGAATATGAGTCTGTTCATTTAAAAAGCTGTAAATATTGTTAAAATAATCACGCGTAGTTGCCCAGTTGGCTTTAAAAATTTCATCTGGACAAGAGCTGAGTGCAAAGCTAACCAAAGCATTCTGATCAGAGGGTTGCTTGGTCATGGCACGGTTAATTTGTTGATACGTATTAGGTTTTGTCGCATGCTTTTCAGTGTTGACCGATGGAGCAGCAGGGCGTTCAGATTCGACTTCAATCGTCAGTTGGAGAGCATCATCTTCAGGTGCGGCTAAAAACTCAACTTTTAAAGGATTTTTAGTTTGGGCATTGCTATTGAGAGTAGCAACTTCAAAAGCACCTAAATCAAACTGACCTTGTGAAATTTTCTTAAAACGGATTTTGAAATCGTTTACATCTTTCGGCTGCAGAATATCAAGCAGCGGTTGACCAATAATATCATCTTCAGAGCTTAGGCCGAACAGTTGTAAGTATTCAGCATTGGCTGAAACATGAATCCCTTCTTGAATTAAGGCAATAGCTTTATTGCTTTCTTCAACTAAAGCCTGTGCCTGACTTTGCGCTGTTTCAAGCTCATTCATGAGTTGTTGTTGGCTTTGTAATAAACGACTTAATGACAGCGCACGTAGTAGACCTAAGTAAAAGTTATCCGCTTCTTCTAAGTTCAAAATATCATAGATCCCTTTACGAATAAAACTTGCATATTGGGCTGATTGATATTCATCGGGCTTTAATAAAATCAGTGGTAAATTGGCTTGGTTAGAGTTACGAATCAAAGTCAGTGCTTGTTCATACTTTAAGTCATAAGCGCGACCAAAAATCACCACGTCCCAAGGCAGATGAAGCTGTTTTTCAAAGTTTTGTAAGTCATCCAGTAAGGTGGCATGGACTTGATGATCGCTAGAAGTTAAAAGGTCACGAATTTGGTTATAACGGATCTGATTATCATCAATAATGAGTAAACGTGTTTCCGTACGTTTTAACTTTTTAGATAATAATGGATTTCTCACTTCAATGCTTCCCATAAATCGTGATTCTTAATAGCATTCATTTGCTTTTGAATAAAACTTTGAACCAATGGTTCTTGTTGGTCATTCAACAATTCATAATCAAAACGAATAAAACTTTGCGTAATTAAATGTGCTTTTACTAAATAAATTTTAAGATCTTCATCACCTAGGCGTAAGTGAATGGTTTGTTTTTCTCGGTACATATTCGAACCCGGCACAATGAGACTGGTTTGTACTTCATCTAGCTGGGACGTTTGTACCAATAATGCAGGCTGATAGTTCTGAGTGGTTCGGTCTGTTTTTACCATTACGGCACATGGGAAAAGATCTTGCGCTAAGATTTCTAACCCTAGTTCCAAGCTTTTTTCACTTGATTGTTTAATCCAGCGAATCACACCACCGCGCCATTGGCTATGCGCATTTTCTTGGACCAAAATAAACTCACCTGTTTTTAAATGTGCAGGTGTTGGTCCAGTCCAACGAATACGGTAACCATTCACGCTAATATCTAAAACTTCGGCAGGGTAGATTTGTTTCGATTCACGATCAATCATACGAGCAGAACTTGTCTCCACAGGAATATTACTGTTCATGGAGTTGATCACGTGACTTTCATTCTGAAAGTTGTAGTTGCCTTCTAGCTCTAAAGTTTCATTAAAATTTTTGCCTTTAGACAAATAAAAATGTGCGACTGACAGGCCAAAACAAATTTGTAATTGGGCTGAGTATTCATAACGTTCATGCTTACGTTCAATGTTATTGGTCAATAAGTTATGAATATGAAAATGCAGAGCAGGGGTAAGGAAAATCTTCTCATCGCGCGACAGTGGCTCGGCGCGTTTGGTTTGCATCTCTGAGAGATGATCAAGCAGAGCTTGCGTCGAGATAAAAATATTCGGCTGAATGTGACTATTTTTTTGAGAATTATAAGTCGGTGGATAGTCTTTTGAAGCATCGACAATATAGCGAGATAAGGTTGTTTCTTTAGGTAAAATTTGAATCAGTTTCGCCCAATCAAAGCTACACAAAAACAGCCCTTGAATTTCACCCGGACGGATTTGGTGGGTATTAAAAATATCCAATAGAATAAGCTGCGCATAGGCTTGGCTAATATTGTTCAGTTGATGCTGCGTGCCTTGTATTTGATTAATGTTGGTCAAATAGAAGTTATTTTGAATAGCAGAATCCAAGAGCTGATGAGCCGCTAGCCACTGACCTGGAATCGGGGAACTATAGAGCAAATGCTGTTGATACAACAACAGGGACAGTTGTTGTAAAGCATAATAACTCGATACGGTTCGAGCCGTTTGTAGGTTCTTTTTTTGGTTAAAAGCAAATAAAGAAAACTTATTTTGAGTGATTTGCTGAGAGACACGCTTTGCAATGTCGATATAGACTTTTGCAAAATGGCTACGCATTAATAAGGCAAGCTCAATAATATGGTCATTTCGATCAGTGGTGATGAGGCCCTGATTAAAAAAATGTTTCTCTAAGCTGGTAAGCACATTTTCCAAATTTGGATGCAGTACTTGAACCAAATCAAAACGAAGTGTTTCACTGACTTGAAGCTCGGAGACTTCAAGTAAAGCTTGAAATAAGGAACGAGAAGAGTCACCCAATTGTAAAATGGATAAGTTTGCTAACCATTCTTGTAAGCCTTTGACTGTGCTTGGGCAAAAACTAAGCTTATCCAACTTTAATTCGGTTGGTTTTTGGAAGATATCTGAAGTACTCGTCGTCATCATCGTTATTATTTAACTCAAAAAGTTGAAACCCCGAAAAGTGGTGTCTTATTCTTTTCTCCCGCAATTTCCCTGACCAGCTTGGGAACCAGATAGCCGGGTAGATTCGCCAATAATCCTTGATATAGAAAATCAATGTCTTGCGGGTTTAAATCAAAATGGTGAGCCCCTTTTACTTTATCTAAAACATGTAAATAGTATGGCAATACACCTGCATCGAATAAACGGTAGCTCAAATCTGTCAAAATTTGAACGTGATCATTGACCCCTTTTAACAAAACCGCCTGATTGAAAACGGTGATTTTTTCTGCGACTAATTGCTGTAATTGACGGCAGGTAAAATCATCCAATTCCGATGCATGATTTGAGTGTACCACTAGAATAATGCGCAGCCTACTGTTTTTTAAGATGGAAATTAGCTCATCATCGACACGGTTAGGCATTACGATGGGAACTCGTGAGTGAATTCTCAAAAATTTAAGTTGAGGAATACTTTCTAAGCGTTCAATCCATAATTTTATTTTACGATTGGACAGCGTTAAGGGGTCTCCGCCACTCAAAATCACTTCATTAATGTCAGGTTGTGACTGAATATAGTGCTGAATATTGATCCAATCTTCTGACTTTGGCAGGTTCTCTTGATAGGGAAAATGTCGACGAAAACAATAACGACAATGAACGGCACATGCCCCAGTCAGCGTAAGTAAGAAACGAGTTTTATATTTATGCAAAACACCGGGTTGTTGGTTGGCTTGTTCCTCACCCAGTGGGTCGGTCACAAAGTCGGGATGTTCTTCAAGCTCAAGATGATGGGGCAGGACTTGAAGGAGTAAAGGATCAAGCGGATTTCCTTTTTGCATTCTGGTCACAAAAGCACGGGGAACACGGAGTTTAAATTGAGTCGATGCAAGCAGTGCACCCGACAGCAGTTGCTCAGGAGACAGCTCCAGAATGTTAAGTAATTCTAAAGGATCGGTAATTAAATCACTGAGTTGAGCTTGCCAATTTTGCTCTTGGTACAAATAATGAGTCATGCAATAAGGGGTCAAATACTAGGTAAAAAGAAAGTTAGGTCATCAAATCGGGTGATGTCGAAACGAGTTGTTCGGATGTGTGCGGTCTAAAAAGCCTTTTTCAATACACAAAAACACGCGGAACAGGGCTATTTTATCAAGATCTTCGGCTTATAGGCAGTGGATTTTCATTGCTTCATAACACCTTGCTCATTTACAATACGAGGCATCAAAAAAGATGCCCTATCTTTACGACCCTGCTTTTCAAAGCTTTGGTGTTTAAGATATAGACATAAATATTTAAGTTAGTTAGTTTGGAGTGCGCCAGTCATGGCCTATTATTCTACGAATGATTTCAAGTCAGGCCTTAAGGTTATGCTTGATGGTAACCCATGTTCAATCATGGAAAATGAATATGTAAAGCCAGGTAAAGGTCAAGCATTTAACCGCGTAAAACTACGTAATTTACGTTCTGGTAAAGTTTTAGAAAAAACATTCAAGTCTGGTGATTCTTTAGAAGCGGCTGACATTGTAGAAGTAGAAATGGAATACTTGTACAACGACGGCGAAATGTGGAACTTCATGGATCCTGTATCATTTGAACAGATCGCTGCTGACAAAACAGCAATGGGCGATGCTGCAAAATGGTTAAAAGATGATTCAAATGAAAAATGTACCATTATGCTGTTCAATGGCGTGCCATTAACAGTAAACCCACCAAACTTCGTAGTTTTGAAAATTGTTGAAACTGATCCGGGTGTACGTGGTGATACTTCTGGCGGTGGTGGTAAACCTGCAAAATTAGAAACAGGTGCTGTAGTACGTGTTCCATTATTTGTACAGCAAGAAGAAAGCGTTCGCGTAGATACTCGTACTGGCGATTATTTAGAACGTGCATAATGGTTTAAAAATAGACTATTATCGGAAGGGATGATGAAAATCATCCCTTTTTTTATGCCAAAGTATTAGATCAAAACAAGGAGATGCAGAGTAAAGTCGCAAAGGAAAACAGCAGTACCTCGAATAATTAAAGACGCTGATTGAATGCAACAAATATGAGGGATTGAAATGGAATCTGTTCAGCCGAAGTCAACTCTGACTTCAAAAATCATCTGGCTACTGGTAGCCATCATCGGTGCAGTCTCTTTTGGGATATTGGCACTGAGTCGTGGTGAGCATGTCAATGCCATCTGGCTCGTACTTGCTGCGGGCTGTATTTATAGTATTGCTTATCGCTTCTATAGTTTATTTATTGCAAATAAAGTTTTTGAGCTTGATGAACGTCGCTTAACTCCCGCGCATCGTTTGAATGATGGTTTGGACTATGTTCCAACCAACAAAAGCGTTCTATTTGGACATCACTTTGCAGCGATTGCAGGTGCAGGTCCATTAGTAGGGCCTATTTTAGCAGCACAAATGGGCTATTTACCGGGCACGATTTGGTTACTTGTCGGTGTAGTGCTTGCAGGTGCAGTACAAGACTTTTTGGTGTTGTTTATTTCTACCCGTCGTGATGGACGTTCACTCGGTGAAATGGCAAAGCAAGAGCTTGGAACTTTTGCAGGTATTGTGGTCATGCTTGGTGCATTGGGGGTAATGATTATTATCCTTGCTGTTTTGGCACTGGTCGTGGTCAAAGCACTTGCACACAGCCCATGGGGCGTATTTAGTATTGCTGCAACGATTCCAATTGCGCTCTTTATGGGGATTTACATGCGTTTTATCCGTCCGGGTAAAATTGCAGAAGTATCTATTATTGGTTTCGTTTTGATGATGCTCGGCATTGTCTACGGTGAAAATATTGCACAGCATCCATATTGGGGTGCGTTCTTTACCCTGTCGGGCACTCAGTTGACATGGGCGCTGATTATTTATGGTTTCGTGGCTTCAGCACTACCTGTGTGGTTATTGCTTGCACCACGCGATTACTTATCAACCTTCTTAAAGATTGGTGTTATTGCAGGCTTGGCCGTCGGTATTATTTTCGCAATGCCAGAAATGAAGCTGCCAGCATTCACGCAATTTATTGATGGTACTGGCCCTGTATTTGCAGGTTCAATGTTCCCGTTCTTATTTATTACCATTGCCTGTGGCGCAATTTCAGGTTTCCATGCTTTGGTGTCGTCAGGAACCACGCCGAAACTTGTGAACAATGAACGTGATATTCGTATGATCGGATATGGCGGTATGCTCATGGAGTCATTTGTTGCAATCATGGCCTTGATCTGTGCCGCAGTGCTTGATCCGGGTGTATATTTTGCGATTAACTCACCAGCCGCTTTACTGGGTACTAGTGTCGACACTGCAGCTGAAGCTGTTCGTAACTTAGGTTTTGTTGTTACTCCAGAAACATTAACCTTACTGGCTCAAGAAGTGGGTGAAAGTACCATTCTTTCACGTACTGGCGGTGCGCCAACTTTTGCCATTGGTATGGCCCACATCATTACGGAAATTTTCAATAGCCGTGAAATGATGGCGTTTTGGTATCACTTTGCCATTTTATTCGAAGCACTATTTATCTTAACGGCAGTTGATGCGGGTACGCGTGCATGTCGTTTCATGGTGCAAGACACCGTGGGTATTGTGATTCCTGCGGTAAAAAACTCACATAACTTCTTCGGAAACTTGTTGGGTACAGCGGTTGCCGTTTCGGGTTGGGGCTTCTTTGTTTACCAAGGTGTAGTTGATCCGCTCGGGGGCATCAATAGCTTATGGCCACTGTTCGGTGTGGGTAACCAGATGCTTGCGGCAATGGCATTGATCTTAGGTACGGTTATCCTCTTCAAAATGAAGAAAGAGAAGTATGTATGGGTCACGATTATCCCGACCATATTCTTGTTGGTAACCTGTATGACCGCGGGCTGGCAGAAAATTTTCCACGAAAATCCAAAAATTGGTTTCTTGGCACAAGCTGAACGCTTTAACAATGCAATTGCAAACAATGAAATTTTAGCACCAGCGAAAACAGTTGCTGAAATGCAGACCGTTGCGATGTCGAATCAGATCAATGCTGCACTCTGTGGATTCTTTATGATTGTGGCGATTGTGATGCTCTTTGCTGCGATTAGAGTGATTCGTCGTGCATTAGCAAGCCCAGTTCCAACTGTGCATGAAGCAGAAGCCATTTATCGTGATCCTGAAGACATTCAGCCATCAAAAGCTGGGCATTAAGGAGAGTCAGATGAATCTAAAATTTGCTAAAAGTGGAAAAACGATGATTTATAAAATCATCAAAATGACCGTGATGTCGCAGAAAGATTTGATTCTGAACCCTAAAAATTGGTCTCGAATTGCGACATTGTGGCAACGTTTGCAGCAAAGTTTTCGCTTGATGGTGGGGGTGCCTGATTATCCAAACTATTTGGAGCATATGAAAAAGCACCATCCTGATTTAGAAGCGATGGATGCTAAAACTTTTTATCGTCACTGTGTGGATGCGCGTTATCCATCTGCAACGAATGGCATGAAAAAGTGCCCTTGTTAATGTAATTAATCAGTTGAAAGACGGCACTTCGGTGCCGTCTTTTTTGTGAAAAATCGATTGAAAGTAATCAATTAGATGTGGTTGCTCGTGTTAGATTCGACAGTGTATTTTTTGCATGAAGCAAGTTGTTGCATTGTAGATTAAATCATAACGAACACGGAGTGTGAGGCATAAAAGGTTCATGTCGTATATTTGACAGCTTTTGATTGTTATAGCTCTTAAAATACTGGAATGTTTGCAAAGGGAAATTGAATGAAAATATATATTTATGGTGCTGGAAGCATTGGGTGTTATTTAGGCGGAAGATTGGTTGCTGCAGGTAGTGATGTTACTTTTATCACGCGTCCACGTATTCATGCAGAGCTTTCCCAATTTGGCTTAGTCTTAACTGATTATTTAGGCAAAAAGATCAAACTTGCACCCCATCAACTCAAACTAACGACTGATCCTGCTCATGTTGTGGATGCTGATGTTGTTTTTATTTGTGTGAAATCGGCGGCAACCGAACAAGTTGCACATGAAATCAAAGAATATTTAGGGGCTAAAGCACCGCTGATCATCAGCTTTCAAAATGGCTTAAGTAATGTCCCTATTCTAAAAAGGGTTTTGCAAGGGTCGATGATTTTAGAGGGAATGGTTCCTTTTAACGTCGCCACGCAAGAAGCTGGGCATTATCATCAAGGCACATCAGGTGCATTAAGTGTTAGGCAATATCCAAATCAAAATTTGCTTGAAAATGCATTTCAAAAAGCAGGTTTAGAGATTGTTTTTGAAAAAGATATGCTGGCTGTGCAGTGGGCCAAGCTTTTACTTAATTTAAATAATTCAATCAATGCATTGTCAAAAAGACCGTTAAAGGAACAATTGTCGATTCGTAAATATCGCCAATGTGTGGCAATGGCGCAGCAGGAAGCTTTAGCACTGCTTGATTATGCACAAATTAAACCTGCAAAGTTAACCGCAGTTCCGACCCATTTAATTCCAAAATTGCTGAGTTTACCCAATCCATTATTTAAATTATTAAGTCGTAAAATGTTGGCGATCGATCCATTGGCTCGGTCGTCTATGCAAGATGATTTAATTGTAGGTCGCCCCACAGAGGTCGACTGGATTAATGGTGAGGTTTTAAAACTCGCAGAACAATGCGGTAGACAGGCTCCAATCAATGCACGACTCATAGAATTGATTAAGCAAGCAGAGAAATCATCGCCTTCATTTTCAATGAGTGCAGATACTTTAAAAGATCAGTTGAAATCTGCAGCGAAACAATAGCTTGAGCTGAGGGAAGTCATTCATACGCAAATCATTGAAGATTTATAAGGATCGTCTTTGAGTATGTCTGAAAAACCTGTATGTTAAACCTTGATTTATATTTTGATTGGGGAGAATAAGGTGCTTTGGGGAAAAGAAAGAACGGTAGAAACACAGCAACATGACATGCTCGATGAATCACAGTTAAGTGTTTTTTATCCAAAAATCCAAGAATTCCTCAATCAAGTCAATCAAATCGTTTTAGATAAAAATCAACAAACCCAATTGGCCCTATGCAGCCTGTTAGCAGGTGGGCATATCTTGTTTGAAGACTTGCCCGGTTTAGGCAAAACCACATTGGCCAGTAGCTTGGCACATTTGGCCGGTCTTCAATTTAAACGGATTCAATTTACCAACGACATGCTGGCAAGCGATGTGATTGGGGTGAATATGTTTAACCAAAAAGAACATCAGTTTGAGTTTAAGCAAGGGCCAATTTTTACTCAAATTTTACTCGCAGATGAAATTAACCGTTGTAGTCCAAAAACGCAGAGTGCGCTCTTAGAGGCGATGGAAGAGGGTGTAGTGACGATTGATGCAAGTCGTTATGTACTACCACAGCCTTTTTGGGTGATTGCAACGCAAAATCCACTTTTTCAAAGTGGAACCTATGCACTACCAGAGTCACAGCTTGACCGTTTTCTTATGCGTTTATCTTTGGGTTATCCATCACGTCAGGCAGAAAAGGCTTTATTGCAGCAACAATCCCGTCATGACTTGATTCAGCAGTTGATGGCTGTATTTTCCGAACAAGACATTCTTGCCTTACAAACTTTGGTGCCACAGATTTATTTGTCTGAGGAAGTCTTGGACTATATTTTAGATTTGGCGGTTGAAACCCGTAAAGGTCGACATGGTTTATCGACTCGTGGCGTACTGGCTTTGAAGAAAGCAGCACAAGCCTATGCTCTAGTTAAAGCCCGTGCATTTGTTACACCCGATGATGTACAGGCTGTATTTGTCGCAGTGACTGCGCATCGTATTGGGCTGGGTGAAGCTGAAACTGAGCAGCTTATGAAGCAAGTCAAAGTTCACTGATAGGATAAGCTGACGCATGTTGTGGCAAAACTGGATAAATAAACGCTTTCAATTTAAGGTTGAAAAACAACTGACCCAAAAAGATGTACTGGTGTTTATTTATCAGCAAGGATATCTGTATGTGGTGCTGATTTTAATCACCTTTATTGCAGGGGTGAATTATGCCAATAACTTAATTTTAGCGTTTTGTTTTTTAATCAGTGCCGTGCTGTGTATGAGTTTTTATTTGACCTTTAAACAGCTACATGGGTTAAGTGTTGACCTTGTATTGCCTGAAATAGGGCAGGTTGAGAGTGCATTGCAATTACAAATGCATTTCAAACAACATTATTCACAGCCTCGATACCTTTGGCTCGCTTATGCTGATCATATAGAACAGTTGTTTATTCAAGATACCCATCAGGTGTTCGATTTAAATTTTTTTCCAAAAGAGCGCGGACAGTTTAGTTTTCCAGAGATTAAAATATATTCGACTTATCCATTTGGCCTCGTTCGTGCATGGAGTTATTTTTTTATCCAAGCACCTGTGTGGATAGCGCCTAAAGCTAAGTCTTTAGCGGCAGAAAATAAACAGCAACAGCACAGTTTTGAACCGGACATGGATGAATTTCGAGAATTACGAAATTTTAAAGAGGGCGACTCTTTACAGGCGGTTTCATGGAAACAAGTGGCACAAGGACAAGGGTTATTTATTAAGGTTTTTGAGCAGCATCAGGATCAACACAGTTTAGACATCCACTATGCACATATGCCGAGTCCTTCACATGAAGAAAAATTGAGCTTAATGATGGGCTTGGTTGAACAATGTGAGCAGTTGCAGTATGCCTATGCACTGTATTTACCCCATGCTGAACTAGCCAAAGGGATAGGACGAGAACAATACCTCCAAGCCAAACTACTTTTGGCTCAGGCATAGCGAGAACAGTATGCATTCTTCTATTCGTATTGCCATTGTACTGACACTGAGTTTGATTTGGATCACACAACTAAGTTTTAGCCCTGTGTTATTGAGTGTCATTTTCACCATTTGTATCGGTTGTCTATGGTATTTCATGAAATCCACGGGCAACTATTTTCCAAAATGGGCAATTTACATTTTGACGCTTGTTGCTTTAGCGGTCACTTTTGGGAGCTATCAAAGCTTTTTAGGGGTGGAAGCGGGCGTAGCCGTTTTAAGCATCTTTCTCTTTGCTAAAGCCTTAGAAACAAAAACGCAGCGTGATGTGATCATTCTGTTTAACTTTGCATTATTTGTTGCGGCGAGTATGTTTTTACATAGTCAGTCATTTATGACGGCTGTGATGGTTTTACTCTGTTTATTGAGCTGTTTGTTGGGGCTATATCGCGTGCAAACCCATACTTTTGCATCTGAAAACTCGAATCGGATGGCATTACGGCAAGATGCAAAACACGTCATTAAATTTGTAGGTCTCGCACTGCCTTTTTTTGTGCTGCTGTTTATCTTTTTTCCGCGTTTACCCCCACTTTGGCATATTCCAATTCCTGAAAATAAAGCAGTGACAGGCATGAGTGACAGTATGTCACCTGGAGATATTGCGCAATTATCCCAGTCCAGTCATTTGGCTTTTCGTATTATCGGTGATGTCACTCAGCTCCCAAATCGTTCAGAGCTTTATTGGCGCGCGATGGTCTTAGATCAATATGATGGGCAAAAGTGGACCAGTAGTTTTATTAATCAACAAAGTATTGCGGATGATACATTAACGCATATCTCTACATCCAAAAAATGGAACTATCAATATTTAGCCGCTGATGTCGCGATTCCGTGGATTATGGCATTGGAATATTCACAACCCTTAGAGCGGCGCTATCAGCTACGCCAAGATTGGAGTATTCAAGCTTATCGTCAAGTCCAGCGGGTGGAACCTATTGCATTGCAATGGATGGGAAATGTTCAATTTGCCCAGAGTGAATTATCTAAGGTACAACGAAGCATAAACTTAAAAGCGCCTGAGCACACGGACTTGAAAGCACAGCAATTTGCACAGCAGCTCTTTAAACAAAGTAACGAGAATCCGAAACGTTATATTCAAAATGTTTTGCAATGGTATCGCAATAATGGTTTTAGTTATACCTTGCAGCCGGGCTTGTTGGGACAGCATCGTATTGATGAGTTTTTGTTTCAATCCAAACAGGGTTTTTGTGAACATTATGCTTCTAGCTTCGCGATGCTGATGCGCTATGCCGGAATTCCAGCGCGCATTGTGGTTGGGTATCAAGGTGGCCAGCCTTCACCAGATGCAAAAAGTTGGGAAATTCGACAGTTAGATGCGCACGCATGGACGGAAGTCTTTGTGGATGGGCGCTGGAAACGCTATGATCCAACAGCGATGATTGCACCACAGCGTATTGAACAGGGTATGCAAGATTTAATGAGTCAAAATGCTAGTGTTTGGGGTGAGAGTAGTCGATGGAATGTACAGCGCTATTCGGTATTAAACAAAATGCGCATTTGGAGCGACTATGCAAGTTACCAATGGCAAAGTAAGGTGGTTGGCTATAATGCAGAGACTCAACGAGGTTGGTTACAGAAGCTAGGACTTCAATCCAGTTATTCATTGGTATTGCTGATTATTATTAGCATCGGTGGGTTAGTTTTACTGTACTGGTGGGTTATATTTTGGCGTAAACGTGCTCAAACTTGTGAATACGACATGGTCGTTCAATATTTTTCTCGAAACTTAACAACTGAGCAGCGTAAGCAAAATGCTGAAACGGTCTATCAATGGCTGATCCGCTTAGCTCAAGACGTTAAACCTGAACAGCAAGTTTCATTTAAGCAGGCGGCTGATTATTATCAACAAATGCGTTATTCCAAAACGTTGAATTCAAAAAATATTCAACAATTTAAACAAATGCTTAAAACTTGTGCATCTGCTTTAAAAAATAAGAAATAGCGCTTGTCATGTATTTTAAAAGTGAATATTATGCTTTTACTTCAGGTGTATAGCTCAGTTGGTTAGAGCGCTACGTTGACATCGTAGAGGTCTCCAGTTCGAGTCTGGATATACCTACCAAAATTCGTTGATATTTCAACACATTAAAGCCCGCTTAAAAAGCGGGCTTTTTGTTTTCGGGGAAGATTCGGGGTATTTTCGGGGAATGGCGTAATTCCCCAATGTGGAAAACTCATCCATTTAAATTTAAAAACAATTATTAACGATAGCTAAATCAATAACTAATTGGACATCTATTCTTATTTCATCGGGACATTTTTTTCTGTTTTAGGGTTAAATGAGACTACACAAAGCCGTGGAACATTGTTAATAAGTAATCATGAAAATCATTAAAAAAACCCAGATCGGTAGGTCTGGGCTTTTAACATTGACATAAAACTATGAATTATAAGAAATAAAAGAGAGCATTTCGTATAAGGTGTATTATGTTAATTTTAGAAAATCTTGAAATTTATCCTTAAAATTCATAGCTACTCAGAATTAACCTTAATTAGAAACTTCCAATTGATTTAGTAAATTCTGATTTATACAAAATTTTGTAACTTCAGGAATCATTCTTGAAAGCTCAGAAAATGTTTTAAAAGCTTCTGGATTTTTAGTAATAAAACTTCCGGGTAGTGCAATTTTAATATTAGAAAAATCCATACATGATCTATTATGATAATGACTTAACCAAATATATTTATCTCTTAAAGATTTGTAGAGTTTTTGCGTTTGATTATCTGTTGAATCCTTTAACAGTAAAGCTTTTGTAATCTGGAATTCAATAGCTTCTTTATATACTCGTAAATAGCCTCCTTCTAAATTTATATGTTCTTTATACTGAATGTGATTAGCACAAGCATTTTTAACCACAAATGGATTGTTCGAATCCGCATCTACTGAGGCTCTTCCAAATCGGTTAAAATCTAAATAATTTGTTCCATTATCATCAACAATTAAAGATGTGTTATACATTGTATTACTTAACCAGTTTATGGATTTCATGAGCTTAGTATTTTGAACTACATCGTCAGCTAAAATTACTCGTGGATATTTAGCTTGATAAGCTTCTGCTACATATGCAGCTCCAACCCCTTTTCCAACAGCAAAAGTTCCATCTATATATGAATAATGGTTACTGATCCCGCCTCTTAAAAACATCTTCTTTTCTGATATACATTTATATATAAGTAATCTTAGTCTTTGTAAGAGGATTAGTAACATATTAGAGGAATGGCTTAATGCAACTTCTTCATCAAAATCTAATTCTAAATTTGGACTATAGCTAACAATTAAAGAGTCTGAGATGAAAGCAAAAGAAATCTCGTAATGGCTAAATAAATCAAAATTACTCTTAGCATAATATGTTTTAAGCTTTGAGTCATTATTTTGTCTCTCAAAAATTTTAACATTACTTTTCATAAACTCTATAAGTTGTTTAGCTGTTTGTAAGTCGTTAACTTCCCCATTAATTTCTTGATAACCTAAAAGATCTACAAAAAGAGTCCAATGTAATAACTTCATAATTACTTTCATTAAAATTTAAAATAGGTGTCCATATCTTATATATTTATTTATAAAAATCACCACATTTAACATACTGGCGAATATATGAAATTAAAAGCTGATGATCCATCAAATGAAAGCATCAGCTTATTGGTATGACTAACGATAGCTAATCCGCTCAGGTTTAGGCGCTTCGTGACCCTCTAAATAGTGATCAGTCATCTTCACAGTTGCGTGGCCAGCCAGTGCCTGCGCGTACTTCTTTCCATACTTCTGTGTGATGTTATAAATGCCCAAAGCACGTAAATCATGCAGAGATGGTCGTTGGTTTAGTTCCAAATGATCATACGCACCTGACAAGTCCCGATACTTTTTAAACTGCTTGGTAATATGATCCTCAGTTACAGCAAAAGGATGCAGTTTCGCATTACGGATTTGTTCGTTAATGCGGTCTGGTCGTGTTGCAATCAGGTAAGGGCAGCGTAGTCGCATAGAATGCTCTATACACTGCAATACGACTTCCCGTAGCTCAGGATGCATATCCACTTCAATAAACACAGGCTTGTCGTAATTCAGCGACTTATGCTGCAGTACGGTCATGGTGTTGTCTTTGATGTTAATGCTTGAACGCTCCATCACCACCAGATCGGCACGCCGTTGAATAGAATGTAATGCCAGATCAATCGCCAGTTTTAACCACGGCGGACAAACCGACTTCACTAATTCAATCGACTCGTTAGAATGTCGCGTTCTGACTTTTTCTGGTCGTATTGGCTTTAAGGTTTTCTCTGCAATATTTTCAGGTGCCCAGCCGTTGGCCACAAAGTATTTCCAAATGTCGATAAGCTGTGAACGGTGCTTTTCTGCCTGAAAGTCGGTCTGCTGTTTCAGGTATTCAGAAATCATAAGTAGAGTAATGTCGGTGCAATAGAACTGCCCCCACATATCCTGATATTTACCAATGTTCGCCGTGACATTGACCAAGGTATTTTTGGCAAGTTTCTTCTTGGGTAAGTGCAGCTTTTCATATTCATCCAATGCTTGGCCAAAGTTTGGAATATGACTTTGCTTATGTGCTTTTTCTACTGAAGATAGAATTTTAGACACAATGTCTGGGTTACGCTCAAGCACGGTGTTGAGTGCCTGAGCTGCCTTAATGGCTTCATTACGGTCTTTACCCAGTGACTTACGCTGTCCGTTCGGTAGTAGATAGCGGAAGTACATGGTGCCATTGGGCTTTTTGTCGACTTCGACATGGGGAGGTAAGTCCAAGTTCCCCGACTTGCGACCTCGAGGAGCCATATTAAATCTCCGCTAAAATTCGGTCTGCAATGGAGTTACCCGTTTTAGGTGGAGACTCTAGTTCCACCTTAGGCACTTCATCTGTATAGAACAACGGCGCACCCCAACTGGTACATTCGACATACCATTGTTTACCAATTTTTTTACCACTGAGCCAACCACGTTTTATATGGCTGACCAATGTGTCACGGCATGGACGGGATTCTTCGTCTTGCCAATAGCGTTCAGCAAATACGCTGAGCTTGAGGCGTTTGATATTAGTGGCCATTTGGAGTTTCCTCCTTTGTACATATACAGGTACCAAAAAGGGCATAAGTTAAAGGACTTGGTGCATCGTCTGGTGTAACCGCCTTAATATTTTTGAAGTAGCTTTTCTTTTTAAATACGATTTCGCATACACCATTTGCAATGGCTATTACTTTGCCCGTCTTAGATGAATATCTAGCACTATTTGTTGTTTGATAAGTTGTAGTGAATCTAACGCTATCACCAACTTTAATGGTTGAGTGATCTGCGGGTATATATTTTTTACAGCTTTCACAACGATATTCTTTAGCCATAACCTTACCCTCCAACTGCCATTAGAATGGCAGTAATGACCAACCAACATATAAAAGCTAGGCCAAGGAAAAGGGCAAAGTCGCGTAGATTCGCCCAAATAATTGTGCGAAGTGCAGGGCGAAGTTCGGCTGTTGTAGGGGATTGGAAAAGAATAGGCGTCGTTTGACTAGCTATAGGCTTTTGTTTCATACTTATCTCGCAGTTATCTGTAAAGCACCCATGAGTTCGAAGGCAGGGGTGCTTTTTTGTTGTGTACGAGATAAAGGTAAGTTAACTTACCTAAAATGTCAAATAGTAATTTAGCTTACCCAAGGTTGGGCCAATTTTCTGGTACAAGTGCATGTGGAGGTGCCCAAAATGGTTCAATCATACAATCTGTAAACCATTGTTCATTGAAAAGTGCATGTTCTGTAACAATGATTTGAAAATTAGGTACTTCCTCTTTTATAAAATTAATTAGGAACTTGAACAAGTTTTTAACAGCCTGAATATCATCTCTATTATAGTGTTTGTTATCGCGTAAATCAGTTTTGGCTTCTAATCCTAATTGAGGAAAGTATACTTGACTTGGTTGATCGAAAATTATGAAAGATGGAACTGGGCAACTAAAATTTTGAAAATAATAATGAAAAGCTAAAAGAGCAGAAATATGTAAAGCCAGATGATTAGCACCACTACCTATTTTATTCATAGGTATAGATTTTCCAGAAGATCTTGTTGTAATTAAAGTTAAATTTTTTAAATCGAATCTGGTTGTAGAAGTACCATGTTCATAATTTAATAGTTTCAAATACTCGGTAATTTTTAAAGAAATCTGAAAAATAATTGAATCTAATTTCTCTGAAATACTATCATACTCTTCAAGAGCTGTTTTTAGATCTGAAAGTTTGAGCTGTTTTTGAATTAATTCTTCTTGAAGGCTTTCAGACGATTTAATATTTATATTCTCGATGAAACTTTTAATTTTTCCAATTAAAATATAATAGTTTGCAAGATCGAATGAATCATTTAAATATGTATTATTGGCTTCATTGAGATCTGCAAGTTGATGATTTAGTTTGATAATATTTTTATCTATATCATTGATTCTCTTTGATAATTCATCAAAAACTTTGTTTTTATTAAGATCATCAGAAATCTTATTGTAAGTTTTTAGTTTTTTACTAATACTTACCAAGTCTGATTTAACTAATTTAATAATTTCATTGAAACTTTGACTATCTGATAACTCTATATTTTTGAAAGCATTTATTGTAGATAGTCTAGATTCCAATAGTTTTTGATTTGTAAAATAAGTGTCTTTTTCTGAGAAGAATTTTTCTAGTAGAGACTGTTCAGTAATTAATTTGCTTTTTTCCTTTCGGAGCTCGAGAATTTCTCTTTGGATACTAACGATTACTTCGGAAAAATCTTCTTGAAGATTAGCTTCACTAGTTTTTAATTTTACTAAACTTAAGAGTTTTTCTGGTGATAATACATTTGAAATGTCGATTTTAAAATTTGATGCTTCATTTTTTAGATGATCAAATATTAAATAGCTGCCATCATTTTGTTCATTTTCAATTCTTTTTTGAATCAAATTTATATCTTTTGATAACTGTTTGATTTTTTCGAAGATTATTCTATATTCTAAGGATTCCGCTTTCACGATAATTGGGAAAGTATCTTTAATGGCTTGAGGAATAAAACTTTCTGATTGTCTGTAGAACAAACTATCTTTATTTGCTATTAAAGATTGAGGCTGAAATAAATAAAATTTGGTATGAGATAAATTAATATTAAATGAAGTACGTGTTTGATTAGAATCAACATTCGTATATTCATTTGGAATATTCAGTAAATTATTAAATAACAAGGTTAAAGTATCATCATTAGAGTTATTTTCTAATTCTTTGAAATCACAAGCAGTGAGATCTACTCCTCTTTTTAACATTAACTGGCTACAGCTAGCTTTTCCATTTTCGGGTAGTTTCTTTGCAATCAATACATCTTGCTCACCTATAGTATAAATTACACTAACCCATGAAACCTTAGACGTGATAACCCCTTCTGCAATTAAACAATCTGATTTTCCCAAGCAATATTCAATAATATTGATAATTGAAGATTTTCCAGTAGAGCTTAATCCTGTAATAATATTTAGCCCATTAATTTTGAAGTTAATACTTCTAACATCACCATCGTGACTATATATATGTATGGATTTAATTTTCATGGATTAATACCTAGCGTAATAAATATACCAGTTACATCATCTATTTTTGAAATAGAGTTAGAAATAGTATTAGAAGTTTGGAATTCATATTTGAGATTGGTTTTAAAGTAACTTTTATTTAGAAATTTATCATTCAATTCAATTGTGCCGTCTTGTACAGACAAAATTTTAGCTTCGGCAAGGAAAAGTAGGGCGTTGTTAGTGATCTCAATTGAGTTAAAGTAGTTTAATGGGAATGATGAGTAAATATTTCTATTAGATTCAACTATATGGAAAAAATTTTTTCTACTATTATTTAGAAAGCATGATGCATAGTCTTCATTAAGTACTAAGGGGAGAATTACATGTATCAATGCTGGTGGGATACTTTTACCAGATTTTTTTTGATAATGATCAATGAAATTTGCAATAATCAGCGCACAATAAGATGGCGAAAATAAAGCTCTTGATTCACTAGGTTGCTTCTTAAAATCAGTCATTTTATACCTATCAAGGAAGTTTTGGCAGCCAATAGATTAAGTCGTCTTCTTTGTCAGCTAAGATATGAAAACTTCCTCTCGTTACATATTGTTCTGTAACTTTGGGTCTGATAAATATATTTGTGTTCTGAGCCCAACTAAAAATTGCACGTCCAATTTTTAACAATTCAGGTTGTGTAATTTCTTCATCATCAAAATATTGATCATCTTTAAATCGTTCCCATTCATCTATTAGTTTTTTTTCAAATTTTGATATTTCTTCAGATGTTACTAAATTGGATTTTAACCATTCAACTCTTTGATTATAGGCGCGGAAGAAGTCGAAAATAGAGCGTTGAAGTTGGGTGTCTCGTATGCTTATATGTTTCATTTTTTGTACAAAAAGAAAATCATTGTCCAAATAACTTGTTATATCAACTTGATCTTGTGTCAATTCATCAAATGTTATAGGAAGATTATCTACAAAATATTGCTCACTTATTTGTTGAAGTTTTGCACTTATATCTCTAACAATTAAAGGATCTTTTAAACTACCTGTCATTTTTTCAATAACTTTAGAAAACCACCATCCTTCTAATGTTTCGTATACATTATTTCTATATTGTTGGTTCACCGTTCTAAAATAATTATCCATAATATCATTGGGTATATCATTGATTCTTATTGATTTATCTATAATTGTAATCCTGTTGAATAATTCAATTTTTTTAGAATCTTCTAGTGCTTTAAATTTTTCTCTGATAGGAATTATAGTTTTGTTAGTTGAAGTATCTAAAATTTTTTCAATTTGAGTTATATCCTCTAACCGAATAGTTCTCTTACTTCCATCTGTGATGATTTTTAAAAATGAGCTATCAGATACTTCAGCTGTTGTACACAATAAGAAATTTATTGGAGTAGTGATAGTTTTTATTCTATCGATCCAGATATTGACTGATTTCCAGAAATCAACTGAAAGGTCTGTAAGAGTATCATTAATCTGTTTATGCTTTAATGATAGTAATTGTTTCCCATCCTTTGTATTAAGCTCTATATCATCTAATGCTTCAATATGGACTTCGCTCTCTTCATTGATTTTAAATGACTTGAGAAGAGCTAATCTTATTTGGTAATCGTAACCAATACTTGATGCAGCAGCAGCATAAGGATTATTTTTCAAAATAGTTTCCCCTCTATGAATTATAATGTGACATCTTTATAAATTATAATTATACATCTCTATAAAGGCCCACAACTTTTCCGACCAATTTACATCCATCTTCTAACGCTATAGCTTTTTCCAACCATTCAGGATTTAGCGGCTGCAAATACATGTTGTCAGTCTCAACAATTAACTTCTTGAAAGTAGCAGCTTTACCAACCTCACTCGAAACAATGACTAGATCTCCAGTTTTTAAGTCACTTACTTGAAAGTCAGGATTCACATAAATTTTATCGCCAGGGCGGAAGTCTGGAAGCATGGACTCTCCAGATACTTCTAGTCCGTACCCATGTTTGCCACATTTCGGGTTTGGGGGTAACCATTCTTCAAACTGTGTACCCGCAGGCACAGCTTCTACACTAGTCCAAGTACCAGCTTGAACCCATGAAATAACAGGAATTAATCGCCCTGAAATTTGAAAAGGCATGGATACATTTGAGTCAGACTTATCATTTGTGTCCCCATTTAATAAATATGCAGGAGATACGCTAAGTACTTTTGCTAGTGCCATTAAACTTTCATGTTTAGGAAGATTGTCGTCTTTTTCCCAATAAATAACGGATGTCTTAGACACGCCTATCGCATCAGCAATTTGTTGTTGCGTAATTTTTTTATTTTTTCTTAGTTCTTTCAGGCGAGTTCCTAAAGTTTCCATAAATTTTTGCCCATTTTCAATGTAAGGAATCTTACCATTTGACTAGGTAAGTTTTATGTTATTTAATAAGGTAATAAAAGTTACCTAATCGAGTGCAGTTAATGACAAAACAAGAAGCATTAGAGCTTTTGAATTGCAACGTTACAGACTTAGCTTTGAAGCTAGGAATTAGCTCTCAAGCAATCAGTCAATGGTCAGAAAATAAAATTCCACTTGTGCGTGAATATCAAATAAGAGATTTGGCCAAAGGCTTATTACCTTTAAAAAGAAGTACATCAATAAATTAAGCCGCATCAAATTTAAAAACACGTTCAAAGGAAGCCGTTATGAACATATTAGATGCTGCTTATCACACCGTGCACGACTACAAAGGTGGAGCAAATGCACTCGCACCTCGTATGGGTATCAAAAGTCCCGCCGTGCTCAATAGCAAAGTCAATCCAAATACAGACACCCATCACTTGACGCTAGTTGAAGCATCCAAGCTGATGGCGCTAACCAACGACTATCGAATACTGCAAAGCCTCAATGCCCAACACGGCAAAGTCGCAATCAACCTGCCTGACATACCCGAATGCAGAGATACAGCACTCACAGATCTAGTGCTGAGCTTTGGGATGAAAGGCGGAAACGTCTACACGCTGTTTAAAGAAATGATGGCAGACGGACGCATTACACGCGGGGAAGCCATAGACATGTCTAAGGTCATTCACCGACTACACGAAATACTGGCCGAACTGGATGCACAAATACACCAGTGCGTAGACGACAAATAGAGGTAACCCATATGAGTTTAGATGCAACGATTTGGGCTTGGAGAGCGGAAGTAGACAGTTCTACACAACGCCTCATATTACTTTCACTGGCAGACCGCGCAGGGGAAGATCATAAGTGCTACCCAAGCATTATGCGAATGGTCAAAGATACCAAGATGAACCGCAAAACCATCATCAAAGTTTTAGACGACCTAGAGAAAAAAGCCCTGATTAAATATACAGGGAAGATCGTCGGCAACGGCGTAAAAGTCTACCAACTGCGGGGTGTGGTCGGTCGGGAAGATCATCCAACCAGTACCAAAAAAGGGACTAGTGGTAAAAACGGAACTAGTTCCAATTTAGGTACAGGTTCCAATATTGGTACTAGTACCGAAAACGGAACAAGTACCAGTCCCAAAAACGGTACCGAGACCAGTACCGAAATTGGGACACAGAATCTCCCAAGGAATCTTCCAATAGAATCTAAAAATAAAAAAGACTGGCTTTGCTCAAAAAAACTTCGTGAAGAAATTACATTGGCCGATGACAGCATCGAACCAGAAACCCTCATGACAGCGAAATGGGTGGAACGAGAAAAACGCGCCTTTGAGATGTACAACCAAGACAAAACCATTTGCGATGAACTTT
>NZ_JAVWVO010000001.1:0-139796 GCF_036666595.1 Acinetobacter sp. | reverse complement strand
CATGACAGCGAAATGGGTGGAACGAGAAAAACGCGCCTTTGAGATGTACAACCAAGACAAAACCATTTGCGATGAACTTTTGAATTTCTACTTTGCCGATTGGCTGCTGCATGCCTACCGAACCAAGTATTCCCAAGAAAACAAAATGAGATATGGCAAAACACCTGCAGCTGAACCGAAGCAGCTCACTGACAAACAAATCTCAACGTTTGCACAGAAACTTGCCCATCACCCAGAGTTTGCGAGCAAGCAAAGCGCGCCGGGTGACTCATACGAACAACTGGCATCACGCATTGCCATCAAACTCATGAACCCAGCCCAAGCGAAGAAATGGGAACCATACCTCAAGCAAGTCGGCTTCACTGGCAGTTTGCAGGGGGCAGCATGATTCCACACGGCGCAACACACATCGAAACCGATGGAACATTTTGGAAATGCATCAACGGACGTTGGTATTACTGGAAAGAACGCTTTGGATGGTGCGGATATGTCGGTGGAGTCAACGCAATATTTATGAACAACAAAAACGAATTGGGGACGATGTACGCATGAAAATCATGATTGGAATTGATACAGGGGTGAAGACAGGTTTTGCTGTTGCAGCAGACCGTGGCAAGGGTGGAGAGCTAGAACAGGTCGAGAGTCTATCTATCACTCAAGCTATGACCAAAGTGAAAGACTCCGTACAAACATGGGGTGCCCAAAATGTCTGTTTGTATATTGAAGATGCTCGGCAACGTACTTGGTTCACTGGTGGTCGTGAAAAGGCGCAAGGCGTTGGATCAGTCAAACGTGATGCCCAAATATGGGAAGACTGGTGTAAGGAACAAGGCTATCTGTACAAGATGATTCATCCTGCAGCCAATGCCACCAAAAAGAAAGCCACAGACTTTTTCCGTATGACAGGTTGGAAAGGCCGTACAAATGAACATGCACGCGATGCAGCCATGTTGGTGTTTCAACGATTAGCGAAGTTTTGAGGGTGCTATGAATAGCTTAAGCGGACTCAGTGGAGATTTAAAAAGTATTGCAGAAGTCATTGGGCGGGATCAGGCCCTGTACTTGGTGAGTCAATGTCGACGCTATAAAACAGAAAATCGGGTGGGTCGAGGTCAGTTGCTGCTGTATGTGCCAAAGCTGAAAAAATTAACCGCAGAGCATAACTTGGTTCAAGCCTTAGGTTATGACGATGCTCACAAGCTGTCGACCGTCTTTGGTGGAGAGCTTTTAGTGCTATCTCACTGCAATCAGATGATTCTATCGACTCGCAATGAAGGCATTAAGAACATGATGAAAAATGGATTTTCAATCACAGAGCTGGTTGAATTCTTTAATGTGACTGAACGGATTGTCCTCAAGATTTTGAAATCTGAGTTTTACCAAAACCAACTCGATCTGAAATTATGAATAATGAAACCTCTCTGAAATAAGAACAAAAATACCGAATACATCCATAGATTCAGAGACAGAGAAGAATGTCATTTCCAGATTGGTTAGCAGCCGTAGTGAAGTATTTGAGCGAACTCCAATATTTCATTGCAGGATTGATGGGGGCAGCCGTGGCAACTCGATATAACAAAGAACAGCTTAAAACACCCAAAGACTACGCCGTGTTTTTACTGTCAGGTGCATTTACAGCACATTACCTCACTTTACTCATCATGCATTACACGGCGCTTGCACCGAGTCATGCGGGTGGTATTGGCTTTTTGACTGGAGCGCTTGGTGGGTTGGTCCTACAAGAGTTCTTCGCTTGGATTAAGTCTGGCGCTTATAAGCAGATTAGCTTTAAAAAATTCTTTGTTGAGATGATGAAGAATTGGAAAAATGGTGGCAAGTCATGAGCATTGATCAAACGACTCAAATTGCTCAGGCATATTCGTGGTTACGGGCAATGTCAGGTGGCAAGCTTGAACAGTCACAAGTGATTGCTGGTGATGAAATCATTGCATGTCATGGCTTAACAACATTCGCAACGCTGATCGGGTTTTCATTAACCAAAGCCGTAAGTGGCCAGTTTGATATTTCAGGCTATGGCTATGCCATCATCCGCGAAAGCGAAGGCTTTCGAAACCAAGCTTATAAAGATACTGGCGGTGTTTGGACGATTGGCTATGGGACGATCAAATATCCAAATGGTGTGACCGTCAAACAAGGTGATACCTGCACCCAAGGCCAAGCAGACTTATGGTTGATGAATGATTGCAAATGGGTGGATGCATGTCTTGATAAGCACATCAAAGTAAAACTCAATCAAAACCAATTCGATGCACTCGCTTCATTCGTATACAACGTGGGTGAGAAAGCATTTGTAAAAAGCACCATGCAGACGCTACTCAACCAATCAAAGTTTGGATTAGCTGCTAATCAGTTCGACCGCTGGATCTATGACAATGGCAAAGTCATTGACGGGCTGGTGAACCGCCGTGCTAAAGAAAAACTCCTATTTTTGAAGTAGGTCGATATGAACATCAAACTCATTGTTGCTCTTGGCTTTTTACTGACCAGTATTTTCATTGGTTGGTGCTGTTATGACTATGGATATAACAGTGGCCAATCAGAACAAATACAGACTTATGAGACGCAGCTCGAAGACCTTAAAACACAGGCTGATAATGCGTTAAATCGTGAGCGTAATAGTTACAAAAAACAAGAGCAACTTGAGGCTAAGTACCTTGAAAAGATTAAGGAATTACAGCACAATGAAAAAACTCTTATTGATGAGTATCGCGCTAACAATCTCAGCTTGCGCGACTCACTCAAAGCCAAGAAATGTCCCGATGTGTCCATCGTTGCCGACAGCACCGTCAGTCATCATGCAGCCACAACAGGCGGACTTCACGACACAGATGTCGAGTTTCTTATTCGGTATGCCGCAAGAGCAGATGCCGTAGCAGAGCAACTCAAGAGTGCTCAAGCGCTGATCCAGCAGGACAGAGCCTTATGCAACGGTCAAACCGAACCATCTAATATCAATGAAAAAATAGTTTCCCAAGGTACTTCCAGAGGGGCACCCAAGGCGGGGGCAAAGACCTCGCAGGTTTTCATATCTGCGTGAATTTCAAAAGCATAGTTTATGTTTATGTCTCATTTTTTATAAATATTTGTTTTTTAAATATTAATTCTGAAAATTGAAGTAAAAAAGGGATTCCATGTCTGCAGTAATTAAAGGGCAAGAGGTAACCAGACAGGGATTAGCCAATATCTTTGGTGTGTCACTACCAACAATTGATAACTGGGTCCGTAGTGGTTGTCCGTATATTCAAAAAGGTGGTCGTGGCCAAGAATGGAAATTTAATACTGCAGCGGTTTCCAATTGGCTACGTGAGCGTGATGTTGAAGATGCGACAGGTGAAATACCTGATGATATTGAGTTGCTCAAAGTTCGAAAACAGAAAGCCGAAACTGAACTGGTTGAATTAGAGTTGGCTGAAAAAAAGGGTGAAGTTGCGCTGATCGCTGAATTTGAAAAAGTTTGGGCAATGGCTATGGGACAGTTACGACAAAATATTCTTAATGTTCCACAACGTGCTGTTTTGCAGTTGATTGGCGAAACAGATGAGAGACTATTTAAGAAAAAATTGAAAACAGAACTGGTTTTAGCTTTGGAAAAGACAGTTGTATCTGATTTTGATGTAGAAGATGTATGAAAGTAATTTCTAGAAAAGAAGCGATTGAGAAAAATTTAAAATACTTCTTTACTGGTAAGCCTTGTAAGCGTGGCAGTATTGAAAAAAGAGTTGTCAGAAACTCAGATTGCATTTGTGTTGCTTGTTCTCAAGCAATTAAAGAGATGAAAAGGAAGTCACAATTAAAGTGCAGACCTCTTAAAGGCCGCTTTATTCATCCTAATGAAGAAAGTCGAAAAAGAGCTTTAAAAGTATCACGTAAGAAGTGGCAAGATAATAATAAAGACAAGGTAAAAGTTTATAAAGATAGGTGGGCTAAAGCGCATCCAGAAAAGCACGTAGAAGGCGCAGCTAGACGGAATAAAAGATGGAGTGATAGCAACCGAGCGCAGAACAGTTTGTATGCTAAAAAATGGCGACAAGATAGAAAAGATTTAGTTAATTTATACACAATTAATAGAAGAGCCAAGCGCTTAAGTGCTACACCTTCATGGTTTTCTGAGCTTGATAGTTTTGTCTTGTCACAATGCACTGAACTTTGTGTATTGCGAAAGAACGCTACAGGCTTTGCTTGGTCGATAGACCACATGATTCCATTGCAGGGTGATGCGGTATGTGGTTTGCATGTTTGGAATAATTTTCAGGTTATACCAGCAAAGATGAATAGCTCAAAGCGTAACAAGTTAATTTTCATGGAGCCGTCTGAGTGGATAACGTCAGTAGAGAAGTATTTTCAAACTACCCACGCGTAATAGATGCAATGCGAAGGGCATTAGAGAATATTGTTCCACCACCAATAATGAAGCCTAGCGAATGGGCTGAAAGTAATATTCGTATTCCGTTAGGTAACGCGATACCAGGACCTATCAGCTTTGATAATGCACCTTACCAACGTGGCATGATTGATGTCATACAAGAAGAAGGAATTAAGCGTATTTCCTTTATGACAGGTGCGCAGTTGGGTAAAACTACAATTCAGCAGTGCATTACGACATATTTCATTGTATACGAACCCAAGTCACAGATATTCGTACAACCCACTCAAGGAGATGTGCAGACTTTTTTAGAAACTAAGCTTCGACCAATGATTGAAGCTAATCCGAGCATATCTAACAAGATGGCAAAGCCACGTAGCCGTGACGGTGTAAATAACAGTCGTATGATTTCATATGTTGGAGGCTGGCTTTTATTCTCTTGGGCGGGTTCACCTAAAACATTACGAGGTCGTTCTGCACCTGTTACACACGCGGATGAGTGTGATGGGATGCAGGCTACAACTGAGGGAGACCCAGTTGAGTTACTTGCACAACGTGCCGCTACTTTTGCTGATCAAGCATTAAGAACTGAGTCGAGCACACCAACTATTTCGGGTGCGAGTCGTATTGAAAACGCATTTAACCAAGGGGATAAACGCCGCTACTATGTTCCTTGTCCTCATTGTGGTGAAGCTCAATTCTTACGTTGGGAAAATGTGATTTGGCAGGGCCGTAAATCGACCAATATCCAAGATGCAAAGGAAGATCTAGACCAAGAACATGAAGTTGAAACATCAGCTTATCGCTGTGAATGCTGTGGTGAGGTTTGGTCTGATGGTGAGCGTATTGCTGCGATTCGGAATGCAGAAAAATTAGGATATGGCTGGAAGGCTGAAAAACCTTTTCAAGGTCATGCAAGTTTTCATGCACCAGAGATGCTTTCGACTTTTCGTAAGATGCGTGACATCGTGCAGTCCTATTTGGATAAGTTGGCGCTTGATGATTTACAGGTATTTGTAAACGTATCATTGGGTGAAACCTATGAAGAAAATGGAGACAAAGCAGATCCTGAAGTACTGCAACTTCGTGCAGAAGAATATACAACTCAAATACCTAATGCTGGTGTCTATTTAACTTGTGGCATTGATATGCAGATGGATCGGCTTGAGCTGGAAATTGTTGCTTGGGGGGTAGGCGAAGAAAGTTGGTCCATAGATTATCGAGTGCTTTGGGGGGATCCGCTGGGTGATGAGGTTTGGGAAGAACTGGATGATATTTTAGAAGATACCTATATGCATGAGTCGGGGGCTCAACTCAGTATTTCGGCTGCATGTTTAGATACGGGTGGAACTGCAGGTTATACACAAAGGGCTTATGAATATGTAAAGAGCCGTAGAAACAGGAAAGTCTTTGCAATTAAAGGGCGTGCAGGTTGGGGGATGCCAATTGTGCAAAGTCCGCAGCGTAAGCAGTCAGGTAAAGATAAACGAAAAATTGATTTATTTATTGTTGGGGTCGACGAAGCAAAACTGACAGTCATGCGCCGTTTAGATTTGGAAAAGAAAGGACCAGGCTATTGTCACTTTCCACATGATCGGGAAATGGAGTGGTATCGACAGTTAACGGCTGAAAAATTAATTATTCGTTATGTGAAAGGACAGCCGATTCGTGAGTGGCATAAGCCAGATCGGGCACGTAATGAGGCTCTCGATTGTCGTGTTTATGCTTTGGCTGCTTTAAAAATCATGCAACCGAATTTAAAGCGTGTCTCCGAGCGTGTATTTATTGAAATTGATGAAACTAAGGTTGAAAAAGAGGTTGAGCAAAATACGACTGAAGTTAAAAAAGTATTGAAGCGTAAAGCAATTAAAAAAACTGCTGTATCGGTAGTTGTTCCAGCACCTAAAAATACTGTGATTAAAAGGAAAAGGATTTTTGGGAATAAAAAGTAAGTTAAAATATACCTTTTGGATAAAAATATGAGCCTTCATAAGTACACTGTGGGTGATAATGTTGTTATTTGGAGGTATATGGATTTATCTAAATTATTAGATATTTTGGTTCACCGACAATTAGTCTTTCCAAGACTTGATCAGTTTGAGGATGTCTACGAGGGGCATCCTTCAAAGTTTCTTGAAGCTTTGAGTTATGCGTTTTCTGATCCAGAATCTCAGGGTATGCGTAAACTTGTGGAGAACGGTGTTAAAACCTGCTTTAAGTTAATTAAAGTTAGGGGGTACGTAAGTTGCTGGCATATGAATGACAATGAATCAGCTGGTATGTGGAAGTTATATTGCAAGACTAATGAATCATTAGTAATTAAAACTAAAGTTGGTAGGCTCAAAAGAAGTTTGACTAACCCTAAAAATGAGTTTGTAAACAGAATAGAAGTGGGACAAGTTGATTATAAAAATAATACGGAAGAATTAAAAGAGAAATTCATTGAGCTCTCAAGGAATAAGGAGCGTATTGATATCTCTTATCCAGATATTATATTTTCTAAAAGATCATCTTTTGAACATGAAAAAGAAATTCGGATTATTGCATGTAATGAAAACAAAATTCAGGATCCCGAAAATCAACATAAATCAGTTAGTGAATTAAAATCTACAACACCAGTCCTACAAAAAATTGAATGTAATGTTGAGGAGATGATTGAAGAAATTATTATTGCACCTGATGCTCCTCAATGGTTTGTTCATTTAGTTAAAAATATTGTTGCCAAATTAGGATACTCATTTCCAATTTCCCAATCGGAACTCTACACCTTAAAGTAAGATAACCTTTTCTGGCTCACTACTGTAATTTTTAAAAAGCACTTTCGGGTGCTTTTTTATCCCTTAAAATATAAATCATCTTATTTTAACTATGCTTTTTACTTATAAAAATATTCTGTTTTACAATTGTGAATAATGAAAAAAACCACTTAAAAAATGATGATAAAACCAAGAAAAAGCGCATTTTTGGTTAGAAAAATACATGAGTGGTCAATTGTTTCCCAGTCAAATCAAAGCGGGTACGACGTTTAAATTCCATCTGAACTTAACGGCATATCCTGCATCTGATTGGACAGTTTATGCATATCTACGTGGAGCAAGTGCAATTGATCTGCAGTCTACAGCGCAGGGAAATATGCATGTATTCAACGTGCCTGCAAATATCTCAAAAGACTATAAAGCTGGCCATTACGGTTTTTCACTTCGTGCAGTGAGTTCTGACACGGGTGAGGTAGAAGAACTGGAATCAGGTGTGCTTGAGATTAAAGCGGATCTTGCATCTATTTCAGAAAATACCGATTTGAGAAGCCATGCACAAAAAACTTTAACGGCATTAGAAGCAGTCATCGAAGGTCGTGCCAGCTTAGACCAAGAGCGCTATCGCATTAATAACCGAGAGCTATACCGTACTCCAATGGAGACGCTGATTAGATTGCGTAATCAATACCGTGCTGAAGTTGGTCGTGAGCAGGCGAAAGCATCAGGTAAAAGCCTATTTGGTCGTGTTGTACGGGTTAAATTGGGGTAATCGCTTAAATGAATATTTTTAAACGCCAAATTGCTGAAGTACCGAATGTCACTCAGATAAATCCTGTATTAGATGAGTCAGTAGTAAAAAGAGGGAGTCGAGTATTTCGAAATGCTGTTCGTTGGTTTAAAGCAGGTGTGAGTGACCGCTTAACTTCAGCTTGGCCATCTACACCAATACCCGCAGATTTAATTGTAGAGCGATACCAACGAACACTCGTAGCACGTAGTCGTGAGCAGTGTGCCAATAACGATTATGGTCGAAATTATCTACGCTTAACCCATCAAAATATTGTTGGTCCACAAGGTGTAACGCTTCAGGCTCAGATCCGCAATGCTCAGGGAAAATTAGACAATAAACTGTGTGATGCGGTGGAGCAGGAATGGTCGAATTGGAATAAGAAAAACCACTGCGATATCCAGGGTAAAAAGTCATGGCGTTCTATTCAACGTTCTTGCGTGATTTCGGCAGCGAAAGATGGTGAATTCTTTGTGCGGATTATCCGTGGCGCTGATGCTGGGAGTTATGGCTTTGCCATACAAATGATTGATGCTCAGCGTTGCCCAATTATGTATAGCGCAAAACTTTCAGGTGGTCGTTTCATTCGTCAGGGCATCGAATTTAATGCATTTGGGCGTCCGATCGCTTACTACTTCGATAGTGACTCAGAAGAAGAAAAACAATATCGCTTTGGCTCTGGGAACTATATCCGTGTACCTGCAGAACAGGTCATCCATGGCTATTTAGAAGAAATTGTTGGGCAAAAGCGCGGTATGCCTTGGACAGCTACCAGTCTATTTCGCATGAAACAACTCTCAGAGTTTGAAGATTCAGCGATTGTGAATGCACGTGTCTCTGCCAACAAAATGGGTTTTATTCAGTGGAGAGACGGCTTTGGTCCCAAGTTCGAAGACGACGATGAAATCCAAATTGAATCGCAAGCCGGTGAATTTCCAATGTTACCTGAAGGGGCAGAACTTAAAGAGTGGTCTCCCAATTATCCTACAGGTGAATTTCTACCGTTCCATAAAGCCATGCTGCGCTCAATGGCCGCAGGTATGGGTGTGCTCTATAACAACTTAGCCTCAGACCTTGAGGGCGTGAATTTTTCAAGTATTCGCCAGGGAACTTTAGATGAGCGTGAGCATTGGAAAGAACTTCAACAATGGTTAATTGAAGCTTTAGTCGAGCCTGTCTATTACGCATGGCTGGAATATGCCTTGCTCAAGGGCGTGATTAAGAAGGGCAATGTGTCACTGAAAGCCGTGGATATTGAGCGCTATACGCAAGTCACTTGGCAGCCACGCCGTTGGGCTTGGATTGATCCATCTGCCGATGTCACAGCCGCAGAAAAGTCGAAGAACAATATGCTGACGTCTGCAGGAGCCATTATTCGTGAACAAGGTAAAGATCCACAAACCGTATGGGCAGAGATAGCCCGCGATACTCGCGCCATGATTGATGAATTAGTAGCTCAGGGCATCAGTAAAGAAACAGCAGAAGAAATGATATTGGCCAGTATGGGGCGTAAACAAACTGCAGCGGTCGGACGACCTAAAGAGGGCATGTAATGAAATTTTTTAAAACTGATCTGGCAATGGTTTTAGCAGGTATGACGTTCACCCGAGATGCTTCTCAAACAAAACCTTTACCTGATTTTAATAAAGACAAACTGGTTCGTAACTATATCGTTGATGATTTCAAAGTGGACATGGAAAAGCGAACGGTCGAGCTTTCATTTTCAAGTGAAACAGAGGTAGGTCGTTGGTTTGGTGTGGAAGTTCTGGATCATAGTCAGGGCGCAATTGATTTCTCTCGCTTGAATACCCGTGCGCCGTTCTTAATGGATCATAACTCTCGTGATCAAGTGGGTGTGGTTGAAAATGCTTGGTTAGATCATTCTCAGCGTAAAGGACGTGCATTGGTTCGCTTGAGTAAATCCGCACGTGGTGAGGAAATCCTACAAGACATTGATGACCTGATTCGGACCAATATCAGCGTTGGTTACACCATCCAAAAAGCTATTCTGAAAGAGCAACGCAAAGAAGAAGATATCTATCTGATTACAGAGTGGCAGCCCTATGAGATTTCCCTCGTATCTATTCCTGCAGATACGAACGTAGGGGTTGGTCGTTCCGCAATTGTGAATAATGAAAATAACGCTGACGTTCCACAAAATGAGCCTATAGCAATTATTCCAGCGAATCAGCAAAGAGCAAATCGTATGAATTGGGACTACTTTACAGATAAAGACGGTAATCAAGTCCGTCAGCGCGTCAATGAAAATGGTGAGCGTTATGGCGACATTGAAATGGTACGTGCAGTAGGTGATACAGCGGAACGCGGAGCGGAGTCAGAGCGTAAGCGTGTTGGTGAATTAATGCAGTTAGGCGAGCGTTTTGGCGCAAGTGATTTGGTACGTCAGTACATTGATGAAAATAAGTCGCCAGCCGAGCTGCAAAACGCAATTTTAGAGCGTATGCATGGCAATCAAGGTAAACCTATTACTGAACAGCCTAAAAGCAACAATGCCAATATCGGTCTGACGGGTGATGAAGCACGTTCATTTAGTTTAATGCGTGCGGTACGTGCTATGTTGCCGAATGCAACGTTAGCAGATCGTGAGGCAGCAGCATTTGAGTTGGAGTGTTCGGAAGCGGCACAAAAAGCTTATGGTCGTTCTGCTCAAGGGATTTTAGTCCCTGCAGATGTGCTGAGTCGCGTATTTGAGGTAGGTACTTCTCAAAATGGTGCAACCTTGGTTGGAACCGACCACCGTTCCGATATGTTCATCGAAATGCTACGTAATCGCTCAACCATTATGAGCTTAGGTTTCATTATGGATGGATTAGTGGGTGATGCCGAAATTCCAAAGCAAACAGGTGGTGCAACTGCCTATTGGCTGGGTGAGGAAGAGGATGTTCCTGCATCTAGTCCTGCAACAGGTCAATTAAAACTAAGCCCTAAAACGGTGGGTGGTCGTGTTGAGATCAGCCGTAAGCTCATGCAGCAAAGTTCACCCGCTGCGGAACAATTGGTCTGGAATGACTTAAATCGTGCCTTGGCTTTGAAAATTGATAAAGCGGCTTATTACGGTACAGGCGGGGACAACCAGCCACTAGGTTTAAAAAATATTTCAGGTGTAAACGCGGTGAGCTTTGGAGCAGTTAATCCGACCTTTGCTGAAATGGTAGCGATGGAGTCTGAAATTGCTTCAGACAATGCCGATGTCGATCGTATGTCTTATGTGATTAATGCCGCTATGCGTGGTCATTTCAAAACAGCACCACGAATGGGAGCGGGTACAGAAAGCACGATTTGGGAACCAGGGAATACCGTGAATGGTTATCGAACTGAGGTCACCAATCAAATTGAAGCGGGTGATGTGTTCTTCGGCAACTTTGCAGATTTGATCATTGCGATGTGGGGCGGTCTGGATCTCACCATTGATCCGTATTCGTTAAGTGCAAAAGGCGGTTTACGTATTGTGGGCTTCCAAGATGTGGACTTTGTTTTACGTAACACTGAGTCCATTTGCTACGGCAAGAAAACCGTCTAATTGAAGAGCCACTGCGGTGGCTTTACCCTCCATTTTTGTGAGCATATATCCATGAAAACAACTGTCGTAATTGCTTTAACTTCAGCCGTCGTAATTGAGGGTGAAATTCGTAAAAAAGGTGATGAGGTCGAGGTCTCGCACGCATTGGCACAAGATCTGTTACGCCGTGGCCGTGGCACCTTGGTTGAGGACGATGAAGAAGATCAAGAAGTTGATTTGGCTAAGTTGAACAAAGCCCAGCTCATTGAGTTTGCGTTGCATGAATATGAACTTGAGCTTGATGCTTCGCTCACCAAAGACAAATTGATTGAAGCGATTCAAGCTGCTGCAGAAGCCGAGTAAAGCCTATGCCAAGTTGGGAAAATTTGGATGTGTTTCTTCAGACGGATTCGGTTGGTGGATTTGCCATTACAGCCACTTTGCAGTTTGAGAGCAGTTCAGAAGATAAATCCCTTACAGGAATTTTTGATGAACCGTATTTAAACGCCCAACTTGGTGAATATGAAGTAGATGATGCTCAGCCTCGATTTACATGCAAATCAGCAGATGTTGTAGGTGTAAAACGGGGTGATTTCTTGCTGCTAGAAGATGGCCGTAAATTTTATGTTATGACTTATCCGCAGCAAGATGGCACAGGTCTTTCGATACTTAAGCTTGAAATTAACGAATGATTTCACTCGATATAAGTGCACAGGGCATTGAGGCCATCATTGCTGAGTTAGAACCTACTGAAAAGCAGGTAAACGCAGCATTGAGTCGAACTCTAAATCGAATGTCCAAGTGGGTACAAACCAGAACGGTTAAAGGATTAAGTACCGAATTACAGGTGATTCAAAAGGTCATGCGTAGAAGAATGCGAAAAACAAGCATTCAGAAAACTAATACAGGTTGGACGATCAAGCTTTGGTACGGGTTGAATGGGATTTCCTTGATTCACTTAAATGCTAGAGAAACCAAGAAAGGCGTGACGGCAGGAAAACATAAAAGAGACGGTGCTTTTATTGCCAAGGGTCAAGTATTTAAGCGATCTGGAAAGGGGCGATTGCCGATTGAGAAACAAACACTCGAAATTAAAGCCAAAGCAGATTCATATTTAGAAGACCAAGCATTCTCAAGTGGTTATCAAGAACAGTTTTTCAAAACTTTGGAGCATGAGTTGAAATGGCAAATGCGATAGCAGGGGTTGATTTAGATCAATTACATGATGTGATTGAGGCCAAATTTAGAGCGCAATTTCCAGTTTTTCAATTGGTTCAGTTCTATCGTGATGAAGAAGAACGTAAAGCGCCAACAGCAAAAGAATTGCCAGCGTTGCTGCTTGAGCTCACCAGTTTTGATATTGATGAACAGGGTGATCAGGGCACAGAACAACTGCCTTTGATTGCCCAGTTTGAAGCACGAATTATTGATACGTTTAATCAGCGTAGAGCCAAGATTAATGTCCGAAAATTGGCGGTAGGGCTGGCTCTCTATATTTTCAAGAATAAGCACTTTACCCAACTTGGGAAAATTGGCGTTGGAAGCAGTTCACTGGGAGACATTTCGGAGGATGGATTTTTTCCTGAGCTTGATCGTTTTGAGGTATGGCGCGTGGACTTCTCTACTCAAATTTTAGTCGGTGAAAATGTATGGGCTGAATCAGGAATTATACCTACTCCTGTTTTTAGTTATTCGCCTGAAATTGGTTTAGGTCATGAAGATAACTACCAAGAACTTCCGTTAAATCAGGATGTGCCATGAGTTATGCACTGGCGCAGATGGACAGGATTCTTGCGAATTTAATCCGTTTTGGTCGAATTCATGCAGTTGATTTGGATGCAGGTACAGCAACAGTCGATTTTGATGGTGAGCTCGTTTCTGACCTTGAGTGGGCGAAAGATCGGGCGGGTGAGGATCGTTCATGGAATGGTGGCTACTCCAAAGGTGAGCAGGTTTTAGTGCTCTCGCCATCAGGTGATTTGTCTCAAGGCGTAATTGCTTTTGCTTTATCTCAAACTGCATTCCCTAATGCGGGTACTACTGAAAATCCAAAGCATATTTATGCGGATGGCACTGTGGTTGAGTATGACAAAGCCAGCCATACCTTAAATATTGATTTATCAGGCAGTGGTGGAAAAGTTTTTATTAATGGTGGTTTGGTTGTTGATGGGCCTGTTGAATTTAATGGACCAGATGTAAAGCACAAAGGCAAAAGCATTGGGGGAGCTCATACGCACAAAGGTGTGCAATCGGGTAACTCAAGTACGGGAGGGGTCAATTAATGGGTATGAATGTATTTAATGGCAGATCCTTAACTGGTCTTGATCATTTAAAACAATCCATTGCGGATATTTTAAATACGCCAATTGGTTCACGCGTGATGCGCCGTGATTATGGTTCTAAGTTATTTTCTCTAATAGATGCCCCACTAAATCGCGGCACATTCGTAGATATTTACGCGGCCACAGCCGAAGCACTAATGAAGTGGGAAGATCGCTTGCTTGTCAGTGCAGTTGATATTACCAGTGCACAGCTGGGCCAGATCACTTTAAAAATCACAGGTAAATATGTTTTAGACGGCAAAACCGTTCAGTTAGATGGAATAGTGGTGAGCTCATGAGTACAGTTGATTTTTCTCAATTACCACCGCCAAGTCTGATCAGTGAATTAAGTTTTGAAGTACTCTTTGAAAAAAGAAAAGAAAGCTTTATAGCACTACATGAATTAGATCAACAGGCAGAAATCCGTGAAACACTTAAGCGTGAATCTGAACCTGTTACTAAGTTGCTTCAAGAAAATGCATATTTAGAAATGCTGTATGTCGCCAAATGCAATGCGGATGCACGCTCACTGTTACTTGCTTATGCAGAAAAAGCAGATCTAGATCATTTGGCACTCACGGAGTATGGCTTAGTCCGACTTTTAGTTACGCCTGCCGATAATACCGCTATTCCACCGATTGATGCAGTCTATGAGTCCGATGAGCGCTTACGAGAGCGTTGCTTATTATCTTTTGATGGCATGAATACAGCCGGATCTGCAAATGCGTATCGCTATTTTGCTTTATCCGCAGATGGTCGTGTGGATGGTATTAAGGTTCGCTCCGATGAGGCTAATCCATATTTACTTGATATTGTGATTACGCAGGTTGATAGCTTAAATGGCGAAGCATCCGCGGAAGTGATCACAGCTGTTCAAAATGCTTTAGATCCTGATCATGTGCGTCCGGTCTGTGATAGACCAACAGTTAAAGCGAGTAGCGCAACCAACTATCAAATCGAAGCCCAGCTCTATGTTGGTAAAAATGCTGAGGATGCCTTGTTACTTGAGGCTGCAAATATCCGTTTAGATAAGTACATTAAAAATGCCCAAAAGAATGGGGAAAGCATCTATCGATCCGCGATTTATGCTGCTTTGCATGTGGATGGTATTCAGCGTGTAGTCATAACCTCCCCAGCAAATGATTTGGTTATGGATAGTTATCACCATCCTTTTTGCATTGCTAAAACCATTGCTATTGGGGGAACTGAATGAATTTACTACCTCCAAATGCCAGCGAGCTAGAACGCAAAATTACTCAAGTTGGGAAAGCTGCTTTTGATCTAGCATCGATTCGGGTGGTTAAAGATATTGCTGCCGTTCCATCGCAGTTTTTACCGTTTATTGCGTGGCAGAGATCTGTGGATTATTGGGATGAGAACTGGCAAGACTCCCTAAAACGAAATGTGATCAAGAACTCACGTGAACAACATCGAATTAAGGGTACAGCAGCGGCAATCAAACGTGCACTAGAACCCTTTGGTTATGAAGTAAAGCTCATCGAATGGTTTCAGGCTGAGCCGAATTTAATACCAGGTACTTTCAATCTTGAGTTGGATTTAATTGGGAAAAGCTTAGATCAAGAAGTCTATAACGAAATTAGTCGACTTGTTTCTGATGCAAAAGCAGCTTCAAGACATTTAACCAATCTGACTATTACAACAAATCCGATTTTAACGATCCGCAATGTTCTTGTGCATCAAACAGCATTCACTTTTTCCAGCGAGCCTAAAGTATGAGTGATTATTTTAACGTCACAACCAATGTTGGTGATGCTGCAATTGCCACTGCGATTGCCAACAATTCAAAACTGAATATCACACATATCGCATTTGGTGATGGCAATGGATCTGTTCCAACACCAACCAAGACAAGAACAAGTCTAGTAAAAGAAGTACATCGCCAAGCTGTCACTAAATACACAATGCATCCAACAGTTGCAAATTACATTGTGATAGAGACCATTATTTCGTCAAATATTGGCGGATTCTGGATTCGAGAAATGGGGATTATTGCAGATAATGTTCTTATCTCTCATGGTTCACATGCCCCATTTTTTAAAGTGGCTGATCCTGACGGTGTAAGCGAATACCGACTTAAATTTACTCAAAATGTACGTGATGGTAATGTCGTTGAGATTTTGTTAGACGAATCGCTTATCTACGCAAGTCAGGCATGGGTAAATGAAAATTATATTCGCCGAAATGAGTTGGTCAACAACCTAACCACCGATGATGCGAATAAACCAGTTTCAGCCAAGCAAGCAAAAGACCTGCAAGATAATAAATTAGATAAAACCGCAAATGCTGTTTCGGCTAACAAGTTGAAAAATGCTCGAAAAATTAACACTATTGATTTTGACGGCACGCAAGATATTAACATTGAAGCACCATTACGCTGGGTTGGAATGGTTTCAACACCTGATCAGCTTAACTCTGCAGCTCTCGATGGAAAATACACTGTTAGTGAGTTAAGCGTTGCTGGGCTTTATGGTTACGGAATTTTAGTTGTATTTAGAAGTGGTGGAGTTTGCCATCAAATTTATTACCCCCATCTTGGCTCATCACCAAACAATGCAACGATGGCCATGCGTCAAACATGGAACATGAATGGTGATATCGCATCATGGTCAGAATGGAGAGTGGTAGGGACGAGGGATGACTCTAAATTACCACTTGATGGCGGAACGCTTACTGGCGATTTGACGGTAAATGGGACTTCTAACTTCAAATCTATCAATGCCACTGGTGAAATTACGATAGATAAACCTGAAGTCGTACTCAAACATAAATTATCTGGGCGTTATTTATATATTAATAACGGAGGTTGGGGCGTTTATTCCCCACAAGGGTCTATTCCTTTACCAGTATCTAGTGGAGGTACAGGTAACTTTGAGGGACGTGCACCTTCTGCCGATCGTCTTGCAACACCACGCAATATATTTGGTCAGACTTTTGATGGTTCGGGTGATGTTGGTGGCACGGTAACAGCTTGGACGGGTATCATTGCATCTAATCTAGAGCATTACATAGATTTCGGACGAAATGGCATAGATAGAATTAATTTTGCTGTACCAGGTGCTGTTTTTAATTTTATGAATTCCTCTACAGGTGAAATTGTTGCTCGTATTACCCCGAACGGAATTGATTGTAATGCTGCTTCTGCATCAAAGCTCAAAATACCTCGAAATATTAATGGGGTGAATTTTGATGGCACAACAGATATTAATTTACCGCTAATCGGTATTGGACAAGCTTGGAAAGATTTAGCAGCATTACGGGTGGAAAATACAACATATATCAACTCATCAAATAGAACTATAACCATCTTTTTTGGGGGAGCTAGACAAGGCGTACCAGCGACAGAATTCTATGTGAATGGTGAGATATTTGCCCAATTTGGTGGCGGCTACGAGCCTGATGAGGTGTACTTTTCTATCCCCATCCCACCAAATGGAAGCTATAAATATGTGAATAAGCCACAAACGTATTTTTCTATTAAGGAATTAAGCTAATGAGATTTTTTAAGTTTGGGGATGATATTTATGCTTTTGATGAAAACCAAGAGCACTTGATTACTTCAAAACATATTGAGCTATTGGGGGCTGAACTTGATAAACATATCAACCCTCAAAATTATCTAAGTGATGAAGAAAAAGAGCAGTTAAGGCTGATCCAATTTAAGCCTTTAACTCGTCGCCAGTTCAAACTGGCATTACTTGAAAATGGGCTACTGAACACTGTTGAGCAAATGATAGAGTCCATTGAAGATCCAATCACCAAAACGCGTATTCAAATTGAATACAGCGAATCCGAGCGTTTTGAGCGCAGTAATGAATCGGTGCAATACATGCTTCGAGTACTAAATTTGACGACAGATCAAGTGGACGAAATGTGGCGTTATGCGATGACACTATAATACCTGCGCAATAGTGAATAATGAAAACTACTGATTAAATCGTAAAAATGAACCAAAATCTTAAACTGAGATTGCGGTTCATGAGCGATATTTTTTTACATGGGATTCAAAACGTCACGGTAGATGGTGGTTCGCGTCCCATTACAACAGTTCGAAGTTCCACCATTGGTATCATTGGGTCGGCTCCAGATGCTGATCCACTAATTTTCCCCCTCAATAAACCTGTACTGATTGCTGGCTCTCGAATTGAGGCAGCCAAACTGGGTGAGACTGGGACTTTACCTCAAGCCATTGATTCTATCTTTGATCAAGTTGGTGCCGTATTGGTGGTCGTGCGTATTGAAGAAGGTGAAACAGAGGCTGCAACGTTGGCCAATGTCTTGGGCGGCGTTGATGCAAATACGGGTACTTATGAAGGAGTGCATGCATTCTTAGCCGCAGAAAACATTGTTGGCTTCGTACCTAAAATTTTAATTGCACCAGGATATACGCATACGCGTACTGCAGCAGTTGGCCAAACTCCTGCAACTTCAAATCCAGTCGTGGCTGAGCTGAACGGTATCGCTGAACGATTAAAAGCCGTCATTATCGCGGATGGACCAAATACCAATGATGCGGATGCAATTGCATACTCAAAAGACTTCGGCTCTAAGCGCGTTTTTTTGGTTGATCCTAAAGTTTTAAAAACGGTTGATGGTGCAACTACATCAGAGTGGTCTAGTGCCTGTGTTGCTGGTCTGATTGCTAAATCAGATAATGAGCGTGGTTGGTGGTGGTCGCCATCGAATCAAGAAATTAACGGCATTATTGGTACATCACGAGCCATTGATTTTGCAATGGGTGACGCGAGCTGCCGTGCAAATTTACTGAATGAAAACAACGTCGCAACGATTATCCGTCAAAATGGTTATCGCCTTTGGGGTAACCGTACACTTTCAAGTGATAAAAAATGGGCATTCCTGTGCGTTGTCCGTACAGCAGATATGATTGATGAATCGTTAAAAGCTGCGCATTTATGGGCTGTCGACCGCGGCATTACCAAAACGTATGTTTCAGATGTGATTGAAGGCGTGAATGCATATTTACGATATTTAACCAATATCGGTGCAATTTTGGGTGGTTCTTGTTGGGCAGATCCTGATCTAAATTCAGCAGATCAAATTGCACAAGGGAAGGTGTATTTTGATTTTGACTTTACACCTGTATATCCAGCAGAACACGTCATTTTCCGTTCTCACTTAGTCAACGACTATATCAAAGAGATTTTTTCTTAAGGAGTATTTGAAATGGGTGTAGCACAAGATATTCGCAAGAATTTTAATCTCTTTGTGGATGGTAAAGGTTTCGCAGGCAACACTGACGAAGCCAACATGCCAGAGCTCGCACTTCAAACTGAAGAATATCGAGCTGGTGGTATGGATGCGCCAATCGACATCACCATGGGGATGGAAAAGCTAACAGCAGATTTCACGTTGAACTCACACAGTAAAGATGTGCTGTCGTTGTTTGGGATCAAAGAAGGTATTACTAAGTCATTTACCGTGCGTGAGGCGATGGAGTCATTTGACGGCACTGTAACGCCTGTCGTGCATAACCTTACAGGGAAAATCGTCAAGATCAGTCAAGGTACGTCCAAGGCTGGCGAAGCACCAAAAGATAAATATGATTTGTCTTTGACTTATTACAAACAAACGATTGGCGGCACCATTGTTCATGAAATTGATGTGATCAACATGGTTCGTATTATTAATGGCACAGATGTATTAGCGGATATTCGCTCAGCGCTAGGAATGTAAAATGACAACTAAACCAAACTATATTCAAGAAGAAGAAGGCATCAATCTGATTACCTTAAGTCGTGCCTATGATGGGGTCAATCAAGTTCAAATGCGTGAACCTACAGTGCAAGACTTACTCTCAGCAGAGCTGCAAACTAAGGGGAAATCCGATGCTGAACAAGAAATTACCATGTTCGCAAACCTATGTGAGATTGCGCCCGACTTTATTAAAAAACTAGGCTTAAAGGACTATAAGCGTATCCAAGGTGCATATCGACTTTTTACCGAATAAGTGCAAATGACATTCGACAAATGGTGATTGCACTGTCGTCGTTTACCTCATGGCCGCTGTCTGAAATTGAAAAGTTACCCATTTCTAAGCTGTTATGGTGGTGTGATGGACTACCCAGAGAAACCGCTTAAGTGCGGTTTTTCTTTGCATAAATGAATAATGAATAAAAACCTATAAAAATATCAAAATTGCATATTGGTCTGAGTGTGTTCTATGCAATGGCAAACAAGAAATTAAGTGCAATTATTACAATTGGTGGCGAAGTCGCAGGCTCTCTGCGAACAGCCATTGGTAGTACGACTACCCAATTAGGGAAAATTGGCTCAGAAATTAAAAGGGTTAAAAAGAATCAAGCCATGCTAGGTGAGTCAATCCGCACCTTTGGTAGCATGGGAAAGAATGTCGATAATTTGCGTGCACGTTATTCGAGTGTGACTGATGAATTAAACCGGCTCACTAAGTCACAAGAAAAATTAAACCGAGTTGAAACAGCACGTCTTAGAAATCAAGAAAAGTTCCAAGAACTCAAAAGCCAAATAGGTGCAACGGTTGCAACAGCTGTGACTTTTGGTGCGCCTATTGTCATGGCGGCTAAATTTGAAACTTCCATGTTGGGCATTGCAAAACAGTTAGATGGCGCTCGAGATAAAAGTGGCCAACTCACACCGGTTTATCATGACATGGTGAAACAAGTTCAGTTACTTGGCCGTGAATTACCAATTGCTACTAATGAAATTGGTGAAATGGTGACCGCTGGCTTAAGAATGGGAGTTGCGAAAGATGAGGTTGTCGAATTTACCCGCGTAGCCGCCAAGATGGTAACGGCATTTGAATTACCTGTAGGTGAGTTATCCGAGAATATGGGTAAGATCGCTAATATGTATAAGATCCCCATCAAAAATATTGAGGGTTTAGCCGATTCAATTAACTACCTAGATGACAACGCAATCGCCAAAGGTGGCGACATCATCGACTTTATGCAGCGTGTTGGCGGTACAGCTTCCATGGTGAAGATTACAGCCAAAGAAACAGCCGCATTAGGTTCTACCTTACTGACTTTAGGTGAAAAGTCAGAGACATCTTCAACGGCCATTAATGCTGTGTTTTCAAAGCTGGGTGCCGCCAATACTCAGTCTAAGCCATTTAAGGCTATGGTAGATGAGCTGGGATTGAAAACGCATGAACTCGAAAACATGATGCAGAAAGATGCGGTCGGTGCAATCTATTCTGTGATGGATGCCATTAAGAAGTTACCGAAGGAATCTGTCCTAGAGAAGATATGGGTTCCACCGAAAGGCAAGAAGCCAGGAGAGTGGATTGAACAGGCAGGCACATCGCAAATTGATGCGGTCGCTACCTTATTCGGTGCCGAGCATTGGGATACCTTTTCAAAGTTATTAGAGAACCGTACTGAGCTAGAAAAACAAATCCGCTTGTCTAACAGTGATGAAGCATCAGGGAGTATGACACGAGAATTTCAGGCTCGTATGGAGACCACCGAAGCACAATGGCAAACCTTCAAAAATAGGGGAGCTGAATTGGCTGTAAATATTGGCAGTGTGCTGTTGCCAGTGGTGAATTCAATCATGGGAAGTGTGGGCAGCGTGGTTTCGGTTTTTGCTGACTGGACACAAGAGCACCCTAAACTAACCAAGGTTATTGTTACGACTGTTGTTGCTCTAGGTGCCTTCAAGCTTGAGTTGTTGGTTGCAAGGCTGGCACTGGTGGCAATTAAATCGCCCCTTGTTTCAGTGTTTAGTCTATTCACTCGATTATCAGCTTCTGGTAGCACGATGGGGAGCGTTTTCAAATCGTTGTCTAATCCGTTGGGGCTTTTACGCTCAGGCTTCGGTGCAATTATTCCAATTATGAAGCAAATCGGATTCGTTTTATTACGTACGCCGTGGGGAGTCGTTGCCGCAGCGGCAATTGCTGCAGGTGTGATGATCTATAAATATTGGGATCGAATTAAAGCATTTTTTAGTGGGTTCTGGACTGGCCTGAAACAAGGTCTTGAACCAGCAATAAAATCTTTTACAGATTTGTATAAGTCGATGACGTGGTTGGAGCCTGTAATTCAAATGATTGGTAATGGCATTGGAATTGTCTATGACTGGTTTATGAAGCTTATAGCGCCAACAAAGGCTACGGGTGAACAGTTAAGAAATGCTACAAGTGCGGGTGAATCCTTTGGCAAGATTGTTGGTGGAGCAATCAACATTGCTTTGGCACCTGCAAAAGCGCTTATGGGGGTACTTGAGTGGATTCATAAACATATTGGTGGGGTGATTGGCCAAGTCGCGGATCTAGCAAATAAGGCGCCTAGTGTTGGAAGTTTTTTTGGTTCGGTTAAAAGTACTTTTGGATTTGGAGCATCCGAGCAGAAGAAGCCTCAAGCATCGCGTGGTGTGCCATATCATACTGGGCCAGCTCCTCAGATTCGTGGTGCAAACACCAAGAGTATTGCGCCACAGCAACACATCACACAGTCTTTCACTGTGACCGCTGCACCAGGACAAAATCCAAATGAAATTGCCAATTTGGTTATGCAAAAACTGAAGAGTGCGAATGCTGTTGCCCAACGTGGTTCAATGGTCGATGCGGGGTATAGTCAATAATGGATGGTCAGATCTACGGCACATTTCTAACGATGATGCGATTGGGCTCATATAAGTTCTGTATCTATACTGCTGCTTATCAAGAGCTAAATCGCACCACAAATTATAAGTGGGGCGAACAAGCAGTATTTGGGGATTGGGACAATTTACAGTTTTTAGGACCAGGTGAAGATACGCAGTCATTAACAGGTGTAGTTTATCCTGAGTTTAAAGGTGGCACTGGGCAGATTGATGAACTTCGTACTTTGGCTGCGACAGGTATTCCACAATTGTTGATCAGTGGCACAGGCAAGATCTTGGGTTATTGGGTGATTAATAGCATTACAGAAGGTCAGACCAAGTTTGCTGCATTTGGCGTACCGCGCCGTCAAGAATTTACAATCAATATGCGCAAATACTCAGATAGTCCAGCACGTTTGGGTTTGTTGTCTGGAATCATGAATGCAGTAGGGTTTTAACATGGCGCAATATTTAACGAAAGCTGGCGATACGCTGGATGAAATCGCTTATCGATACTATGGCAATACCAATAATAAAGTCGTTGAACGCATATTAGAAGTGAACTTTGGGATATCTCAATATGAGGCGCTATTGCCCGCAGGTGTGTTGATTGAATTACCCGAAGTACAACAGAGCACCGAGACGCGCAAGGTGAAACTATGGGACTAATACCATGTTTTTCTGTGATTGCGAATGGTGCAGATATCACAACTTTGATTACAGACCTGTATGAGTCGATTTCAGTCACAGATGGCACAGGCTATGAGTCAGATACTTGTGAGATTTCGCTTATAGATGATCCGATCAAGCCGATTGAGTTACCTAAAAAGGGCGCTGAATTAAGAATCTCTATGGGCTATGACTATGACATGACCGATATGGGACTATTTATCGTCAGTGAAATATCGTTATCAGGTCCACCTGAAAAAATGGTGATCCGTGGCCGTGCGCTGCCACAATTGACCAGTAAAAGCGGAATGACTTCGTTATCGTCACAAAAAACACGCTCATGGCCCAAAGGTACGACGATTTCTGCTGTCGTGACGAAGATCGCAAGAGAACATGGTCTAGAGCCTATTGTGAGTAATTCGGTGTCGGCTCTAAAGCTTCCTCATTTTGACCAGTCGGATGAGTCGGATATTAACTTTTTAATGCGCATCGCCAAAAGATACGATGTGGTGTGTAAACCTGCAGGTGGGAAACTGCTATTCGTTAAGCGCGGTGAGATTGAATTGCCGAGTTTAACTTTAGCAAAACAGCAGGTGAGTGAATGGGAAATGACGTCCAGTACAAGTGATAGTGTAGGCACCGCAATCGCATATTGGCATGATAAAAAAGGTGCTAAAAAGCATGAGGTGAAAGTTGGTGAGGGAGAGCCAGTCAAAAGACTTAGGCACATCTATCAGGATGCTAAAAGTGCGCAGTCAGCTGCTCAAGCATCTTTAGATCAATCACGCCGTGGTGAAGAGCGATTAAGTTTAAATTTACCAGGTAATCCTGAAATCTCAGCCGAGAAACCACTTACTCTTGTGGGGTTTCGCGAGGGGATTGCAGGAGATTGGATTATTGAGCAAACCACACATAGCATTGAAAAATCGGTTGGATTTAAGACAAGTATTGAGGCAGTGAAAAGTTTGAGTGAGGGGTAGTAAAGGTTAAATTTCTTTCTAAACGAGGGCTTTTGTTTAAGCACTATTAGATTGAATGTGGAATAAAATTTAGATCGAGTAATCTATCGTATGCAATTTTATGATATCCACATCTTAATGGAAATGCATACGGATTTAATTGTATACTACATTAAAAATTAACAGAATTATTTGTACTCATGAACTCAGATAAAAAATTATGGAAGTTATTAAACGGGTATTTTTTTATTTTTTTGAATCTTTTAATTTTGGTTGCTTTGACACAAGTCATAGATGAAAAAATCAGCCAATTTGTACTAGAAAGTTATAGAACCCCATTAGTGCTTTTGTACCTTATTTCACTATCAATTTTAGCTTTTGATTATATTTTAGATAAGATTCATAAGGCTAGAAAAACTAATGTAATAAAAAGAGATAATGCAGACTTTATTAACCAAATAAAAAATCTTAAAGCACAGGAAAAATTCTTGTTATCGCTGTTTATTGAGAAAGATGTTCTGGAATTACCTATCTCTCACAAAGAGCCTGCTCTAGGATTATTAGAAAGTAAAAAACTACTCGTAAATACCTATCAAAAAGAACCAAATGGGAAAACAATTTATCGTATAGATCCCCTAATTTTAGAGGCACTAAAGATTAATCCAAACTCGCTTTATTAATTTCTTATGAGCTCAATTAGGTTAAATAGAACGATTGATTTAGGTATAATTTCTTTTGAATAGAGACTTACTGTAAAATATGCAAACAATAGATTATAAATTAGGGAAGTTAGCTGGTGTCCTAGAAGCTTTTTCATGGATAAACAATAAAACAAATCATGGTTATAATTTTGAAATTGAGAAGCTACCTGATGAAGCTAATTGTCATCAAGCTTTTGAGAAATACATATTTCAATATTATCCTGATGCTATTGTTAGACTAGATCAGTTTTCTATCGATGATGAATCATTTCATTTTGTGATTAGAAATTGGCTATTTGCCTATCAAAAATCACAAAATATTGATGAAAACTCTATAGGAAGTGGACACGAATCTTGCTATTTAGATGATAAATATAGAGCATTTTCATTGACACATGAAAGTCTTAAAAAGCTTTTCTTTGAAGGTTTTTTAGATGAATTAATGTCATTAGTAGAAACTAATACAATTTATAAAGTTCATATGAGAACAGATACATGGTATGAAGGTGCTTGGGATGATTTTATATTTGAAGGAGAAAGGGGAAGAATTTTTCTACATTTAGGGGTATCGGATTAATTATCAAAATTTTTTAAAATCAACATAATACACCCTCTGCAAAGTTCTTGAAATTTTACATTGAGCATCAATATCTTATATGAAACCATGGTAGGGTTCAGCGCACTATCATGGTTTCTTTGTGCGTTGTACATAAGCTGCCGCTCAAGCTAACTCATAAAAAACAAAACTGTAGAGCTAATGAGCAAAACTAAAGCAATAAATGTCAGGTAGATAGCTAGTTTATTTAATTTTTCGCCTTCTATTTCTTTACTGAAAAATTTTGATAGCGGGTAATTCTTAACGGGTAACTGACACCATGGATACCAAAAGCATAGAAAACCTAAAGTTCTCAGGATGCCTTTTAAATTCACTTCTTCAAATAAAGCTATCATGCTAATTCCAACACAGAACACCCCTAAAAGAAATCCAAACCAAGATTTGATGAGGCGGGTGTCGTTAAAGTTTGTTGATAAATCGGTCATATTATATTTTATAAAGTGTTATTAAGAATCATTATTAATAATATCAGATTAGCTATGTTTTTAAAAAATAATTATTATCTAGATGGTTCAGGATTTTGCATAAGTAGAGCGCCGTGAGGCGCTTTATCTGCCTTTAAAATTAATACCAAGTAAAACCACATTCTTTGGTTCTACCAATGAAACATTTTTCTTTTCGTCAATTACAGCGCAGAGTGAAGAGCCGCATTTTATAAGATAAAACTCTTGGCCATTCGCATTGATTCTTGGCAATTGAATGGGATTTGCCAACGCTTTTCTAGCAGATTTGGTAGTTTTAATATCAATTGCAGCAAAACTCAAAAATGCAGACAAAATAAGAACACAAATAAAGAATGGCCAGAAAAATAAACGTATACGATTCGCTCGTTGTTCGTCAGTAATGTTTTGATTGTGAATTTGAGGGTGCTGCTGCTTTTTAGACTTAAATGGATTTTTTAGATTACTTGGATATCTTATATTGAGTAGCGCAAAAATATATAAAACGAAGCTTAGTAATAAACCTCCAAGTAATATAATGGACATCCAATTTAAACAATTTAGAAATCCCCAATTAATTTTTTCTGCTGTAGGAAAGTTCAAAATTACTGGATCTATATAGAACACAGCCATATATGCGGCTAGATAGTTTTGCCCACAAGCATAGAAAAATGCAGTAAAAAGAGAAATTATTACAGCAATATCAACAGAAAGGTTTGTTTTCATTTTTTATCACTTTTTCTTCTTCGGGCACTTCTTACCGTTTCCACCCGGCAAGCAGTCACATGCTTGACCATCGCCGTCGCGGTCTAAACTTTTCCAGCCTGTTTGTCCTGATTTTTTGCGTTGTTCATACCATTTCTGTGCTTGCTGCTGAGTAGAAAAGTCAGCGCATTTTTTTGCATAAACTTGGATGGAAGTGAACCCCAAAACTAAAATAAGTAAAAACTTCATAAATTATTTTAAAGTCAGAACATTAGCTAAAGTCTAGCAACACTTAGCTTAATAGCTCAATGAATCTAGTCAAAAAGTCGTATAAAAGCCAGTTTAGTTGACAAATCTTTGAATTAGCCTGATTTTTTGGTTGACAAATCACTGTTTTAGCCATAAAAAGTGAACTTGAATTGAAATGTAAGTTTTCTTTCATTTGTTCTATAAGTTGAACATAATATAAACAACTAGACTTAAAAAAATTTGTAATGTCAAAAGTGGGTAAAAAGGGCGAAGCTGCCCAACATAGTCTTGATCTATTCGATCCAGCTGTTCAGCAAGAACAAGCTGGCGATCTTGATTTTGTTTTAAAAATCCATGATGGGCATTTACATGATTTAGAAATTTCCAGTATTGCGAATTTACTATCTGCACTGGGTCAAATTGTTGGCATCAAGCAAGCTAGCTTTAATACGATTAAAGAAGGTTCAACGACCATTGCTGTTACAGTACCAAATGACTGTAGATCATTGGCTATGTCCAATGTGATGAAGGACACAGCAGCAAAGCATAAGCAAATTGCTCGCATACAAAAAGAACTAGGTAAGTATGGATATCATCGTGCTGAGATTTCATACGGCACTTTAAAAGATAATGAAATATACGAACCTAAAGAAATTTTATATGTAGTTCCAGAATCAGAGACTGAAGAAGAATTCAAACAAGAAGAGTCTTTAGATGGACGTTTAACTCGGTTGCAAATTGGTCGTGATAAGTCAGATCACATCACTATTATTTTAAAAAATGGTGTGGAAGTTCCAGCACAGTGTTCTAAGAAATTACTAGAAGAATTAAAGCCATACTTTAATACTGATAAAAGTTTAAGATTTGAAGGGGAAGCCATTTATTTATCGAAATCTAATACTTATCAATTAACGCTTAAGAAATACATCATCAATAAGTTCCATGTCATTGAGGATGTCAGCTTAGAAGAGTGGATTGATGACTTTAGAGCAAAAGGTGCATCGAATTGGTCTACACACGATGACCCGATAGCTGAGTGGCTGAAGGAGCGACAAGATTGATTATCTTAGATACAAATGCCTTAATTACATTATTGATGAAAGACAAAGATCAGGCTGAATATAAGAATCTCGTTGCTTTCCTAAATCAAGGTAAAAATTTCACTATGGCTTTGCCGATGCCTGCAATTTCTGAGTTTATTGCGGGTGATGATAATGAAGCTCGTTCTTTGAGTTTGCTTAAACCAAATTCTAAGTTTAAAAATTTAGATTTTGATGCAAAAGCAGCGTTAAGTGCAGCTAAGGTTTATCGCGAATACCGCAATTTGCCGCAAAATAGAAAGTCACAAGAGCCTCGTCAAAAAGTTAAAGTTGATATTCAAATTATTGGGATAGCACTTGCAAATAATGCTACAGCCATTATTTCTCATGACCAGGGACTTAAAACAGTTGTACATGAACTTGGTTTGGCTCTAAATGTTTATGACTACATGGATAATAATTATTTTGAGCAGATGGCTGGCGTGGTTTTAGAAAATAGTATTAAAGTTCATTAAATTTTTATAATTAATTAAAGGGTATATTTAGGAATGCTTAAACAAATAGGTATCGAAAATTTTAAGGCATTTGCTGAATTTCAGGAAATAAATTTAGCACCAATTACATTAATTTATGGTGCAAACTCATCAGGTAAAAGTTCAATTATTCACGCCTTGATGGTTTTAAAACAGTCTACGCTTTTTTCTAACCTCAAGAGCGGTATTTATTCAGATAAAAAGATATTAGATGTGGGTAGTTATTCTACAATGGTTTACTCACATGATATTCAAAAAGATATTAAATTTAGCTTGAATTTTAATATTAGAGGGACTAGGTCCAGTAATTTAGAAAGATTAGCTACAAGCTTTGTGTACTCTTTTGATGATAATGATAAACAAGGATTTTCATATTTAAAGAATATTAAGTTTGAAGATAAAAATCGAAGAGATTCATTTGGTTATACGTTTAAAAATAAATTCAATGGTAAGGATGAAACATCTACTAAAAATTTTGATTTAGAGTTACTTGAAAATTATAAGTTACCTATGAGGCATGAGAGTTTACCAAAACCTCTCTTAAAGCAAATTATGGGTGTTTACTTATATGATGCTGAAGAGGAGTTTTCAATCCCCAAAAGAATAGGTGTTGATGGTAGAAAGCATATGGAGGTTTGGGAAAAACTTGAAAAAGAAAAATATAATAGAGTTTTATTTGAAATACATAATTTTTTAAATGATAAGATTCGTAGTAACTCAAATTTTATCCAAAAAGAGTTGAAAAAAATATCATATTTAGGTCCTTTAAGGAGTAATCCTAAACGTTATTATTCAGTAGATAGTGAGTTCGAGATATCTGTTGGAAAGGAAGGAGAGAATATTGCCTATTTTTTAAAAAGCGATAATGAAAATTTATCAAAATCAATTAATGAATGGTTTAAAAATTTTAGTATCCCATATGAATTTAAACCACAACCAATTGATAGTAAACATTCAGAGCCGTTAATTCAAATTGAATTAACGGATTTAAGAAATAATGTACCAGTTTCTCCGCTTGATGTTGGGTTTGGTATCGGACAAATTTTACCCGTTTTAGTTGAAGGTATTGTTAGAAAAGATTCAATTATTTGTGTGGAACAACCAGAAATCCATTTGCATCCAAAACTTCAAGCTGAGTTAGCTGAATTTTTTGCGGAGACCTGTACAAATAATCAATGGATTATTGAGACTCACAGTGAGGCTCTAATGTTGAGAATTCAAAAATTAATAAGAAGTAAGAAGCTTATTAATGGCAAAAGATTAAAACCTGAAGATGTTTCAATATTATATGTGGTTCCAAGTAATATGGATGATGAACAGGAAGGTGCAGAGGTGGTTCAAATTCGTCTTGATGATGATGGTGACTTCATGGATTATTGGCCTGAAGGATTTTTTGAAGAACGTATTAAAGAAAGAAGATAAGAGATTAACATGTTAACAGAATTTGCTTTAGATACTTCTTTCTTTGAATCAGATGCATTAAAAACAAAGACGACTAATAGGGATTTTCTTAAATTATGGAAGAAATATGGTGTATTAATTCTTGGCGAAAATCAGGAAATTGACGAAATTCTTAAACAATTAAAAGGTAAAATTCCTCCTGAGGTCTATCAGGATTGGAAAGAATCTTTTGAAGATAATATTTGTATTAAATCAAAAAATAGCTGGAAAAGTTTTTGTGACTATAATGATTATTCAGAAATATTAAATCTAAATAGTTTCTTTAAAACAGGTATAACTGAAGCTACAACTAGTGAGTGGGTGAGGGGTTTACCTAACTATATAAGTTTTTGTAATAAATCAAATTTTGAAGTATTGGATGTGGATGATCAAAGTATATCTTATAATTTCCTGAAATCAGAGAAAGAAAGTGTGTCAGATATTATGAGAGGTTCCAATAATCAAAAAATATGGGAAAATAAGTTCGACACATTGGCAAAATATACTAAAGATATTGTGTTGTTAGATCGTTATTTTTTTAAGAATATAAGAGTTGATTCGAAAAAGGGTAGAAAAACGAGTGTAGAAGTTTTTTTAACTTTTTTACTACAGTACAGAAAAAAATTCAATTTAACTTTTATATCTGAGGGTCATGAAGAAAATAGTGATGAGCATATAGAAATTTGTGAATTTTTTAATAGTATAGCTAAAACTGAATTAGCAAAAAGTTTTAATAAAATTAACTTGATCTCGAAGACAGAAAAATATTTTCAATCGCTTTCTCATGAGCGGTTCATTAGTTTTGATAAATATGTTTGTTCTATAGGTCCTGGATTAAGTATTTTTAGCACTTATACATCCAATCAAACTGATTTTAAAATGGTATTAGAAGAATACTCTTGTGTTCCTATGAGAGTTGTAAAAGCAAGAAAGAATCCATTATGGGAAAAAGAATATTTACCCAAAAAATAAAAGCACCTCACGGTGCTTTTTTATCTCATTGGGTATTTAAACTTTTGGATTTACTATGTATAAGTAAATTCATTTTTTCTATTAAAAATTTATATTTTTCTATTTCTAAAAATAATTCTGGTGTTGGATCATTTGAGTAACCTTTCTCTAAGTCACCAAGTAGGTCGCCGTATAAAGCTGTTAGTGCCTCAACTGTACCAGCTAAAAAACCCTCACCATATTCAATTTTTTGCTCTTTAGTGAAGGTTGATTCTTCAAAGCTTTCTTCAAGACGAGCCACAATATCCGCATTCATAGAGCGGTTTAGCTCTTTAGCAGACTCTGCAATTTTATCTTTTAGTTCTTGTGGTAAGCGCAAATTATAAGCTACGCCTAAATGTTTACCCATGACTTCATCCTGAAAAATTCAGTTGACATGGTATCAAGTGGACATATATATTTGCAATATGTCCAGTGGACATTATTTTAAATAAAAATACCCCGAACATTCTTGGCGGAAGACGGGGTATTTACCAATACCAGATGAAGGATATTGATATGACTAGTTTATCACTTTGTTTTAGGGATACAACTCTCGATGTAATTATGTATGACCAAAAGCCATGGATTAGCTCGCGTCAACTTGGTCAGATGTTAGGCTATGCACGTGAAGATGCAGTTAATAAAGTATTTGAAAGAAAGGCCGATGAATTTTCTAGCGGAATGACCTGTAACGTCAAAATGACGTTACAGGGTCAAACACGTGAAGTTAGAGTTTTTTCTTTACGTGGTTGTCATTTGATCGCTATGTTTGCAAAAACACCAATCGCTAAAGAATTCCGCAAATGGGTACTCGACGTACTGGAAAATGAAATACAGCATCAGCAAATTGACACACGAGTAAAAATCAACTCAGAGCAACAAGCCATACTTAAGGAAATCGTCGACCGACGTTGTGAGGGCAGCACAAAGAAACGCACCGAACTCTGGGCCAGACATAACAAGCACTTTCGCATCCCACGTTATAGCGAACTCTTAGCCATGCATTTTCAAGACGCTGTGGACTACTTAGAAACCATGCAAATCAAAGCAAAAGGGGACATTCATATAGATGAAAACCAATCTATAGAAATGCTCTGTGGTCACGCTCGGCTGTTTCAAGCATGGTGGAATACCCATAGCCCGGCATTGGCCAAGCTGAATCCGCAACTGGTCTATATGCTGCATGACAATATGTTCTATATGACCTATGCCATATCGGATCTATGCAAAAAGTACAATGTAGAACTGCCAGCTTATGACTACCAACATATGTTCGAGCTGAAGACCTTTCCGCATGAAAGGTACAATTTATTGAAGTGAAAATGACCGCCTGAAAGGGCGGTTTTTTTATATGTTGAGAAAATAGAAATGATGGCTAAGAAATCTTTAGTAGAAGGGTATTGTAGAGCCTTTATAGATTGCAAGTAGCGCTGGTGGAGCATCATTGGTAGGATATGCTGCTGGTGATAATTGGAGCAATGGTGATATAGGATTAACCGTTGGAATTGGAGGCTACGTAGGTAAGGAAGTAGGAAAATCTATTGGAGAGGCCTCAGGAACGTATGTAGTAGATCAGGTAAATGAATATTATGAATGACAGCGAAAACTTTTTTTATCATTTTGGGCATATATCAACCATTTTGTTCTTACTACTTTATTTTATAGCTATGTTGATTGAGCGGAGTTATATCAAAGGAAATTTATCAAAAATATGTAAATTAGCCTTTGATAATGAAAATTATTTTAAGAAAATTGACTTGGGTAACTATATGGTTCTCAGTTCTTTACCTATTGTTATACAAATAGGTTTTTTACGAGAAAAGATTATTTTAAAGAGAAAAGTGGTATTTCCAAATCCTCCAATTTTATTTTCATCTATCAATGATAAAAAGATGGATACATTTTTTAAAAAATATAAATCTTGGTTGTATATATCTAATTTAAAATGGATATTTGGATTTTCATGGTTTTTTACTATTGGAGTAATTAAATTATATTTTAAGTAATTAAGATAATACCTTATCAGCGGTACAATTTATTGAAGTGAAAATGACCGCCTGAAAGGGTGGTTTTTTGCTGCTAATGCTCGAAGACGATAAGCCATATTTTAAGACAAAATTCCTATGAGCAATTTTAAGCAAAAGCCCAAAAAAGCTGTAGAGAAATGGTGCTCTAAATTATTGATTTTATTGGGTCTAGTTTGGTAAGAAAGTGACTAAAATACGCTCAAAAATAAGCAATGAAATTGTTATATTCTAAAGGCTTATATCGGGTTTTGACTTCATCTTGACATCGTAGAGGTCTCCAGTTCGAGTCTGGATATACCTACCAAATAAATTCAAAGACTTACAGTTAAAATCAATAACTTGTAGGTCTTTTTTTTCCCCGTAATTTGGTGCAATTGGTGCATTTGTTACGCTTTTTGGTGAAAATACGCCATAATTTACGCCAAGATTACGCCAAGACCTGTACGATGAAATTACCCAAAGCCCGAAAACGAGGTGATGCTTATCGAATTGAATTAATGTTCGATGGACAGCGTTACTCAGCAACCCGTGATACAGAAAAAGAATGTGAACAGTGGGCGGCAATAAAAATGCTTGAATTGAAAGCAGGTGCCAAAGAAGAAGCCCCAATAAATGAAAAACCTATTTTCACCTACATGCAATATTTGATGTTTACTTGGAGAAAGTAGGCAAGCACATGAAGTCTAAAAATTGGATTTTGACTCAGTACAAAACCTTTGAAAGAAAAATGGGTGAACTGGCCCATAAGAATATTCATGACATTACACCGCTTGATTTAACCAACTGGCGAAATATGCTTTGCACCGAAGTAAAAGAAAATACAGTGCTCAAAGAAATTTCGCTTTATTCAGCAATGTACACATATGCACAGAAAGAAATGTTCTTGCTTGATTCAAATTTGGATGCAGATTCCAAAGCCTGTTAAACCTGAATCTCGGTACCGTCGAATTTCTCAAGCCGAAATTGATAAGATGCTCAAGCTATTGGAGTACGAAATAGGGCAGATACCGACATTGCCGCAGCACTATGTTGCTTGGGGTTTCTTATTTGCGATAGAAACCGCTATGCGCAAGGGCGAAATTCTGAATATGAAGCGTTCGGAAGTATATGACGGCTATGTTCACTTACCAAAAACTAAAAACGGTTCTAAACGTAATGTACCGCTTTCTCAGTTTGCTAAAGAGCTGATTACATTAATCCCTCATGATGATGAAAAAATCATTCCGCAGAGTGCGGATGCATTTAGAAAGTTATGGGAACGAAGAAAGGCTGATTCAGGCATTGAAGATTTCTATTTTCATGACACACGCCATGAAGCGATTTCTAGAATGGTAAAAATTAGAAAATTACCTGTAGAAGTATTAGCTAAAATCACAGGCCATAAAAAAATTGAAGTTTTGATGAATGTTTACTACAACCCGGATGCAGATGAACTGGTTGAAATGTTTAACTCATAAAAAGAAAGAGAGCTTAACAAGCTCTCTTTCTTCCACGTTTGGATTTACTATCTTTTAAGAGTTGGGATGCCTTAACAGGATCATAGAGAAACTTCCCCTCAGTTCCTTGATTGATAGCACTCAATCGTCTACGTACTGTTGCAACTGAAAGACCATTGCGCTGGGCAATATCCGCAGCAGAAACCAATTCGACCTTTTCTTGTTGCATTCCCACTACAGTCGCGCCACCGATGTCTGAGCCTAAGAAAATCTTGGGAGCTACATCAGCCTCAACAGTGATTGTGAATTTTAATAATCCCATCATGGCACCTAAATGGCCGCACTCGGTATGGCCTTATCTGATTAATTACCGAAAAGCTCTGATTCGCGTCTTTGTGCTGCATTGGTAATGCGTTGCTGGTCAGGATCAGACTGTTCTTCGTACATTGGATTGATAAAGATGTTGTTAATTCCATCTTGGTTTTTGGCTGCTTCAATTTCAGCAATCGCTTTCTCAGCCCAAGGGGTTTCGTCTGTATCAAACATGGATAGCTGATTTTCTAAGAACTGTTTACGTGCTGCATAAACGTTAAGTACATCGTTCATGTGATCAGGCGTGATATTCGGTTTATTGTCTCGGATGGTCTTTGCAACGGCTTCCAGCTCAGTAATATTTTGGGCATTACCGATTTGGATTTTTAGACCACCGATGATCTGAGCAGACTTAATCTCGTTTACACGTGAAGTGCAAAAGATCATTGAGCGTCCTGTTTATCTCAACAATTGTTTCGATGATGCTGGGGTGTCAGCAGTCAATACCGCTGGTAATACCGGCTAATTTAAAAACACCATGCCCGGATTTACAGATGCTAGAAAGCGGTGTGAGTAAAGATGTTCTTATAACCATGGTTGATGATCGTCGCAAGTATGTGGATTGCCAGCAACGGCATGCAGCTGTAATTTCAATAGTTGAAAAAATCCCTCTAAGTGAGGGATTTTTTTCAAAGTAGTAACTGCTGCCTTTCCTTAGGTATTAGATAATCAATCAATCAATTAAATAAATGGCTTTATATATTTATTTACTACGTAAATAGAACCATTTTTACTTAAATGGCCGTAATCAACTTGTAATAATCCATTAGGAGTTTTAGTTTCACAAAAGTATTTAGAATCTCGTACATCACACATTTGTCGAATAAGTGAAATATACGAAACACCTTCAATATTTAAGTTCTTTACAATATTTTCACCTATTAAATCAGCTTTGATGATTTTTAAATCTAATCCAATATCATTAATTCTTGATTGATCTGAATAAAAGTTTTCATCTTTAATTTCTACTCTTGGTAATGAAGGTCGCCATTGTGGTACAGCACCAACAATAATAATTTTTTCGACACCTAATTCCTTAAGTCTACTAATTATTGATTTCCAATTTGATTTATCATGTTCATTCTGTTGAGCAATAATTACAATTGATGGCTTTAATTCTTTAATTTTCTCTAAGGCTATCAAGTTTGCTTTATCGCAAGCTTGTTTAGTTTCACCAATTAGCGTAGCTGCCGCTGTTAAAGAAGCTTTACAACCTGAAGAACTAACTTGATAAAAACTATAGCTAGAAAATGATTTTCTCAACCCAAGTGATAAAGCTTGAGAGTGCGAATCCCCCCACAAAAAAATAGACTTCATTGAATTTTTCTTATTTATACAACTGTCATCAATACCATTAAAACCATGTTCTGTCAGATTAGAGTAAACATCACATTGCAGCATATACGCATCACCAATATTTTTATGTTCATCTAAAGAACTTTCGATAAGCAACGCCTGTGGAGTGTTTGCTGCACTTCTAATCTTTAGATTGGCGCCTTGAGTAATAAAAATAGAAAAAGAAATAGTAATAACAACTAAACATGATCCTGAAATAATTAAATTTGGTTTAAGTAAATTTTTACTCTTAAGTTTATTTCCAATTCCTTTTTCAATATATTTTGCAGAAAAATAACCAACCACTATTGAGGTAGCTATTCCAAAAATAATAAATGAAATATTATCCTGTAGATTCTTATTGTACATCCAATAAACAATGGGCCAATGCCATAAATATATTGAATAAGATGCAGTACCAAGGAATTGAGCAATTTTATTATTTGTGAATATTGACTCTTGGTTCTGAACGTAAAGAATTAATGCCGTACCGAGTGTCGGCATGAGTGTGTATAAGCTTGACCATGGCGTGTCTGCTGTGAACAAGTACAGCGATGCAACAACTGCTGAAAACCCCAAAATTTCCCATACATTTTTGGATATTTTATTTAAATTTGGCTTAGGCACGAAGTATAAAAAACCACCCAAAATCATTTCCCATGCACGAGTGGGCAGCAAATAAAATGATGCTGAAGGCCGATATGTAGATACAAAGTGTGCCAATACTAGTGAAACTAGAAATAATGCTATAAGCGAGTAGATTGTTTTATTTTTCAGTAATCGATATGCGATTATTAAATAAATTGGTAGCAATAAATAAAATTGCCACTCCACCGATAGCGACCATGTATGAAGTAGAATTTTCTCATGTGCATCGGCATCAAAATAACCTGACTCACGCCAATATATTATATTTGAGGCAAAAAAAAGACTGGCAATAATATGTTTACTTAAGGATTTAAAATCAGCAGGAATTAACTCAAACCAGCCAGCAATAAGTAAAAAAATACACAGTATTGCAAGAGCTGGTATTATTCGAATTGCTCGATTTGTATAAAATTGTATGATTGAAAATTGATGGTTTTTTAAACCATCCATGATAATTTTTGTCATAAGAAACCCTGAAATGACAAAAAAAACGTCAACTCCAACAAATCCGCCGGTAAACCCGAAAACTCCGAAATGGAATAAAACAACAAATAAAACTGCATATGCACGGAGGCCATTTATATCGTATCTAAAGTTCATTTTTTAAAAAATTTAATTTTGATAGCTGTATTCTATATATTTTACTGACACATACCACCTTTCTGACTAGAATAAGCCAAAATTTGAATCATTTTGCTAAATTGTGTCATGTCATTCACTAATAAAGCAGTTATAAAATTGGAACTAAAAATACCATATAGCTTAATTCTCTTTTTTAACTTATGTTTGTGTAAGAAATAGTCGACTTAGCATAAAACTAAGTCGGTTTTCCATTAAAAATCTGTGGATAAGTTGGTGTTTTCGCCATTCTTACGCCAAATTAAATTAAGTTATTGTTTGATTTTTCCGCACCTTGACATCGTAGAGGTCTCCAGTTCGAATCTGGATATACCTACACAAAAATCGTTGACATATCAACACATTAAAGCCCACTTAAAAAGTGGGCTTTTTGTTTTAGGGGTATTTTCGGGGAATGGCGTAATTCCCCAATGTGGAAAACTCGCACATTTAAACTTAAAACCAATTATTAACGATAGCTGATCCGCTCAAGTTTTGGCACATGATAACTATTATAAGAATATGTTTTAATGCATAAAGTCGATTAGATCCCAAAGTGGATTTGAATAAGATCATTAAGTCTGGGCCTAAATTTCATTTGGAAAATTAGTAAAATGCTTAAGAAGAACTCACCAATTTTAATGCTAATAATTACTGTAGTTGGGGCACTCATTTACACTGTATTTGGCGGTAGTAATTTATTCCTCAGAAAACCCTCTATGGTCGATTCAAAATGTTATGGCGTTGATGTTCCAGCATCAGTTAAGTACCACAAAGCAGAATTATTCTGCTCATGTATTCATGTGGGTGGGCATGTGAGTAAATAAGAAAATTATAAATATTGTCTAGATAGATTTACTAAGTAAATCTGAAATGTACCAAAGCTGATGATTCAAGTTGTGAAAGCATCAGCTTATTGGCATGATGAACGATAGCTAATCCGCTCTGGTTTAGGTGCTTCATGACCCTAGCGCTCAGTTATCTTCACAGTTGCATTGCCAACCAGTACCTGCGCGTACTTCTTTCCATACTTTTGTGTGATGTTATAAATGCCCAAGGCACGTAAGTCATGCAGCGATGGTCGTTGATTTGGCTCTAAGTGATCAAGCCAGATCGGGCACGCAATGAGGCTCTCGACTGTCGTGTTTATGCTTTGGCCGCTTTGAAAATTATGCAACCGAATTTAAAGCGTGTGTCTATTGAAATTGATGAACCTCAGGTTAAAAAACAGGTTGATCAAAATACTGCAGAAGTTAAAAAACTGTTGTATCGGTAGTTGTTCCAGCGTCTAATAATACTGTGATTAAAAAGAAAAAGGTTTTTGGGAATAAAAAATAATCATTATGATGAATATTAAAGCCTCCTTCAGGAGGCTGTTTTTTATAATTGTGAATAATGAAAAATACCACTTAAATTTTGCAAGTCTAGTAACTAAATTTAGCTGAAATTGTTACAATGGCCGACTCTAAATTAGTAATAGAAAATAGTGATGCTGAGCGCATACGGAAAGAATATGCTCGCCCTCATTCACTAAGTCATTTTGTTAATTCAAAAATAATTTACTTGATAGATTTATTATATTGTTGAAGGATAGCTTTGTGAAAAAAATATTAATAGGAATGTTTTTTGTTTCAGTGCTTTGGCTAATGCTGAATCATTAGAATGTGCTAGTAATTACTCTTTATTTGAAGAAATTGTTCAGATGAAATCTGATGCAAACATGATGGGTAATGAAAGTGAAATTCTTAAGTTTCTATAAAAATATGATTACTCTTCTTTGTTTAATGAGAAACACCCAAATAAAAAATTCTGGGGATTTAAAAATTATGACGCAGATAGACAATATTGGGCTGAAGATGAATGGATTGATATTAAGGTTTATAATAAAAGGATAGTAAACTAGCGAAATATAACGATAAAAATGAATTAAATCCCTATTTTTATGAATTGTTAGACTACAAATATAATGCTGTTACTCCAGTTGGAGAGGTGTGCATTATTCCTGTTCAGGCGTATGCAAGAATAGAGTCAGAAGGAGAGGAATTGGGATTTGAAGCAATGTTAGTAGATTATTTCTTTGTTCGAGATATTCTGAGTGATCAATGGCGCGTTTTAGATTATGGGTTCCATTTTTTAGATCAAGATTTGAAAGAGTTCTTTCCTGGTTTACAAGTAGATATTAAGAATGGATTGAATACAGGGGTTATTGCTGCTGAGGATTTAATAAAAGCCTCCATAGATGATCAATAATAAAAATTTCAATATACGAACCTCCTTCGGGAGGTTTTTTTACAATTGTGAATAATGAAAAGAACCACTTAAAAAATAATGATAACACTAAGAAAAAGCGAAGTTTTGGTTAGAAAAATACATGAGTGGTCAATTTTTTCCCAACCAAATCAAAGCGGGTACGACATTTAAATTCAATCTGAATTTAACGGCATGTCCTGCATCTGATTGGACAATTTATGCATATCTACGCGGTTCAAGAGCAATTGATCTGCATTCTACAGCGCAGGGAAATATGCATGTATTCAGAGCGTCTGCAAATCTCTCAAAAGAGTATCATGCTGGACATTATGGTTTTTTACTTCGTACAGTGTATTCTGACACGGGTGAGGTAGAAGAACTTGAATCAGGTGTGCTTGAGATTAAAGCGGATCTTGCATCAATTTCAGAAAATGCCGATTTGAGAAGCCATGCACAAAAAACCTTAACGGCATTAGAAGCAGTCATCGAAAGTCGTGCCATCTTAAGTGAGGACTTTCGTATAAGCTCTATAATGTTAAATAGCTGTTGGATTCGATAATTTTTATATAAGAAGTTATTTTAAAAAAAATTAATACATATGTAATATTTAGTATATGAGAATATAAGCACCATCTTTTTTAAAGAAATTTAACTTAATGGTTTTTCATCAAAAATATTTTTTCCAAGCAAGTTTTATTACCATGGCTATTGGTTTTGGTATGAATTTACATGCAAGTGAAGTCAGTCAAAATGATAAAAATATTGAAAAAGTTGTTACCCAATCATTTAAGCCACTTATGGATGAGTACGGTGTAGCTGGTATGGCTATAGGTGTAATTTACAACGGTAAAAGTTATGAAAAATATTATGGTGTCCGATCTAGAGATGACAATAAAAGTGTAAATAGTCAGACACTTTTTGAGCTAGGTTCTTTAAGTAAAACTTTTACTGCTGTTTCAGGTACATATGCTAAAAACCAAGGCAAAATAATGTTTAACGATCATCCTAGTAAATATGTGCCTGCTTTAAGAAACTCAGAAATTGATAAAGTAAATTTATTAGAATTAGTAACTTATACAAGTGGTAATTTGCCATTACAATTTCCAAATCATGTCAAAACAGATAAGCAAATAATAGAGTATTTCAAAAATTGGAAAGCTAAGAATCCTTCTGGTACTTATCGTGAATACTCAAACCCAAGTATAGGTCTATTCGGGTACTTAACTGCAAAATCGATGAATGTCCCTTTCTCTTCATTATTAGAGGAAATTATTTTTCCTCAACTTAATTTGAGACATACATACGTCAATGTTCCAGAAGCACAAAAAACGAACTATGCTTTTGGTTATGATGAAAATAACAAGCCAATTCAGGTTAATCCTGGTCCATTGTCGGATGAGGCGTATGGTGTTAAATCAACACTCCCAGATATGCTTAAGTTTGTAAATTCGAATCTTAATGTAGATACCAATAGCCCTGCTATGAAAAAAGCTATACTGGATACACATAAAGGATATTTTAGAGTTGCTGATAGCGGTATGACACAAGCGCTAGGATGGGAGATGTTTTCTTATCCCACTACTTCTGAAATTCTACAGGCTAGTAATTCAAAACAAATTTTATTGGGCTCAAATCCTGTTGTAAAAGAATTATCGCAACCAAAGTTTAAAGTTTTTCATAAAACAGGTTCGACCAATGGCTTTGGGGCGTATGTTTTATTTATTCCAGAAGAAGGATTTGGATTGGTTATGTTAATGAATAAAAAGATACCAAATGTAGATCGTATCAAAGCTGCATATAATGTTTTTGAGTTATTGAAAGACAATAAACTTTCTTTAAAATGAACATAATACGCTTTATACGGCATACTTGAAATTTTCATAAAAGTATCAAAATCTTATATGAGAACATGATAGGGTTCAGCGCACTATCATGGTTTCTTTTTATTTTGTCCAAAAGAAAAGGGGATAATGAATTATCCCCTTCAGTTGTTACGAACTCTTAGAAGTTGTAACGAATACCTAATGAATAGTCATGTGAAGTTAGGTCAGCTGTGCTCTTTAAGTCAAAACCACCTAATTGGACATTGTTGTTCTTAAATTCAATTTCGCCAGCATCTACATAGCGGTAAGCTAGATCAAGAGCAACATTTTCAGTAACTTTATATGCTACGCCAGCACCAGCTGACCAAGTGAAACTGTTACTTGTATCAGATAGTCCTAAGTTAGCTTCTTCAGTAAATTCTGGGTTCAATGTTTGAGTATTCTTAACACGAGTTACACCCGCGCCAGCGCTTACGTATGGTGTAAATTTAGATGTGTTTTTGAAGTCATAGAAAGCATTAAACATCAAAGACTGAGTACGTAGCTCATTGATGAAGAAGCTAGAAATTCCTTCTGGTGCATCGATAGTTTGAGAATTACCCTCAGCTTCAATCGTCGCTTTGTCTATGCTAGGGCTAAATTTAGCTTTGTCTTTGTAAGTGTATTCCAATTCAGCACGAGCATTTACGTTACTGATTTTGCTGAAGTCGAAGCCGATCGCAGCAGAGATGCTTGGATAGATGTTTTTATCAGCATCATCATTATGCAAAGTTTGTTTGAAATCGAAGTCAGATTCAGAAGGTGAAAGTTGATCTTTGCTATTGTCGAATTTTGTATCGCTGATACCCGCTTTAAGCGAAGTATAGAAACCGTTGTCAGCATAAGCTAAGCTTGAAAACGAAATAGCTGTGACTAATAGTAATTGTTTCATCATGTAACTCAACTGTAATTATTGTGTAAATAGTATCGTATTTTTCATGTACTTCTATTGCATTTTGTTACATTTTTGGTCGCATTACTCTAAACTTTTGTGATTCTTTTCTAGTAATTTTGAATTAGTGAGATCTGAAAAGTAGAGTGGTATGGGGATGCTTTTTTTATGTCAAACTTGTTCAGGAGCTTGAGTTTTTAGGTTCAATTGAAGCCATTAAGGGAGTCTTAATTGGTGATAGTTTTATTGAAAAAATAAGAATTATGATTCGCGATTGATCTGTTATTATCGATATGTAGATTTAGTGCATCTGTTGTGTTACATCAGAAGTCTTTCTTATTTATAATTACGCCGTCAACAAAGGGTTGATAGATATGGCCGTAATTATTATGGATATGGCAAATAATATTTTTTCAAGCACACACAAATCTTTGCAGTAGGTCTGCTGACCATAGCATTAGTTGGATGCGCAACCACACCGACTAAACCATTGTTGGGAACTAACCAGATATTGACATCAGATGGTCAAATCCAATCAAAACAAGGGATTATGTTGTCCATATTAATAAAATGGATACTACCTCAACTCATTATAAAGAAATTGAAAGATATGGTTTACCTGTTCGAGTGACTGTCGCTAATCTAAGTAAGAAAAAGCTCACATTTGGATCAGGACAAGTACAGCTTATTAAAAATGGAATGCCTATCAATGCTTTAACCACAACATCACTCTATGATATTCAGAAAAAGAAAGATCGTAACGATGCAATCTTAGCAGGTGCAATGGGTGCGTTTGCTTTTGGTGTAGTGGGAGCTTTATCGGGAGATACATCATTGGCCCAATCTACACAGCAGCAAATGGTAGATAGTATTAATTTGACTTCTAATAACTATAATAAGTCAATTAAATACACACCGATAGTATGAATGCGTTAACTCAACAAGTAACTTGTTCTGTACTCAATATAACTGAGTTAAAGCCAAAGCAAGTGGTTGATGGTTTAGTGTTTTTTGAAAAAGTGAAAACAAGTGACCCGATTACTGTCGTTGTTCAAACGGCAGGCGTAGAACATAAAGCTGTTTTCCAGAAGTAAACAATATGTTTTTTAAATTTAAAAACTTAAATTACAAGAAACTTAGTGTTATTTCTAAGTCAGCCCTGATACTTACAACAGTGCTATATATTGGCCAGCAAACTTTTGCTTCTGAAGATGATGTTGATGCTTTGCTCAATCAGGCACAAAAAATGGTGATCTGCGTCTAAATAAGGCGAATAAAGAGGCTAGAATACAATTTGACGCGGCTAATGCCAGTTATAGTGAATATAGTAAGCAAATTATTGATCAGCCGATAAATAATATGTCAAATACATATGGTTATTCGGGATTAACTGTTTCAAATAATTCTAAGGGAATAAACACGCTTAGAAGCCTTGAGTTTACTCAGAAAATGGTGGACAGCACCAGTTGTCGTGGAACTTATAACCAACTTGCACCTGTGATAAAAAGTTATCAAGATTCTGGGCTTCGAGAAATGCGCAATAGTGTTTTAAATACAGATGTTGCTGATTTAATCCGACAAGCAAAAACTAAGGTGGGCAATAAGGAAAAAACAATAGAATTGTCGAGAATGCAGGCAACTGAGCATGACAAGGTGGCTGCAGATGCTGCACAATCATCCTCAGAAACATGGGGAGGTTTGTGAAGATCTTGTTGTCCAGTTGAACAGAGGTCGACTTCCTTTGAATATTCAATGCAATAATTCGCTATCTTATATGGGAATTTGTGCATCAGTGGGGAAGCGTCGCTTCAAAGTTTACCACAGAAATATTGAGAAAATGCTGGTAATGACTTTTGTATGAAATAACTTTTGAAAGTGGATAAAGCGCTGTGAGGCACTTTACTTGTCATAAAAATTGTTTACAAAGTGAGTAACGTTCATAAATTTAAGACATTTAATACGAGAATATTTTTTATTATATTTATTGTAATTTCACTAACAGCTTGTGCTTCAATAAAATACATTGATAATCCAGATAAATATTTTGATTTACTAGGGGAAATAATAGATAGTAAAAAAGTTTCTAGAGTTTGTTAATGAGGAATTTCCAGCAAGCCTATTTTATGATTAAACTGTAATTTTAGTAGAAATGGGATAGAAATTTTAGTAAAAAACTGGAGGATAGTGCAAATCAAGCTTTATATGCCAGATCCAAAACCGGAACTACCCTTTACAAATTATCGTAGTCATAAGTTACCTTTAGGTCTTAAGAGTAATGATACAGAGCAAGAAGTTATTTCAAAATTAGGTATGAATGAAAATACTAATAAAAACCCACACCGTAATGTGAATGAATATGAGATAGATAATTTAAGCGTTGCAATTGATAATACTACTCAAATAATTATATATGTTGAAATGTTCGAACAATCGTCTTCTGCTGATAAATAGTTAAATAATGGATCAAGTAAATAAATCATTATGATTGACAGTCAAAAAAAATTTTATCATTTGGGGCATATATCAGCAATATTGCTTTTACTGCTATATTTTATACTTATGTTTATTGAGAGGAGTTATATTAAAAACAATGATAATAATTCGATAAAGCTACTGAATGGCTTGGATCAACCAGATGTCTGCCCAAAAGTATAAGGCTGAATTTTACTTACTTTTATAGAGCATTTTTAGCAGGATGTTTATTACATACATATCAAAGGAATGATTAGGCTCATATGGATATAGAAAACATTCTCATTGCTTTAGGCTTTTTTGCTTTTTGTGGAGGCTTAATTGATGCTGCTGTTGGTGGTGGTGGATTAGTCCAATTGCCTGCACTTATACATGCACTACCACAGTATAGTTTGGCGACAGTTTTCGGAACGAATAAATTTGCAGTTCTGGCAGGAACACTATCCTCTATTTTTACTTATATAAAAAGAATAAAAATTGTATGGGTGCTGATGTTACCTACCATGATTTCCGCCTTTATTTTTGCATTTTTAGGAGCGATGTCTGTTTCATTTATTCCCAAAGAGTTAATGAAATATATTGTTTTCTTTCTATTAGTCGTTATGGCCATTTATACCTTTATTAAGAAAGATTTAGGCCAAATTCATAGTTATATTCAATGTGGTAAAAGAGAAATTTTATTGGGTATATTCTTTGGTGCACTCATTGGGTTTTATGATGGAGTCTTTGGCCCTGGTAGCGGAAGTTTTTTACTTTTCTTATTTGTTAAATGTTTTGGATTTGATTTCTTAAATGCTTCAGCTTCTGCCAAACTGGTCAATTTAGGAACATTCAGTGCATCTCTCTTGTTTTTTATCCCTGCTGGCCATGTTCTATGGAACATTGGCGTGATTGTGGCTGTATGCAATATCGCTGGATCTATTTTAGGTTCATTTTTGGCTTTACGTTATGGAAGTGGCTTTATTCGAATATTTTTCCTGATTTTACTGGTCTTTTTGATCGGGCGAATGGGCATGTCTATTTTTGTTGCATAACGCTATGCTCTTGAATGGACATGTTTTAGAGTTCTAGCAGATCATCGCAAAACGTGGCTGGAAATAATAAATCAATAATGTGAATACAAAGGGAGCAATATAGGCGTGAATCCATAATATCTTTTTACCTTGTTTATTGGTCCATAGACGCTTTTACATATAGAGAAAAAGACCAAAAAGATAGAGTAGTTACTTCTTATGAATTTCAATGTTTCTAATGCTTTTGAATATCCCAAGACAAGCTTAGCAAATCTGAAAATAATCATCGCTGAAGCATTTTTTCTCTTTGGGCATTAATTAACGCTTTATTTCGGCTTTCACTTTCTTCTAAGTTTAATGCACGAGTATCATGATTGATTAAATAATAATGTGACCTTTCAAATGCGCTCATATTTGCGGTATGCCTACGGTCTTCCTGTGTTTTGAATAAATCGTTTTCATGTTGTTGTATTGAATTTAATTCTTGCTGTTCGGCAGATTTAAAAAAATCAAATGGCTGTTGAGTTGATTTCACCTGCAAACTTGGTTTTTCTAATGTATATAGCTGAGGTTGAGCCAAAGAATGTGACGATGTCATGATGGTTGTAGTAAAAATGATCCCATACACAGCTAAAAACATGTTTCTTTTCATTAAGTTTGTCCAATTTTTAAAGCTGCATATTTTAAAGTAAAATTACATAAATAGGGTAGTATTTCTAAAAGGTGAAGGTGATTAAAAGTTTAGAACTCCATTCCTTTTTGGTGTGATTTTTGATTATCTTTTTCACGCTGCTGATATTTAGCTTGAAACTAAACTTGGGCAAAAGGCAGTATCTATATAAGATGACAATCATCAATAGAAATGTTTCACAGAATTGTTAAGTTTTCTATCGATGGTCGGGAAGAACATAGTTCAATTTCGGTAAACCCAGCCTGCTATTGGTATTTAGGTTACAGGCTAATATGTTCTAGGGTTTACAAAAAAATTATGATGAGAGTCGTTATAATTGATTATAGATTGATATTTAAGCTAATTGTTTTTTGATATAAAAATATGTAAGTAATTAAAATAAAACAATAAATATTTGTAAAGAATGGGTTTGTATAGCTTTGAAAAAAGGATCATTTTTTTTATCAATAAATGTACTGGATTATAAATGTTTACATCATAAATTATGAGATTAATAATAATGATTATCACTAATGATTACTTAACCTACATTATGACTTCACAATTTCGAATAAAAACTCTTAGCCTAGCTGTTCAATCCATCTTGGTTTACGGGGGAATAACACATTTTACTTGGGCCGCTGAACAAAATCAAAGAGCGGATACAGCAACACTCGAGACCATTACATCTAAAGCGACAGTCAGTGATAAAACAGAGGGGACGGGAAGTTTTAAAGCAAATAAATCAAAATCTTCATCAAAACTAGATTTAAGTTTAAAAGAAACTCCTCAGTCCGTAAGTGTCATTACACAAGAACAAATTGAACAGCGTAATCTTGTCAGTATCGACGATGTAATGGCGGCGACACCAGGTGTAACTGCAACCAAACAAGATAGTGAACGTTCAAGTTACTATGCCCGCGGTTTTTCTATTACCAACCGACAAATTGATGGTATGCCAGTAGGAGACAATAGTCCGCGTGCGGATAGTTTTTTCTTCGACCGAGTTGAGGTAATTAAAGGGGCAAGTGGTCTAACTGGATCAACAGGGAATCCATCAGCGACGATTAACATGGTGCGTAAGCGTCCAAATAAAGAATTCTCAGGCAGCGTAAGTTCAACATATGGCAGCTGGGATAATACTCGTGTAACAGCTGATGTCTCGATTCCCTTGACTCAAGATGGCAGTGTACGTAGTAGGGTAATGGCTGCATATACGGATAAAGAATCCTACATGGATTTCTATGAGCTAAAATCAACTGCGGCCATGGCCATTGTAGAAGCAGATTTAACCGATAATACGACGGCATCAGTCGGGTTCCAATATCAAGATAATGACCCTAAAGGGTCAACATGGGGAACAGTTCCTTACTTTAATGCGGATGGTAGCCTTGCTCACTTGCCACGAAACTTTAGTTTAACGACAGACTGGAGTGCAATTAAGCATAAAGATGAAACTATTTTTGCAGATATTCAGCATCATTTTGACAACGGTTGGATGGTAAAAGCAGCTGCCGCACATAGTACGTCGGATAATAGTTGGTTCGTTGCTTACGGGGGAAGCGGGTTCCCAGATCCTTTAACGGGTAAAGGTCTGAGTATATGGACTCAGCTATCACCTTACTCAGAGAGTAAAAAACTCAATTTAGACTTATATGCAACAGGTCCTTTTCAACTACTTGGTCGCGAGCATGAGTTAATTGTAGGTTACAGTGGCTTTAAATCAGAGACTACATCGCAATCTGTAAAGCCATTTCCGAAATTGGGATATGAAGCCGACATTCCTGATTATCGTGATTGGACGGGGGATTTGCCAAAGCCAACCTATGTTAAAACGGGTGCTGGGAGTAAAACCACCACAGAGTTATTTGGTTACTATTCAACACTACGTCTGAATTTATCCGATCCACTTAAGTTGATTTTAGGGGGGCGTTTTAATACTTATGATTATAAAAATGAGACATGGACAGCAGACTCAAATAAAGCTTTGTCAGCTAAACCACGTAGCTTTGAGCAGTTTGTTCCTTATGTGGGGGTACTTTATGATTTCAATGATAATTACACTGCTTATGCAAGCTATACGGATATGTTTACACCTTCGGGTAGAAGGGATAGAACGGGCGATTACTTAGATCCAGAAATTGGTAATAGTACAGAACTCGGAATTAAAGCTGAATTTTTTGATGCCCAATTATTAACAACGGCCGCCGTATTTTGGTCATCCGTCAAAGATCTTGCTGTTGAAGATAAGGAATATCGCGATGGTGTAGCCAATAAAACTATTCCTAAAGTAGATAATATGGATACGGCATATATGTCCTCTGGTAAAGGACTAAAAGTGAATGGCTTTGAAATTGAGGCAATTGGTAAGTTACAAGACAATTGGAATGTGAGTGCTGGTTATACCTATGTGAATAGTGTGAGTTCAGCAATATCAAACTCAACGACCACAATTCCACAAAACCAAGTTAAGTTTTTTACCAGCTATACATTGCCAGAAAACTGGTGGGATGGGGCTAATAAGCTCACTGTCGGTGGTGGAGTCAATTGGCAAAGTGAGATATTTCAGAATTGGGGAAGCGCCCCGAAGAATGCCTATAACGGCGGAACAGTCGTTCAAAAATCGTATTATTTAGCCAATGCCTTTGCGAGTTATAAGTTTAGTGATGAGTTGTCTGCGAGCTTAAATATTAATAACTTGTTTGATGAAAAATACTATCTCAATGTGGGCTTCTATAATGGCGTATATTGGGGTGAGCCAAGAAATGTAACGTTTACAGTCCGCGCAAAATTTTAAATTTTATTTAGTCAAAAAAACCGCCTAAAAGGGCGGTTTTTTTATACAAAAATGTTGCAAATTATTTACCAATCACTATAATCGCGAACGATTATCAATTATAATTATGGTCTTAATAATATGTTAAATAAAATATTTTTCAATCATAAGGTTCTGAGTGTTGCGATTCAAGGTATTCTAGGGGTGAGCATCTTTTCGAGCATGGCTTATGCTGAAGACACTCAGCCAGAGAAACTGGCAACGATTACAGTCACAGCAAGCCAAACCGAACATGATCAAAAAAGTGCACCAGCAACCATTAGTGTCATTACCCAAGAAGACTTAGCAAAACGACCTGTTTATGATCTTGCAGATGCCTTACAACAGAGTGCGGGTATCCATATCAATACATCCTCTGCTTATGGTCGTAAAGAAATTAAAATTCGTGGATTAGACTCAGACTACACTTTGATATTGGTCAATGGACGCCGTGTGAATTCTAGAGATGCATTAACCTCTAATTATTCAAATGACTTTGATTTGTCATCTATTCCTTTGGCTGCTGTTGACCGAATTGAGGTGGTGCGTGGCCCAATGTCTTCCATATATGGTGCAGATGCTTTGGGCGGCGTCGTCAACATTATTTTAAAGAAACCTAGTGAGCAATTAGAGGCTGCATTTAACTATAGTTATGAATTACCAACTGAAGGAGATGATGGAGCAATTCATAAAGCAAGTGCCTACATTGGTGGTAGCCTGATTGAAAATAAACTCTTGGCAAATTTGGTACTTGAGGGTGTAGATCAACAGGCTTGGCGTTCTGAGCAAAGCATCTATAAAAATACGGATGCAGCGGAAAAACGTAAAGGTTTCAGCATCCTTTCAAATGTCAGTTGGCTGATTAATGATAACCAGACTTTAGATGTTGATTTAACCCATCGTTTTGATGACCGTAAAGCGGTATGGAACAACTATGGTTTGTCATTTCCAACCAATATCCAAGAAATGGACCGTACCAGTGTTGGGCTGACATATTCTGCGAACTGGAATGATATCAACAGCAGACTGCGCTATTACTATGAAAACGTGGACTTGATGGATAACTCAGAAATCATCACCAATTTGTATAAAAAGAAGGGAGATATTCAGCAAACCAACCATACATTTGATGCTCAAGTGAGTGGACATATTGGAGAGCAGCATTTAGTGACTGGTGGAGCCGAGTTCCGTAAAACAGAATTAGAACATAATCAAAACTTGAATGGATCGGCATCGGTAAATCAAACGGCATTATATCTACAAGATGAATGGAAACTTGATCGACTCTCTCTGACCTTTGCCGGACGCTTTGATGACTATGATAGCTTTGGCAGCGAGTTTAGCCCACGCTTCTACAGTGTGTATCAAGTCACGGACAAATTTAATTTTAAAGGGGGGATTGGTAAATCATTTAAGGCACCGAGTCTTTCACAATCCGATCCTACATATTCGGTATTGGCCTGCCGTGGGATGTGTCAGGTGGTGGGAAACCCTGACCTAGAACCTGAAACTGCAACAAGTTATGAGTTTGGTGGTGTGTATGAAAATGATCAGTTTTATGCAAGTTTAATGTACTTCGATAATGACATTAAAAACATGATTGTAAGCGATGGTTGGAGAGCGGGATATCGTCCTAGAGTCATGACTTATACCAATGTACATTCTGCATCAGTCAAAGGTGTCGAACTCGAGAGCCAGTATGATGTGAATGATGCTTTAGGTGTGAAGTTTAATTACACTTATTCAGATGCTAAAAATAAAGATACTGACAAAGAATTAGACTATAGCCCACGTCATACAGGCAATATGGCTTTGGATTGGCATGTGAATGACGCGTTGGGCTTGAACCTAAACTATCAATATATTGGTAGCCAAATGCTCTATGTACCTGCCATTTCTAATAGTAAAAAATCGGATGATTACCATGTTTTAGGCCTAAGTGGGCAGTATCAATTTAATCCGAGTTTTACTATGCAAGCGGGGATTAAAAACTTAACCAATACTAAGCGCGATGATGTTGCACGTTCAATTGATTACATTTTAATGGGTCGAACTGCTTTTGTTGGATTTAATTTTAAGTATTGATTTAAACGGTGATAAGTTTAAAAGCACCTTTGGGTGCTTTTAATGGCCTCGCGTTTTAAGATGCCTTTCCTCTAAATAATGTCAGAGACTGTGGATGAGCATATGGTTGAATATCCATCATTTTCACGTGATAGGGCCAATATCGCCTTGAGTGTATTCTGTTCGATCAACTGTCTAAGTTGAAGATAAAGTTGCTTCAGGCTTTCGAAAATATCTTTCACTAGGGTATGATGACTGGCCTGTGATTGCTGGGGCAAAAATCCCAAAACTGTACCAACAGTAAAAAATAATCACTTGCTTTTTATAATAATTTTTATTTTTATTGGGTAAATTAGATGACCAAAAGTCACAATTTTGTGGGTTTAAAAAGACAATTTTTTCCTTCTGTTTTAGCACTTGCAATTGGTAGTGTTCTCGTGGGTTGCGGAGGAGGAGGTGGGGGAGGTTTGGCTGAAACGAGTTCTCATATCACGCAACCACCAACTAAAGGAGAAAATAATCCTGGTTCTGGTGGTCAAGATACGGGTACTGGCGGTGAGAAAAATCCTAATTCAGCATATATCTATGATCCGAAAAAATTTAATGTTGAAGAGCCTGATACTTCCCTAAATAAAGTGGGTGTGGGGGTGCTAGATTCTGGTGTGGGTACCAATGATTATTTAGAAGATTCTGTCAAAAAGGTTTTCCGTTATATTGAGGACTATCAAGCAGGGACTCTTACACGTGAAGACTTAACACATCGTGGGATTGATATTCAAGATATTGATCCTGGAACGCATGGCACGATTGTTGCACAAATTATTGCAGGTAAAATCCCTTCGGATGCAAGATATCCGGTAACCAGAAGCATTGAAGGAATCGCTAAAGATATTGCTGAAATTTATGGTGTTTCTACAAGCGAGAGCAATAACGGTATCGGTTATGCAACCACAGCATATCAAGCTGCGCTGAATCTTAATCAAGAGTATGGCGTGAAGTTATTTAATGGTTCCTTCGGTACTGTGGGTATGCGCGGGATTTTCCATGATGACGTTACTCAATATGCGGCGCGTTTAGCCGATGGTGGTTCTTTAGTGGTCATGGCAACAGGTAACGCTGGTCTTGCTGTGCCAAGTGATGAGGTGCTGCTGCCAACCCGAAATAGTGCAATTGAAAAAGGCTGGTTGGCTGTTACAGGTTTAAATGAGGAACATACTGATTTGTATCGCAATACCAAAGGAGAGGGTGCAAATAATTGTGGACTTGCTGCACGTTGGTGCTTAGCTGCTGATTATATCGTTGGCCCTATTCAAAGCGATAGTGCAGGTGGCTTGATTATGTTCTATGGAACATCGGGTGCAACGCCACAAGTTACCTCTGCTGCAGCATTGGTATGGAGTAAATATCCATGGATGACCAATGATCAAGTACGACAAGTATTACTCACTAATGCCGACTATATGGATGATGGTTCTGGTCTCAATCAACTCTATAACGAGCGATTTGGCTGGGGTGCACTGGATATCTGGAATTCTTTAAGTGGCCCGCAGTCCTTTTTAACAGTGTTTAATGAAAACTTCGAAGCAAACGTGACATCCAATGTTGCGATTTTTTCTAATGACATTGATGGCGATGCAGGTCTTATTAAACAAGGAGCTGGTACCTTGGTAATGGCTGGTGACAGCAATTATACGGGAGCAACAGATGTCCAATTAGGCAAGTTACAAGTCACTGGAAATATTAATTCTACCGTGCGTGTGGGAACGAGTGGGACTTTATCTGGTACAGGTCAGACAGGAGCTGTGGTCAATCAAGGAATTGTTTCAACCCAAGATGGTCGTTTAACGGTAAACGGTAACTATACGCAAGAAAGTACTGGAACTCTTGCTTATGGTTTAGAGCACTATTTAACCGTGAAAGGCAATGCAACACTTGCTGGAAAGCTCGAAGTTTCTGCACAGAATAAAGGCATGGTGACAGAAGGAACGCATCAGGTACTGAATGCAAATCATGTTGCAGGTCAGTTTGATCGTTATAGCTCGACTAGTGCATTTTTAACTGTGAAAGGGTTGAATCAGACCAACAAAGATGTTGCGGTAGATGTTGCACTTGCGGATGCAAAAACAGCAGGAACGCTGAGTGGTGGGATTTCTAATGCTTCAGGTGAGTTGCTGAATAAACTAATGGCGAAGGCCAATACACAAGCAGTTTCAGGTCAATCGACGCAGTTAACGGACTATGTGGCTAATGTACAAAAAGTGGCAACGGCAACAGCAGCACAGGCAGTGTTGAACTCAAATGCGGGTGCTTTATTTGCAGAGACGCCATCAGTATTGCTTCGTAATGATACCTTGGTTAATGCACAAATTGCACAGCGCTCATATCAAGTGAGTAAACATGGGCTAACAGGGGCATGGGTAACAGCAGGCTATTTAGATAATACCAGTGAAGCAAAAGGTTGGGATACTGTTGAGTCTGAAATTAAGACCCTATCTGCAGGTGCTGACTTCAAAGTGACAGACCATGCTATTTTAGGTGCCTACATTTCAGACTACAACGAAGACTCTAAATTTAGCGCATCGAATGGCAAGAGCGAAACTGAGCTGACAACAATAGGTATATATGGTCAGTGGTTATCAGATCGTAACTATTATGCTGCTGCAAATGCACAATATGGCTTTGGTGATACAACTTTCGACAGAACTGTGACCGATGGCATCAAGACTGACGCGAGCCATGCTAAAGCCGATTTAGATAAATATGGTATTTATACTGAGTTTGGCTATGCTCTGCCAACGGAGCAATTCTCCATTTCCCCATACGTTGCACTTAGTCATAATGCTGTATCTCTAGATCAAGTGAAAGAGTCGAGTGATCTAGGCGTGACGGTTGGTGATACGACTGCCAAAGAAAGCAAAGCACATGTTGGAACGCGTGCAGACTATCAAGTGACACAGCAGCTGAAGTTGGGTGGTTATGCGGAATATGCATATGCCTTTGATCGTTCATTGCCGAATGTCAGTTTGACATCAAACATTGATCATTCAGTAGATGTTCGCTATCGCGCACCGTCATTTGACAAAGACTTTTTACTTTATGGCCTAGGCTTTAATTATTTAACAGCAAACTCTAAATGGAATATTTTTGGAGATGTGGCTGGGAATGCACTTAATGCAGAAGATTATCAAATGCAGCTTGGTCTGAAATATGCATTTTAAGTTTTTTGCTAAATAAATCGTGATTTGAAAGTAAAATAAAGGTCATGTAGGACTTGTCCCACATGACCTTTTTTAATAAACGCTTAGATATGACGTTTATTTCTTAAACTCAGTAATCTGGATTGGCTTATCTTTGACAAACTCGACAATGCCTTCACTTCCTTTGATGTGAATAGAAACACCTTTGCCGTCAGTCATGAGCATACCACTTGCTGCTGGTGCACTTTTCAGCATGAATGTTCGATCGGAGTTATCCGTCATCATCGCTGTTTCAAAATTATCAGATGACTTCAGTTCAATGGTTAAATCCATTGGGCCAGTGAAGTGAATCACTTGTGTTTCTGCAGCATTACTGCCTGATGTATTTTCTTGAGTGACTTTTCCCGTTGGTGCAGAAGTACAGCCCACTAAGGCTAAAGTAATGAGTGTTGCACCTAAAATATTTTTCATAAAACTGACCTTTTTATATATAAATCATAAGTCCGTATATACTATTTGTTATACCTTAAGTTTAAAAGTTTGCTTTACATTCGCCTTACATAAATGGAGCTTTACGCTGTATAAACGTACTTTTATTCACCTTAAATGATTCAAAATACGGTTCAAAGTGTTGATTTAAACCTTACACAATAGAGTAAATTGATATTTAAAAGTTCAATTTATTCAGTGGCATTAAATGCGTCATGATAACTGACAACACCCTGAGGTATTTCTCCATTGAAACTAAGGGCTTGAAAGTATTCGCTAGGAACACCAGGTAAAACCAACTCTAGATAAGGTCGAAACCCAAAGCGATGATAATAATTTGGATCGCCTAATAGAACACAGCCTTTGGCACCCAGTTGTTTTAATTTTTCAAGGGATGCCTGCATCAGCTGTGACCCAATGCCCAAACCTTGTTTAGTTGGGCAGACAGAAATTGGGCCTAGGCCATACCAACCTGTTGTACCTGTCGAGATAGATACAGGTGAAATGGCGACATGACCGATAATTGAATCATCTTCAACAGCAACCAAAGAAATCGTAAGTTGACCGCTTTTTCGGAGGCTGTTCACAATGAATTGTTCCGTATGGCTGGTATGTTCTGCATTTAAAAATGCAGTGAGAGTCAAGGTCTCAATGCCTTCAATATCTTCTGGCTGTTCGTCTCGAATTATGATGTTCATTCACAAATCCTTCTCGGTTTAGGGTTGAGCTGAAAATGCTCGTTAATCTTTGTTCTTTAAGTGAGTGATTTTAACCAACTCTAAACAGCTCAGACCAGTTGGTCAAATAGGCAGGGGAGCGATTGCACTGATTCATTTGCCAAGGTTCTTTTTTCTCATGGCAAACCCCTAAAGAAATCATATTTTTACCAAAACGTTCAGCAATGGCATCCATTGTATTGGAGAGTTCTTCACGGTCATTTTTATGGCTATAGTCGGTAAAAAGATCATGCACAAATTTAGATTTATCTATAATTTCCAAAAGGACGATGCCCGCCTTTTTGTATTTAAACCCTGACTTGTAAATTTGGTCAATGCCTTTCATGGCCGCCTGTGTAATTTCAAATAGATCATCGGTATGTTCATGCATATGCACAATGGTATAGGGCGAGTAACGTTCACTTTGGCTAAAACGACCTGTTTGAATATACACCCCGATCATCTTACAAATAGAGCGATCATGACGCAGACGTTTCACTGCACTGGCAACATATAAGCGTACAGAGGCTTTGATGTCATCAATTTCATACACAGCTTGACCGTATGAGCGACTACTAATAATTTGCTTATGTGCAACCGCATCACTTTCAATATTGATGCAAGACATCCCTTGAAGTTCACGGACAGTCTTTTCCATCACTATGCTAAATTGCTTTTTAATTTCACTCGGCTTGGAGTCGATCAAATCTAAAATCGTATAAATACCCATCGCGTTCAGCTTTTTGCAGTTCTGTCGACCGACGCCCCAGACTTCACCGACCTCCACATCTGCAAGCATGTATTCAGCAGTACATGGATCCATGTGTGCCAAATTGCACACGCCATTCAACGCCTTATTTTTCTTGGCTAAATGATTGGCTATTTTGGCTTCTGTTTTGGAACGACCAATTCCAATACAGCAGGGAAGACCAAGCCACTGCCATGCTTTGTCTTTCATGTCTTTGGCATAGTCAGTGAGGTTAAATAAATGCTCATAAGCCGTTAGCTTTAAAAAACATTCATCAATGGAATAGATCTCTTGTTCATCGGCTGCCACATATTGCCCCAATAACTGCATGAAGCGGCGAGACATTTCCCCATATAAAGCATAGTTACTCGAAAACACGTGAATATTATGCTGCTGGACAAGTTCTTGAATTTGAAAAAAAGGGACAGCCATGCCAATGCCGAGATCCTTGGCTTCTTGGCTTCGAGCAACTACACAACCATCATTATTACTTAATACAATCACAGGGCAGTCATTGAGCTTTGGATTAAATACGCGTTCACACGAGACATAGCAATTATTCACGTCAACGAGCGCGAATATTTCAGTTTCATTTTTCATGTTGCTTCTTCTTATTATTCTTAACGGTGGTACAGACGTTTTAAGTTAAACGTCACCACTCCCCAAATGACAAAGGTTTGATTTTCTGTAGGAATAATATGTTCATATTCAGGGTTTTCAGCTTTCAACCAAAGTTGAGGCAAGGGATAATTTTCATCTCCAAAAATGTCTTTGATGTCCGACTTTGACATTTTGTTTGTCATCATCAGTCTTTTAATCGTGGAGTCATTATTATCAATTAAAGCCACCACAATGTCGTAGTGTTTGGCTTCAATACTCCGATCAATAATAATCGGGTCATTTACTTCAAGACCTGCGCCTAACATTGACTCACTGTCTACATGAGCGATGAACGTTGAAATGGGGTTTTGTATTAAGAACTCATTGAGATCGATGGCTTTGCCTTGCTCATCTTTCGTGCTGAAGGCTGGGCCTGCTGGAATGCGTTCTAAAGAAACAGGAATAGAGACTTTGGACTGAGGTAAAACAGGAGTCAGCCCAAGTTGATCCGCAAGTTCAGCTTGCTGCGCAATTTGTTCGAGCATGCTATTGATGGTGGGACTGGGTTTACCTTCTGGCCCCATGAGATCTTGTAAAGACGACCATGCGTCGTCCGAGAAGTAGATGGGTAACTTCTTTGACATGGTGAATACTCCTACGCTACAAGGCGTGTTTGGAAGTGTAATCTGTCTGTTTAGAATATGCTGATGTGAGGGGAAACTCAAATTTAAAAACACTGAATAAACAATGCTCCGTCAATATTGGTCACGGATAAGAAAAGTAAGAAACTTTCTTTTGGATGATAAATAGCCCTTTGATCAGGGCTATTATTGGAAGTGATTATATCGTTAAGCCAATGATTTAAATGAAAACTTAGGGATTAGTTCCTAAAAACTCAAAAGGTTTGGTGACTTTAAAGGATGCATTGGCTTTGCCTGCATATGTCATCGCTTGGTCTGGGCCAAGTTCTAACTTCTTAGTTTGACCATCTTTAAAGTTAATCTCTTTTAAATCGACCCAAAACACATTGGGTGAAACAGCAGATTCAAAGAAGTATAAACCACGTTTATGGTCGACCACTGTACGCCAACGGGTTGAGGAAATATTCGGTTCTTCTTCAGTGTTCAATCCAAAGGGTACGGACGCATTGCGAATGACACCAAAAACACTCGCTAATGAGTGTTTATAATTCGCATTTTTCGGGATGGCATTGATATAAAAAGATGCTCTCGCAAAACGATCGGCCGCACGGTTTGTACCCGGAAGCATGGTTGTTCCACCAATTTGCTTCCAATAAGCATTTAGCGCCAACTGCTGATCAAAGATTGGTGAGTTGGTCATGACTTGGTACTGGCGACTGTGATGAATCACTTGTTTCCCGCCAATATATTCAATGATGGCACTGTCGCCTGTGGCATCTGAAATGGATAAATGCAGTGTCGCTAACCGTTTTTCACCCGGAACTTGGTCGGTCACCACCGTGAACGGTTCTTTTTCCAATGCCTGAATGGCCTCATTCACCGTGGCATAATTATCTAAGACATATTGCGCCCACAGTGAAATGCCCAAAGGTGGCTTTTTAGAGGTTTTCACATTTGGATATTCAGATTCAACCAACCACAGTAAGTTTGCCATTAGCCCTTTTTCATTGACGCCGTCGGTAGTAGATATGTCATAACCCGTTGCAACCACACTGCCGTACTTGGATGTCCATTGAATCGATTTTGGCCCCGCCATACCATTACGTTTGACATTATTGGGTAAAATCCACAAGTTGGTTCCAACATCGCTTTTCCAGTCCATCGAACGTGCTGTCATGACGTCATTATTGCCCAGATAAACCACACGGGTACATGCCATAGCTGCTTCTGCTACCACAAATATTCCTGCGGCAAATAATACTTTTTTTAATACATTGTTCATTATCATGCTCTCTTAGAAAATAGGTAACTGTGGTGTTAAATGTCTTAATAAAAATTGTTCGCTTTATAATCGTGTTCAAAATAACGATAACCTGTTCCGAGATTTATTTTGGATTGCTTTGAGTTGTGCAGTCTCAGGAGATAGATACGCTTGATTGTAAATTCTATAACTGGTTTGATCTAATTGGGTATTTAAGACAATAGACAGGGACAATGCATATTTTTTTTTAGAGGTTGCAGCTGTTTTCCAGTCAGCAAAAGAATTCAAGTTTTCTTGGCTTATTGTGTTGTCTACATCTGCACCAAAGGCATACTTATTCGGGGCTAGTATTAACGCGCCTTGCAAGCCTTCTATAAAGCGCTCAGCCTGAGTGCTTTGGCTCATAAAAATACCGATCGAAAGTAATGAATATATTTTTATTTTCATGTCATTCCCTTTTTTATATATTTTTACCACATGATATAAAAATAGAGTATGGCCTATTTGATCATTTTTAGCACAGTTTTATTTTAATGTCGGGTGAGTCGAAAAGATATCTTCAGAAGATAAATAGAAACCAATGTACAGCCAGATTTAATGAAATGATTGCACATTTTATGATTTAAATATGCTACTCATATTTTTATGTACTTATTCAGAATATCGGCAGCGAAGACATTCTGAATAATCCACAGTTGCTGGTGCTATGAAACATCATAAATGGGTAAATAACAGATTCAGCGCCAGAGCAATTAATATGAGGCCCATCAATCGCTCAAACTGTTTTCCCATCTTTAAAAATTGCTGTCGAACGACGGGTCGAGAAAACAAAACAGCGACCAGCATGAACCAGAGTGCATTGACGATACACATCCATATCCCATAAGCAAATTGTACTTTCATCGGGGTTGTCGGACTGACGAGTGTGGTAAATATAGCCAGAAAAAAAATAGTCGCCTTGGGATTGAGTGCATTGGTCATAAAGCCTGTCATAAAAGCTTTGCTTTGACTCAAAGGCATATTGGCTGCTTCTTCAATCGAGGGATCGATATTGATAGAGGGAGCACGTAATAAACTCCAACCTAAATAAATTAAATATAGTGCGCCTGCGATTCTTAAAATAAGCATGAACCACGGACTTTGTTGAATAATAATGCCCACGCCTACAAGGGTATATAAAACATGAACTGAAATTCCTATACCAATGCTAATAGCTGTGATGCACCCAATTGCATGGCCATAGCGCACGCTATTTCTAACTGTAATGGCGAAGTCAGGGCCGGGTAAAAGGACCGCAAGAAAATGCACCAAAGCCAAAGCTAAAAATTCTGAACTATATTGCATCCACATATTATTGATGCTCATCCGAAACGCTATAGCTGACGGTTAACTTATCTTTTTTAAGTTTATAGCCTGTAATTTCGAGCGTTCCAATTTCAGATAAATTTTGGACATGGGTTCCACCACAAGCAAATGCAGGTAAAGTTCCAAAACGGACTTCACGGTAGCCATCAGCATTTTGCTGGGTCAGTCTGACGAGTTGGCTAGTAATATATTGATTGCATATCTGCTGTAAAGTTTCTAAATCTTTGTCTTCAGAATGATCTTGTCTGACAAATTGGACTTTGCATTCGTCTGGCCAGTGCTGTGCTTTGGTGGGTTGCCAGCCAAATGCTTGCATCACATGCCCGATTAAGTGGCCTGCTGAGTGTAGACGACTGTGATAGTGGCGTCGGTTGAGGTCAACTTGAGCCTGTGCCAGACCTAAAGTAATCGCGTGATTAGCATAATGAATAATTTGATCATCTTGCATAGCGACATGAAGCACATCTACACCATTGATTTTACCTAAGTCACTGGGTTGACCACCACCTTGCGGATGAAACGGTGTTTGGGCAAGCTGAATGGCAAATCGTCCATCTTCAGTGGAGTCACACTGTAAAACTTCTACCTCAGCTTGAGTAATGTCGGATAGATATAAAGCTTGAGTCATGATTATCTCTGTCAAAATTTCACAGAAAAGATTATATGAGGCCTAATTATTGATGATAATCTAGTAAAAAATTAAATTACTTTTTCCTCATGAGCACAAATCAAAGTATAGCTTTACTCCAAGAAATGGCTATTTTTGTCAAAGTTGTGGAGACAGGCAGTTTTTCAGAAACGGCTCGACAGCTTGGAAATACACCGTCCGCAGTGAGTAAAGCCATTAGCCGATTGGAACGGGCTTTAGGAACACGGCTACTCGAAAGAACAACACGAAAATTGCGTTTAAGTGAAAGTGGAAAACAAACTTATGATCATTGTTTAGAGATGGTCAGAGCTGCCCAAGCAGTGATTGAGCATTCAGGCAAATTCAATACTGAACCGAGTGGTACCGTTCGGATCAGTGTACCGAAGGCCGTAGGGCATTATTTGATTCATCCACATATACCCGAGTTTCTTGAACTCTATCCTCAAATAGATATTCAACTGCTGTTGGAAGATCGTTTCATAGACTTTATTGACGATGAAATTGACTTGGCCATACGTATCACTAATGAACCGCCTTTGGGCTTAAAGGGCCGACAGCTGATTCGCATTGACCATGTCTTAGTGGCGACAGCCGAGTATTTAAAAAAGAATGGAACACCTCAGCAACCGAGTGATTTAAGCCAACATCAATGTATTTATTTGGGTGAACAAGTCAGTGATTCAAAGTGGAAATTCCAAAAGGGTAATAAAACCACCAGTGTGACTGTAAAAGGACGATATTCGGCGAATCATACTGGTATCCGACTAGATGCGACTTTAAAGCATATGGGAGTCGCAAGTTTGCCTTATTTTATGGCGAGACATGCTTTGAATAACCAAGCACTGATCCAAGTATTACCAGATTGGCATTTCAAGACTTATTATAGTGGAGATGCTTGGTTGCTTTATCCACCCACACGCTATTTAGCTCCGAAAATAGAGGTCTTTATCCAGTTTATTGCGCAGAAACTGAGTCTAGAACCCGTCCTAAAAAGTGAAGAGACGCTTGCTTAATTTATTAAGATGGTATCATTCCAAGAACTTAGAGTATGACTAATACTCATGCTGGGCTAGAGAGATGATGAAGAGTAAACGTTGATGATGCAGGTTTAAAATAGCCTAAGCAAACTGTCGATATATAAGCCATAGTATATGTATCAAATGTACCGCATAATTTTAATGATTTAATGTTTAAGTCCTAGCGTTGAAAAGACTTTAAAATGAAATAAGCAATTTAATAAGAGATACGCAATGAAAAAACATCTACTTTATTCTTCTATCTTTGGCCTAAGCATCCCTGCTCTGGGCTATGCAAATACAACCAATATTCATGTTTTAAGCGCAACGGTAAAAGATCAAAATATTGCGAATGCACAAGTCATTTTACAAAAAAATGGTGAGCAGTCTGCATCAACTTCAACTAATGCAGATGGCCGAGCAACGGTGAACAGTAGCAGTGCGAATGGTGCAGAAAATTTATTGATTATCAAAAAATCAGGCTATTCAACACTGGTTGCAAAATGTCCCTGTGATGGTATGACCTATGCTTTAAGCCCTGTATTGAAAGACTTAAACAGTATGCGAATTGTTTTAAACTGGGGACAGAGTCCTTTAGATTTAGACTCGCATTTAAGCTATAAAAATCAACATGTATATTGGGACAATAAACAAGGGCAAGATGCCAATTTAGATGTCGATGACACAGACGCTTATGGTCCTGAAACTGTGACGATTGATAAACGTTTAGATGGACAATATTATGTTTATTCAGTCCATGATTATTCAGATCGCGCCAAACCCAATACTGCGAACCTGTCGAATAGCCAAGCTAAAGTTATGGTTTATGTAGGGGAGTCTTTGATTCGTTCTTACTATATTCCAACGGGTTTGACAGGGAACTTATGGACTGTGTTCCGCATTAGTCCAGAGGGCGAAATCCAAGATATTAACCGTATTTCGGGGACAACCATTGGGGCAAGCCAAGTGGGTTCAACTGTATCGAGTTATCAAAGCCAAGCGACGCAGCTGCATTATGTTCCTGTTTCAGCCAGTGCGCAGGCAAGGGCTAAAGCACTAAATTTGAAAGCGGATAAAGCGTATAAAAACAATCAATTTGAACAAGCTGCCCTGATTTATCAACAATCCATTGATTACAATCCAAACGTTGGACAAACCTATAGTAATCTTGCTGTTGCTTATCAAAAGCTGAATCGTTCATCTGAGGCATTATGGGCAAATCAAAAGGCGATTGCCTTAGCGTCTAATGACAATACCAAAGCGTATTCACATTACAACATTGGTAAAATTTATGAAAATAATCAGGACTATGCTCAAGCCAAACAACATTACCAATTAGCAAACCAATATAAACCAAGTGCGACTTACGATGAAGCAATTCAACGAGTGAGTCGCTAAGTCTATTAATAAAGGATTTGGATTATATTGAATGAATAAAAAAGCACCATCGGGTGCTTTTTTATAAATACAGATTGAACTGTTATCGATGTGTAGGTTTCAAAAGAGTAATCGATTATTTTGGTTCGGTAATCACCGATAACTTCTCTACGCCGACGCGTTCGATACTGGCTAAAAGTTTAGCCACAGTGCCATAAGGAACGGTTTCATCGGCATTTAAGTTTAATGCTAACTTGCTGTTGGCATTTTTACGCTGTGTAATTTCTTGCTCAAAATTTTCTAGCTTAACAGGGTCTTTATCTAAAAAGATTGCGCCATCCGGTTTTACACTAATCACCAGTGCTTTGTTTTGATCTGTAGATTGTGTTGGTGCAGCTTTGGGTAAGTTGACTTTTACGCTATTGGTTAATAAAGGTGCCGTGACGATAAACACGATCAATAACACCAACATCACATCGACCAGCGGGGTAATGTTAATGTCACTGACGACATCGTCATCTTGAGAAGTTGAAATTGCCATTTAAGCCAAAGCCTCCTTTTCTTGAGATGACAACTGATGCGTCGCCACTGGTTTTGCTGCAACATGCGCAGTTTGAGTTTGAGTTTTGGTTGGCAGTTGGAAACCTACTTTTTGAGTGAGGCTGACAAAGTCGGTTGCAAAGTCATCTAAATCTGCACCAATCCCTTTCACTTTACGGACAAAAAAGTTGTAGGCAAGCACAGCAGGTACAGCAACGGCAATACCAATTCCTGTTGCAACCAGTGCCTGACCAATTGGACCAGCAACCACATCCATGCTGGCACTGCCAGATTGCGCAATCGCTTGTAAGGCATGAATAATTCCAAACACGGTGCCAAATAAACCAATAAATGGGGCATTGTTCCCAATGGATGCGAGCACAGCTGAGCCTTTTTCGAGTTGACGACGTTCAGTAAGAATTTGCTTACGTAAGTGACGCTCTAACAAATCCTGACGACTCCAGGTTTGTTGTAAGTCTTGATGGGTTTTTTCATTGGCTTCAGTCAAGGTTTTAAAACCAGTTTGGGCAATACGTGCTGTCGGTCCCTGCGCATCTTCAGACTGGTTAATTGCATCTACCAAGTTCTGGGCTGACCAGAAACTATCGACAAAAAGTCTACTTTGTTTAGTGGCTTTTGAGGTTTGTACGGCTTTCACCACAATTAAAACCCAGGTTACGATCGAAAAACCGATCAATAACCAAATGGTTGCATCATGAATAATCGTATTAATATCAGACATATCGAGTTTTCCTAAGATAAAATTTTACAGTTTAATTGGGTAATTTGAAGTGAATCGGAACATCGACCCAACCTTCTACTGGCGTGTTGCCACGCAGTGCAGGTGAAAATTTCCAGCGCTTCACAGTTTTTACTGCTGCATCATCGAGTGCTTTTTTGCCGCTACTATTTTTCAGGTTGATTTCCAGAGGACTGCCTGTAGGTGAGACTTTCACACGTAACATCACAACGCCTTCCCAACCGCGGTCTAATGCCACCTCTGGGTATTCAGGTGCAGGATTACTTAAATAACCGGCATAACCTTTGGCTGCAGTCACGGGCAAGTTTTCTTGCGCAGGCTTAGTCACAGGTTCAGCGACTTTCTGGGTCGGTGCGACGTTTTCTGTGGGTTCAGCCTGCGGTACTGGTTGAACAACGGATTTAGCGACTGGTCTAGGCTGCTCAATCGGCTTCTGCTCGACAGGCTTCTGAATGGATTTTTCAACCATAGTTTTTTGTACAGGCTGAGGCTTTGCTGAAACAGGAGGAATGATCGGTTTTTGTATTTCCTGTTTAAGTTTAGGTTCAATTACCTTAGGCGGCTCTTCCTTGGGTTTTTCAATTACAATCGCGATTGGTTCAGGCTTTTTCACGACTAAGGGTGGTGTTGGAAGATGCTCTGCAAGATAAAAAATGCCGTAATGTAATGCCAGAACAGCACCAATCGCCCAAAAGATCTTATGGGTTTGAACAGGTTTTTCTGCTGCGACTGGACTTGCCAAATGGGCAACAAATGGATCTACAGCATGAAATACATTGGACTGAACATTTTGAAGTTGTTCAAACAAAATTGCCTTTTTATAAGGACTTCGACTGACTTCACTCATATCAGTAATGCACCATTCAATAAGATTTAATTTGTATTGCAGAATATTTTTTATTTCATTAATTAAATTGGATTAATTTGAATAAGGAAATATTCTTTCAATTCTAAGTTTTTAATTAATTCACAGATAAGTGAAATAATTTAGTTAAATGAGAGATTGAAAATATAATGAGTGATTTTTATAAAATAGAAAAAGAATTTTTTTAGATTAGTATTTTGATAAAAAGTGATAAAAGAATAATTAAAGATGGTGCCTTAGAATAATTATAGATAATTTATTTTATATTTTAGATATCTGCTTATGGTTAAGCTTGTATTTAATTTTTATTATGGAAGTAATTTTATATCTCTGCTAAATAAATCTATTTATATGCAATAAGACTGTCCGTATACAGGGCAGCCTTATTCTATTTAAAGCTAAGATTTTTAAAAATGGTGCAATAATGCTTAACTAAAGAATATTGGCCACTTTTAAAAAGTGCTCACGCGCTCTAATACGTTCGATCCATGCTTTTAAGTGTGTATGATCATGCTGGCGCTCAACATCTAAATTGAACCAGTGATTGAGCGCTAAAGCCAAAGGAATATCCGCAACGCCAAAATGAGAGCCAGACAAATAGGGCTGTTTAGCCAACTCAGCATTGGCAATATCCAAGATCTTTTCTAGTTTTTCTGCCGCGACTTTGACCGCAGCCAAATCTCTTTTGTCTTCAGGCTGTCGAACCAAATTAAAGAACACGATTCCAAACACAGGCAGGACGGTGGTGGTGTACCAGTCTATCCATTTTTCTGCGCTAAAGCGTAATTTCGGGTCTTCAATCCACAATGTATTTTTTCCATAAACTTCAGTCAAATAACGCAAAATGGTGTTGGATTCCCACAAAACCGTGTCACCGTCTTGAATGACAGGAATCAAACCATTGGGATTGAGCGCTAAAAATTCAGCAGTATCAATCACACCATACTGTTGTCCCGCAGGAATATGTTTAAATTGAAGTCCAAGTTCCGCTGCTAGCCAAAGTACTTTGTGTACATTTAAAGAGTTGGGTCTACCCCAAATGGTGATGCTCATATATTTTCTCTAAGATTTGGAATGTGAAGATGCCGTACTTTGGTGAAATCCAGTATTTAAGCAATCGCCATTCTGAATAGTCAAAATGGCTTAGGCGATATTGAAATTTCACCAAAAGCATTCAGCTTTAAATAATTTTAGAAACGGTAATTAACACGTCCGTAGTAATAGCCACCATAGAGTCCAAAAGGCGAAAGCTGGGCATAGTAGTTTTCACCTAAGCCGTCGACAATGTTGGATTTTTCAGGGTAGGTGTTGAACACGTTATCTGCACCTAAAGTCAAGGACAGACTGTCTGTGAGGTTATATGTCGCATCTAAATCTACAATCCATTTGGCTTCAAAAGTCTGGTCTGTCGCAGCTGTCTCGCTGCGTGCAATGTAACTGCCATAACGGGATAAACGGGTATTTAAATCCAGTTTTGCGTATTGCCAATTCGCAGCCAACGTGAATTTGGTTTTCGGATCTGCATCGGTGATCATACCTTTGGTACGACGGGTGATACGATCAATATTGATACCATCTAACTGACTTGGATTATCTGCAATCGCTGTAATATCGGTTTCATTCCAGTTGAAGCCTAAGCTCCAGCGGATACGACCATATTTGTTTAACTGTTGAGTATAGTCCGCAACAACATCGACCCCATTAGTTTCTGTATCAAATAAGTTGGCATAGTAGGTGACATAGTTAACGTTAGAAAAACCGTTTGCCGCCAAGATGTTATTGATACCCGTTCCTGTAAGTCCCGCCGTGGATGCAATACGATCTTTCAGTTCAATCCGATAAGCATCGACCGCAAGGTTAAAGTTCTTGAATGGGCTATAGGTTAAACCCAGAGAAAAGTTCGTCGATTCGGTAGGATCAAGTGCCTCTGCACCGAGAGCTTGACCTAGTGCCGAGTCGGTACGTGCCGATTTACTATATACATCTGAGCGAACACCGTTATTTACTGTACTCACAATACCCGTACTGGCAAAACCTTGTTGATATAACGAGGGTGCAATAAAGCCTGTGCTGGCTGTTCCACGTACCGCCAGTTGAGGATTGAACTCATAACGGCTGTTAATTTTACCGTTAAAGGTATCGCCTGAACTGTCATCATAATGCTCAAAACGACCCGCTAAACCCACAAACCAGTTGTCAGTCACATCTAAACCTAAGTCTAAATAGGCAGCGGTGTTACTCCGGCTAATATCGGCTTCATCTTCAGGTAAGAGCACACGAGCACCAAAGGTTCCAACAGTTGCAGGTAAGCCTGCATTATCACCTGTAGGAATAATATAACCGCCATTTTTATAGGCTAAAGGATCGGTGGCTTTAGAAGACCAACCTTCTTTACGATAGTCGAGGCCCCACGCAACACTCAGTGGATTGGCACCAAAACCAACATCGAAAGTTTTCTTCAGGTCAAGGTTGCTGACCCATTGATAAGCATCGTATTTTTGTAAGCCAAATGACGTTGGGCTAGACGGTCCAAGAGATGGATTTAGGTTATTTTGGGTAGAGTGGTTTTGAGTATTTTTACCATATGAGCTACTCACATCCCATGCCCAGCCGAGCACATTATCGCCTTTTAGTCCCCAAACGGTTTGTACATCCGTTTCACTTAAAATGACATCAGGTGTCGTACCATTTGGAAAGATTTCAACAATACCCGATCTGGAGTTTGGACGACGGTAGGATGCACCAGTCGCAGCATCGCGCCAGCCTGCGGTGGTGTAGCTATACAGGGTGGCTGCATCGCTTAGCGGAAGTTCAGCATTTGCAGAGACATTAAACTGTTCAACCGAAGGTAGACCTAATTTATTTAAATTACGATCTACCGTGGCTTCACGTGGGTCATCTTGACCATTTACTTTTGAATAAATATTGCCTGAAACAGCCCCTGCACGGGTCGTAGCATCTTGATTTTTCAGGTCAAAACCAAAATTGATAAAACCATCTTGGCCTAGAGGTGCACCAACGTTGGCATTCAGTTGGAAGGTTTCTCCATTTCGGTCAGTGCCTGAATAATGCTCTCGACCACCATAGGTGGCACTAATATTGCCGCCATTATCAGCAGATTTGAGCACGATGTTGATCACCCCAGCAATGGCATCGGAACCATATTGGGCTGCTGCACCATCACGTAAAACTTCAACTCGCGCAATAGCACCAATTGGAATCAGATCTAAATCCGCGGCTTGGTAGCCTTCGCCAAAGCCGTATTTGTTAATTGCCAAAGCACCGACATGACGACGTTTCCCATTCACTAGCACGAGCGTATGCCCACCACCCAAACCACGTAAACCCGCAGAACGGGCTACAGCTCCGTAACCATCGGGTTGGCTAGGCACGGTAGCCACGCTAAAAGAGGGAATCACTTTTGCCAAAATATCTCTTAAAGCGAGGGTATTGCCTTGTTTGACGAGTTGTTCGCCACTAATCACGTCTACGGGTGCAGGGCTTTCAGTGATGGTACGAATACCACCACGATTGCCTACCACGACTACGCTTTCGAGTTGTTGAACATCTTCTTTTTCAACGGATGTCACGGTTTTTTGTTGAAGCTCTTCAGCGTAGATTGAGCCGGTAATTCCGCAAGTTAATGCAAAAAAAATGGATTGATGAAGGAGTGATATTTTAAAACCCAGCTTTTCAGGCTGGGGCTGTATTAACTTGGTGTGCAGCATTATATTTTCCAATGATGATGTAATTTGTAGAGGTTTAATTAAAACAATAATCTGATGAGTGTTTCGACTCTGGTAGTCAATATATCGATTGTTTTTTTATTGTTAAATATTAAATAATCATTTAAATATCAGTTTTGAGTAAATATGTTTATATTGAAATATTAATAAGTTTTTCTTTATTTTTAATAACATTTTAATCTATTTATGAAAAATTATATTTTCACTTTTTTATATAACTTTAAGTTTATTTAATATTTAATTTTTAAAAGCTAAATCCGTTTAATAGGTTCCAACTTTATATCTTTTGGAAAATAGAAAATGGGGCTGAATTACAAATTAAGCATATTGGATAAATGTCCAAGAGCCGAAGGCATCAGCGCAGAACAGTCATTTAAAAATGCATTGCAGATTGCTCAAACGGCAGAAGCTTTAGGCTTTTATCGTTACTGGGTGGCTGAGCACCATTCCACGGCTTTGTTATCCAGTCCATCACCTGAAATTTTGATTGCATGGTTATTGGCACAGACTAAAAGCATTCGAATTGGCTCGGGTGGGGTGATGTTGCAGCACTATAGCCCTTATAAAGTTGCGGAAAATTTTAATGTTTTAGCAAGTCTGGCACATGACCGCGTGGACTTGGGCGTAGGCAAAGCACCTGGTGGTTTTCCTGTTTCAACGCAGGCATTACAACTTGGGTTAGACCAAACACAAAAGGGCAACTTTAAAGCGCAGCTACAGGCATTAGATCATTATTTACATGCAAAGTTAGATCGAAATCAGCCTGATCAGGTTGCTGCAACACCAATACCTCAGCAAAGTACAGAAAAGTTCTTATTGGGGGCAAGTATTGAAAGCGCTCGACTTGCGGCAGATTTAGGCTGGAACTTCGTATTTGCTGCACATCTGAATGGTGATGCCGCCTTACTTCAAGATACGTTGCAAACCTACTCAAGCTATTCAGCAGGGAAACAGGCCATTGTTGCAGCACAAATTATTGTGGCAGATAGCCCTGATCAAGCAGAAGAACTAGCAGCAGGGCTATCCGTTTGGACCTTAGAACTTGAGAATGGTCAACGGGTAAAAATCCCGAATGAACAAAGCGGACAGGAGTTTTCGCGACAAGCTCAATCTCCAATTAAAAGCCTCAAAAAAGAGCAACTGAATATTATTAAAGGTACTGCCGATGACATTCATCAGCAATTACACGCTTTGCATCAACAATTTGGTATCCATGAGTTTATTGTTGAATCGCCACTGTTGGATCATGCAACGCGTCTGAAATCTCTAACTTTACTGGCACAGCATGCTGTGCTTGCAGCCTGAGTTGGGGAAACTAATGTCAAATAGACCATTACTGGAACAGCAGTTGCTGAGTTGGAGACATGAATTACATCGTCATCCAGAATTATCAGGTCAAGAGTTTCAAACCACCGACAAATTAAAACAATGGTTGTCTGAATACGGCATCGAAACCTCAACTTGGGGCTTAAAAACAGGACTGATTGCGGATATTGGCACTGGTCATCCAATTGTTGCTATTCGAGCAGACATCGATGCATTACCCATTCATGAAGAGATCGAGCAAGACTTTCGTTCAACTCAAAATGGGGTAATGCACGCTTGTGGACATGATTTACATAGCTCGACCATTTTAGGTGCTGCGATTTTACTTAAAGCGCAAGTGTCTGAATTAAAAGGTACGGTACGCGTTATTTTTCAGCCCGCTGAAGAAACCTATAGTGGTGCTTATGAGGTAATCAATAGTGGCGCCTTGGAAGATGTATCCGCCATTTTCGGTTTTCACAATGTTCCCGAGTTACCTCTGGGCACTTTTGCAACTCGCGCTGGTGCATTTTATGCCAACGTCGACCGATTCAAAATTGTGATTAAAGGCAAGGGCGGTCACGCAGGTCGACCGCATGAAACCAAAGATCCAATCGTTGTGGCAGCGCAGTTGATTAGTGCTGTGCAAACCATTGCCAGCCGCAGCATTAATAATTTAGACACCTGTGTAGTCAGTATTACCCAAGTACATGCGGGCACAAGTTGGAACATTCTGCCAGAAGAAGCTCGCGTAGAGGGCACGGTACGAACCCATTCTCCTGAGGTGCGTCTAGCTGTTGAAGAAAAACTTAAACAAATTGCACAGGGTCTTGCACTTGCCCACTCAGTTGAGATTGCTGTGGATTGGGACAATGGACCCGCTGCATTAATCAACACTGCGACATGGACTGAACTGAGCCAAAGCGTTGCGCGTGCACAAGGTTATGAGGTGCAAGAGGCACCGCTTTATTTGATTGGTGAAGACTTTGGCGCCTATTTAGAGCAGATCCCAGGTGCCTTTGTCAGTATCGGTAGTGCCAGTTCCTTCGGACTGCACCATCCCCAATATCAACCCAATGAATCCTTAATTTATCCAGCTGCTCAGTACTTTGCTGCCTTAGCAACACAAGCACTTGAGTCTATTCATAAAAACGCAGAGGTCTAACATGAGTAATAACAAACAAATTCGCCTTGGAACTATCTTACACGGTGCAAACGGAAATATGTCTGCATGGCGCCATCCTGAAGCAGTAGTCGATGCCAGTATTAATTTTGAGTTTGCCAAAAACGTAGCACTTCAGGCTGAACGGGCAAAGTTTGATTTTGTCTTTGTGGCTGATGGTCTATATATCAATGAAAAATCGATTCCTCATTTTCTCAACCGTTTTGAACCGATTACGTTGCTTTCAGCCTTAGCCAGTGTGACGCAAAATATTGGTTTGGTGGGTACGGTGTCGACCTCGTATAGCGAGCCTTTTACGATTGCGCGTCAGTTTGCCAGTCTGGATCACCTAAGTGGTGGTCGTGCCGGATGGAATGTCGTAACGACACCACTTGAAGGTACTGCAAAAAATCATACTCGCAAGCAGCATCCTGAGCACAGCCAACGTTATGAAATTGCAGATGAATATTTGCAAGTCGCAAAAGGGCTTTGGGACTCGTGGGGTGAAGGTGCTTTTGTTCGCAATAAAGAAACAGGGCAATTTTTTGAACGCAATAAATTACATACTTTAAATCACAAAGGTAAACATTTTGAAGTAGCAGGTCCACTCAATGTGGAGCGTTCGCCACAAGACCGTCCGATTTTGTTCCAAGCTGGAGCATCAGGTGCGGGTCGTGCATTAGCCGCGAAACATGCCGATGCCATTTTTACCCATCAAGCCTCTTTGGAAGAAGCACAAGCGTTTTACTTAGATGTGAAACAACAAGTGATTAAGAATGGTCGTGACGCAGATGATTTGCTGATTTTCCAAGGCATTGGAGTTTTGATCGGAGATTCTGTGGAAGACGTAGAGCGTCAATATCTTGAAACAGCAGCACTGGTGACGATAGACGACGCGCTGAATTATTTAGGCCGTTTCTTTGAGCATCATGATTTTTCTCAATATGAACTCGATGCACCTTTTCCAGAACTGGGCACACTGGGTGAGAATAGCTTTAAAAGTGGTACTGATGAAATTAAACGCAAAGCCAAAGCAGAGAATTTAACTTTGCGTCAGGTCGCACTGCAAGCGGCAACTCCGCGTCCACCTTTTGCTGGAACGGTAGAAGAAGTGGCAGATCAGTTAGAACTGTGGGTAAAAGAAGAAGCGACAGATGGCTTCATTATTGCGGGTGCAACCCCTAAAACTTTAGATACCTTTATTGAAAAAGTTGTGCCATTGCTGCAACAACGTGGGCTATATCGCACTGAATATCCAGACACCACTTTACGCGCTAGTTTTGGTTTAAAGCGACCAGAAAATCAATTTGAACCATCAGAAAAGGAACACCTTCATGCGGTTGAATAAAACGCCTTTGGCGATTACTTTGGCACTGTTGGTTGGTGTTTCTCTGGTTGGATGCAGCAAAGAACAGGCATCTAATCAAACAGCTAGCTCAACAGCCGAGTCTACAAAATCGACCGATAAAACCGATTTTTATAGCCGTGAGCTTGCAAAATTAAAAGAGAATATGACGCCGATTCATGTTGCTCAAAATGCAGAAGCCAGTCAAAAAATTCCAAAAGATTTTAAGTTTGTAAATGCAGGTTATTTAACGGTTGCTGCGATTTCAGGCGCACCGCCTTTAAGTGTATTGGGACCCGATAATCAAACCTATATTGGAACTGAAATTGATATTGCCCGTTTGATTGCAGACAGTTTGGGCTTAAAGCTGAAACTGGTTCGTACCTCGTGGGAAGACTGGCCGCTCGGTGTGATCAGCGGCAAATATGATGCCGCGATTGCCAATGTCACTGTGACCAAAGAGCGTAAGGAGAAATTCGACTTTGCGACCTATCGCCAAGACGTATTGGCTTTTTATGTCTCAGAGAAAAGCAAAGTCAAAGCGATCAAAGGTCCCGATGATATTTCAGGTTTAAAAGTGATTGTCGGTTCTGGCACCAATCAGGAAAAAGTGCTGTTGGACTGGATTGAGGACAACAAAAAGAAAGGGCTGCCACCGGGACAGGCACTTTATTACGATGATGGTGCATCCGCAAGTTTGGCGCTTCAGTCTGGGCGTGTTGATGCTTTATTTGGCCCTAATGTCGCTTACGCATGGCAAGCGGCAAATGGTGCAAAAATCCGTTTGGCAGGCACAGCACTCGGTGGTGGAACAAGACCTGCCGAATTGGGGGTCACGCTGAAAAAAGGCGGCGGCTTGGCCGATGCGGTACAGACCGCTTTAAATGGAGTAATTCAAACAGGCGAGTATCAAAAAGTCTTAGCGCGTTGGGGGGCACAGGCAGAAGCGATTCAGCATTCTGTAATCAACCCGCCGGGGTTGGGAGACTAAAATGTACAAGGTCCAGACAGCGGTGGTTTTTGGTCTGACACTGGCGGCTTTAAGTGTGACGGGTTGCTATAACCATGAGAGAGCAACTCATACGCAAGAAAATCGTTTGAAAACTGAGTTTTCGGAAAAAGAGCAACAGACCTTAAGACATAACATGGTGGCTATTCATAGTACTAAAAATGTAGAGGCAATTGCTCAATTGCAGCAAGGTTTTAAGTTTGTAAATGATGGCTATTTTACTGTTGCTGTGGGGACCAACAGTTTTCCACCCCTCCATGTTTTGGCGGAAGATAACCAGACCCGTATTGGCAGTGAAATTGATATTGCACAGTTAATTGCTGACAGTTTAGGTCTCAAACTTCAAGTGATTCCAAGCTCGTGGGAAAACTGGCCGCTCGGTTTGGCATCGGGGAAATTCGATGCTGTACTCAGCAATATTGCGGTCACAGAACAGCGTAAGCAGAAATACGACTTTGCGACTTATCGTCAAGACAGGTTGGCTTTTTATGTAACCAAAGACAGCAAAATTCAATCGATTAAAACGCCTGATGATATTGCGGGACTCAAAATCGTGGTCGGTTCTGGCACCAATCAGGAAAGACTACTGTTGAACTGGATTGAAAATAATCAGCAAAAAGGACTGAACCCAGCACAGCCCATTTATTTAGAAGACGGTGCAGCTGCGGCTTTGGCATTGCAGTCTGGTCGTGTCGATGCCTACCTCATTCCTAATGTGATGGGGGTGTGGCAACAAGCCAATGGTGCCGATATTAAAGCAGTGGGCACCTTAGATGGGACATGGTCCGTTGCAGTTGCCGTCAAAAAAGGCACAGGTCTGGTGAATGCCATTCAAACATCTATAAATGGTGTCATTGCGAATGGGAAATATAGCCAAGCTCTATCACGTTGGAATTTACAAAATCAAGGAATTCCACAATCAGTGATTAACCCACTGATTCAGGATAAATAAGAGGTCGTTATGCAAGAAAAATTTATCCAAATACCCGTTGATGTGCCCGAGGCACAGCCTTTACTGGATCAGTTATTTGCTGAATATGAAGAAATTTACGGTGATTTTTTTGCGCGTCAAGATGCACAAGTGATTTATGAACGTAAAAAAGCTACACATCGAGAACGCTATGAAGGCGCGGAAGACTTTTTACCGCCGCATGGATTATTCGTCGTGCTGAAACGTGATGATGAAGTCATTGCAATGGGTGCGTATAAACGCTATGACGCAGAAACCGCAGAGTTGAAACGGATTTGGTCACATCGGAACTTACGTAAACAGGGACTGGCTGCAAAAATAGTCAAAGAACTAGAACGAAGTGCGCTCGCTGCGGGGTATCGCAAAATTTTTCTCACCACGGGGTTTAAGCAAATTCCAGCAGTGAAATTGTATTTGAGTCTAGGCTATGAACCGCAGTTTGAACTTACTCCAGATTTTAATTTTGATCGATACATTGGTGCGCCTTTACACGGTGGACTTCCTTTTAGAAAGACTTTATTGCAAAAGGAGGTCGCATGAGTTTAGAGCACTATAAAATCGTTCCAGCACGTCATCCACTGCGTTACATTGGTGTCGCATTTTCGATATTAATTATTGCAGTGGTTGCTGAGTCGATTTTTTCTAACAAAAATTGGGGCTGGCCTGTTTTTAGACAGTGGTTCTTTGATCCTGCGATTCTTCAGGGCCTGTTGATGACACTGAAACTGACCTTTTGGTCAATCGTGTTTAGTTTAATTTTGGGCACCATTGTGGCGATGATGAGACTGTCTTCATCTTGGTTGATTCGCTCATTGGCATGGGTGTATATCTGGATGTTCAGATCATTACCACTGCTATTGGTGTTGATTATTCTCTATAACTTTTCTTATTTATATGAATATATCAATGTTGGGGTGCCTTTTACCGACACGGTCTTTGCCCAGTTTAAAACCATCAATGCACTGGATCAGTTCTCAACAGCTTTGGTGGGTTTGGTGATTGTACAAAGTGCTTATACTGCGGAAGTTATCCGTGGTGGGATTTTGTCAGTCGATCATGGTCAATTTGAAGCAGCGGCAGCATTAGGTCTGTCATGGTGGCGCCGTACAACACGCATTATTTTACCGCAATCGATTCGCAGTATTATCCCCGCGATTATCAATGAATGTGTGGGCTTATCTAAAGGCACATCGATTGTGTATGTTTTGGCAATGCCTGAACTCTTTTACACGGTACAAATGATCTATAACCGCAACCAAGAAGTGATTCCGTTGTTGATGGTTGCCGCCGTTTGGTACGTAATCGTCACCAGTGTATTTTCCATCGTGCAATGGTATATCGAAAAAATATTGGCGAAAGGCGAGCGGAAATCAGCCATTAATAGCTTTGTTTTTTTCAAGAAAGCGCAGCCACACACAACTCAGCCACGTATAGGAGCCAGCTATGATCATTAATCAATCGGTGCAGCCTGCAAATGGTCATATTCAAGTGAGCCATGTATTTAAAAATTATGCAGGACATGCGGCATTACAGGATATTAGCCTTGATATTCCTGCGGGATCTGTAACAGTAATTATTGGTCCATCTGGGTCGGGTAAATCAACTTTACTACGCACTATTAATCATTTAGAACGTGTGGATGCAGGATTTATTCAAATTGATGATGAGTTTATCGGCTATCGGAAAAAAGGCGATAAACTTTATGAATTAAAAGAACGAGATATTTTAAAACAACGTAAATCGGTGGGTTATGTATTTCAGAATTTTAATTTATTTCCACATTTAAATGTTTTGCAAAATATTATTGAAGCACCTTTAGCGCATAAAAAACTCAGCAAAGATCAAGCCATTTTAAAAGCCAATCAATTATTGGGTTTAGTGGGGCTAAGAGATAAGGTTGAAGCATGGCCTAAACAACTTTCTGGTGGTCAGCAGCAGCGCGTTGCGATTGCTAGAGCTTTAGCCTTAGACCCTAAAGTGATCTTATTTGATGAACCTACCTCCGCTTTAGATCCTGAGTTGGTAGGGGAAGTCTTGAATGTAATCAAAAGCTTGGCGAAATTAGGTAAAACCATGGTGATTGTAACGCATGAAATTGCTTTTGCACGAGAAGTTGCCGACCATGTGGTGTTTATGGATCAGGGCCGAATTATTGAACAAGGAACAGTTCAACAGGTTCTGGAACATCCTAAAGAAGAGCGTACTCAAAACTTTTTATCTCGGGTTTTATAAATTTGAGTCTTATTTTTTAATGATATCTATTTTAGTTTTATATATTAAAATCGTTGGTAAATGATAAAACTAACGATTTTTTATAAGTTTAATTTTGTTGATAAGGTATGATTAAATCCATATAAATAGAATAAATTTCATCCTTTATAATCATTTTAAATTTATTTTTAATAGTGATTAAAATGAGCAGATTAATTTATTTGGATTATGCCGCAACAACACCCATCCTTCCTGAAATTTCTCAAGCAATGATTCGATGTTTATCTGTAGAAGGTGATTTTGGAAACCCTGCCTCACAATCGCATCATTATGGTTGGGACGCTGCAAAACATATCACCACATCTAGACAACATGTTGCTGATTTAATCCACGCCAATCCGCAAGAAATTATTTGGACTTCAGGTGCGACAGAATCGAATAACCTCGCGATCAAAGGAACTTTAGATCGTTATAAAAATCAAAATAAACACATTATTACCAGCAAAATAGAGCATAAGGCCGTTTTAGATACCTGTGCAGAGCTAGAAAGCCTCGGTTTTCAGGTCACTTACTTACAGCCTGAATTAGGTACAGGGGTGATTCGTCCAGAGCAGGTTAAACAAGCCATTCAACCCAATACGGTTTTAATTTCACTGATGATGGTGAATAACGAAATTGGCACATTAACTGATATTCAAGCGATTGGTCATATTGCACATCAGCATCAAATTTTATTTCATGTCGATGCTGCTCAAGCTGCGGGGAAAAAAGCCATTGATGTTCAGGCGATGCAGATTGATTTACTTAGTTTATCTGCCCACAAAATCTATGGACCCAAAGGCATTGGTGCGCTCTATGTTCGTCAAGACATTCAAAAACACATCAAGACTCAAATTCATGGTGGTGGGCATGAGCAAGGCTTACGTTCGGGAACTTTAGCCACACATCAAATTGTGGGCATGGGAGAAGCGTGCCGACTGGCTAAATTAGCCTTAAGAGATGAACAAAAGCGGATTCAACATCTAAGGAATAAGCTATTGCAAGGATTACAGGCTTTGACACCTGTGAATTTAAATGGCCATGCTACACAGCATGTCGCAAATTATTTAAATGTGAGTTTTTTAGGCGAACGAGCCAATTCTATTATTGCAGCGATTAAACAGGTTGCCGCAGTTTCAAGTGGCTCGGCTTGTAATTCGCATCATGCCGTGCCGTCGCATGTATTAAATGCTTTAGGATTGAGTGAAAATTTAGCATCAAACGCGGTACGTTTTAGTTTTGGAGCTTATACGACAGAAGAGCATATAGAAATTCTACTTAATAAATTAGACAGAGTTTTGCAGACAAATCTCAAAACGGATAAGCTATCTTTTGTTTAAATTCTAAAGTGCATTTTGCAAAGTACTAGGTGATTAGAATCTTTTAATGCTCATAGACTTTAGTCGCCTTTATAAATACAAAAATTAATAACATATGTAAATAATGCGTATACTCGTTAGATGGTTTAATTTTTAGATTTATAAAATATAAATAAAATTGATAGAGACTAAATTTAATTCTTCGTATGACTTATATGTTCTATCTTAGGATAGATTATTTAAGTGAAGTATTCAGAATAATTCAATTGCATATAATATCAAAATAACTTTTATAGTAGATTTCTCAATGGTAATTGAAGATGCTTTTGTATAGTGTGACTTTTAAATATTTAAATTAATTTAATGTGATTTTGTTTGCAATATAAGCCATAAAAAAATTAAGCCTTTATATTTTTAATTTACATAAATAAACAATATAAAGGCTTATTGAGACTGTTTATTAAAAATATGAGGTAATGAATTTTTATTTAAAAATAGATTTTTTAAAGAATCTCAAGATATTGTATTTTAACAATATATTATTAATTGTTTTAAATACCTAAAAAATATATGATTTTAATAAAATTTAAATTTAATGTTAAAGGATCTTAATAGTGGTTTAGTTTTTATAAAATAATTTTATACAGGTGTATTTTAAAAAATAATAAAGTGGTGTAAAAATACTGAAAGGGAAGGACCCAGAGATTGAGTTATATTTAAATTATGGAAACTTTAATTAAAAATGAAAAGAGCGGAAATAACTCACTTGGAATCAAACTCTATTTTAGCCTATTTAAAGCACAAAGGATCAACTGCCGAAAAAAGAACGCATGGTATCTGTATTTTTAAGAGTTCTGGTCTTTGGCACTCATCTTTATATTTAAGTCTAGCTTTATTGCTTCCAGCGACATTCGCAAGTGCAAACACAGAGCAACCATCTTCAGTTAAAAGTAAAATCAGTCAAATATGGCAGTCTAAACCTGACGATCAAGCGAATACGATTAAAATTGATGATTTTAATCGTTTATTCACCAATACATCGTCAGTCCAAGAGTTACCAAAAATAAGTGCAGCAGTGATGACTGGTATGCCAAGTCGTAGTGTAAGGTCTGTCGCTGTAGCAAAAAGAAGCCAACTGGATTTTTTAGATGCGATTCGGCAGGCATTGCAACGTCGTCCTGAAATTACTCAAGGCATTGCGGAAGTTGCTCAGCAGCAAGCAAATATTGATACAGTCAAATCACAGTATTTTCCTCAAATTTCAGGAGGATTCAATACTGGCGACTTTACGACAGGAGAGCGTGGCCAACAAGTTTTTAGCATTTCAGCGACACAAATGCTGTATGACTTCGGCAAAATTAAAAGTGCTGTGACGGTAGAGCAAGCGAAACTGATGCAAGATCAGGCGCAGTTATTGCTTGAAATAGATGATATTTCATACCAAGTGGCGAATGCGATTGTGAACATCAAACGCTATGAAGAGCTCGTAAAAATTGCAGATCAGCAAATTAGTGGTATTGGTCGTATCACCGAAATTGCGAGGTTGCGTGCACAAGCTGGTATCAGTAGCCAAGCAGACCCAATTCAAGCACAATCAAATTTAGAAGCTGCACAATCGACCAAGGTGGTTCAGGAAGCACAATTACATCAGTACCAACAAAAACTAAGAACTTTATTGGGTTACGACGTTTCAAATGTAAATGTAAATATGCCAAGTTTTTTAGTTGAAAAAGCAGGGTTATACGATGAAATTGATTTTAATAACGTTTCAAAAATGATGGCAGCGCAAACGGCAGTTCAGATTGCGAAATTTCAGAAGCAACAAACCAAATTAAATGTCTATCCAACGTTAAATATTAAAGGAAGTTTGAGTCAGGCGGTAAATGGTCGTAATCCAAATAATAACGAAGATGATGGTTTTTATAATTCAATCATGCTTGAAGCTTCAAGCACCTTTTTTCAAGGTGGCGCAATTAGTGCGAGAAACCGCGCTGCTAGCTATGCAGAAGAAGCGGCTAAAGCACAAGTGAGTACCGTTTATTTAGATGTATTGGATCAAACTCGTTTGATTCAGACAGAAGTGGAAAGTAAGCAAAAGCAAATGGTGGTGCTTGCTCAACGACGTGAAACCACCAAACGAACTAAAGAACTCTATCAAGAACAATATAAATTAGGAACACGAACTGTTGTTGACTTACTCAATGCAGAACAAGCAATACATGGCGCAGCTCAGGAAATTGAGGCTGCGCGCTATGATATTTATGCGGCACTGATTCGATACATTGAAATTACTGGACGTAGTAGAGCGGTTTATCAATTAAATAATACGCCTATTCAGGGGTTTGAGGTGGTGTCATGAGCAGTTCATTGAATTACCAACCATGGCTAAAAGCAGTGCTTCGTATTGCAAAGCATTATCGTATCGAAACATCAGAAGAACAACTTCGTTTGCAACTCAACTGGAATCAAAGTGATTCTATCACGGAGACTCTGACACTCATGACCCGTCAACTGGGGATGAGTCTACGTCAAGTACCATTCAGTCAAGATTTACTCAACCCATGGTTGTTACCAGTCGTTGTCGAGTTATCAGATGGACAAGTCGCTGTAATTGAAAAAGCAGATTCAGATGGCAATATCAGCATCCAGTTCAGTGCTGACGAAGGGCTTACACAAACCTATACCATTACGAAACTACAAGAACATATTCGCTTTGTTTATATCATTCGACCTGAAAAATCGGTGAGTGATATACGGGTTGATGAATACATCAAGCCTTATGAAGCCAGTTGGTTTTGGGGCATCGTATTACAAGACTGGAAACGTTATATCGACATTATGTTTGCCTCTTTAATGGCGAATATCCTTGCATTAGCAGCCGTCGTATTTTCTATGAATGTCTATGACCGTGTCATTCCAGCACAGTCAATTCCAACGTTGTGGGTACTGGCAGGTGGGGTATTAATTGCAGCAATTTTTGAGTTTTCGATACGCGTTGCACGGGTTTTTTTATCCGACATTATTGGTAAAAGAGCAGATTTAAAAATATCGGATCGGGTCTTTGGTCATGCTTTACGCATTAAAAATAAAGAACGCTCAAAATCTACAGGGACATTTATTTCTCAAATTAGAGAATTAGAAGGGGTTCGTGAACTAGTCACTTCAACCACCATTTCAGCAATTGCCGACTTACCTTTTTTCTTAATGTTTTTGGTTATTTTTTGGCTCATTGGCGGCAATCTGTTTTGGGTCATGCTTGTGGTAGTCCCCCTGATGATTTTACCAGGTTTGCTGATTCAAAAGCCTTTAGCAAAATTGGCTAAAGAAGGTATGCGTGAGGGTGCGATTCGTAATGCCATGCTCGTTGAAGTGGTACAGGGTATTGAAGACATTAAACTGCTGAGAGCTGAGTCAAGGTTTCAAAATCAATGGAACCGAATGAATGAAATTTCTGCGGATATTTCTATGCGTCAGAGAAAGTTGGTGGGGGTGTTGAATGCATGGACACAGAAGATTCAAGGGTTGACCTTTGCAGTTGTGGTGTTAGTGGGCTGTTTTGCGGTCATGGAAGGTGAAATGACAACGGGAGCATTGGTGGCCTGTTCAATGTTGTCTTCTCGCATGCTTGGACCTATAGCCCAAATCACAGGTGTACTGGGACGTTTCCAACAGGCAAAAGTTGCAAAAACAGGTCTAGATGAACTGATGAAACGTACGGTTGATCAACCCGATCGGGCGCATTTAATTCATCGTCCTGTGATCAATGGTAGCTATGAGTTAACAGATGTAGGCTTTAAATATAGCGATGAAGATGCAAAACCAAACTTACACATTGCTAAATTGGTCATTAAACATAGTGAGAAAATTGCAATTCTTGGACGAAATGGTGCAGGTAAATCGACCCTTTTGCAGTTGTTATCGGGGATGCAAGAACCTACACAAGGCAAAATTAAACTTGATGGGCTTGAATTAAGACTGATTGATCCTGCAGATGTAAGACGAGATATGGGTTTGCTCAATCAAAATGCGCATCTCTTTTTTGGCACAGTGAGAGAGAATTTGACGCTGGGTGCACCCTTGGCCAGTGATCAAGAAATTTTAAATGTCTTAAAAATTACAGGCGCACTCGATTTTATCCAAGCTAAAAAGGAAGGGCTCGATTTTCAAATTTTAGAAGGCGGTACTGGGTTTTCAGGTGGACAACGTCAGGCCTTGTTAATGGCACGCTTGTTGATTTGTCAGCCGAATATTTTACTGCTCGATGAACCGACGTCATTTTTAGATGAAGTCACAGAAAAACAATTAATTGATCATTTGAAACAATGGTTAAGACCAAAAACTATGATTATTGCGACTCATCGTCGTGCGGTTTTAGAACTTGTCGATCGAATTATTGTGGTGAACGACGGAAAGATTGTAATGGATGGGCCACGAGATCAGATTTTAAATCAATCAAAACAACAAAAAACTGCTGAGGTGCTGAAGTCATGAGTCAAAGGGAGTCTGTTAAAAAAAGCGTTTCTGCTCTCAACTTTCAACCGCCTTTACCGAGTGTTAGCAAGTTCATCTGGATGATTTGCATTGGATTACTCGTTTTGCTGGCTTGGGCATGGTTTTTTGAATTAGAAGAAGTCTCTACGGGTACAGGTAAGGTCATTCCATCCTCCAAAGAACAATCGATTCAGTCTTTAGAAGGCGGCATATTAACCAAGCTGTATGTCAGTGAAGGGGAAATTGTAAAGCAAGGGCAAGTTCTAGCACAGTTGGATCCAACGCGTTTTGCTTCAAATGTAGGTGAGTCAGAGTCACTCTTAATTGCGTCAAAAGCGACTGCGGCACGACTTCGTGCGGAGGTCAACGCTACTCCCTTGGTGTTTCCAGAAGATGTGCTAAAAATACCTAAGTTAGTCAGTGAAGAAACTGCATTATATCAATCTCGCCGTTCAAATTTAAATGATTCGGTATCTGGTTTAAGTCAGGCTTTGGTTTTGGTGGAACAGGAGCTTGCGATGACAGAACCCCTTGTCGCAAAAGGGGCAGCCAGTGAAGTAGAGGTGCTTCGTTTGAAACGAGAGGCCAATGACCTTCGAAATCAGATGAATGATATTCGCAATCAATATTATGTGAAAGCACGGGAAGAATTGGCCAAAGCCAATATTGATATTGAAACTCAAGCACAGGTGATCAAAGGCAAAACGGATACCTTACAGCGCACTGTTTTTAAGTCACCTGTACGGGGCATTGTCAAAGAAATTGATGTCATGACCATTGGTGGGGTCATTCCACAAAATGGAAAGTTGATGACCATCGTTCCTTTAGATGAACAGCTTTTAATTGAGGCCCGCATATCGCCACGCGATATTGCTTTTATTCGACCAGATCAAGATGCTTTGGTGAAAGTGACTGCCTATGATTATTCAATTTATGGCGGTTTGCATGGAAAAGTGACGGTCATTTCACCAGATACAATACGAGATGAAGTCAAACAAGATCAGTTCTATTACCGTGCTTATATCCGTACAGACTCTGACAAACTCATCAATAAGCAGGGTAAACAATTTAACATTACACCAGGTATGGTGGCAGTCGTGGATATTAAAACGGGGCATAAGACTGTGTTGGACTATTTAATAAAACCGTTTAACAAAGCCAAAGAAGCACTGCGTGAACGCTAATATCCGTCCACTGGTTTTAAAAATAAGAATCAGCGCTGAAAATTTGCCTGAAATAGACTCTGTTTTGAATCATTTAAGCTTTGGTTTTGGTCGAAACCCAACATAATAAAGCGCCGAGACAGACCATCAATGCACCTTGCCAAAAACTGAAAGTTAAATGCGTACTTAAAATGAAGGCGGAAACTACAGCAGAAAGCACAGGAATAAAGTACGATGCTGCAGCCAATAGCGTGACATTGCCATGCAATATACCAATATTCCATGCGCCATAGCCCATACCCATTGCAAAGGCTGCAAGGACTAAATAAATGGTGGGTTGCAGTTCAAAACTCAAAGTGCTTTCACCTAACAACAACCATTTAACCCAAAGCACAATTGAAACTAAAATGAAAAATAGCGTTACTCCATTTTTACCATTCGCCATTTTTGCGGTGAGGGTGCAATAAGACGCCCAAAGTACAGTGCCGAGCAATGCTAAGCCGTAGCTTAAAGGGTTATTTTGCACATTGCTGAGCATGCTTTTAAAGCTTAATCCTTGATCACCGCCCAGCACCCAACAAATACCGATCAGTGAGATTAAAAAGCCAGGTACGATGAGAAAATTGGCTTTTTGTTTATTAAATACAATCGCAAAAATGATGGTAAAGGTCGGCCACAGGTAGTTCACCATACCAACCTCGATGGCTTGTCGGCTACTGGTTGAGTAACCAATGGACAGGGCAAGGCAAATTTCATAAGAAACAAACAGCAAGCTACCCCAAACTAGATAGGGAAGAGGAAATTCTTTTAACCGAGGCCAACCAAATAAGAGCAACAAAAAAACAGAGGCCAACGAGTAAATAAGGGCGGCTCCACCAATCGCTCCAAAGCTGTTACTCACTTCTTTAATCAGAGCAATAATTAAACTCCATAATACAATGGCAGCCAAACCAATCCATGTTGCTTTCGTCGAGTTCATTTTGTTTGGAGTCTTTAACATATTCATTTAATTTGTAAATTCTGTTTAGCATTTCCATTGTCTGGTTGAAAACAGATTTACAGTGCAATTTTTAAGGCTACTGAGCGCTGCCGACATTATACGGAAAAATGGTGGTCAGTCGCTTATATACCTGATCATGAATCACGTGAATTTACTCCACCTCAAGGGGCTGCTCATGCTGCTTGAGAATATTTGCCAAACTTTGTACAGCACACTCCATTTGTATCAACTCAAAATCTCCTAAACCAAGAACTAAACCAGAGCGTTTACGTTCTAAGGAAAAGGTTGGCGAAACCGCTTTAATCGCGATACCAGCATCTAGTACAGCTTGAGCGATTTTCCGATCATCCATGTAATGTGCAAGCCATAGCACCATATGCATGCCTTGATCTCCAGCTTGTAAATAGCCTAAGTGTTTTGGAATATAACGTTCAATCATGTCAATCAAATATCGACGGTTCTCTGCATAGACATTACGAATCCGTCGAATATGACGTTCTAAATAACCTTCTTGAATAAAGGCAGCCAAAACATGCTGATCAGCAGAGGGAGGATGACGGTCGATCAAAACACGCAATCCACAAAAAGGAGCGACCAACGCTTTGGGAAGTACGGCATAGCCGAGTCGCAGTGATGGGAACAGTACTTTGCTAAATGTCCCCAAATAGATGACTTGTTCAGGTGCTAACCCTTGCAAGGCTGGAAAAGGCTGGCCACTGTAGCGCAGTTCACTGTCATAATCGTCTTCAATAATCCAAGCGCTTTGCTGTTTGGCCCATGTAAGCAATGCTGTGCGTCTAGATAAACTCATCGGCATGCCAATTGGGTATTGATGAGAAGGAGTTACAAAGGCAGCACGGGCATTGGACGCGAGGTTTATACCTGTATCGACTTGAATTCCTTCTTCATCCACGGGAACACGAACAATGTGTAAGGGTTGTATTGAGTTTTCTAGTAGAGCAGTTGTACCTCGGTAGGCAGGGTCTTCGATCCAAACTTGATCTTGTGCTTTAAATAGAATCTGACTACAGATATATAGAGCCTGTTGGATGCCACTGGTAATGACTATTTGCTCAGGTTCACAGTGTACAGAGCGAGAGCGTCGTACATAGTCAGCAATTGCAACACGTAAGGAAAATACACCTTGTGGGTCATCATAACCAGAGGGTGCACCTATTCCTCGAGCACGATAGCGGTTGCCAAATTTTCTCCAAATATCATTTGGTTGGGTGCGCCCAACAGGTACAGAGACTGCAAAAGGAAGATGGGGAAGCGGTTTAAATTCTTTCAATACTTCAGTATAGGCCTGAGCTGCGGGTGTCAGCTGAATGTGAGTAGGATGAGTATTTCTCTGCTCCTGAGTTTGCTGATGCTTTGAATGCGATAAGGCATCTGAAACGAAAGTGCCTTGACGCGCATGTGCCTCTAAAACCCCTTCAGCTAAGAGTTGATCATACGCTTCAATGATGGTGCCACGCGAAACACTTAATGTCATCGCCAATTCTCGTGATGAAGGTAAGGGATCACCTGCTTGTAAATCACCATTTTGTACTGCTTGTCGCAAGGCTTGAATCAGTTGGGAGGCTATTTGTCCCTGCACTTTATTGAGTTTTGCGATAGAGGGAAGTTCTACGACTTTTGCTATTCTTGCCATAATTCTGGTCTACTCAAAGTAATACAAACTGGTACTTTTTAATAATCCAATTAAATCTGAAAATTTACAACAACAAATATAGCAACAATAAGTTCAAGGAGCTTGTGCCATGTATATTCCAGCAGATTTTGAAGTGACTCAAATAGCTGAGATGCACCAGTTGATGCGTAATGTTCCATTGGGAATCTTATTTACACATGGGATCAGTGGTTTAGACGCGAATCACTTACCCTTTGAGTTACAAGCCGATAATACTGAATTTGGAACATTGCATGCCCATGTCTCTCGAAATAATCCTGTTTGGCAAGACCTGAAGAATGGCGATGAAGTGTTGGTGGTCTTTCGAGCTGGGGATGCGTATATCTCACCGCAGTGGTATCCCAGCAAACAAGAGCATCATCAGCAAGTACCCACATGGAACTATCGAGTGGTACATGCTTATGGTCGTGTGACTATTCGGGATGATGAACGTTATGTACGCGGTGTGGTGGCGCGTTTGACACGAACCCATGAGGCGACACAACCCGAGCCGTGGAAAATGTCGGATGCTCCGAAGGACTATCTTGAACCCATGCTAAAAGCAATTGTGGGGATCGAAATCGAAATTACTCAGTTGCAAGGCAAGTTGAAACTCGGCCAAAACAAAGAGCATCGAGATGTTCTTGGTGTGGCGAATGCACTGACAAAAACGGGACAGGTTGAGATAGCAGATGCGATGCATCTGATTGCTGCATCAAAAATCAACTCGATCTAGCCGCAGATGATCCAATTTAACGAATTGAAATATAAGGAGTGAGCCATGCAGAGCTTTAAACCTGTGGTTTTACAAAGTGAGAGAATTATATTAAAACCGCTTGAGTCTGAACATGCATCAGCACTGTGTGATGCAGTGCGTGATGGCGAGTTATGGAAGTTGTGGTATACCCGCATTCCTTCACCTGAGCAGATGACTGCTGAAATTCAGCGCCGCCTAGATTTACAGCAGCTGGGCAGTATGTTGCCATTTACGGTGGAAGAACGAGACAGTGGGAGGCTGTTAGGGATGACAACTTTTATGAATATCGAAGCCGAGCACCGCCGTGTTGAAATTGGCTCAACATGGTATAGCCAGTCCGCGCAGCGTAGTTATGTCAATACAGAATGTAAAAATCTTCTGCTTTCGCATGCATTTGATACTTTGAATTGTATTGCAGTTGAGTTCCGTACATCTTCTTTTAATTTTAAAAGTCGGGCTGCGATTGAACGTTTGGGAGCCAAATTAGATGGGGTACTTAGAAGCCATCAAATTGTGCAGAACGATATTTTAAGAGATACATATGTGTACAGTATCTTGAAAAGTGAATGGCCTGCGGTGCAGCAGCATTTGAGAGTGCTCTTGAACAAGTAATTAAGTTTTGTCTATCTGATTCCTTTTAGCCTAGAAAAATAATGTATAAAAAATCGGCATTATTTTCATATGAAAATAATGCCGCAGATGTACAACTAAATGATCAGTGATATTAGCCCCATATTTACCAGTCGTATTTCAGACCCACTCTAAAGTTGGTCGGTGCACCATAATAACTGTTGGTGGTCGATAGATGATATTTCTCATTAAACAGGTTATTTAAATTGAAATTCACTAACAGATTTTCATTGATTTTATAACGTGCCATCAAGTCAACCAATGCGTAGCTATCTTGTGTGAATCGAGTCTTAGTTGGCACATTATCTTGATAAATTTCACTTTGCCAGCGTAGTCCGCCACCTACTGTTAAAGCTTCATCAAGATAAGGCAGGGTATAAGTGGTAAATAATTTAGCAATATTATTTGGAATATTGGTATTTAAATTATTACCATCTTTGTCCTGAGAAAGATTGCGTGCAAAACTCGTAGAGAGCTGCCATGTATCTGTGAGTTTACCTGTGGCTTCTAACTCAAAGCCGCGGCTTTTTGTACCAGATTCGGTACGGTAAACCGTATTTCCATCTAAGTCTGGTTTATCTAAAGCAATGGCTTTATTATCTTCTTGGGTTTGATAGAGTGCTGCACCAATGTTTAATTGGTTATCAAAGAATTCCCCCTTGATACCGAGTTCTGTACTATTTCCGACTAGCGGATCAACATAGCCGCCTGAGACTGATTTCTTGTCTTGTGGTAAGAAAATATTGGTATAACTTGCATAACCTGTCCATTGCTCTGTGAAATCATAAGTAATGCCCACATAAGGAATGACTTTACCTTTTTCTTCACGTTTTGAAGCATCCAGAGTTTGGCTTGAGTACGTGTACTCATTATCTGTACGTTGCCAATTTTCAACACGTGTTCCTAAAATCACTGCTAATGGATCTGCGAGTTTTAGACGTACTGCACCAAATACAGATAGGCTTTTCTCATCATTGCTGTACCAGCCGCCAATTGGCATTTCAGGACGTGTAGGCGTATTTCCGTCCCACTCGAAAATATTATTCAAAGTATTTACACTCCAACCTGAATAGGTTGGGCGTTTATTTTTACTTCTGGCGTAGGTCGTACCTAAAACTACATCATGGGTTTGGTTGAGTAAGTCAAATGAACCATTTAAGGTTAAGTTAAAGAGGTCTTGAGTGGGTTCGTAGTCCCAATGAGATCCATAAAGTAATGCACCGCTGCCAGTCTGTTTATTAATTCCTGAATAGGCGTAAGCATAGCCAACAATTTCATCAGAAGCGGTAATTGTTCGAGATGCAGTGCCTTTGAGTTTCCAACGTTCGTTAAATTGGTGCTCAATATCTGCAAAATAAGCTGTTGTTGTCCGATCAGACTCACTCCAACTGGCAGCATTTGAATCTGAACGTGACCAGTCGATGAGACTACCATCGGTATAAAATGAAGGTAAACCACCACGGGCAATACCTGAAATATCCATTTTTTGATAACTGAGCCCTAAACTGGCTTTGGTTTTTTCTGTGAGGTCTGCCTCAACAACACCATAGGCAATTTTACGTTCTTCACTATAGCGGTCGATATAAGAGTCGCCCGTTTGATAGGCTAAAACGGTACGTCCACGAATCGTTCCTGCTTGGTTTAATGGAGCCGAGACATCGACATCTGTACGATAGGTGTCCCATGAACCTGCGCTAGCGCTGACAGAGGCTTTGAAATCTTGTAAAGGTTTCTTACGTACCATATTAATACTGGCACTGGCAGAGCCTGCACCCGTCATTAAACCATTGGCACCACGCACCACCTCAACACGGTCAAATAAAGCAGTGTCCTGACTTTGGAAAATACTGCTATATGAACTCATCAGCTTTACGCCATCAAGCAAATAGTTATCAACCGTTTGACCACGTGCATAAATAGGCGAATTATCACTGCCAATGTTCCCGCTTTGGCTAATGGTTAATCCTGCGGCCTGTGAAACAACATCGGTCAGTTGCGTCAGGTTTTGGTCTTCCATTTGTTGGCGGGTAATGACACTCACCAACTGTGGCGTCTCTTTGAGTGAAAGTGCCAAACCCGTCGAGGCTGTGGTGGCTTTGGCTGTATAAGAACCGGAGCCTTCAGTCGTTAAGTTATTGCCTGAGTTTGCTTTTAAAGAAATAGTTGCGAGCTGAGTAGTTCCATCTGCACTAGTCACTTGACTACCGTTTGCACGCGAAGCGTTATTGGCTTGACTATGAATAGCTTCGAGTTGAACTTCTCTTGTTTGAGCTTGAACTCGTTGTTTTGCTTGAACACTATAGCCGCCATTGTTGACTTTTACTGCAAGCAAAGCATGAGGTTGTAATAATGCAGCTAACGCTTGATCGACTGCATAATTACCTTTTAGAGACTTCGCTTGAAAATTTGAGAGAGCCTTTGAGTCATAACTGATGGTTGTCCCTGTTTGGATTGCGAGTTGTTTTAGCGCCTCATCTAAAGGGAGTTTAGTAATATTCACAGGATACGTTGTGGCAGCATAAATAGCAGTAGTGGTAAGGCTTCCTGCCATCAGTGGCATGCCCAATAAAACTGCCCGAATAGCCATCGCTAATCTACTTTTTGCCTGATAATCCTTCATGCGGTGTTCTCGACTGGGAGTGTATTTCTGTATAAGTCGAGTCAGCTCAAAAAAAGGGTCATATTTTTATCTTTTTTTTATTTTTAATAGATAAGCACTGTAATAATCCAATTCAAGCTGATGGGTATAGGCCAAATTCTCTAGACTTTGCTTTGGGTTTTTTAATGAAAATACCCCTGAAACACGAACTTTTTCTAACTCAGGATCCATAAAATAAGTTCCATTTTGATAACGATACAATTCATCCAACACTTTTTTAAGTGGCCATTGTTCTACGACCAGTAAATGTTGTGTCCAATAGGGTTGGTCATTTTGAAGCGGGTTGATGACTGAAATTGAATTGGCATCAAAACTGGTACGTTGGCCTTGCTGTAAAAGTTTTCGTGTAGTTGTTTCAGCAGGGTATAAAGCTACTGCATGTTCATAAACTTTGACTTTGGTGCAATGTCGGTCTTCTTGGCGAACGGTAAATTGTGTACCCAGTGCTTCAATTTTGCCATCTTGAGTAGTGACCATAAATGGACGATGCTGCGGATCTTTGGCCGTCTGAATATAAATTTCGCCTTCCACCAATTCAATTTGTCGAGTTTGTTTTGAAAAGTCGACATTCACATAACTGTTACTGGCTAAAATCAGCTTCGTGCCATCTGCCAAAGGCACCGTTTTAATTTCACCCACTTGGGTGTGGTAGTCGGCTTGCCACTTTGCCCACGGCATACTATATGCACTTAAACCAAGGACTAAAAAGCCTGATAGCCCAAACAGCATATTGTGTTTTAAAGAAGTATTAAATTTTTGCTTAGACTCTACTAATGCATCAGGTTGGAAAGAGGAAGGTAAACCCGATAAACCTTGTGTAAAGCGTTCGATCTGCGAAATGGCTAAAGCATGTTCCTTACTTTCAGACTTCCATTGCTCAAATTGCTGTAGTTGTATTTCGGTGATTTCCCCAGAATGAATCAGCACCAGCCAATCAGTTGCTGCATCTAAGATACTTTCAGGTATGGGGGAAGGCTGTGACATAGGGGGTAAGGAAATCGATTAGTCGGTTGGATTATAAAGACTTATACAGGCTAAAAAAGCCTGCTTCATATCTCTTTTTACCGTTGCTTCAGAAATATTCAGCTTTTCACTAATCGCTCGATAGGTCAGACCGTCTAACTGAGACAATAAAAAGACTTGAGATGTACGCGTCGGTAGTTTCTCAAGCATACGATGAACCTGATACAAGGTTTCTCGAATGCACACCTCATGTTCTGCCGAAGGGTAGTAGTTTTCTGGTAGCTGTGCCAACGCATCTAAATACAACCTTTCAACATGCTGATGCCGCCAGTGATCAATGATCACATGTTTAGCAATACCCATGAGCCATGCTTGAGGCTCTTTAATTTTTTCAAAACAATATTCACTTTTCAGAGCACGATAAAATACTTCCTGACTCAGGTCTTCAGACTGATGGTGGTGTTGCAGTTTGTGTTTGAACCATGACAACAAGGTTGTTTGATGGGTGTTGTAGAGATGACTAAACCACAATTTTTTTTGGACATTTAAGTTCATATTTTTAACTCATGACCCTAGAAAAATATCCTGAATCTCAGCAGTAAAAGTGGGATAAAGAAATGAAAGGTTGAATATTAATGATAATCATTATTAAATGCAATTACAAATCACAACATTTAGCGTGAGCTGTTTTTTGTTTTCATCCGTCTTATTAATAGATATGCGTGATTTGGGATAGGAAGTTTCAATTTTTTAAATACTTAATTTGATCAAATTTTAAAAAATTGTATGGATCTTTCGATTTTGAACAGTATGTGTTGGGCGAGAATTTTTTGTAATGAATAGGAAATGTAATGAGTGAGCCATTGAACAATAACAACCCAACAAAACATTTTCTTTATCGTCGAACACTTTGGATTGGATTCATCATTGTCATTTTATTGTTAGGCATGGGAGGGTTGTATTGGAAAAAAGCTATGTCTCAACCTAGCGAAGAATATAGTCAATGGGATAAACCTGTGCCTGTGCGTGTTGTGCCTGTACAACGACAAGATTTGCAGGTGGAAATTAAAGCCATCGGTACAGTTGTTCCGACCCATACAGTGAATGTTCAAACTCAGGTTTCGGGTGTTCTCAAGCAGATTTATTTTAAAGAAGGTCAGACTGTTCAAAAAGGACAACTTCTTGCTCAAGTTGACCCTGCGCCATTTCAGGTAGCTCTGGCACAAGCAGAGGGGACACAACAGCAAAACTTAGCCCAACTACGAAATGCAGAAACTGAGTTAGCACGTTATCAACTGCTGTTTAAGCAAGACTCAATTGCTAAACAACAAGTTGAGCAACAGCTTGCTTTAGTCAATCAGTTGAAAGGGCAAATACAGGCCAATCGTGCACAGGTAGATGCAGCCAAATTACAATTGTCTTATACCAAAATTTATTCACCGATTAATGGACGAGTTGGTTTTCAGCAGAAAGATGCGGGTAATTTAATTCAGGCCAATGACACGACAGGTTTGGTCAGCATCACCCAAATTCATCCCATTTATGTACAGTTTTCAGTTGCTGAACATGATTTGGCTCATTTGCGTAACAACATGAAACAGGGACATCAAGTACCCGTTAAGACATGGGATAAAGCAGAACAAAAGCAACTTGCGGTTGGGCATGTACAGGCTTTGGATAACCAGATTGACGCCAATACAGGTACATTAAAGATCAAGGCCATTTTTGATAATCGTGATGATGCTTTATTTCCCAATCAGTTTGTTAATGTTTGTTTAAATGCACATACCGTTCAAGATGCCATCAGTATTCCGAGTGATGCCGTGCAACATGGGGCTAAAGGCACCTATGTGTATATCGTCAATCCGCAGAAAAAAGCAGAAATTCGTATGCTCACTTTGGGTTTAAGTTCTAATGGTCAGATTCAAGTTTTAACAGGCTTAAACGGAAAGGAGCAGGTGGTTTTAGAAGGGATTGACCGACTTGCAGAAGGCAAAGAAGTTCAAATTGTCTCGGATCAACCTCAAGCCATGGCCACATCAAAACCTGCTGTTGGATAAGACATGAATATTTCAAAATTCTTTATTGTCCGTCCAGTCGCAACTACGTTGTTGATGCTGGCATTGCTGTTTAGTGGACTATTGGTTTGGCGGCTTTTACCAGTGTCGGCTTTACCACAGGTCGACTATCCCATTATTCAGGTCTATACCTTTCAGCCTGGGGCAAACCCCGACACTGTACAACGGACTATCACCGCACCGCTTGAACGGGAAATGGGTAAAATTTCGGGCTTAAAGCAAATGTCTTCGCAGAGTTCTGTCGGAGCATCTGTCATTACTTTACAGTTTGAGTTAAGTGCTGAACTAGGTGTAGTGGAGCAAGAAGTACAATCGGCACTAAGTACTGCCAGCAGTAAATTACCGAGTGATTTGCCAACACCACCTGTATATCGAAAGGTCAATCCAGCCGATGTGCCTGTCATTACATTAGCGATTAGTTCAGAAACTTTAGCTCTCACCACGGTCTATGACATGGTGGATACTCGGGTGGCACAAAAGCTGTCTCAACTCACGGGTGTGGGTATGGTGAGTCTTGCTGGTGGGCAACGACCAGCAATACGGGTGCAAATGAATCCTGCTGCGCTTGCCGCTTATAAAATGAGTGCCGAAGATGTCCGCACCGCAATCAATGCGGCCAATGCCAGTCAACCCAAAGGCAGTTTTGATGGGCCATATCGCAGTACTATGCTGGATGCCAATGATCAAATTCGTTCAATTGGCGACTATGAAAGCCTCATTTTACGCTGGAATAACGGTGCTCCGATTCGATTAAAAGATGTGGCACAAGTGATTGAAGGCAGTGAAGACCGCTATATGGCGGCATGGGCAGACAGTCAAGCTGCCATTTTAGTGAATGTACAGCGTCAACCGAATGCCAACGTGATTCAAGTGGCCGATCAGATTAAGCAGTTGTTGCCTGAGCTGCAAAAGAACCTACCCGAAAACGTCAAAATTCGAGTGCTGACTGACCGTACTGAGAGTATCCGTAGTTCGATCCACGATGTGCAAAAGGAATTGGTTTTTGCGGTCTGTTTGGTGGTGATGGTAACTTTTCTCTTTTTAAGAAATTTATCTGCCACCATTATTCCGAGTATTGCAGTTCCGCTGTCAATCATTGGTACGTTTGTACTGATGTATTTTTTAGGTTTTTCAGTCAATAACCTGACCTTAATGGCGCTGACCATTGCCACAGGTTTTGTGGTGGATGATGCGATTGTGATGTTGGAAAATATTGCACGACATCGTGAAGCTGGTGAAAGCCTGATGCAAGCGGCACTCAAAGGGTCGAAAGAAATAGGTTTTACGCTCATTTCTTTAACCATTTCATTGATTGCTGTTCTCATTCCACTGTTGTTTATGGGCGATGTAGTCGGCCGATTGTTCCATGAGTTTGCAGTGACTTTGGCGGCTGCAATAGCAATTTCTCTAGTGGTCTCTTTAACCTTAACGCCGATGATGTGTGCTTATTTACTCAAAGGCAAAGCGTCATTAAAAGAAGCAGAGCATCAAACTTCAGCGAATAGATGGAGTCTGGATGGCATCATTCAGCAGTATGGAAAAGCTTTGCAATGGGTATTTCAGCATCAAACCCTGACACTGGCCGTTATGCTCAGTACAGTGTTATTCGCAGGTTTTTTGTATTGGATGATTCCGAAAGGCTTTTTCCCTGTGCAGGACAGTGGCGTTATCCAAGTAGTGACCGAAGCTCCAGACGATATTTCATTTCAAGCCATGAGTGAGCGTCAACAAGCACTAGCGGCTGAAATTTTAAAAGATCCAGCAGTTGAAAGCCTATCATCGTTTATTGGTATTGATGCCAATAACCCGAAACTTAGTAATGGCCGAATACTTATTAATTTAAAGTCACATGCAGGACGAGAAGGTGCAGATCAAGTGATGGCACGTCTGCGTGAAGAGTTGGGCCATGTTCAGGGTATTCGTGCTTGGATGCAACCTGTGCAGGAGTTAAGTATTGAAGACAAAATTAGTCGAACTCAATATCAACTCAGTTTAACGGCAACAAACAACTCAGACTTAGCGTTATGGACACCTGTCTTGGTAGAAGCTTTACGCCAACAACCTGAGTTTGCAGAAGTGAGCAGTGAAAACGGTGGGCACGGTTTACAGGCGTATATTGATGTCAATCGAGATGCAGCAGCGAGATTCGGCTTAACGGTAGAAGACATTAGTTTGGCTTTGCAAAATCTATTTGCACAGCGGCAAATTGCGACTCTATATACCCAGTCAAATCAATACCGCATTGTCTTAGAACTTGCGCCAGAGTTAACTCAAGGTATTCGAGCTTTAGAGCAAACCTATATCCATAATGCCAGCGGAGAACCGATTTTACTTAGTTCTGTGGCAAGCATTGTGCAAAAGCGTGTCCCGATTATTTTACAACAGCAAGCTCAGTTTCCTGCCAATGGTATCTCTTTTAACCTTGCAACAGGCGTGGCTTTGGGTGATGCCATCCAAGCCATTCAACGTGTAGAACAGCAGCTCAATTTACCTGCTGAAGTTAAGCTCCAGTTACAAGGAGCTGCTGCTGCATTTGAAAACTCGCAACAGCATACCTTTTGGTTGGTGATTGCCGCGATTGTGACCATGTATATCGTGCTTGGAATGCTGTATGAGAGTTTTATTCATCCGATCACCATTCTTTCAACTTTACCGTCTGCGGCAATCGGGTCTTTATTGGCGTTGTTTATGGTCGGTCGACCACTCGATATGATTGCTTTAATCGGCATTATTTTATTGATTGGTTTGGTGAAAAAAAACGGCATCATGATGGTGGACTTTGCCTTGGCAGCACAGCGCCAAGATGGTCTTTCACCTCAGCAAGCGATTTATCAGGCGGCGTTGATGCGATTTCGCCCCATTTTAATGACGACACTGGCGGCATTGGTCGGTGCTATTCCACTCATGTTGGCATCTGGTTCAGGGGCTGAATTACGCCAGCCTCTGGGAATTGTCATGGTTGGTGGTTTGATTTTAAGTCAGGTGCTGACCTTATTTACCACGCCTGTGGTTTATTTGTTTTTTGATCGTTTACAGCATGCTTTTCAAAAGCCGGAGTTGCCTTTAGTTGAACTTGATGAGTCAAGGAGCGAGTTTTGAAAGTGCTCTCTGCTTTGGTTCATCGTCCTGTTGCCAGTATGTTACTGGGCATCGCAATTGTGTTGCTTGGTGTATTGGCGTATTTCCGCTTACCCGTGGCATCCTTACCTCAGGCAGATATTCCGACCATCGTGGTGCGGGCCAGTTTACCTGGGGCAAGTCCTGAGAGTATGTCGGCGACCGTTGCAACACCTTTAGAACGGGCCATGATGGGCGTTTCTGGGGTAAAAGCGATTAATTCATCTAGTAGTCAAAATGCAACGCAAGTGACTTTGCACTTTGACTTAGAGACCGATATCAATGAAGCAGCGAGAGAAGTACAGGCCGCTATTAATGTTGCAATGTCACAACTTCCATCAGGAATGCCTAGCCCTCCTGAATATTTCAAGGTTAATCCCAGCCAAAGCCCAATTTTTTATTTGGCATTGAGTTCAGAGCATTTATCTGCGGGTAAATTATATGAAATTGCCAGCAATCAACTCCAGCCCAATCTTGCGCAGATGAGTGGAGTTGGTGAGGTTGAAATTGATGGCGCGTCTATGCCTGCGGTGCGGATCACCTTAAATCCGAATGCACTCATTGCACAGGGTGTTTCATTGGAACAAGTCCGTACTGCAATTGAAAAAAGCAATACAGTACAAGCGTTGGGCGTGGTTGAAACCGATCAACTTCGTTGGCAAGTCGCTTTGTCGAACGATTTAAAACAAGCGCAAGATTTTTCAAACTTGGTAATTCATCGTAATGCTCAAGCAATCGTACGTTTAAAAGATGTGGCTGAGGTGCAAGATTCTGTTGAAAACCGCTATGTCAGTGGTTTTCATAATGGTCAACCTGCGGTGATTATCAAAATTAGCCGTCAACCCAATGCCAATACCGTGGCGACCATTGATCAGATCAAAGAAAAACTGCCTGAATTAAAATCACTCATGCCCGCAGACGCTCAACTGACTACGGTGATGGATGGTTCTGAAATCATTCGCGCAGGCTTAGCGGAAGCCCGCGATACGCTGTTGTTTTCCATGCTGTTGGTCATTATTGTCGTTGTTTTAATGTTAGGGCGTATGCAAAGTGCTCTTGTGCCGAGTATTGCCATGTTGGTGACCTTAGTGGGGGCTTGTGGTTTGGTGTATTTGGCAGGCTTTTCGCTCAATAACCTCTCCATTATGGCGGTGATTGTCGCTATAGGATTGGTGGTGGATGATGCGATTGTGGTGCTGGAAAACATTGAGCGTCATATTGAGCAGGGAGACTCTCCTGTACAGGCTGCCATTAAAGGGACTCAGGAGGTGGGGCTGACTTTAGTGGCCATGAATTTGGCTTTGGTGGTGATTTTCATTTCAGTGCTGTTTATGGGCGGTGTGATTGAACGGCTTTTCCGCGAGTTTTCACTGACCTTAGTTTTTATTGTGGTGTTATCGGTTTTTGTTTCCTTGGTACTGACACCAAGCTTATCTGCACGTTGTCTAAAACCGCTAGAGAGCGACCAACATCAGCCTTTATATCAATTTAGCCATCGTTGCATGCAGCAGTTCAATCATGCTTATTTAACATCTTTAAAATGGATGCTAGCACATGGCTATGTCGTAATTTTATTTTGGCTAGGTGCGATTGGGGCTTCATTCTATGTTTATCAGCACCTTCCTAAACGAGTATTGCCTGAGCAAGATACAGGACGGGTTGAGGCTTTCATTCGTGGTGATGACGGGTTTTCCTTTCAAATTATGCAACCCAAAATTGCAGCCTTTAGTGAAAGCTTGTTGAATGACCCTGCTGTAAAAGATGTGGTTGGAACATCAGGCGGAGCAGGTGGAACCACCAATTCGTTTTTCATGGTGAGTTTAAAACCCAAAGCAGAGCGTGAGGGGCAAAGCTCACATGCCATTGTCGAGCGTATGAAACAAAATGCGCCGTGGCAGGCTGGGGCAATTTTCTCAGCACTTGTAGAACAAGAATTAGAACTGGATGATCCTTTTTCAAGTGGTAGTGGGCAAGACTATATGCTGTTGCTACAGTCAGATGATGTTGCACAGCTACGCCAATGGGTGCCGAAAGTCGCGCAGGCCATGCAAAAACTGCCTGAACTTGAGGAAGTGGAAACCATGGGGGATGAAGGTGCGCAGCATGTCACCCTAGATGTAGACCGTGAAGCGGCACGTCGTTTGGGCGTTGATATTGAAAGCATTTCGAGTGTACTGAACAACTCATTTTCACAGCGCCAGATTTCAACCATTTATGATCAAACCCAACAGTTTCATGTGGTCATGGAAGTAGATAAGCACTTCACGGAACATCCTGAATCTTTAGCTAATGTACAGGTTCCTAATAAAGATGGACAAGCTGTGCCGCTGCGTAACTTTGCGACATGGTCTTATGGAATTACCAATGATCGAGTGTATAGACGTAATCAATATGCCGCGATGGGTATTGGTTATGTGGTGAAACAGGGCTATAGCTATGAACAGGCCGATGCCGCGATCCGATCTGTCTTAACTGAAGTGATGTTGCCAAACAACGTTTTTATGACCACAGATAAAGATGTCGAGGCAGAAAGTTTACAAGCGGGCTTAAGTACTCCCTTACTGATTCTTGCAGTGATTTTGTTGATTTATATCGTGCTTGGGGTGACCTATGAAAGTGTGGTTCATCCGTTAACGATTTTATCGACCATACCCGCTGTAGCTTTGGGCGCACTGTTGACCTTATGGATATTTAATTTTGAGTTTACCCTGATTGCATTATTGGGCATGTTTTTACTTATTGGTATCGTTGTGAAAAATGCCATTTTATTGATTGATTTTACCTTATATGAACGGCGGGCAGGAAAGTCAGCATATCAAGCTGTATTGTCTGCGGCGGCTCTGCGTTTTCGCCCGATTTTAATGACCAATACCGCAGCATTATTGGGTGCAATTCCGCTGGCTTGTAGTTGGGGTGAGGGGGCTGAGCTACGTCAGCCTTTGGGTGTGGTCATTGTGGGCGGCTTAGCGCTTGGGCAGCTCTTAACTTTGTACACCACGCCTGTTTTGTATTTGCTCTTTGAAAAATGGGCCGAATCTTGTTCGAGATTTAAACGTAAATTTGTGCTGCAAAGCTTAGGCAAATAGATAAAGAAATAGGAAAATAGAATGTCTGGTTTGGTTTATAAAAATGCCTTCAGCCTAAGTTGTGTATTGTTGTTGACTGCATGTAGTTCTACGGTGGTTGTACGTCCTCCCGAATATAAAACACCATTGATTCAAGCGGATGAGCAATATAAATATGCTGCGCTCAATTGGACAGAAACAGCAGGCTTAAAAAGAGCGACAGTCGCATGGTGGAATATTTATCAAGACCCCGTTTTAAGCCAACTGCTGCAACAGTTAAATGCAGAAAACTTAAATTTGAAACAGGCCGAGGCACGTTATAGACAAGCAAATGCTTTACTTGAACAGCAAAAAGCCAGTCGTTCTGTCAGCCTAAGCTTAGAAGGTGCTGCTAAACGTAATGGAGTAAAGCATACTTCTCCAAATAGTCAGTTTAGTACTGGAGTTCAGGCCAGCTGGATTCCTGATGTGTGGGGACGTGTGGCGAAAGCGATAGAGGGACAACAGGCAAATTTAGAAGCGGTGCAGGCGGACTTAGCCGCAGTGAAACTGAATCAACAGTTATTGGCGACTGAGGCTTATTGGAACATTCGTGTTTTGGATGCGCAACTTGATGTATTGCAGCAAACCCAAAAAAGTTACCTACGTTCAGTGCAAATTTTAAAAAACCAATATACAGCAGGGATGATTGCGCGGGCAGATGTGATACAGGCAGAAACGCAGTTGAAACAAGTGCAAATACAGCAGATCGAAACGCAGCGTGAACGCAATTTACAGGAAAATGTCCTGGCGGTCTTGCAGGGTAAAAGTGTGGCCCAGTTTCAATTGGTAAAACGACAGCAAGGTCTAAGTATTCCTACTGTACCTGCACAGCTACCCAGTCGTTTACTCATGCAACGTCCCGACGTGATTCGTGCAGAGCGGGAGCTTGCGAGTACACATGCACAGTTGGGTTTAGCGCAAACAGCTTGGTTGCCAGATATGAGTATTGGTCTTAATGCGAGTTTAAATAGTCAAGTGTTGGGTCAGTTGTTCCAAGCCCCTGCATATTTATGGTCTACGGGACTAGAAGTGGCTTCGGTTATTTTTGATGGTGGAAAACGGCAAGCTGAAATTGCCCAAGCGCAGGCAAGTTATGATGAAAAGTTAGCAGCCTATAAGCAAGCTGTACTTACGGGCTGGAAGGAAGTTGATGATGCTTTAATGCAAACTTCAAGTTTGAAACAACAACAACTGGAGCAAGCTCAGTTACTGCAACTGGCTAAAGAAAATGAACAAGTGGTGATGCGACGTTATAACGCAGGTTTAGTCAGTTATTTGGAAGTGGTCACGGCGCAGAATTTAAGGCTGCAAGCTGAACAGAGCACATTAGAGTTACAACAAATGCAATTAAAAAATACAGCGCAATTAATGACTGCTTTGGGTGGGAATATTTCCTAAACACTTGCTTTCTTTTCACATGGTTATTGGCCCAAACGAAATTAAGCCTTACATCTTGGGCATCAGATGTAAGGCTTATGCTATTTATTTGAAAGTAACAATAAAAGAGAAAGTATGTGCTATTGAACACGAACTTTTATGACACACCGTTTATAAAAACAGTGCGCCTGACATTGCTCCAAAGAGCATGACCCACAGTGGATGAATTTTTTTAACTAAACTTAAACTAGTAGCGACGATAACGATTGCAATGAGTAACCAGTTCTGAGCAGATGCAGCGGCAATAATATAGGCACTGACCAAAACCAAGCCGACAGTAATTGGTTTCAGTGCTTTTTCAAACATGCTACGTAGCGGGTGATCCTTAAACTGATTCCAAAACTTGAGTGCAAATATAGTCAGTACAGAAGAGGGCCCAAACTTCGCCAATGAAGTCACGAACAGTCCAGCAGGTCCAGCCACATGCCAGCCGACCAAAGGTACAATCATCATATTGGGGCCCGGTGCCGCTTGAGCCATGGCAAACATGGTACTGAACTCTGTGGCAGTAAGCCAACGATGCACTTCGACTACTTGATGTTGCATTTCAGGCAAAATTGCATTGCCGCCACCAAAGGCCAATATAGAAAGCTGGGTAAAAACGATGGCTAAGGTGAGTAAAATCATGCGTTTTTTCCTCTTTTTTTCAAGCTTAAGACTGCGACATTGATGCTGACTAAGATCAGTAACGTTAATGCCAAGGGAATCTTAACAATCAGCATAAAGACAATGGTCAGCGCGATAGTAAAGATCGTGAGGTAACTTTTCAGAATGGGTTTCAACATTTTTAACCCCATCGCAAATAGTAAACCTGCTGCCGCTGCTGCTAGTCCCTGTATCATGTGCTGAATCATGGGGATACTTTGAAATTGGGTATAGAGCTGATACAGCAAAATCACAATCACCGTCGGTGCAAAAATCAACCCGAGAACAGCACTAATAGAACCTTTAACCCCCTGAAACTCATAACCAATCGCAACGGCCATATTAATGATGTTTCCACCGGGGAGGATTTGACAGACACCCAATAAGTGCGTGAACTCTTCCGTGTTGAGCCATTTTTGGTCTTCTACAACCATTTGGTGTGCAAGTGGCAATACGCCACCAAAGCCCATGAGTCCCAGCTTCATAAAGCCTGCAAATAGTTCCCTAGAAGTCGGGTGGGTTATTTGTTCAGCAGGGAGCACTTCAGTGTTCATGTCTTTCGCCTTTTGTGGAATGTGCTCAGTATGAACCTGTAGAGATATGTTGAAAAATGCTATTTTTGACGTTATATATACTGAAAAAGTATGTTTAATGGGGCAGACATGATTGATATCCATAAACTCAGAGCATTTGTTGCAGTTGTAGAAGAAAGTAATATTTCGCATGCTGCGGTACGTTTGAATATGCAACAACCACCGTTGACACGGATTATCAAAAGCTTGGAAGAAGAGTTGAATACACAACTGCTAAAGCGTTTGCCGCGTGGTGTTGAGGTAACAGAAGCAGGCAAGGTTTTGTACAAAGAAGCCCTTGCGATATTGGCGCATGCACAGTTAATTCCTAAACGTGTGCAGGATATTTCTTTGGGGGTCGAAGGTCAGATTAATATTGGCTTCACCAACTCGGTTGGCTTACATCCTTTTTTACCGGCTTTGCTGCGTAACTTTCGGGAAACTTTTCCACGTGTCTCAATTCATTTGGAAGAAGATGGCAGTAGCTCGCTGATAGACTCCATTAGTAATGAAAAAAATGACATTGTGTTCTTACGCAAACCTGCACCCATTGGCCTTGGTTTAACCAGTCTACATGTATTAGATGAACCGCTCATTGTGGCTTTACCCAACAATCATCCTTTGGCTGAACAAGCTGAACCGATTCATTTGCTGGATCTTGAACCGCATGATTTTGTGTTGTACCGACGTTTAGCTGGACAAGATTTATTCGATAATATTTTGGCCAGTTGCTACCAAGCTGGGTTTAGTCCCAAAATTGTACAAGAAGCGCCACGTTTAACCTCGAGTTTAAACTTGATTGCCGCGGGGATTGGTTTATCCATCGTGCCTGAGGCCATCCGTGACTTTTGGAATAAGCAGATTGTTTATAAAGCGCTCAAGGCCAATAACCCGTGTATTGCGCCGATTTATGCAGTGTATAAAGAAAATATAGACAATGTCCGTTTGCAACACATCTTAAAGTTATTGCAATAATCCGTTGAATATTGAGCACCTTATTCTGCCTGACAAGAGCCGGCTTAAAGTGCTAAGGTAGAGCGATGATGTGTTGTATTGAAAGTTCTATAGATATAACGAATGCTCGTACGGAGCAAAATATAATATTTAGCAATATGAGGTGTTTAACCCATGCTTTTTAATAAAGTTTCTTTTGTACTTACGGCTCTGATTTCTTCCTCTGTGGTACTGATAAGCGGTTGTACATCCAGCCCGTCTAGCACCTTTTCAAATACACAACAGGCGCAAAATGCCTTATTGGTCTATGGTGGCCCCATTTTAACCATGCAAGGCATGCAGCCCAGCTATGTCGATGCCATGTTAATTCAAGATGGAAAGATCCGTTATACAGGCACAATGTCTGAGGCTGAAAAGCTTGCGCCACAGGCGAAACGCTTGAACTTGAATAACAAGACCGTCATCCCAGGCATCATTGATGCACATAGTCATTTAAACTCTGTCGGTATGCAGCAAACTGTGGCAAATTTATATCCACCACCAGATGGCAAGGTGGTGAGTATTGCCACACTTATCCAAGAAATGAAGGCGTGGGCGAAGCAAAATCCAACTTTTGTCCATGCGACTTCTGGCTGGATTATTGGCAATGGTTATGATGATGCCCAGCTACAAGAGAAAACCCATCCGACAGCCACAGATTTAGATCAGATTTCAACGACTCAACCTGTACTGATTTTGCATCAGTCTGGACATTTGGCCTCTGTAAATCACAAAGCGCTAGAGTTGTTAGGCATTAATGAAAAAAGTAGCAACCCCAGTGGTGGTGTGATTCGACGCGTAGTAGGGACAAATATTCCAAATGGTGTACTGGAAGAAAGTGTTGTGATTGAAGCCATGTTACAGGCTTTTAAAACGGTCCCATCTGAAATGATGCAGCAGATGGCGTTGACAGCGGTACAGACCTATATGAAAAATGGTTACACCACGGTACAAGAAGGACGAGCTGATCGTGGTACTTCAGAACTTTGGCGCAGTTTGGCTAATCAAAACAAATTAGCCATCGATGTCGTCTCTTATCCTGATATTAGTTCTGAACAGGCGTATATGCTCGAAAAAGGTGTAAGCAAAAACTATGTCAATCACTTTAGAATTGGTGGCGTGAAAATTAGCTTAGATGGTTCACCTCAAGGTAAAACAGCGTGGTTAACCGTACCTTATGTGGTTCCGCCTGAAGGGAAAGATAAGAACTATCGTGGCTATCCTGCATTTCCAGAGCAAAAAACAGTCCAGCACATGATTGATTTGGCTTTTCAACAACAATGGCCCATTTTAGCACATGCCAATGGTGATGCTGCAATTGATCAATACCTCAATGTGATTGCCAATGCGCAAAAAAAATATGATGCCTCACAGCGACGAGACGTGATTATTCATGCGCAAACCATGCGAGAGGATCAACTGGATCGGGCGAAACAGCTTCACTTGATTCCCTCATTTTTTTCTCTACATACCTACTACTGGGGCGACTGGCATGTGGCACAAACCTTAGGTGAAAAGCGTGCTGAACACATCTCACCAACAGGTTCGGCCTTAAGAAAAGGCATGATTTTCACCGAGCATCATGATGCTCCTGTTATCCCACCGAAAAGCATGATGGTATTGGATGCAACGGTTAATCGCACCACGCGAACAGGCAAAGTTTTGGGTGAGGCACAAAAAGTCAGCCCGTATATCGCACTTAAAACGATGACGGACTGGGCTGCATATCAGTATTTTGAAGAAGACATCAAAGGCACATTAAGTACTGGGAAATACGGTGACTTTGTTGTTTTAAGTGACAATCCAATCACAATTGAACCGTCTAAAATCAAAGATATCAAAGTCCTTGCAACCTATAAGCAAGGACAGTTGGTTTATCAAAGATAAAGTTGTTTAGCGGCTTGTAAACCTGCGACTGAAAAGGTCATGAGATGTTTAACCAAAAGTGCAGGTTCAAGCTTGGAGACATTTTTAAGTGGGCTTGGACCATTTGCATCTGCCAAAATCAGCATCATACAGGGTGCGACTGTGCTGAGTACACAAGGCAAAAGTGCAGGGTGATTTTCATCAATGCCTGAAACTTGGCTAATAATTTTTTTGACCAAAAGAAACTTTCGCGCACCATCATTTTGCATAAACGTGTATAGGTGGGTAGTCGGTGAAAAAAGTTCTCGAACAAACACTTTGCTATGCCAGACATCGGTTTCAACCAGCTTACCGATCAGGCTTTCAAAAAAAGCTTCCAGTTTTTCAGTAGGCGTTTTAGAGCTGTTAAGTAAGGTCAAGAGTTCTTGTTCATCAATATAATGCGTATGTGCTTCGGCAAGTACGGCACGATATAACCCATCACGACCATCGAAGTGATAATTAATAGCAGCTAAATCGACTTCTGCCAGCTTGGCAATGGCTTTACTCGTGGTTTTTGCAAAACCATCCTGAGCAATCAGGCGGCCAGCAGCATCCAAAATTTTCGATTTGGTTAAATCACCATCGCTACGTCCAGCTCTAGACATTATTTACTCTGCATCAAAATTTAGACTTGAAGTATATCTTTCTTAACTGAATTGTTATAGTTTAAATTAAATTTAAACTTGTATTAAAACTAAGCGAAGGTTTGGTGTGCATGAACAAAAGTAAGTTCATACTGTTGGTTGGGGTGTTGCTCATTGCTGTAGCGGCTGCATTTTTGTGGTTCAGTCGAGACAAAGCCGATCCCGATCATCTGGTGCTATATGGCAATGTTGATATTCGACAAGTCTCGCTTGCATTTGAAACGGCTGGACGCATTCAAAGCTTGGCTGTTCAAGAAGGCGATCGCGTTAAAAAAGGTCAAATTCTTGCTGAATTGAATACCGACTCGCTTAGCATACAAGCACAGCAAGCCCAAGCGCAGTTACAAGTTCAACAGCAAATCTTAAATGAGCAAGCTGCGGGCAATCGACCTGAAGAGATTACCCAAGCGAAAGCGAAAGTACAGTCTGCCCAAGCCCAATTTGAAAATACCGATAAACAATATCAACGTTTAAACGTCTTAAATCGGAGTACTGCGGGTCAAGCGGTGAGTAAGCAAGAGGTTGATGCTGCAAAAAGCAATATGAAAATGGCGGAAGCGGCCGTCGGTGAAACCAAAGCCAACTTAGAGCTACTTTTGAAAGGTGCACGCACAGAAGATCGTGAAGCGGCTAAAGCACAATATGAATCGACCAAGGCCAATCTTGATTTGATTGATTATCAAATTACACAAAGTAAGCTGCGAGCACCTGTGAATGGTGTAATTCGTGCACGTTTACAAGAAGTTGGCGACATGACGACTTCAAACAAGTCCGTCTATACCATTGCCCTGATCCATCCTAAATGGGTGCGTGTTTATGCCAGTGAAACGGATCTTGGACATATCAACATGGGCGCAGCAGCCCAAGTCCTTCGTGACTCACAGCCGCAGCAGCCCATTACTGGAAAAATTGGTTATATCTCATCTGTCGCGGAATTTACCCCGAAAACGGTACAGACCGAAGATATTCGCACGACGTTGGTCTATGAAGTCCGCATTTATGTTGATGACCCGAATGACCAGTTGAAAATGGGACAACCTGTGACGGTGAACATAGCCAAATCATCGCGTCCAACTGCCACGAACAATCTTTAAGGCAGGGGAGTATGTCGATGTCAGTAGAGAGCATTGTGATTGCCACAGATTTAAACAAAATCTTTAAAGCAGAACAAAAAGGTTTGGATGATGTTCAGGCTTTGCAAGGCATAAATATGCAGATCAAGGCAGGACAACTAACGGCTTTGGTTGGGCCTGATGGTGCAGGTAAAACTACATTTTTAAGATTGATCGCAGGTTTATATAAGCCAACTGCTGGAATCTTAGAGGTTTTAGGAATGGATGTCGCCAAAGATCCACAATCTGTGCAAGATCGTATCAGTTACATGCCGCAAAAGTTTGGTTTGTATGAAGACCTCAGCATTCAAGAAAATTTAGACTTGTATGCGGACTTGCATGGCGTGCCAATGGACGTTCGCAAGGAGCGTTTTGCACGTTTACTCAAGATTACCGATTTAGCGCGCTTTACTGAGCGTCTCGCAGGAAAACTCTCTGGTGGTATGAAGCAGAAGTTAGGTTTGGCCTGCACTTTAGTACGTTCACCTGAACTATTGCTGTTGGATGAGCCGAGTGTTGGTGTCGATCCACTCTCACGCCGTGATTTGTGGATCATCATTGAACAGTTGGTGAGAGAGGATAACTTGAGTGTCATCCTCAGTACGGCGTATATGGATGAAGCTGAGCGCTGTCATCAGGTTTATGTCATGTTGGATGGGCAAGTCTTAAAGCAAGGTACACCCGACGAGCTGACAGCTCAGGTACATAGACAAACATGGCAAGTAAAACCCAGTCCCAACATGAAGGCGCGGGTGTTACAAGCACACTTACTCGATAATCAACATTATATTGCCGATGCAGTTCCCAAAGGAGATGTAGTGCGTTTTATTACGCGGACTGAAAGCCCATCACTTCCAGCAGATCTCTTGCCCAAAGGCGTTGTTGCAGAACCGAGAGCAGCAGAGCTAGAAGATGCATTTATGTTGCTTTTACATGAGGCGAAGCATACTCAAAAAACGGTATTGGCGCAGGAAAATTCACCTTTAAACTCTTCAAAATCATGGATAGAAAACTCTGATACACCACAAGTGAAAACAGAGCAGGATGTAAAACACCAGCTCGAAAAACCTGTGATTGTGGTGAAGGATTTGGTACGCAGCTTTGGTGATTTTACCGCCGTGGCCAGTACCTCGTTTGATGTATCCCGAGGCGAAATTTTTGGTTTACTTGGCCCCAATGGTGCAGGTAAGACCACGACGTTTCGTATGCTCTGTGGCTTACTGCCCGCCAGCAGTGGTGTGTTGGAAGTGGCAGGCATGAATTTGCGTACAGCTCGTGCGCAGGCAAGGGCAAAAATTGGTTATGTATCGCAGAAGTTTGCCCTGTATGGCAATTTGAGTGTGCTGGATAATTTAAAGTTTTTTGGTGGCGCGTATGGCTTATCGGGCAAACAGTTAAAGCAGCAAATTGATAAAGCATTGCTCCAATTTGAACTTAAGCCACATGCTAAAAGCGGTGATCTACCAAATGGTTTTAAACAGCGTTTGTCGATGGCAGCAGCACTGTTACATCAGCCTGAAATTGTATTTTTGGATGAACCGACCAGTGGTATTGATCCATTAGCAAGGCGCTCTTTTTGGTACACCATTGGAGAGTTAGCGAACCAAGGCATGACCATTATTGTGACCACGCACTTTATGGAAGAAGCTGAATACTGTGATCGGATTGCGATTCAAGATGCAGGGAAGTTGCTGGCGATTGGCACACCTCAACAGATTCGTGGGATGGCACAGTTAGAGGGTGTAAACGATATGAATAGCGCTTTTATTACCATCGTTGAACAGTCCCGTGCGGACATGCAGGCTCACTGAGGAGCGTCAGATGAATCATTTCTCTGCATTTTGGACCCGACTGTTTGCCTTAACACGTAAAGAATCCAAACAGCTGCTTCGTGATAAAAGCAGTATTGCGATCGGTTTCATACTACCGATTATTTTAATTTTACTGTTTGGTTATGGACTGTCTTTCGATTTAACCAATGGACGCGTCGGGGTGGTGGAGCAACAGCTCACGCCACAGAGTCAGCAACTGATGAGTGGCTTAAACGGTTCTAAATACATTACCGTCAAGCACTATCCAAGCTTTAGCCAAGCTGAAGCCGCTATGGGCAAGGCTGAAATTGATGCCATCGTCAATATACCCAGTAACTTTGCGGAGCAATATGCAAAGGGATCGGGTGCTGTTCAGGTCATTACCAATGGCCGTTCGACCAGTATTGCTTCGGCTTTGCAGGGTTATATTACCAGTGCGCTCAATACCGCCAGTTTGATACAAGCAGACCGAACAAATGCAGCTTCGGTGGGTGGCATTATCACGGTTGAACAACGTATGTGGTTTAACGAGTCTGCAAATAGCACATGGTTTTTAGTGCCGGGTTTAATTGTCCTGATTTTGACCTTGGTTGGCGCATTTTTAACAGGCTTGCTGATTGCACGTGAGCGCGAGCGCGGTACTTTAGAAGCATTATATGTTACGCCCGTACGTCCTCTAGAAATTGTACTTTCAAAACTAGCGCCCTATATCGTGATTGGGATGATCGATATTGTGATGTGTTTAGTTGCAGCACATGTTCTGTTTGATGTACCCATTCGCGCATCACTGCTCTCTGTCATGAGCGCCTCTTTTTTATATTTAATGGTGTCGTTACTGCTGGGTCTGATGATTTCAGGCCTATCCAAAAGTCAGTTTCAAGCCAGTCAAATGGCACTGCTTGCCAGCTTCATGCCTGCTTTAATGCTTTCAGGTTTTGTGTTTGATACACGAAACTTACCGCTAATTGTGCAAGTTATCAGCAATGTTTTACCTGCAACGCACTATATGACTTTGATTAAAACTCTATTACTCGGTGGCGATGATTGGTCTTTGTGGTTCAAAGAATGTGGCATTTTACTGATCTATATCGTGCTATTCACGGTAATGACCACGCGTACGCTGAAAAAGCGCTTGGGCTAACGAAAGGAAGAATGGTGTTATGACAACGTTAATGCGCTGGTTTCGTTATCTGTGGGTGCTGATTCGAAAGGAGTTTTTAGCCATTTTAGTCGATCCTGCCAATCGAGTGACCTTAATCGCGCCTGTATTTATCCAAGCGGTCTTGTTTGGTTATGCCGCAAGTTATGATGTCAATCATGTTGATTATGCTGTGCTGGATCAAAGCCGAAGCCAAAGCTCACAACAAGTTTTAGCACATTTAGATGGTTCAGGAATTTTTAAACGAATGGCAGATTTGAAAAATAATCAGCAAATCCAACAGGTGATTAATGATCGAACAGCCTTGGCGGTCATCACCATTCCTGCTGATTTTGAGGATAAGCTCAATAATCAAGAGTCTTCCCCGATTCAAGTGATTTTAGATGGGAGAAACTCATCGACCGCAAGTATGGTGGGCTCCTACATCAGCAGTGTGGTGGGGCAGGTCAATCAAGAACGTTTGGGAACCAACTCCGCGATCACGGTACAAGCGCGAACATGGTATAACCCGAATGTCGAGTCGAGATGGGGCATCATGCCATCTCTGATTGCAACTTTAAGTATGATGCAGACACTGTTACTTTCGGCACTTTCAGTAGCACGCGAGCGTGAACAAGGGACTTTTGATCAGCTCTTAGTGACACCCTATACCCCGACGCAGATTATGATTGGGAAGGCCATTCCGCCGATTATTATTGGAGTTATTCAATCTTCCATCATTTTGGCGATTATTCTGTTCTGGTTTCAGATCCCGATGAATGGCTCCTTGACCTTACTTTATTTTGGATTATTTGCCTTTAACATTGCGGTTGTGGGGGTGGGACTGTCGATTTCAGCGATTGCACTCAATATGCAACAAGCTATGCTGTATACTTTCTTTTTGATCATGCCTTTAACGCTTTTATCAGGCTTACTAACTCCTGTGCAAAATATGCCAGAAGTGTTGAATTGGCTGACTTATGCCAACCCGCTACGCTTTGGCATAGACTTGGTACAACGGGTGTATTTGGAAGGTGCGAGTTTTGCGCAAGTGAAATGGGACTTTGTACCGATGTTGATATTAGCCTTAATTACCTTGCCTTTGGCTGCATGGTTATTTAGAAATCGTTTGTCATAAGAGAGTGATATCTCTATGTCTCACTTATCGATACAGACTGTGATTCGGCATTTGACGTTAAATAATGCAATCAATATCGGTTCATGATTAAAAAAAACGATTTTTGCATTGTATTTCTGGCTTAAGCTTTTTATTATTGCCCGCTTGTTTTCGCGATCAGCTTGGAATGGAACCTTGAGTAATTTTCTAACCGAACACCTGATTCATCGAGATGAAGACTTTATGGTCATCCATAAGCCTGCAGGTATACTCACCGTTCCGGGGAAGACAGAAGACTTACAAGATTGTATGATCAATCGTTTAGTCAAACTAGAACCTAAAACGCTACTGATCCACCGTCTTGATCGTGATACCTCGGGTATCTTGGTTTTTGGTCTCAGCCGTTGGGGACAAAAATCCATTTCTCGTCAGTTTCAAGAACGCCAAACTGATAAAACCTATCAAGCGATTGTGGCTGGTCATTTAGATGGTCAGGGCACTGTCGATGTGCCTGTCATTTATGATCCATCCCGTCCACCGTTACATATTGCAGAGCCCAGTCATAACAAGCCTGCTGTGACTGAGTGGAAAGCCATTGAACACTTTGAAATACAGGGTCAGCCCGTGACTCGTGTAGCGCTCACGCCTATTACAGGACGCTCACATCAACTTCGTGTACATATGCAATTTTTAGGTCATCCTATCGTGGGAGATACGCTTTATGCTGCGCCTGACCAGCAAGATTTGATGCCGCGTTTGTGTTTACACGCAGAGCGTTTGAGTTTTCATCACCCCCAAACCGATGAACGTATCGAATTTATTTGTCCAGTACCATTTTAAGTACGTGGAATCATCAAATTTGCTCACTTTTTTAGTGAGCTTTATGTCAAAATATATTGCTTAAAGGTGTATAATTTTGCTCAAATATCAAACAATGTTTGAGCATTAAATTTGCAGTCCTAACTTGTAGATAAAGGTGGAAAAATTGCAGCAGTTTGCTATTGGTCAACGTTGGTTATCAGATACAGAAACGGAACTAGGTCTAGGAGTTCTTATTGATGTAGATGAGCGATCTGTCAGCATCTTATTCCCTAAAAGTGATGAAACACGTGTATATGCACGGAATAATGCACCTTTATCACGTATCATTTTTAATGTGAACGATGAATTACAAGATCAAGAAGGCACCAAGTGGACGGTTGAATCACATGAAGACCGTCATGGTGTGGTGCGTTATAACGTTGTTCGTCGCTTAGAAGATGGCACGGAAGAACGTAAATCACTGAATGAGACTCGCATTGGTGCTCAAATTCAGCTGTCTAAACCGCTTGATCGCTTATTGGCAAGTCAAATTGACTATAAAGAATGGTATGACCTGCGCATCGAAGCGATGTTAATGCAAGCCAATATGAAGTCGAGCCCTTTACGTGGCATGGTCGGTTCACGCGTCGGTCTGATTCCTCATCAGTTGTATATTGCACACGAAGTAGGTCAGCGTTTTGCTCCCCGTGTCCTTTTAGCCGATGAAGTCGGCTTAGGTAAAACCATTGAAGCTGGATTGATCATCCATCAACAGCTTAAAACGGGCCGTTCAGAACGCATCCTAATTTTGGTACCCGATTCACTGCAATATCAGTGGATGATTGAAATGCGTCGTCGTTTCAATTTGAACTTCTCATTATTTGATTTAACCCGCACGGCTTCAATCAAAGAACATGACCCTGAACTGAATCCATTCCTGACTGAACAATGCATTATTGCGTCAATCGATTTGATGATTGACCATGATGACTTACGTGAACAAGCTTTAGAAGCTGGTTTTGATCTGTTGGTGGTTGATGAAGCGCATCACTTGATGTGGAATGAAGAAGACGGTGGTAATGACCGCTATGACTTGATCGAAGAGTTAGCAGAAAAAACACCGGGTGTTTTACTGTTAACGGCAACCCCAGAACAGCTGGGTGTGGAAAGTCACTTTGCGCGTTTACGTTTACTTGACCCACAGCGTTTTAGTTCGCTGGATCGTTTCTTGGATGAAGAAACCCAGTATCAACAAACTGCAAAAATTGCTGAAGTACTGATGTCAGATATGCCACTTGAAGAAGGGCATTTGGCTGCATTGGAAGGTTTGCTAGGGCATCGCATTGAAGATGCACCAGAACAACGTTTCCGTGCCATTCATGAGCTTTTAGACCGTCATGGTACAGGGCGTATTTTGTTCCGTAACACCCGTGAGGCCATTCAAGGTTTCCCAGGTCGTGACTGTCAACCTGCGCCTTTGCCTGCACCAGAAAACTGGTCTAAAGATGGTAAATTACGTGAACAAATGTGGCCAGAAGAAGCACAGCTTGACGGTGCGTGGATGGAAGCTGACCCGCGTGTCATGTGGCTCATGGAAAAACTACGTACAGACTTAAAACACAAAAAAGTGTTGCTTATTGCACGTACTGGTCCCGTAGTTGAAGCACTTGAAAACGTACTCCGTTTACATGCGGGTATTCGTACTGCAATGTTCCATGAAGGCATGAGTTTACTTGAGCGTGACCAAGCGTCGGCTTACTTTGCTGAAGAATCTTATGGTGCACAAATTTTACTGTGCTCTGAAATTGGTTCTGAAGGTCGTAACTTCCAGTTTGCATCAGATTTGATTTTATTTGACTTGCCTGCGAACCCAGATGTACTTGAACAACGTATTGGTCGTTTAGACCGTATTGGTCAAGAAAACCGGATTCAAATTCATGTGCCGTATTTGATTGGTACAGCGCAAGAACGTATGTTCCGTTGGTATAACGAAGCATTAAATATTTTCAGTAATATCTCGCCAACTGCTCAAACTTTACAAGAAAACTTTATTGTTGAATTGAAAGATTGTTTACTGACAGATAAAGGTCAGCAGTTTGATGACTTACTCGAAGCAGTTAGCGTGCAACGCGAAGCGTTAGAAGCAGAGTTACAATCAGGTCGCGACCGCTTGCTTGAATACAACTCTTGTCGTCCAATTGTGGCGCAAGAAATTGTACAAGCGCTAGAGTCTTATGATGACAACACCACTTTGCCAATGTTTATGAAGCGCTTTATGGCATCGACAAATATTGATTTTGACGAACAAAGCAACGGTACAGTCATCATTAAACCAACCGATCAAATGCAAGTTCAAGGTTTAACCTTGGACGAAGAAGGCATGACTGCGACCTTCTACCGCGATCAAGCTCAGATACGTGAAGATGCTCAGTATTTAACCCTTGAGCATCCATTTACTGAAAGCGTAATGGAAATGATCAACACTCAAGGTTTTGGTAGTACCAACGTTGCAGTGTTGAAGTCAGCTGCTTTACCACAAGGTTCGGTGTTGTTAGAAGTGTGGTTTAAGGTCGATGTGGTTGCACCGAAAGCATTGAATTTGCCTTCAAGCTTACCGCAGCAGCTGGTTCGCGTTTTGTTGAGTGAAAAGGGTCAAGACCTGTCGCAGAAAATTGCGCCTGAAATCTTAAAACCGTATTTGCATCATTTGGATGGTAATAGCTGTCGCCAAGTCGTGAAAGCACGCCGTGAAGTGATTGAACAGCGTTATGTACAAGCATTGGAGCTTGCGCGTGCGGCTTTACCGAGCTTTGTGCAACAAGCGAAAGAAGTCTACGGCAGTAAGTGGCAATACGAAATTGACCGTCTGACTTATTTAAAACAGTTTAATCCGAGTATTCGTGAAGATGAAATTTCGCGTCTACAAAAACTGCAAAAAGAAGGGCTTGGTTTGCTAGATGGTCTATCGGTTACACCAGAAGCAATTCAAGTGATGGTTGTGGTTAAACCATAATTCGAATCGCTGTATGAAAAGCACCTTCGGGTGCTTTTTTAATGAGTCCTTAAAAAAAGGGATGTCTAAGTTGTATTTGAAAAGTAATCCATTGAAATTTTAAGCGCTTGCTTATGCTAGAATTTTCGCCATTAAAACTCTAATGTATCGAACAATAAATTATGTCTAAAGCTCTAGTAACAATGGGTTCAAAAACATCACATGGTGGCATAGTCACTGAGTGCGAAAACAGTTTTGTGATCAATAGCATTGCTGTGCATTTAAATGGAATGAAGCATTTTTGTCCAAAGTGTCGAATGGTGGTTTCTGCGATTGCAGCAGATCAGAGTACAACGGTCTTGGGGCGTGCTGTGGTGATTGCCGGAGACAAAACCAACTGTGGCGCTACTTTTTTAGGTAATCAGAACTTAACTGTTTCTGCAAAGTGATCTTAGATCTATCCCAGAATATTTTTAAAAATTGGCCGAAGTGATCAAAGTCCATGACTTAGCATTCATCCTGCGCCATTTCGTTTAGATTGAAAAACGATTATGGTAAATAGGCTATAAAACATAGATCTGAATGACATGAGCAAACCAGCCTTACACTTTACCCATGCAAACGGTATTCCCTCGGGCAGCTATCAAAAATTCTTCCAGTTTTTAAATAAAGATTTTGATGTTAAAGCGATCCCGATGATTGGTTTAGATCCGCGCTATCCTGTGGAATACCGTTGGGAAGCATTGGTAGATCAAGTTATTTCAGATATTGAACAGCAGTTTCCACGGCAACACGTGATTGGTTTAGGGCATTCTTTTGGCTCTTTACTCACACTTATGGCGGCCTATAAAAAACCACAGTTGTTTTCGCAAGTGATTATCATGGACCCACCGTTTGTGATTGGTTCCAAGGCCTTTTTATTTGAAGCTTTACAAAAGCTGGGATCAAAGTCCATTGAAAAACTTACCCCAGCTGCGGTGACCGTCAAACGTCGTGATCATTGGGAAAGTATTGAGCAGGCCAGTCAGGCGCTCAGACCGAATCGTATTTTTAAAGACTTTGATGAACAGTGTTTTGCGGACTTTATAGAGTGTGGTTTAAAAAGTGATCCGACTCGAAATGGGGTGACGCTAACCATTCCCAAACATACTGAAGCAGAGATCTTCAGGACAGTGCCTGCATGGTGGTGGCGTACCCCACGCAAAGCACCGAGTATGCCGATTCATGTACTGACTGCAAAAGATAGCCATTTCTACAAGCAAGGGTTACCCCAAGGGATGAAAAAAACCTATGCGATCGACTATAGTGTGCTTGAAGGCGGGCATATGTTTCCGCTGGAACAACCGAAACAGACCGCTGAATTTGTGCACCAGCTCATTGAAAAACAACGACGAAACAAATAATAAGATATTTCAGCGAATCTGTTGGGTGTAATAAAAGATTAGCGAATCATCGCTTCATCCAGATGACGTGAACCTTCCAAAATCATGCGAATCATGATCATGGTTTGTTCAGCCATTTTTTTACGCTCTACACTTGGCATATCAATCACTTTGGCACCCATATTGAAAACCAATTGGGTGATTGCCATGGACACCAATTCAGGGTGGAAGAGTTTGCTATTATTTAAACGTTCTAAACGAATTAAATCATCTTTGAGTTCTTGCTGGAAATAATTCAACTGTCTTTCGACCGCATTTTTATAAGATGCGGAACCGGTATATGCTTCGCGTAATAGCAGGCTTAAGTTGCCATCATCCGCATCTAGTTGTTCAATGAAAACTTCGACTGAGCTACGAATAATACTTTCTTGGCGAATGGCCTTAATCCGTGCTTCATGCAAAATTTGGCGTAGCACAACACCTGCACGTTCAATCAACTCGATTGCCAGTTCATCGGTATCTTTAAAATGACGATAAAAACTATTCGGCGCAATGCCTGCTTCACGTGCGACTTCACGCAAGCTTAAGGATGCAATACTTTTTTCAGGACCAATCAAATTTAAAGCAGCTTGAAACAGTTCATCTTTTGTAATCGTTGCTTTTCGACCAACACTACGTGCAAGCACTGGTGCATGTTTTTTTGAAGCTTCATGCTCTGTGTTGGTTGTATGGGTTTGAATGGTGGTCGGTGTCATATTTATCAAGCAATTAAATCAATCGGTTCATTATAGCCCACTGGTCGACATTGTGAAACAAAACGAAACAATCAGAATATATATACAAATATATATACATGTGTATAATAATTCAAAATCTATGGCGTGGTCCTTTACTATGCAGATCCTTGAAAAAACTAAATCTCCTTTAACTGAGTATGCTGAGAGTGTTATAGACCGACACACAGCTAACTTTTGGCTTCAAAAAATTAACCCACTTTGGTCGATACACCAAGCTTTGGGTAAAGTGGTAAAAAAAGAGCAAGTTGCACACGATATGGTGAGTTTGACGCTGCAAACCAACCGTCACTTTCAAATGGGGCAAGCGGGACAACACCATCCTGTATATGTCGTGGTTCAAGGCGTACGTTATGAACGTACCTATAGTTTGACTCAGATTGATGCACAACATGTCTTGCTAAATGTGAAAAAAGTAGACCAAGGCAAGGCAAGTCATTGGCTATGTGAACAGGCTCAAATCGGCGACGTTTTAGAGTTCGGCCAGCCTTATGGCGATATGCAATTGACTGTAAATGATCAACAGTTAATTTTACTTGCTGCGGGCAGTGGTATTACCCCCATGCTGAGTTTACTGAAACGTTTAGAGAAGACCACCAAGCTTAAAAAGCAGCCTGTACATTTGATGTATTGGGTGAAAAAGCATACTGATGCAGCTTTCAAAGCATATTTTGAGCAGTTGGCGGCACAATATTCAAACTTCACATTCAGTATGTTATATACCCAAGAGTCAGATGAAGGTGAGCGTTTAAATCAAAATCATGTGTCTGGACTGGATCAGATTGAAAATGCAACGGTATATGCATGCGGCCCTTCAGGTTTTGTGGCTACGGTTGAGCAGCTTTTCGCTCATGCTAACACCTTAAAAACTGAAGCGTTTAGCATGAGTCCATTTGCAAATGATGATGTTGGTTTTGTGAATATTACCTTAACAAAGTCGAAGAAAATTTTAAGCATTCCAAAAGGCCAATCCATTCTTGCAAGTTTGGAACAGCAAAATGTGAAGCCTCAACATGGCTGCCGTATGGGAATCTGTAACAAATGTGCCTGCAACAAAGTTGAAGGTTCGACCAAAAACTTGGTCAATGGTGCACAAAATTCTGAGCCTGGAAATTTTCTAAAAATCTGTGTCAACACGGCACAAACCGATCTTATTGTTGATTTATAAGGGGAATAAATACAATGAATATGCCTGTTAAAGTTGAATATTTTAAAAACCCGAAGAATCGTGAGTTAACGACATTTGAGTTAGATGAACTTGCACGTGAGCTAGATGCCATTAAGCAAGAAGTACTGGATGATATTGGCGAGAAAGATGCGCAATATATTCGTCGTGTCTATGCAGCGGTGCGTTATGCATCTATTGCAGGTCGTGCATGTTTATTTGCAGGTTGGTTCCCACCTGCATGGGTGTTGGGCACGGGCTTGCTGAGTTTTGCCAAGATTATGGAAAACATGGAGTTGGGTCACAACGTAATGCACGGTCAATATGACTGGATGAATGACCCTAAGTTTAATGGTCAAAACTATGAGTGGGACATCGTAGGTACAGCAGACAATTGGCGTCAGACCCATAACTACAAGCATCATACCTATACCAACATTAAAGGTATGGATGATGACATTGGCTATGGTCTGCTTCGATTATTCCCTGAACAACGTTGGAAACCAGGCTTTTTATTGCAACCGATTTATAGCATTCCATTTTGTTTGTTGTTCCAATGGGGCGTTGCTATCCAAAACTTGGAATTAGGCAAATACTTCAAGGGGCGTAAAAGCAAAGCGCAGACTTTAGCCGAATGGAAACCTATGCAGCGCAAAATTGGTAAACAATTGTTTAAAGATTATGTGTTTTTCCCACTCATTTCAGGACCTGCGGCGTTGCCTGTATTTACGGGAAATTTGGTTGCAAATGGTATCCGTAATATGTGGACATTTAGTGTAATTTTTTGTGGACACTTCACCAAAGACGTGGAAGTTTTCCCGAAAAAAGTACTGGAAAATGAAAGCCGTGGTCACTGGTACATGCGCCAAATTCGTGGTTCGTCGAATTTAACCGGTTCAGAAGCATTCCATATTTTGACAGGGCACTTAAGTCATCAAATTGAGCATCACTTATATCCAGATGTACCCGCGCGTCGTTACCGTAAAATGGCACCGAAAGTACAAGCGGTGTGTGAAAAGTATGGCATTAACTATAACAATGCCAGCCTAGTAAAACAGTATGGTAGCGTCATCAAACGTATTGTGAAATATGCGTTTCCCTTTAAAAAGTAAGTAAAAAAGCCACTTCATTTGAAGTGGCTTTTTTTGTTATTTACTAAATTGACGTAATGTCTTTACCAGATGATTGTAATCACCTTGTTTGGCGATATTGAGCACATGTTCAATTTCGTGTTTTAACCATTTTTGTTTTGAAGCATTAAAAGCGAACTGCGCCAATAATACAAAGGGACTTTCACCGAATTTGATCGAAAGACCTTTGACATACTTGGGTGGAGATAACTGTTCCATACTGATGCCTTTTTATAATTTAAGTAGAATGGTTCTCAAAATATTTTTATTAGGCAAAATTTATCATAAATATATTTTTTGGTAAATAAAACATACTGAATTTTAATAATAAATATTTTCAAAAAATTAATATGCTTAATTATTAATCTATGCTTAATAGTTAGCTTATTTGACGATGAATTGATGTTTTTGACAAGTCGGGAAGACTTAAATCTGTCCCTACCAAATAGCTAAAATCAGCCAAAGACAACATTTGTCTGTCTTCAATACTATTTCCATAAGCATAAACGGCATGATAATTATCTAGCTCATATTTTTCTTGGATACGTTGAGCTTTGTAGTCACAGCTACAGTCTGCAGTCAGATAACGCCCTGTATAGCGTTGTTGGTCTTGTTCAACTTGGGTGCAGATCAGATCGATTGAGAGTATTTCACACACATATTTTAAATAGATATCAATTGAGGCGGAGACTAAAACCACATCATCACCCAAACTTTGGTGTTGCTTCAGTTGGCTATAGAGTGCTGGGTTGAGTCCTTTGATTAAGAGCTCAGCATAGCGTTTTGCATAAGCGTCAATTTCGCTTACTTCAGCTTGCTTAAACATCGCATGGAAAAGCTTAGAGCGCATATGATGGGCAGGATAAAAACCCAAATAATAACTTTGAATATAAGGCAGAACTTTTAAGCCTTGTAGGGCAATATGCCGTTTTGAATGTACATAGAAGATGAACCCCGTAAAACTGTCTTTGTCATACAGGGTGCCATCAAAGTCAAATAAGGCTAGATTTTTATGCGCTTTGCACGTTGCATGCATGTTTGATAACGTCCATTGACACGAGTGGCAAACCAGTTGGTATTATAGTCACGGCTGAGCTTTGGACCAGAAATGACAACTTCTGGCATCATGGCATAGAAAGGTTCTTTTTTAGTGACCTCTTGATAAAGCTTAGCCACAGCGCGATAGGTTGCTGTATCTTCAAATTTTTTCTCTTTCTCTTTTTTCAGATCAGAGCGAATTTGACGCGGAGTAACCAAAATATTGTGCTGAGCAAAAACACTGATGAGTTCACGCTCTGATTGACTCTTTGCAGATTTAGGTGAGCCATCTTTGCCATAAAGTAACAAGTCACCGTCTAAATCAAGTTCTGCTTCAGTTAAGTCATTTAACATACTTTGGAAGGCTGCATTTCGACTTGAGTACATGCCCGAGTTATAGTCGGCAAAACGGTAGAGCGGTTTGTCATAGTCAGCAGGGTACATCATCAGTCGGTGAATGCCGTAGTACAGACCACCATATTGGCTATAAAGGTCGGTACGTAAGTCAGCCATACTGCCACCTTCACGTTTATTGTCTTTGGCATAGCCGATATGCACTTGCATTGAACCCAACGTGGTAATCGGATTCATTTTTTCGCCCACGTCCTGACCAACAAGTTTCGCTGCACCTGTGAGTGCACTGACGTGATAGTGCTTTGACATATAGTCAAAAATTTCACGGTACAGTTCATCCAGTTCACGTTCTGTTTTAACGCGGCGCATTTGACTTAAATAGTTATCTTCAGGGCTTGGCTGCTCTTTTAAGACCTGTTGGAAATAACCCGCAATCGTGCCACCAATGGCATCACCTAATTTATCTTTAAATTTCTCATCTAAACGATCTTGGACTTCTTTAACCGCTTTTTCACCCAAACCATAAACTTGTGGATCTGCAACAAAGTTAGACTCTTGATCAACCACGGCAATGATCGAACACATATTCTCTTTATTTTGAGGAATACCAAACTGTTCTGAAATATCATAAATATCTTCAGCCCATGAACGGCGGTCATTTACGCGTCCGGGAATGATGCGTGCGATTTGTTCAGCATTGAGCTTAGGCTCATCATCTGTCCACCATGAACGATCACCGCAGGCGGTTAAGCCTATAGATATGGCCAAGACACTTAGTGTTTTTAAACCAGAAGAAAGAAACAGCTTTTTATTCATAAACAGAGAACACATGACAAAAGGTGAGCCGAAACAGCAGGTGAAGTATACTATGTCGGTCGAAAAAGTGATGAATTTATATGTATATTGGTCAGTATCAACTGTCAAATCATTTGATTGTTGTTCCGATGGCAGGTGGGTTCGATTATTAAGAATAATGAATATTATTCAGCCTGTTATTGGTTTTATTGTGGTGCAAAATTTGCTAAATAGATTGAGAAGAGCTTAACTTATGGCGCATCCATTTTTTTAAATTCTTTTTTAATAAATCAAGCACAAAATAGTTCAACGAATAGACTGTAATGACATTATAAAAACAAATTTAAATTAATATTTGAAAAATAAAGTAAAAGGGTTAAGATCTAAAATTAGATCAAAAAATATACTTGTAATAATAATGAGGGGAATATGGAAAATTTTATTAATAGACTAAGAAGCCATATTGAACATGTGAAAAAAGTAGGGGCCACTGTACTACAGAAGAAACAACTAAACAGGCTTTAATCCTTCCTTTATTAGATATTTTAGGTTTTAGCCCTTATGATCCGACCAAGGTACTTGCAGAATTTGCAGCTGATTTTCCAGGTGTGAAATCTACAGAAAGAGTTGATTATGCACTTTACTGTAATGGGCAACCTGTAATGTTTATTGAAGCAAAACCTTATGTTGCTAACTTAACGAATCATGCTCCGCAGCTATCTAGGTATTTTAACAGTTGTTTAGGGGTGACCATTGGCGCGATCACAAATGGTAAAGAATGGAGATTTTTTACTGATTTAATTAATCCAAATGTAATGGATGATAAGCCATTTTTAACAGTTGATTTTACGAAGAACAAAGCCGAGGATTTAACACAGCTAGCTGAGTTTAAACATGATAATTTTCATGTAGAAAAGCTACGCTTTTTTGCTGAAGAAAATCAATATATCCAGCAGTTTAAAACTGTAATAAAAAGAAGTATTAATGAAGTTGATATTGATTTTGTTCGCTATGTGGCTCAGCAAGCAAGTATTCCTCGTCAATTAAACACTAAATTCTTAGAGTCAATTCAGCCTTTTGTAAAACAAGCTGTCGAGCAGTCAATTAGTGACACCGTTGTTAAAGGACTATCTTCGCCTACAATTATTACTGCCCAGCCAGTTGAACAAAAAGTAGAGGAGACTATTGAGATTGTACCCGAAAGCTCAGTGCTAGCTGACATTGTTAACTCTGAAAATGAAAGAATTGTGACTACTGTTGATGAACAGGAATTAAGTCGTATTGTGACAGAGCTCTTTCCTGAAGTTGAATTGGTTGCTAAGGATACAGAAAGCTATTTTAGCGTGCTGTTTCAGAATAAAAATAATCGTTGGTTATTTAGATATGATGTAAATCGTAAGAGACCAACCATTCAGTTTGCAGTAGCAATTGATGACTATCGAAAAAAAGAGTTAGAGCGAGCAGGATTGGAAGTGCAAAATAATGGTCAAGTTTTTTTAGATAAACCTGAACACATATATAGAGCCGTAGGCATTTTAAAAGATTGCTTGGATTACTGTAGTAATGATGACAACTTTAAAAGGGCATCTAATTCCTAATAGAAAAGCCACTTTATAAGTGGCTTTTTCATAGCACAATAAAACTCCACGCTTAAGAGATAGGATAGACCTTACTTTGTCATTACAAGTCACCTTTGGGCGTGGACCGTCGTGCAAAGATATCAAAATGATGTTTCTAATTTTCGATCAACTAAGGGTTTGTTGTATACAGCCAGAGGCTCGATAACAAGCCTCAAAAGCTTATCAAAAAGTAGGCTTTTTATTTGTGTTATAGTTCAATTGTTACTCAGTAGGCAGAACAATATGAATATCTGTATTGGTGGCGACTTGGATGGTCAAATAGTTGTTTTAAATAAAATGCGATTTAATGCAAAAGAAATAGATCCAAATAAATCATCAAGCTATATCAAGCAAAAGTATGTTAAGGGTGATCAAGTCTTTAATTTTTGGCGACATGCAGAAATGAAAATATGGGATGTTACTCATCAAGTTGAGTTGATTTTAGGAAAGAAAAACTAGCTAGAAGTGGGTAAATAAGCTTTATTCGCCTTTAGTGAAGATTTTCTTATCAATATGGATAAAAAAGCATTTCATGTGGTGTTAGGGGAGCAATAAAATAATATGCTAAGGTCTATCTATTGCACGCCAAAAAGCTTATAGTGATAGTGTATCTGAATTATTTATTTTATTGTATTTACTGAAGTTATTTCGCAATTGTTTCAACTCTGCGGTTTATCCGATGTATATGATTTAAAAGATTAATTCTTATATTTTTCAAAATTTAAGAGAATATTTATGTCAAACATTACAACTGGTACCGTTAAGTGGTTTAATGAAACTAAAGGCTTTGGTTTTATTTCTAGCGATACTGGAGAAGACGTTTTTGCACACTTTAGCGAAATCCAATCAAACGGTTTCAAAGTGTTGAATGAAGGTCAACGTGTTCAGTTTACGATTGTAGCTGGCAAGAAAGGCCCTCAAGCAAGCTCTATCACAGTAATCTAAGAATATTGTGAATTAAAAAACCCGCTTCAGTTAGCGGGTTTTTTAATGGCAGCTTGTTTACTATTTGTTGTTAAGACCCTGTAATTCCGCTGCCTTTAGGGATTGATAGAATCTTCAGTTAAACAGATAACGATATGAGTTCATGGAAAAATTAGTTAGAAAAGCACATCAAAATGATTTAACAGACATCTCAGAAATTCATCACAAATCATTTATACGTCAAGCAGATTCTAAGCAATGGATAGCATCAACACTTGCGGCTTATCCTCGGTTTTTTTGTCACGTAATCGTGTCTGATAAAACGGTTGGCTATATTTTTTGGGCTCAAAAGTCTGGCTTTCGAGAGGAAGTGATACTGGAACTAGATCAAATAGCGATCCATCCAGATTTTCAAGGTTTGGGATTAAGCAAAAAACTAATTATAGAGTCGCTTAAGGATGTTGAGAATGAATTATTGCAAAGAAGTCAGAAGATAAAAAGCGTACTGGTGACGACAGGCGTGAATAACTTCGCAAGAAAAATTTATGAAGATTTGTTAGGTGCTCAAGAAGTTGCAATTATCTCTGATTTATATAGTGCACCTGAAGTTTATTTAAAAACAGATCGAAAAGATTTAGCTTTTTTAGCCTGAATGGCTAATTTAAAAATCGTATCAACAAATTCAATTTTTTTGTAAGAAATGTTTTAAGTGATTCATTAAGAATAGCAGAAAAATCCCTAGATAAAGGGATTTCAATGGGGATGTAATTGAGATGAAAATAGGACTGAGGGTGACATAGTGATATTCGTTATGACACGGTAAAAAGACTCTAGAAACGAGTTTAGTGATGAAAACTTTTAAGCTAACTCGGAAAAATGGAGTGATCTATGAGTATTGTTGAATTAAATGAAGTGAAGCGTCACTTACACTATGCCGATGATAGCAATGATGTTTCATTAAAAAGCTTTATTGTTGCTGCTGACGCTATAATTAAAAATTACATAACAGATAATTTTGGATCGGAATACCCATCTGCCATTAAACAAGCTGCTTTATTATTAATCGAATACTGGGAACAGCACAGAAAAGATGGGGGAGAGGTTTCTGTGAATGGTAACTACTTGCCGATACCTGTACTCTCTTTGTTAAACCTATATCGCAAGCCCACTGTTGATAGATGATGTAGATAATAATATGTATCAATGTTTACCTTTAAGGATGCTATATTTGAAATTAATATAATTATAATTGAGAATCATTTGCATTAAATGGTTTTGTACGTTAAAATCGATTTCAAGAATAAAATAAAATTTAACAATGATGTTTCATTAACCCAGCTCTATTGATTCTCCAGAGGCTGGGTTTTTTATCTACTTTAACAAAGAAAAAAATTAGGTTAGATTATACCGATTGTTAAAATAAATATGAGAAGAATAGACCATGAATAAAAAATTTGAATTACATGTACTTAGTCAAATCTATGACTTTCTAATTGAAAGAGAAGGATTCACTGCTCTGAATCTTCATTTTAAGGTTATGGAATTTTTTAGGGAGTTACATGTGGGGGATAAGAGGGATTTTCTTGTTTTGGCACCAAATAAAATCTCAGGTAATTTTGGTGAGATTACTCATATTCATTTATTAAATATTCCACATTTCCATGAAAAGGAAAAATTTATTCATTGGGCACATAAAGTTTTAAATGCCCAAGTGCCTAATCTGTGAAGAAAGAAAATAATATTGTTTCATAAATTAAACATTGAAATCTCTAGATTTTGATAAATTATATTTTTAAATTGTGCTAGGCAAAAATGATGAAAATATTTGCAATAGTAAGTTTAGTTTTAATGCTGGGATTAACGGCATGCCAAAAAAGAGATACAGATACGAAAGAGCAGGATAAAACTACAACGCCACATTCCATGGATAAAGATCAGTAAGAAAAAGCTCGCCAAATGGTGGGCTTTTTCAAGAGTTAAAATGGTATAGTAGTGCTGTCATTTAAGTACTTTTTTCTATGTCTGAAACCTATAAATACATTTACACCCAAATTAGTACATTTGGTTCATTGCCTACACATAAAGTTTTTATAAGTAGTGTAGGAAGGAAGACAAAATTAGTTTTTGCTGATAATACTTTTGCATATAGTACAGTTTCTGATTGGGCTTTAAGTCATTCGGGTCTTGATTCAAGGAAATCAATATGGTCTGAAGAGCCTAAGTCATTTTTAGAAAGTGAAAAAAGAAGATTAAGCATTTATAGAGCCTCACATCCAGCTTTTATCACTGAAGCAAGCATTGGTTAAACACTAGTATTTTGTATGCTGCTTATGTAATAACTGCTTATATTGCAAATAAAGTTTGCTTTGTGGGTGTTAAGGGCGTATAAAGCTAACTCGTTGATGCGGGATGGAGCAGTCTGGTAGCTCGTCGGGCTCATAACCCGAAGGTCGTTGGTTCAAATCCAGCTCCCGCTACCAACGAAAAAAGATTTAAAGTTTATAGCCTAGTCTCCACAGATTAGGCTTTTTTTATGGCTGGTTAATTTCATTCGTATCGGTTTATAAGAACGTAATTTTTATACAAGTCACTGGAATGGTGTGTAAGCAATGAAACTACAGTATTTATAGAAAATGTTAGAGCTGTAAGTAACGTAAAAAAGGATAAAGCTTTATTCTGATTCTAAAGGCATAATGGGTTTCCCAAATAAATCAATATTTTTATCACCCCATTGTTTTAATGCAACCAAAATAGGTGCTAATGAAGTGCCTAGTGTAGATAATCGATATTCTACTTTAGGTGGAACAACGGCATAAACCTTTCGTAGAATCAGTTGATCCTCCTCAAGTTCACGTAATTGTCTAGTGAGCATTTTTTGAGTGACATTTGGAATTTTCTTCCTCAGTTCATTGAACCTTAAAACATCATCTTCTAATAAATGCCATAAGATAATACTCTTCCATTTACCATCAAGTAAGCCTATGGCAGCTTCAACAGAACATCCTGGTGTGCAATCAAAACGCGAATGTTTTAGCTTACCCATTTCAATAGTATCCTTTTGGTAACTATAAGACGAATTTGTCTGTATAACTTAAAAAAGAATATTAAGTAAACTCAAATAACAAAACAAGAGGACAAGTAAATGAAGGCTATTTCTTATATTGACGGTATGGATCATGGATTTCAAAATCCACTGGTCGATATTGAAAAAGCGATGCCGAGCTTAAAAGACCAGGATTTGTTGGTTAGAATCAAAGCGATCTCGGTTAACCCTGTCGATACTAAGGTTAGACGAAACCCAGTAGCAGTAGGCAACACGCGTATCTTAGGATGGGATGCAGTGGGTGAGGTTGTTGAAGTCGGTTCTGGCGTGCAACATTTTAAAGTCGGAGATCAGGTCTGGTATGCAGGTGATTTAACTCGGGATGGGAGTAATGCTGAATATCAAGCAGTCGATGAGCGTATTGTTAGCTTAAAACCTCAAAGTCTGAGTGATGCTGAAGCTGCTGCACTGCCATTAACTGCTATTACGGCGTGGGAAATGTTATTTGATCGTTTCAATGTTGATTTAGACAAATCTGATAATATTTTAGTGATTGGAGGCGCTGGAGGTGTAGGGTCTATTGCAATTCAATTACTCAAAGCGAAGACAAATTTAAAAGTTATTGCTACAGCATCTAGGGAAGAGACTAAAGCATGGGTTAAGTCTTTAGGGGCTGACTATGTCATCGATCATACAGAAGATTTAAACACGCAAATCAAAGCATTGGGTTTAGATGCACCTCGATATATTTTTTCAACCAATCAAACAGAAACGTATCTTCATCAAATTTCTAAGCTTATTGCTCCACAAGGTAAGTTTGGCTTAATTGATGATCCGAAATCACTAGATATCGGTGAGTTTAAGTCTAAGTCGGTTTCTGTACATTGGGAGTTCATGTTTACACGTTCAATGTTCAATACAACAGATATTGAACAACAATCTCAGCTATTACATCAGGTTGCAGAACTGGTGGATAACCATAAAATTAAAACCACACTGAATCAGACTTTAGGCAAAATTAATGCACAAAATTTAAAACTAGCTCATGAGCTGATTGAATCTGGTCGAGCGAAAGGAAAAATTGTTTTGGAAGGCTTTTAATTATTTTTAAGCTCAGCTTAAATAAGTGGGTTAATTTTTAAGTTAAACACTTGAAATTATACATTTAGGATCAATATTCTGAGCAAGGCCATTCTAGGGTTCAGCGCACTAGGATGGCTTTCCTCTTTTTGAAATCTGTTTCACTCTCTTACACATATAACAAAGAACCTTTAGAATAATTTTTTCAATCCATTCTTTTTTGATGGGGTGAAAAATGAAACACACAACGCTGATTTAATATATTATCCTCACCATAAGTCTAGATAGAGCGCCATGTAGCGCTTTATTTTTATTTGAGTTAAATCAAAACAGTATTTTGCGAGTATTAAAAATCTTAGGTGCGTGGGATTTCGTATAATTGTGATTATTTGAATACCCAAGTGCTAATTCACTGTTCCTGCTTTTTGCATTTCTTGGTAAAGCTGATCAAGATAATTTTGTTGTTGAATGTTATCTTTAAAGTATCGTTGATAATTCACACTACAACTGTCTACATCCGCGATATTATTGAGATTGAATGTCCAATCATCCGTATTTTTAACACGGATGCCTAAGTCATCACTACATTTCTGCCAAAGTTGAGAAAAGCGTGTCTGCTTATTGCTTGGGAGTTGGTTGAAACGTGCATAAACGCTGAAGCCTTTCATTTCTGAGTTAAAATATTTGTGAATAAAACCAATGGGTACACCAGCCCAATTCATTGATTTATCTTCTGGGAAGGAAATGCTGATGAGTTTTTTTTCGTTCAGTAATGAATCTTGTTGGCCTGATTTAAAATGTTGTTCTTCATATTCTAGTTTTGTGCCTATAGGTACATTGATTTTTTTCACGATCATTGGTTGTGTCGTGATGTAATAGGGATAATCAGGCCTACCATTGCCGCCTGTAGGGTTCATATTGCCAACACATGCTCCTAAATTTGAGAGCAGGGCGATGCAAAAGATTACTTTAACTTTCTTATTCATTATTGATCCTAAAAAAACTTTATTTAAAGGCTATTTTATTTATCCAGAATAAACATAGTACACCTTATGCGAAACGTTTGAAATTTCACCTCTAGCCTCAATTTTTTGGTTCAAGCTATTCTAAGGCTCAGCGCGTGACTAGGGCTTTTTTAGATGCTACAACTTCTATTTTTAAGGACGTCTCAATTCATTGCAGGAAACACATAATATAATTAAAATTTATGACAGCTATAAAAAACTTGAATATTTATTTATTTCATGTATAATTGGCCTAACTAGAAAAAAGTAATGTTTAGTAAATCTTCTTTAAGTATCGCAGTTTTAGTCATAATCCTCCGTTGTTTCAGATCTTAAGCTCCACTTTTATTATTTTCAAAGTTACACTAGTCATTTCTTTTTGACTAAAATTATTGAAATTCAGCAGGATATATTATGTCTACTACAGTTACCGGTACAGTTAAATGGTTTAATGAAACTAAAGGCTTTGGTTTCATTCAACAAGAATCTGGCCCAGATGTTTTTGCTCACTTTCGCGAAATCGCTAGTTCAGGTTTTAAAACATTGCATGAAGGCCAAAAAGTGTCATTCAGCATAGAGCAAGGTCAAAAAGGCCCAAATGCTGTAAATATTGTTGCTTTATAAGAAGCATTAAATATAAAAAAGCACTGAATAGTGCTTTTTTAATGACCAAAAATTATTAATTAAATATTTATTCCTTGGTGGAATATATGAAAAAAACTGGTGAAATTTGAAAAAACTTAATACATTAATTGCTAAATCTTCAAATGGTACTGAAATTATAGTCTCGCTAATTCCTCTAAATAAAATGCAAAATACCCGTGATGGATTGAAATCTATTGAAGTGGGTAAGCGAGTGTTGCTTCAGTCTGGAATCGAAGTAGACTTAAATTTAGATGGTAGAACATTTTATACCGCTTTAAATCAATTATTTAAATTTAACTATAAAGTTGCCTAACTAAATATTTGATTATATTTTTTTAAATGAATTAATATTATAGGTATAGAAAAAATGTTAAAGAAAAATGTTACTGTCAAAGATCAATTCGATACTGAATACTCTATTCAGGCGACTGTAGATAAAAATCCTACAGCACAAAGTTACATTCAAATTTAAGATATATCACCGTTGAGGGCGAAGATATTCGTCCTGGTTTTGAAATGTTCTTCCAAAGTCTAAATAGCGGTAAAATTTTCAAGCTAATCTGAACGTTATTTTTTATTTGCTCATGATGACTAATACTACAATATCTTAACCAACCCAATCATTCCTCCTCAAATCTATTTGAATTATAAAACAGTTATTTAGATAATTTGAAGAGGGCTATGTCATACAGAACAAGTTGGTTAATGAGTAGTTTAATGACATAGCTAAAATGCATTCTTAGCAAAAAATATTTTGTAAATGTACAGGTTGAAGCCTTTTGTCCCTATAAATGGATTTTAGCTTAAGGTACTGAGTTTGGAAATATACAGTTACGACCATTTGCTTTAGCAAGATATAATTGCTCGTCTGCTCTTCGTAGAACAGTTGTTTTAAGCTCTTTCCTTTTCCAAGTCACTACTCCAAAGGACATAGTCACTTCTTCAATCCTCGGAAACTTACAAGATTCAATGACTGTGCGTAGTCGATCAGCCATTTTCAAAGCTGAATCTAGTTTGATACTTGGTAATACGATTAATATTTCGTCTCCTCCCCAACGAATGAGAGTGTCCTTACTACGCAAATTTTTGGAGAGCTCATGTATGACTTGTTGTAAGACCGCATCTCCTAATGCATGACCATGAGTATCATTAATGGTTTTAAAGTAATCGATATCAGCCAATAACACGCAGCAAGCGTTATCTTCATTGCACATGTCTTTTTGAATGGTATCTAGAAGATGTTCACCATAGCGACGATTAAAAATGCTCGTCAAACTGTCGTAATTGGCCCACTCTTCAAGTTGACTCTTAATCTCGATATGATGATTAATATTTCTACCGATACTCACATTGTGTGTAATTGTGCCATTACGGTCTTTTAGAGGGGATGAAACGAGCTCTAAGAAATGCTTTTCATATACGTGGTCTTTATTTTCAATATCCTGATTTTTTATTCTTTGTAGTTCTATCAGCTTTTGATCATGTGGATATAATTTTGTGATAGGTTCATCTTTTAAATCTGCTAGGGTGTAGCCCGAGAGTTCCTCTGCGGCATGATTCATAAATTTAATTTTAGCTTGATCATCCGTGATCACTATCGTATCGGGTGTTGTATTGATCGCTGCAACCAGCATCGCTTGATATTTAAGACTTTCGTTTTTTTCCGTGATATCTCGTTGAACGGATACAAAATGGGTGATTTCACCTGTTTCAGTTTTAATCGGGGAGATGTTCCACTCTACAGCGTACGGTGTTTTATCTTTGCGATAATTAATCGTATTGTTATGGAAAAATAGTCCATTAGATATGCAATCTTTTAATTCCTGAATCACGGTTAGATCTGTCTCAGGCCCTTGCAAAATATGAGGCGATTGTCCAATTAACTCTTCTTCGCTATAACCTGTCATTTCACAAAATGCTGGATTGCAGAAAAGTATGTGTGGGCCATTATTCTTAAAACATGCATCTGTAATGACGATCGCATTAAATGATTGCTGAATAGCCATAGCCATTAAACTATTTAATTCAGTCGCTGTTAATTTTTTGTGTTCAGAATATTGAGGCATATTGGAGTGAATCACTATGTTTCTTTATTGTTGTACCTATTCTTATTAATATCATAAATTAGGCTTTAAATTAATGAATAATGCTGATTTATAATTTATACAATATAATCAATAGTCTATAAAATTATTTATATGGTTACCTTTGTCAGGTACTTGAAGATGCAATTATCGATGAATTTATGGAATCTTTTAAAGGGTATTACGTCTATTGTTATGGACGATATAATAAAGTCAAGATAGCAGAGCATTGTGATTAGAAAAAATGCTGTAGTACAAATGTTCAACCAGAAGTTTTACAAAGAATGTAAGTAATATCTGAAGAGATGAAGGATATTGTGCTTTAAAAATACTTAAATCTACAAGAAATTGGAAATAGAGGATAGGCAGGCAATTGATTTTTAAGGTTTAAGTCAAGCCTAGCCTGAATAAAAAAGCAGAGCATTCTATTTTTCTTTACATTTTTCGTTTAAGCTTTTTTTAACAGCTCCGTTTTATAAAAATATTTAAAAATTAGGAAAATCGATGAAGAATAACTATCCAAAACCTATAATAATCATGCATTGGATTACCTTTGCTTTAGTTGCAATGGTGTATCTGACCGCAGGTGATCCCACAATAACAGACTGGAAAGGCCAGATTCATGTTGCAGGTGGAATTTTAATATTTATTCTATTTTTCTTGAGATTGAGTTTTGTTTTTCTGTATAGAAAAAGTATTCCTAAAACTGAAATAATTAATTCTTACCAAATAGTGTTATTTAAAATGGTCAGATTTTTCCTTTACTTAAGCCTATGTATTGTTCCAATTGCGGGTTGGATGACATTATCCAGTTTTACTGATAATTTCAAAGTTTTATCGTTAAATTTACCGCTTTTGAGCACTGTTTGGGGGAGTGACTCTATTGCAGATGCGCATCAATTTTTAGGGAATCTCTTTATTGCACTAGTGGGTTTACATGCTTGCGCGGCATTGATTCACCACTTCATTTTCAAAGATAATGTCTTAAAAAATATGCTTTTTAAAAAATGATGTGATTTAGAGGCTACCTGATGGTTACCTCTTAGATTCGTCTGGATTTTTTATATTATGAGTATTTCATAGTCACAGAACACATGATAAAAGATGAGCCGAAAGTGTAGATGCAGTATACTGTGCCAGTCGAAAAAGTGATGAATTCATATGTATATTGGTCCGTATCAACTGTCAAATAATTTGATTGTGGCTCCTATGGCAGGCGTAACTGACCGTCCATTTAGGTCTCTGTGCAAATACTTTGGTGCAGGGCATGCTGTCAGTGAAATGATGACATCAGACCAAACGTTACGGATGAGTAAAAAAAGCTTATATCGTGCTAATTTTGATGGTGAGTTGGCGCCTATTTCAGCACAAATTGCAGGATCAGATCCCAAAGAGTTAGCGGAAGCTGCACGATATCAGGTTTCAAATGGTGCTCAAATAGTGGACATCAATATGGGGTGTCCTGCCAAGAAAGTCTGTAATAAGCTGGCGGGTTCTGCACTTTTAAAAGACGAAGACTTGGTGGCTCGAATTTTGGATGAAGTTGTGGCTGCAGTTGATGTACCTGTAACACTTAAAACTCGTTTGGGTTTTTTGAATGGTCATGAAAATATCTTACGTGTAGCGAAACGTGCGGAAGAGGCGGGTATTGCTGCGTTAGCATTGCATGGGCGGACCCGTGAAGACATGTATTTGAACACGGCTCGTTATGATTTGATTAAAGAAGTAAAACAGCTCATTCATATACCAGTAGTTGCCAATGGGGATATTGATAGTCCAGAAAAAGCCAAATATGTACTCGATTATACCGGTGCAGATGCAATTATGATTGGTCGCGCTGCGCAAGGGCGTCCATGGATTTTTCGTGAGATCGCACATTATTTGGAGACGGGTGAACATTTGGCTGCACCAAGTATTCAAGAAGTAAAAGAAGTTCTACTTGGACATCTTGCCGAACTGTACACATTTTACGGGGAATACTCTGGCTGCCGAATTGCACGTAAACATATTGCTTGGTACACCAAAGGTTTACGTTCAAGTAATGAGTTTCGTCAGAACATGTACAAAGTGGAAAGTACAACTGAACAATTTAAAGTGGTCGCTGACTACTTTGACCAATTACTCATTCATGGTGAAACCATGAATGACGTACAAGTTGAACAGGTCAATTTGCTGGAAATCAAATAAATAAAGCTCCATTTATGGAGCTTTGAGTGAATAATATGACTTAATAACTGACTTGTTGCATTTCAACCAACAGTTGGTTAATTAAGTCAGGGGCCTCCATGGCACGAATTTGAGAAACATTCGTGCCTGCCCAAAATGCACCAAAGCCTTGTTCGCCTTGTTTGGTCGCTGCGGCATGTAATTGTTTTCCAAGATCATAACAGTACGGATAAGCAGCAACAGCAGGGCGGTTCGGCAGATCAATATGGGTATGCCAGTGACCGAGTAAACCGCGAGCAGGGCGACCTGAAATACTGGCACTTATTTGTGTGATGTGCTCATGGAAAAGTGCATGACGGTAGGCCTCATTGGCATTCGATGTTTTACATTGTACGAAAGCTGTCCCCAACTGTACCGCACACGCACCTAGACTTAACATCTGCTGAGCCTGTGTACCATTCATAATGCCACCTGCAGCAATAATCGGGCATCGACAGTGCTGCGTCAGAAGTTGTACGAGGTCGATCGTACGTATTGCACTATCAAAATGTTCATTAAAAATCCCGCGGTGTCCACCTGCTTCTATGCCTTGAGCAATAATAAAATCAATTCCTGCTGCTTCAATGGCCCGTGCTTCCGCTAGGTTGGTTGCAGAAACCATGGTTAAAATGCCAGCGTCTTTTAGCGCCTGTATTTGATGCGGATGGGGAATGCCAAAGTGGAAACTGACGGCTTTAGGGCAAGTGTCAAGTACAACATTTAAAAAGTCATCATTGTCCAAAAAGCTAGGATAAATACAGTGCAGTTGAGTAGGTGGTTCTGCATCGTATTGTTCAAAATGAGGTCTTACAAAATCAATCCATGTTTGTGCGATAGTTGGATCAAGTTCGACACTTTGATGACAGAAGAAATTAACTTGAAAAGGTTGTTCGGTCAGTGCTTGGGTTTTTAAAATTTGGCTACGTGCGGCTTCCGCGGTGTTTGCGCCTAATCCAAGTGAGCCTAGCCCGCCTTGATTCGAAATTTCCGCCGCAAGCTCTGGTGTAGAAACACCAGCCATCGGTGCAAGGAAGATAGGATGTTTAATTTCAAGACGTTCTAATAATAAAGACATGTACTTGCTCCTTTTACATATAGACACTTTGCCCAAGCACTGCAAAATTGGCAAATAATATTCAGTATTTTCTCGAAAAATATCTAAAGCAATCACGTTTATTTTTCGGTTTTTAGCGACAAGCCATGTCGTTGGGTATGTGTATTGGCAATGCTTTTAGTCTGAAATTTTTTATACTTTTATTTTAGATTTTACCGAGGATCGTCATGACCGATCGTATCCGTGAAAAGCTACAGATTCTAGCTGATGCAGCTAAATATGACGTGTCCTGTTCGTCCAGTGGTAGCAATCGTAAGAACAAAGGCAAAGGTTTGGGGAATACTGGAAACGGTATTTGTCATAGTTATACAGAAGATGGTCGCTGTGTTTCATTGCTTAAAATTCTATTTTCAAATGTCTGTATTTTTGATTGTTCCTACTGTGTTTCTAGACGCTCTAACGATGTCAAACGAGCCGCTTTTACTGTACAAGAAGTGGTGGATTTAACCATTAACTTTTATCGCCGCAATTATATTGAAGGGTTGTTTCTCAGTTCAGGTATTTTTAAATCAGCTGATTTCACGATGGAACGAATGCTACAAGTGGTGAAAAAGTTACGTCTTGAAGAAAACTTTAATGGTTATATTCACCTAAAAACGATACCTGGTGCTTCCCAAGAGATTATTACCGAGGCGGGCTTATATGTAGACCGCATGAGTATTAACTTGGAAATGCCGACAGAAGTTGGTTTAAAACAGTTTGCACCAGAAAAATCGCATGCAGAAGTACAAAAGGATTTAGGTATTGTACGTGATCGCTTAATTCAGTTGACGGATGAGCGGCGTGTGATTCAGCATGTGCCGAAGTTTGTACCAGCGGGACAAACCACTCAGATGGTGGTGGGCGCATATCAAGAAACAGACAAAGATATTATTTTAATGGCAGATCACCATTACAAAGTGTATCAGCTCAAACGGGTGTATTTTTCAGGCTATATCCCAATCAATAAACAGGAAAAAATGCTTCCTGTTGTGGGTTCTGCACCGCCATTATTAAGAGAAAATCGGCTGTACCAGTCGGATTGGCTTATGCGTTTCTATGGTTTTGATGCGCAGGAAATCGTGAATGATCAGCATCCGAATTTAGATTTGGACATCGACCCGAAGCTAAGTTGGGCATTACGTAACCCTGAGCATTTCCCTGTTGATATTCAACATGCAGACTATCGTATGATTTTACGTGTTCCGGGTATAGGTGTTCAATCGGCTAAAAAAATTGTGCAAGCTCGTCGTTTTGGGCAGATTCATATCGATCAACTAAAGCGTATGGGCATTGCTTACAATCGGGCACAGCATTTTATTCGCTGTGCAGATACGCCAAAGTTTAAAAAAGAACAACAAGCGAACCAGATTCGGCAGCACATTTTGCAATCGGGGCAATCCAAATACCAAAAACAGCTTTCGCCTCAACTGGGCTTCGGTTTTTAGTATGTCCATATATCGCTTTGATCAAAGCATGACTGGACTACTGAGTTGTGTATATAGAAGCTTTCAGTTTAAAGATTTTGATGTCAAGCTTGCATCTAATAATTCCCAAGCCAGCTTGTTTGATGAGTGTATTGAGGTTGCTTCAAATGATGAACACGCAGAGCGAGTTTGGCGAGGGTTAAAGCAAAAAATTACGGTTGAGAGTCTACGATTTTTTTATTATTGCTTTCTGTCTGAGCAGGAACAGGCACATCAACATCTTTTTAATTTCTGTATCTATGTATTTAAAAATACACATGCAGTAGATCGTAATTATGCGCATATGGATGTATTGGCTGTTTCGCAGTGGGCCAAACAAGTAGGTAGAGAAAAGCACCGTATGGAAGCTTTTGTTCGCTTTAAAAAATGTCAGGATGGATTGTTTTTAAGCCTGATACAGCCGGATTTTAATGTTTTACCGCTGATAGAACGGCATTTTAGAAACCGATATCAAGATCAAAGATGGTTGATTTATGATGAAAAAAGAAATTTTGGAATTTATTATGATCTGATAGCAGTCCATCAGGTGAAGATGGATGTGGATCAAATTGATCATGCACACAAAGTCGGACACAGTCAGTCCTTTAGTGTTGAATTAGATGATGATGAGCTGCTGTATGACCAGTTATGGAAAGATTATTTTAAAAGTATCAACATCGAGGCAAGAACAAATATCAAACTACATGTGCAATATGTTCCTAAACGCTATTGGCGTTATATGAATGAAAAAACAATCTAGCGAGATGTAAGCAGGGAGTTGGTTCATCATTTCTATGACGTTTTGGGCGCTATGATGAAGAAGAGCAGACGTTAAGCAATTCATGCTACTTAAAAAATAAGCGGTTGCACCTGTAGAATGGTACTTCGGTCATCAGTAATAGTGCATCTGAGTAGTGGCTCAGAGAAAAATGTGCAAGCTTAAAGTTGATGATGAATGATGCTTTCAATAGTAAAAAAGCCCATTCAATCCATGGGCTTTTTTACATTTTTAATAGGTAGCCTGCTATCGCGTATCGTGTTGTTGACGTTAAACATGCACATTAAATAGTGAACCAATCCAACTGGCAAACAGCATCGCAAAAATTCCCCATAGCGTCACACGAAATGCGCCTGTCCACATAGAAGTCCCAGAAAAGTAACTTGCTAAAGCGCCTAAACCGAACAACGATAGTACCCCTGTAAGAGCAACTGACTGAGTCAGATAACCTTGAGGGCTTAAGAGAATGGCCAGCATGGGAAACAGAGCACCTAGTGAAAAGGCGAGGGCAGAAGAACCCGCGGCTTCAAGTGGCTTGGCACTGGTATTTTCATGGATGCCTATTTCATCACGGGCATGTGCAGACAGTGCATCATGTGCGCTGAGTTGTACTGCGACTTCATGTGCTAGTTCGGGTTCTAGTCCACGTTGTATATAAATTTGAGTCAGTTCTTTAAGTTCTAAGTGCGGGTTTTTATCTAATTCTCGGGCTTCATGTTTTAAGTCGGCTTCTTCAATATCTGATTGTGACTTCACCGAAATATACTCACCCGCAGCCATAGAGCTCGCACCTGAAATGAGCCCTGCAATACACGTGATGAGTAAGGTATGGCTGGTTGCGCCACTGGCTGCCATCCCCATAATCAAACTGGTCACTGAAATGATGCCGTCATTGGCACCCAAAACCGCTGCACGTAGCCAACCAGTACGATGAATTAAATGAGGTTCAATATGGTGAGAATAGGACATGACGATAGATCATCCTCAAAGTTTTAAAGTTATGATTTATTTAATAATGCAAGTTTCATCTACTATAGCACAGCCCATAAAAAAGCCTCCGAGTGGGAGGCTTTTTTGAGCTTAGAAATATTATTGCGCTTTTTCTTTTACATCAGCAGCGCCTTGTTCTACAGCACCAGCAACATGAGCTGTTGCTTCTTTAGAGGCATTTTTAACATCTTCAGCAGCAGCTTCAGTTTTCGCAGCAGCTTCGTCAGCGGCAGCACCAATTTTAGCCGATGCTTCATCTGCAGCTTTTTGAGTGTCAGATACGGCTTCACTTGCAGCTTTGTTAATATCATGACCTGCTTGTTCAGCAGCATTTTCAAGGTGTTCACCTGTCGTTGCACCTGTTTCAGGTGCTTTTTCTTTTGAACAACCCACTAAAACAACAGCAGCAGCAAGACCTAAAGCAATAAGTAATTTATTCATTTTCATATCCTTTTCGTTTTATACCCAAAAGTAGGGGTTGGGCAAAATATAATCTAATTTGAATGTAAAGCAGACTGCATTATTGTTAAAAAAATGTAATTTTTTATAAAAAACAGCGTGATAAAAAGGCTTATAAGCTGAGTTGCCTATAAGCCTTTAGCAGAGAAGCGTCTGAGAGGATTACACGCCAGAACGAATAATATAATCAAAAGCAGACAATGATGCTTTCGCGCCTTCACCGGTGGCAATAATGATTTGCTTGTAAGGCACAGTCGTACAGTCACCTGCGGCAAATACACCTTTGACATTGGTTTCGTTGCGATCGTTAATCACAATCTCACCACGGTTTGAAAGCTCAACTGCTGTTTCTTTGAGGAAATCGGTGTTTGGTAATAAACCAATTTGCACAAAGATTCCTGCAAGCTCTACCGTATGTTC